>JBCBSF010000081.1:0-25846 GCA_039819325.1 Pseudomonadota bacterium | reverse complement strand
GGCCGGTGCCGCCGCGATGAGCTTGCTCATCGCGTGCATGTAAGATGGAGAGGTGATCATGGCTGGAACGGTTGATTCGCGCTTGGCGGAGCTGGGGCTGGAAATCCCCGAGGCCTCCGCACCGCTGGCGAACTATGTGGCTTGGGTCCGCAGCGGTAACCTGGTCACCGTTTCCGGCCAGATCACCCTACAAGGCGGGAAGCCACAGTACATCGGCAAGCTGGGCGCTGAGCTGTCATTGGAAGAGGGCCAGGCGGCAGCCAAGCTCTGCGCCATCAACATCATCGCGCAGTTGCGTCAAGCGGCCGAGGGCGATCTCGACCGGGTGACCCGCATCCTGCGGCTGGGCGGCTTCGTGAACTCCACGCCCGACTTCGTGCAGCAGCCCAAGGTGATCGACGCGGCTTCCGACCTGATGGTCGCCGTTTTCGCCGACAAGGGACGCCACTCTCGTGCCGCGGTGTCGGTGAACTCCCTGCCGCTGGGCGTGGCTGTCGAAATCGACTGCCTGGTTGAGGTGGCCTAGGCGCCCTTAGTCTTTTCTGGCTGCCCGCTTCGCCGCACGCTCTTCCTTTCGTTCGCGCGCAGCGCGGCGGCGCTCGCTTGCCTCTCTCTGGACCGCTAAATCGGCTTCGGCCCAGTGGCGGATGACAGCTTCTAGGACGGCCAAGGACGCATCTAGCGTCGCCTCCTCTGCCGGATCGACGGCCTCTGGGTAGTCCGACAGGTCTTCGTCGAAAAGGGTCGGCCGGTCGGGAAACCACTCACGCCGCACTGCTTCATTGCCTTCTGCAAAGCCAGCCAGAAAGGCGGAGACCTGGTCGCGGGCCGGCAAGAGACCCTGCCCAATGAAGTCCTTGTTTATCACCTCCATCAGCAAGCGCAGCGCGCGGCGATCCCGGCCCTCGGGCTGGGTGGGGAAGCTGCGGTTGAAGCTGCGCAGGAAGACTTGCGCTTGGCGGTTCAAAGCCTCGTTCTGGCGCGACGGGCGTTGGGCCTCTGGTAGGGGGTCAAGGCCAAGTCGGTGACAGAGGTCGGTAATGAGATCGCCCTCGCGCAGGCCTGAGGGTTCGAAGATAACCGGCCTGACCGCCCCGCGGCCGAAGACCTGGCTGAGGTCCAGCAGCAGCTCATCATAGCGCAGTACGCGCCAGTTGCTGGCCGAGGCGAGATGGGCCTCGATCTCCAAGCTCTTGCCGTTGCGCAAATCGGACGAGTAGGAGCTGACGCAGAACCTGTCTTGCCGGCGCAGGTAGACGAGGATCTCAATCTCTGCTGCGAAGGGAGTCAGTAGGGCGCGCAAGGCCTCCAGCTCGGGGCGAGAGAGCGTTGCGCAATGCTCGTTGGAGAGGATCAAGGTCCCGATATCGGGTCCCAGCCCTGCCACCTCCTCGGCCAAAGATTGGCGCAGCTTGGCTCGAAAGTGCTCCTGATCTGCTTGGGTCTTGATCCCCTTCTTGAAAAAGAGGTCTCGTTGCGGGCTATTGGTCTTGCCGCCGCGTTCCTTGGCGTAGAGCGTCAAGCCGATGTGGTTGCTCTCGCCCGGCGCTTGCAGGACGGCAAGGCCGCGGTCTGCTAAGAGACCGCGGTTGTCGCTCAAGAAACGCTGAAGCGTTGTGCTCCCGGTTTTTGGGACGCCAACGTGTAGGATGATCTTGCGGGCCATGGGAGATTCGCCCCGAGGAAGAAGGCTCTCCTATGGCGTCTGCGCCTCAGAAGAGCAAGCAAGCAAAATCGCCGGCAAACACGACTCCTAGGCATGCTTTGGCTGAACCCTGCCGGCGAGCAAGACTGCGGCGGCGAGGCAAACTGTGCCTGAGGCCAGGGCGAGTAGGCCGAATAGGCTGTTTGTGTTGCCGCTTGTACCGTGCAGCGTTGCGATTAGGGGTAGGGCGATGGCGGCCACGCCGAGGGAGAGTAGGTGCTGCAGCGCGTAGGCCCGGGCCTGCCAGGAGGGTTGGATGATCCGCGCCAAGAGCCAGGCTGTGATTGGGATCTCGGCGAAGATCAGGATCACAGCGCTTGCGGCCAGCAGCAGGCTCCAAGGGCCGGGCAGGAGCCATAAACTCGCCAGGCAGAGCGCTTGTAGGCCGGTGGCCAGCAGCAAAGGGCCCCGCGCGCCGCTGCGGTCCAGCAGGCAACCGACCGGCAGCTGCGCAAAGGCGGCAATAGCGAAGGCCGCCGCTGTTACTAGGCCCAGCCCACCAAGTGTTGGCAGAACCGCACTCAGTCGCTCCTCCACCAGCTTGGGAAAGGCCATGGTGACACCGGAGAAGACCAATCCGCCGAAGAAAGCGGAGATAGCGATCAAGGTCAGGACCCGCCCACGCCTCAGTCCGCTGATGCTAGTCGCGAGACCAGCGCGTACCTCTTCTGTGCCGGCGTTGCTGCTTCTTACCCTTCGGATGACGACCTCATAGAGCAAGGCGCTGGCGACCATCGCCCCGGCGGGCAAGAGGAAGGCCCAGCGCCAGCCTAGCTCTGCGGTCGCGAGGCCGCTGGCCAAAGCCGCTGCAGCCACCCCAAGGTTTCCCCAGAGACCATTGACGGCTAAGGCGCGACCGCTGCCGGCGGTCATCTGCACCACCAGAGCGGTTGCGACAGGGTGGTAGAGGGCCGCTGCCGCTCCCAGGACGGCCATGCCGACCGCCAGCTGCAAGGGATCACCGGCGAGGCCCGTGATCACCAGGCCCACGGCCATGCCTGGAAAGAAAAGACGAAGGGTCGCAACGCGGCCCCAGCGGTCGCCGAGCCAGCCGGCCGGTAGGGTAGCAAGCGCAAAGGCGACATAGCCACTCGTCCCCAGCGAGAGCGCCTCTGCGTAGCTCAGGCTCCAGGCCTCGGCCAGGCCCAAGACGGCCGTCGGGAAGATCAGCAGGCAATAGTGATCGCTGAAGTGCGCGAGGTTCAAGAGGCGCAGAAGGGCTGGGGAAGCGGGCATCAAGTCGGGCTCCAAGGGTCAGCGCTGTCAAGGCACACAGAGACTGGCAGCGTCCCCGCTTGTCAGTCTCCCGCTGATATGCCAAGTTATATTGCTTAACTGCCAATAGGTGAGAGAGTGAGGCTGGGTGGAAGCATCACGACCCATGCGGAGGACCACGCGGCCGGCTGGCGGATCGACTGGCACAGCCATGATGAGGCGCAGCTGATCTACGCGCGCAGTGGCGTGATGTTGGTCTCCCTGGATCGGGAGCGCTGGGTCTTGCCGCCGCAGCGCGCGCTGTGGGTCCCGCCCGAGCGGGCGCATGCCATCGACTGCCGGACCGCGCTCTCCCTACGCACGCTCTATCTCAGCGGTCAGGCAGCGGCAGCTTTGCCAGACTGCCGCGTCGTTTCCGTGTCGACTCTGCTTTCCGTGCTCGTTCTCCGCCTGGTCGAAGGCCCGCTCGTGGCCGGTCAACGTGACTTGATCGAGAGCCTGATCCTCAGTGAGCTGGTGGCGACGGAGGTTGAACCGCTCCGCTTGCCGCAACCGACGGACCCCCGCCTTCTGGTGATAAGCGAAGCTTGGTCGCACGACCCGGCGGATCCGCGTGGGCTGACGGAGTGGGCAAGCATGCTGGCTTTGTCTGAGCGCAGCCTCATCCGGGTGATCGCCAAAGACTGCGGCATGACGTTTCGGCAGTGGCGTCGCCAGGTGCGCTTGCTAGCGGCCCTTGAAGGTCTAGCCCGCGGTCATCAGGTCACGACCGTGGCGCTGGACTGCGGATACCAAAACCTCAGCGCTTTTGTGCAGAGCTTTCGCGCAACTTTCGGCATCACGCCTGGACGGTACTTTCAAGGCCAGGAGACCAAACTGAGAAATGACAGTTAACCGAAGGTTGTGTCTGCTGCAGTGCGAAAAAGCGACCCCTGGTCTTGGGAGCGCCTTGCTTCAACGCGGCGATATCTGTAACGCTCAGTCGGGGCAAGAGGGCTGCGCCGGCAGCGACCTCTCGGGCCTAAGGAGCGCGTAACCGGCCCTCGTGAAAGGATGGTCCTTGACCAAGCGTCGCGCGATAATCCACATCGGAGCCCCCTTCGTCGGCGGCTCTCCGATCTCGCGCTTTCTGCGCGAGAATCGTGTGGCATTGCGCAAGCAGGGCTTTTACTTCCCGGCCTCACCCGGGCAGCCGGCGCACCGCCGCTTAGTCCTCTTTGCCGCTAACTTCTTGCCGGGCATGCCCTTCGCTCGCAATGTGATCGCCAATTTCGCGATGCCGCCCTATGCCGACCCGGCTGAGCAAGAGGCAGCGCGGAGAGAGTTCCAAGATGACTTCCGCGCCGAAATGGCCAGTATGCCTGAATCGATGCACACGGTTCTTCTTTGCGCCGAACAGTTCATGTTTCTCGAGGCTGGCGAGGTGGAGCAGCTGGCCTTTTTCCTGCGCGAGTTCTTTGACGACTTCACCATCGTCTGCCATTTGCAGCGGCAAGATCGTCTCTTGGAAGAGGCTTACACCAGTTTGTTGGTGTGGGGAGAGGCGGGTGACATCTCCGACTTCTTCCAACAGGATGGTCAAAATCTGAACCTCGACTATGCCGACATTCTGGCACGCTGGACTGCCGTCTTTGGTGACGGGGCGGTCAAGCCCTGGGTCTACGACCCAGGCATACCCGGATCAGTCGATGCACCGGGGATGATGCTGAGCCTTCTTGGCGTGACCGATGGTAACAGCTTCTCGCTTCCGCAGCGGCGCGTGCCCTCGATCAGTCGGGCCGGGCAGAGCATTTTGAAAGAGCTGAATGAAGCGCTGGCGGCCCTGCCGGAACCGCTTGATCGGACCGGACGGCGCTTCCTCTTCGCCAGTTTGCAGCAAAGCTACCAGGGCGAGGGCTATCAGCCTGACCCGTCAGCCCGTCTGGCAGTGATGGACCACTATGCCGATGCCAACGAGACGCTGCGGCAGACCTGGTTCCCAGAACGCAGCCAGCTCTTTGGCCCGATCGACAGCAGTGATACCGGCGACAGCGTTATGGCGCCGGCCGAGCCCCGTGCCCTGCTTCGTCTCTTCGCCGACGTTGTCGTCCTTTCGGCCAAGAACGAGCGTCAGCTAGAGAGCGAGAAGTCCTTTTTGGAGGGCCTCTTGCACCTGCGGGAGAAAGCACAGCAGAAAGCCGAACGGCGCTTTCGGATGGCCCTATCCAGCGACCGGCGGCACATCCGCGCCCGGATCAATCTGGCTAAGCTGTTGATCGATGGTGGTAAGACAGAGCAGGCTGACAGTGTTCTGGACGTGCCGGAAAGCGACGTCAGCGGCGCCACGCAAACCGAGCTGGACCGTCTGGACCGCCTGCGCACCAAGCAGATGCGCCTCAAACGCTCATCGGCCAAGGCAGCGCAGGCCAGCGCCAAGGGCAACTAAGGTCTCCCCATGAGCGTCAGCCGCGGGGATAGCGCGGAATCCGAATTTCAGGGTCCACGGCAGCTGAACTTTCTGTTCCGGCTTGGCGGCATGGTCCGCCATCGCCTTTTGGCCTGCTGGCTCTTTTGGCGCTATGTCTGCCTGCGCTTTTGGCATGACGAGCTCTTCACCCGAGCGGCTGCCCTCTCGTTCCAGACTGCTTTGGCCTTGGTGCCGCTCTTCACCATCGCGATCACCCTGCTCTCCGCCTTTCCCTTTTTTCAGGATATGCAGGCGGAGGTGCAGCTGCGCCTCTTGAACTATGTGGTGCCGACGGTCGAAGAAACGGTAATGACCGCGATCAACGATTTCATCGCCAAGGCTCGCCAGTTGACCGGCTTCGGTGTCCTCTTCCTGGCCTTCATCGCGATGATGTTGCTGCACACCGCCAGTCAGACCTTCGACGCTATCTGGCGGGTCACCCAGCCGCGCACCCTAGCGGTCCGCTTCATGGCCTATTGGGCCATCATCACGCTGGGGCCGCTGCTCTTTGCCTTGGGCATCTCGCTCACCGCACAGATCATCGCCGAGACGCAGCGACAGGTCGACACCGTGCTGGGCGAGAGTGTCGGGCTAATCCGGGTCCTGGTTCCGGTCGCCATGGAGTGGCTGGGCTTTGCCATCATCTACTGGCTGGCGCCCAGCCGGCGGGCACACTTCATCGATGCTGCGGCAGCGGCGATCGTGGCTGCGATCCTCTTCCAGATCCTGAAGGCCGGCTTCGCCTATTTCGTCGTCTACATCTCCAGCTATCAGGCGATCTATGGCGCAGTGGCCGCCTTGCCCTTTGCACTTCTATGGCTGGAGGCAGCTTGGTGTGTCGCTCTCTTCGGTGCCTCGGTCGCCGCAGCCGGGCCAGAGTGGCGCAACGGCACCGCGGACCCGCAGACGGGCCGCCCGCGTGCGGCCGCCGCAGCCCCTTATGACGGCTAGACCGGTTCGCCCGGCCGTGTGTCGTAGCGGATGCCGAGGCTGACCCGGGGCTTGGTGACCTCAGCCAGAAAGTGAAAGGGCCGGTCTGGCTTGTCGGCGAAACCCGGGGCGGTCAGCAGGATGGCACCGCCGGCGGGTGCTAGGATTTCGACCGGATTGGCACCGCTGCGGTCATCGCAGACGAAGAAGCGCGCGGCACCCTCTAGGGTGACCAGCACGACGATACCCTGATAGCGCAGATGATCGCGATGCGGCGTAATCCCTTGTGAGCCCTGGGGGTAGCGCTGGACGATCAGATCGTTAAAGGCGACTCCTGCGGGCAGCGGCGATGGGTCTAAGCGGGCGGCCGCGCAGCTGATTGCCTGGCTCAAGGCCGCGGCCAGATCGCGGATCGGGTGCGGGTCGGGGATCGCCATGGTCAGATCGAAGTCCTGGCGTACCTCACGCCCGCTGCCGCCGACCAGCGGCCGGGCCTGGCGGTAGGTCAGATCTTCCGTCGAAGCGAGGAGCCGGTCGCAAGCCGTCTGATTGAGCAGTGGCAAGCCGGCGTGTCCCTTCCGGGCCACCGCCGCCAAGGCAGCGTCCCACTCGGTCTCTTCGGGACAGAGCGGGAAGGGGGTTGCCGTCCTAACCTCATCCAGCGCGGCCACGGGGGCGGGCCTCCTCTTGTTTCGCCTCTTGGTGGGACCAAGATGGGCCTGGTGCGGCAGGGCTGGCAAGGTCAGGGGGGCTCAATCGAATGCATGGCTGGATCTGGATCGCCTGCGGTGCGGTAAGTGCGGCCTTGGCCGTCGTCGTCGGCGCCCTGGCCGCGCACGTGACCTCCGCCGCCGAGATGGCCGACCTGGCGCAACAGGCCGCCTGGCTGGCGACCGGCCAGCGCTACCACATGGCGCATGCGCTGGGCCTCATTCTGATTGGCGGCTTGATCGCGCTGCTGCCTGGGCGGCTGGCCAGCCTCTCGGCCTGGTCCCTGTTGCTCGGCAGCCTCTGCTTCAGCGGCGGGCTCTATGTGCAGGGCTTCACTGGCAGCTCCGTTGGGCTGGTGGTGCCGCTGGGTGGCCTCTTGTTTATCTCGGGCTGGCTCTTGCTCGCCGCGCAGGCCTGCCTTTCCTGGCGTAGAAGCGCCTAGCGCTTGCCTCCCAACTGCGACAGGGCGTAGCAAGTAGGCATGAGGGAACACCATCAGCTCGACGCCCGCGGTCTGAAATGCCCGCTGCCAGTCTTGAAGGCACGGCGGGCCCTGAAGACCCTGGCCGCCGGCGAGGTGCTGGAGGTGCTGGCCAGCGATCCTTCGGCACCACAGGACTTCCGCTCCTTCTGTGAGACGACCGGCCATGTGCTGCAGGCCAGTGAGGAACCGGAGGCCGGGCTCTACCGCTTTCTGGTCGAAAAGGGGGCGTCATGACCACCTTGCTAGTCACCCACCCGGCCTGCCGGGCGCACGAACCGGGGAGCCATCACCCCGAACGCCCGGCGCGTTTGGAGGCCATTGAAGCAGCGCTTGACGATCCCGCCTTCGCAGCGCTGGAGCGGCGCCAGGCGCCGCTGGCCAGCCTGAAGGCCGTCGCCAAGGCGCACTCCGCCGGCTACGTCCAGGCCATCATGGATGTCGTGCCCGACCGGGGCCTGGCCTCCCTCGATGCCGACACGCAGATCTCCCCGGGCTCAGGCGAAGCAGCGCTCCGCGCAGCAGGCGCGGTGCTGCATGCGATCGATTCGGTGATGGCAGGAGAGGTGCAGAATGCCTTCTGCGCGGTGCGGCCGCCAGGCCATCATGCCGAGCCGGACCGCGCCATGGGCTTTTGTCTCTTTGGCAATGCAGCCCTAGGTGCCTTGCATGCGCGCGACCAGCATGACTGCGCGCGCGTGGCTGTTCTGGACTTCGACGTGCACCATGGCAACGGCACGCAGGCCTGCCTGTGGGACGAACCCGGTTGCTTTTTCGCCTCCTCCCACCAAATGCCGCTCTACCCCGGCACCGGGGCTGCCAGTGAGCGCGGCGGCAAGGGCCAGGTGGTGAACTGCCCGCTCAATCCCGGCGATGGCTCTGCAGCCTTCCGTCTGGCCTGGTCGGAGACCCTTCTGCCAGCGCTGGAGCGCTTCGATCCGCAGTTCATCATCATCTCCGCCGGCTTCGACGCCCATGCGCGCGACCCCTTGGCCAACTTGGCCTTGGAGAGCGAGGACTATCACTGGGTCACGGCGCGTATAGCGGAACAGGCCGCACGCTCGGCCCACGGACGGCTGGTCTCGACTCTAGAGGGCGGCTACGATCTCGACGCCCTGGCTCAATCGGCTGCGGCGCATGTAACAGCCTTGATGGCAGCGCCCGGCGCTGCCGGGACGGCCTAGGGAACGGCAGCAATGGCAGCAGACGAGACGCTGGAGGATCTAAGCTTCGAAGAGGCCTTGGCCCAGCTGCGCGCACTGGTCGACCAGCTGGAGTCGGGCGAAAGCCGTCTGGATGAAGCCATCGCTGCCTATGAGAAGGGTGCCGCGCTGAAGCGCATCTGTGAGGCCAAGCTGCGGGCCGCGCAGTTAACTGTGGAGCGCATTTCGCTCGGCCCCGATGGCCCTAAGGCCGATCCTGTCGAACCGCAGGACTAGCCCCTCCTCTCCGAACCAATAAGAGCAAGTGTAAGGACGGAACGATGCAAGAGCTGGCGCGCCGTATGGAGGAGACCGCGGCCCTGGTCGGGCAGGATCTGGATCGCCGCCAGGCCGCCGTTTCCGGCCCGCGCGGGCGGGTGATTGATGCCATGCGTGCCGGCAGCCTGAACGGCGGCAAGCGGCTGCGCCCCTTCCTGCTGCTGGAGACCGCAGCCCTCTTCGAGGTGCCGCAGCGCCGGGCCCTCAACGCCGCCGTCGCGCTGGAGATGGTGCACTGCTACAGCCTGGTGCACGACGACCTGCCGGCGATGGACGACAGTGACCTACGCCGCGGGCAGCCCACCGTCCACAAGCTCTATGACGACGCCACCGCGATTCTGGCCGGTGACGGCCTCTTGACGGAGGCCTTTGCCGTCTTGGCGGAGGAGGCGACACACCCTGACCCGGCCGTGCGCTGCAGCCTGGTCGGCAGCTTGGCGCAGGCCGCGGGCGCGGCCGGCATGGTCGGCGGGCAGATGATCGACCTCTCGCCCGAGCGCGAGCATCTGGACCTGGCCGGCATCACCGAGCTGCAGGCACTTAAGACTGGGCGGTTGATCGAGTATGCCTGCGAAGCCGGCGCAATTCTGGGTGCTGCCAGTGCCGCAGAGCGCGACGCGCTGCTGACTTATGCCCGTGCGCTTGGCTTGGCGTTCCAAATTGCCGATGATCTGCTTGACGTGGAGGGCACGACCGCCGATTTGGGTAAGCCAGCACAGGCCGATGCGGCCTTGGGCAAAGCGACCTTTGTCGGCCAATTGGGGGTCGAGGGTGCGCGGGCCCGCGCCCAAGAGCTGGTGGCGGAAGCGCAACAGTCGCTGACGCAGGTCCCCGGTGACACGGCGATGCTGGGAACAACGGCCGCCTTTGTGGTAGAGCGTCGCTCTTAACCACTGTTTCGGGGCTGGAGGGAAACTTAGGGCGCGGCAGGTTGGCCGCGGCAGAACAGGCTCCCAAGACAGGGGGCGCGGGCCAGACACTTGGCCAGTTCGCTTAACCAGCGGGCGGCCGGCGGCCCACAAGGAGGATAGGGTTTGTCTAGCGAGATCGGTCATAACAGCCAAACATCCCTTTTGGACAAGGTGAACACCCCGGACGATCTGCGGAAGCTGAAGGAAGAGCAGCTGCCGCAGTTGGCCGACGAGTTGAGACAAGAGCTGATTGATGCGGTCTCTGTGACCGGCGGGCACCTGGGCGCCGGCTTGGGCGTCGTCGAGCTGACCACCGCGCTGCACTACGTCTTCAACACACCCGACGACGTGCTGATTTGGGACGTGTCCCACCAGTGCTATCCGCACAAGATCCTGACCGGCCGGCGCGACCGAATCCGGACCCTCCGCCAAGGCGGCGGCCTCTCCGGTTTCACCAGCCGGGCGGAAAGCGAGTACGACCCCTTCGGCGCCGCGCACTCCTCCACCTCCATTTCTGCTGGGCTTGGCTTTGCCGTTGCCCGCGACCTCAACCCGGAGGAGGATGACCGCTATGTCATCGCGGTTATCGGCGACGGCTCCATGTCGGCCGGTATGGCCTATGAGGCGATGAACAACGCCGGCGCGCTCGGCTCCCGCCTCATCGTCATTCTGAACGACAACGACATGTCGATCGCACCGCCGGTCGGTGCGATGAGCGCCTATCTCTCACGGCTGCTCTCCTCCAAGCCCTATCAGTCGGTGCGTCACCTGGCCCGCGATCTGGCCAAGCGCTTCCCGCGGCCGATCGAGAAGGCGGCCATGCGCGCGGAAGAATACGCGCGCGGCCTCTTGACCGGCGGTACTCTGTTCGAGGAGCTGGGCTTCTTCTACGTGGGCCCCATCGACGGCCACAACCTGGAGCACCTGCTACCGGTCTTGAAGAACGTGCGCGAGGGCGCCTGGGAAGGCCCGGTGCTGATCCACTGCGTCACCACCAAGGGCAAGGGCTATGCCCCGGCGGAGGCTTCGAAGGACAAGTACCACGGCGTCGCCAAGTTCGACGTCATCACCGGCAAGCAGCAGAAGAGCCCGCCGAAGTCGCCGAACTATCAGGACGTCTTCGCCAAGGCGCTGATCGCGCACGCCAAGGAAGACCCCAAGGTGGTCGCGGTGACGGCAGCCATGCCCAGCGGCACCGGCCTCAACAAGTTCGGTGCGGAGTTCCCGGAGCGAACCTTCGACGTGGGTATTGCCGAGCAGCACGCGGTCACCTTCTGCGCCGGCATGGCGGCCAAGGGCTTCCGCCCCTTCGCGGCGATCTACTCGACCTTCCTGCAGCGTGGCTATGACCAGGTGGTGCACGACGTCGCCATCCAGAAGCTACCCGTGCGCTTTGCTATCGACCGGGCCGGCATGGTCGGCGCCGACGGGGTGACCCACCAAGGCAGCTACGACATCGCCTATCTCGGCTGCCTGCCGGGCATGGTGCTGATGGCGCCGGCTGACGGCGTCGAGCTGATGCACATGGTGGCCACGCAGATGACAATCGACGATGCTCCCTCCGCCTGCCGCTACCCGCGCGGCGAGTCGACCGGCGGTCCGCTGCCGGAGATCGGCACGCCGCTGGAGATCGGCAAGGGCCGGATCATGCGCGAGGGCAGCAAGGTCGCCATCCTCTCCTACGGCACGCGCCTGGCCGATGCCCTAGCCGCTGCCGACGAGCTGGCGGCCCGCGGTCTCTCCGCCACCGTCGCGGACGCACGCTTCGCCAAGCCGCTGGATCAAGAGTTGATCTTGCGCCTGGCACGCGAGCACGAGGTGATGATCACCGTCGAGGAGGGCTCGGTTGGCGGCTTCTCTGCGTTGGTAATGACCCTGCTGGCGCGTGAGGGCGTCTTCGATAGCGGCCTCAAGTTCCGCCCGCTCACTCTGCCGGACTACTTCATCGACCACGACAGCCCAGCAAAGCAGGTGGCCGAGGCTGGTCTGGACAGCGCTGGTATCGTTCGCGCTGTCGTCGAGGCATTGGGCCAGGCGGACGTGGAGGTGCGGGCTTAGCCCTTGGCTGCTTGCTCTGGTAGGTTGACCTTGTCGCGCAAGTTCTCTTCGACCTCGACTGCGTCATAGGCGGGGCCAAGGAAGTCGTCTGTGTCTCCGGTGAAAAAGCGGGCCTCGGCGAAGGCGGTGAAGCGGTCAACTTCGCGCAATCCCCCTCCAGCATAGGCTAGAGGCACACGGCCAAAGCCATAGGGGCCGAAGTAGCCAGTACCGTAGTAGGGTCCGAAATAGGGGCTAAAAGGATAGCCGAAGGCACTTCCACGCGGCCAGAACTCAACGCGTCTGTCGGTCTCGCGCGTGAGGAAGATGAAGCTGCTCTCGCCACGTTCCAATGCCAGTTGGGCTGCGCGATAGAGCAGCTGGTTCTCCACCAAGGTGCGCGGGGTATCGCTGTTGCCGGAGACCTCGATCCGGACCGTATCATCGTCGATGACCGTGTCACTGTAGCCATAGGGCTGATCTGCCGTTGCTGGGGCAAAGGCTGTGGGCTTCATGCAGGCCGCTAGAAGCAGGCAGAGAGGAGCGATTGCGAGAATGCGGCTTACCGGATGTCCAGCCATGACCTTCACTCCTCTCACCTCCTCTAGAGGCCGACCAGCGTTACTCCCAGCCGCTGACGGCCTTGACTTCTAAGAAATCCTCCAAGCCCCAACGACCGCCCTCACGCCCGTTGCCGGACTGCTTGTAGCCGCCGAAGGGGCTGCCGCCCGGACGCTGGGCGCCGTTCATCTGCACCATACCAGAGCGTAGACGACGGGCCACGCGGCGCTGACGCCCCTGATCATCGCTCTGCAGATAGGCGGTCAGGCCATAGGGCGTATCGTTAGCGATCTGGATCGCCTCTTCCTCACTGTCAAAGGGGATCATGGCCAAAACCGGGCCGAAGATCTCTTCGCGGGCGATGGTCATCTCGTTGTTCACGTCGGCGAAGACCGTCGGGCGCACGAAGTAGCCGCGGTTGAAGCCCTCCGGCCGGCCGAGGCCGCCGGCGACCAGGCGGGCGCCTTCCTCAATGCCGACCTGGATCAGGCTCTGTACCTTGTCGAACTGGGCCTGAGAGACCAACGGGCCGATGTGGTTGCCGTCCTCGGAGGGCTCGCCGACGGCCTGCCTCTCCGCGGTGGCGGCGGCCACCTCGACGGCTTGGTCGTAGGCCGAGCGCTCGACCAGCATGCGGGTCGGTGCGTTGCAGGACTGGCCGGTGTTGTTGAAGCAGTGGATGGCGCCACGCTTCACCGCCTTGGCGATGTCGGTGTCGGCGAAGACCAGGTTGGGGCCCTTGCCGCCCAGCTCTAATGTCACGCGCTTCACCGTATCGGCGGCGGCCTTGGTGACCGCCACGCCGGCGCGGGTGGAGCCGGTGAAGGACATCATATCGACATCCGGATGGGCGGAGAGCGCGGCACCGACGGTGGGGCCGTCGCCGTTCACCAGGTTGAAGACGCCGTTGGGGAAGCCGGCTTCCTCCATCATCTCGGCGAAGAGCAGGGAGGACAGTGGCGCGATCTCAGAAGGCTTCAGCACCACGGTGCAGCCGACGCCGACGGCGGCGATGACCTTCAAGGTCACCTGGTTCATCGGCCAGTTCCAAGGCGTGATCAGGCCGCAGACGCCGATGGGCTCGCGGATGATGTGCTCGCCGGTCACGTCGGGGTAAAGCGATTCTTCCCAGGCGAAGGTCTTGAGATCTTTGATGAAGGCCTTGATGTGGCCATAGCCGGCAGGCGACTGGGCCGTCTTCGCCAGCTTGATCGGCGCGCCCATCTCGTTGGAGATGGTGGCCGCCATATCGTCCATGCGGGCCTTGTAGACCTCTGCTAGGCGTTCGATCGCGGCGATACGCTCGGCCGGGTCGGTCTGGCTCCAGCCCTCGAAGGCACGGCGCGCGGCGGCGACGGCCTTGTCCACGTCGGCGGCGCTGCCGAGCGAGATGGTGGCGTAGGGCGTCTCATCGGCCGGGTTGATGACCGGAAAGTCGTTGGCGGTCGCCGGTGCCACCCAGGCACCGTCGATGAAGAAGTCGGTCTTGCGTGACATACTGCGTCTTACCTCATAGCATTCTGGTCATCACTGCCCGCCTATATCGGCTAGGCTAGCCGAGGCCTCAAGAGACTCGCGTCCTTTGTCCACTAAGCTATCCACAAGGCTAACGTGCCGTAAACACGGAAAACAAAATGCTATCCTTTTGAAATATATAGAAAGAACCTTGGATGGATAGTGTGCGCAATGGATAATGCGTCGCATTTCGCAGTTCTCACCCACAATATCCACAAGGCTGTTTCGCCCTTCAGCCGCCGGTCCAGCCTGACTGCCTTGGCGCGAGAGATCGCCGGCAGCGGCGCTGACCTGGTCTTTCTGCAAGAGATCCGCGGCGCCGATCGGCAGACGCCGGGGCCAGGCCAGCCGCAGCGTCTGGCCGAAGCACTGGGCTTCCAGGTCGTCTACGGAAAGAATGCCGTCTACGCGCGCGGTCATCATGGCAATGCGATCCTCAGCCGCTATCCCTTGGAATTCCTCAGCAATCAGGACCTCTCGCTGTCGAAACTGGAGCAGCGAGGCCTCCTCCATGCACGGACGCGCCTGCCGAACGGCCAGCAGATCCATCTCTTCTGCCTGCACTTGAACCTCCGCAAGGTGGACCAGGCGCATCAGCTGACCCAGGTCATCGCCCATCTGCGCCAAGAGCTGCCACCCGGAGAGCCTGTGCTGCTGGCCGGTGACTTTAACGATTGGTCGGAGCTGCTCTCCGATCGCTTGGAGGGGGAACTGGATCTGCAGGAAGCGGGCCTTTCGGCAAACGGTCGTCACGCGCGCAGCTTTCCCAGTCTGCTGCCGGTCTTGAGTCTAGACCGCATCTACTATCGCGGCTTGGCGCTTGAGGACTTCGCCGTGCTGGACGGACCGGACTGGCGTCTGCTCTCCGACCATCTGCCGCTGAAAGCAGCCTTCACGCTGACCTCATAGCAGGGGCGCTGCCAAGCGGGCGGCGCGGGAGCCGAAGCGGAAGAACCAGGAGCGCCGCGCCAGCTCGCTGTCGTCGTAGAGGCGGCAGTGCTGCAGGTCTGCGAGCAGCATGGCCTCCACCTGTTTGGCGAAGTCGCGGTCGTCGAACAGCAGGGTGATCTCGAAGTTCAGCCGCAGCGAGCGGTTGTCGAGGTTGACCGTGCCGATGCTGGCCAGGTGATCGTCGACCAGCGCCACCTTCTGATGCAGGAAGCCGCCGGTGTAGCAGTAGAACTTGATGCCGGTCTTGCCGGCCTCTTTCAGGAAGGAGAAGGAGGCCAGCCAGACCACCAGGTGGTCCGGGTCATTCGGCAGGATGATGCGCACATCGACACCGCGCAGCGCGGCCAATTGCAACGAAGCCAGGATCGCATGATCGGGCACGAAGTAGGGGCTGACCAGCCACAGCCGCTCCTCCGCCGTGGCGATCAGCTGACCGAAGAAGAGGGCTGCCGTCTCCAACCGGTCGGCCGGTCCGCTGGCCAGGACCAACGCTCGGCGGTCTTCCTCGGCTGAGGCCTCGAGCCCCCAAACCAGTTCCAGCCGCTGTTCCGTCGCCCAGTACCAGTCCTCGGCAAAGGCGGCCTGGCAAGAGGTGACGATGGGCCCGCGCACAGCGACATGAGTGTCGCGCCAGTGACCATGGTCGAGATCGAGGCCCAGATACTCGTCACCGACATTGTGGCCGCCGACAAAGGCCTCACGCCCGTCGATCACCACGATCTTCCGGTGATTACGGAAGTTGATCTGCCAAGGCTGAAAGCGCCGGCGCGTCGAGTTGAAGCTGGAGACCGCGATCCCGGCGTCCCGCAGATCCATCCAGAAGGCCTTGCGTGTGCGGCTGCTGCCGATTTCGTCATAGAGCAGATGGACGGAGACGCCGCGTGCCGTCGCGCGTTTCAAGCAGTCGGCCAGGCGCCGCCCCAGGCCGTCGTCGCGCAGGATGTAGAACTGCACGAGGACGTAGTCTTGCGCCTGGTCGATCCCCTTGAAGATCGCGTCAAAGGTGGCTTCCCCATCGATCAGCAAGGTGGCCGCATTGCCTTTGGTGAAGGGCAGCCGCGTCAAGGCCTCCAGCGCGACCAGGTCGTCGTGCTGCGGATCACCGCGCTGCGTGCGGTCCAAGAGCTGGCCCAGAGGATCGATGCGCCTCAGCTCCTGCAGCGAAAGCTGGCGGGCGGTCACATAGCCCTGAAACTTGCGCCGCCCAATCAGCAGGTAGAGCGGCATGACGATGAAGGGGAAGGAGATCAGGCCGATGATCCAAGCCACCGCACCCTGGGCGGTGCGGGTATCCATGATCGCATGCACGACGCAGGCCGCGGCGGCCAGGTAAAAGACGGCCAGGGCTGCGATGTGCACAAAGGAGATCTCGAAGGCCATAGCGATCCTCAAGCGGCTCGGTTTCGATTCTCGTGCCGATTCGCAGGAGGATAGCAGGTTGGGGGGCTAAAAGCGCTCCGACAGCCAGATGGCAGCCTTGCTGCCGGTCTTGATCACCCCGGACAGCAGCGGATAGCCTGCCGCTTGTTCAGCACCTTCCTCCAACGCCGTGTCGCGGTGCTCCAGCTCTTCGGCGCGGAACTCTTCGATCTTCGCCTTCAGCTCCGGCTCGCTGTCGCCTAGCTGTTCGGCCTGCTGGGCATAGTGCTCGTCGATCACCTCTTCCACCGCGACCGTGCAGGCCATAGCCGCCTTCTCGCCCATCATGGCGGTGGCAGCACCCAGCGCGAAGCCGGCTAGGTGCCAGACGGGGAAGAGGGCGGTAGGCCGGACGCCGCGCTTGCGGATCTCGCCCTCGAAGTGCTCCAGGTGCCGGCGCTCTTGCTCGTGCATATGGCGGATCTTGGCGGCTGCCGGGCTGCGGCCCAGCACCGCCAGCTGGCCCTCATAGATGCGCCGGGCGCCGTATTCACCGGCGTGATCGACCCGGACCAGCCGCTCCAGCTGTTGCTTGGGGCTGGGGTCGCCGGGACGGTAGCGGCGCGTCGGACGCGCGCTGTTGGAGAGATCGCTCATCGTGTTGCTCCTTTCCGCGACAGCAGGATCATCGGGACGATGACGGCGGCTGCTGCCGAAAAGACCAGGTTCCAGCCCGCCATAGAGAGGCCGAGGAAGCGGAAGGGAACCTCGTCGCAGGCGACCACGGGGGCCGATAGGATGGCGGCCTTGATCTCCTCCCGGCTCATGCCGCCGCCGAAGTCAGGCGCGCTGCAGCCCTCCAGGCCACGCCACCAGGCCGCTTCCACACCGACGTGGAAGAAGGCGATGGCCGCGCTTGCCGCAAAAGCTAGTGCGGCCAGCCCAGCTGCCAAGCGGGCCTGCGTCAGGCGGTTCCACAAGAGGGCGGCAGCCAGCCCGGCGATCATCGCGCCTAAGAGCGCCCAGCGCTGATAGTGGCAGAGGACGCAAGGGTAGAGATCGAAGATGTACTGTCCGGCCAGGGCCGCCAGCAGGGCCGTCCCCGCCGCCAGAAAGGCGAAGAGGCCGGCAAGCAAGGCTGAGACTTCGGGCGGACGCTGCATGTTAGAAGACATAGCGAAGGGCGACGAAGCCGCCAACCAGCAGGACGCAGAAGAGCAGGGTCAAGATGCCCAGATAGCGCTCGACGAAGCGGCGGATCGGTGGGCCGAAGTAGTAGAGGAGTGCTGCGACCAGGAAGAAGCGCGCTGCCCGCCCCGCCAGTGCCGCCAGGCCGAAGGGCAAGAGCGCTAAGGCGGTGACACCGCTGGCGATGGTCACGACCTTGAAGGGAATGGGCGTGAAGCCGGCGGCGAAGACGATCCAAAAGCCCCATTCGTTGTAGAGCCCTTGGAAGCCCGCGAAGTCCTCCAGGTGGCCGTAGAGGTCAAGCACCGGTTTGCCGATGGTCTCAAAGAAGAAGTAGCCGATGGCGTAGCCGCCGAAGGCACCGGCCAGCGAGGCCAGGGTGGTGATCAGCGCAACGCGCCAGGCCCGCCGCCGATCGGCCAGGATCATCGGCAGCATCATCACGTCGGGCGGGATCGGGAAGAAGGAGGCCTCGGAGAAAGACACAAGAGCCAGCCAACGCTCCGCCTTGGGATGGGCCGCCAAGGCCAAGGTCCGGTCATAAAGCTTGCGCAGCATAGGCGTGGGCCGATCTTGTCTCTCTGTTCTGAAAGGGGGGCGGTAGCAGAGGCCAAGGGTTCGGCGCAAATCTAGGCGCGCGGGACCATTGACGTCGCGCGCCTAGTCTGGCGTGTCACTGGGCAAAGATGAACCAGGAAGAAGGGAGAGGTGCTATGTCTTACGTGGATGGGTTCGTGATGGCCGTGCCGACGGCGAACAAAGAGCGCTTCACCGAACACGCGGAGGGCTTCGATACGGTCTTCCTGGAGCTCGGTGCCCTGCGAGTTCTGGAGTGCTGGGGCGACGAGGTGCCCGATGGCAAGGTCACCGACTTCCGCCGGGCGGTGAAGGCGGAGGGAGGGGAAAGCGTCGTCCTCTCCTGGGTCGAGTGGCCGGACAAGGCGACCCGTGACGCCGCCATGGCGAAGATGGAGGGCTTGATGCAGAGCGATCCTCGCTTCGATCAGAAGACCAATCCTATGCCCTTTGACGGCCTGCGCATGATCATGGGCGGCTTCACGCCGGTCGTGGACATGAAGGCCAGCTGATCGGAAACGCGCGAGATGTCCGACGAGGCACGGCTACTCTTCGCCAACGAGGCCTTCTATGCCGCTTTCGCCGCCGGCGATCTGGAGGCCATGACCGCCGTCTGGTCGGACGCAGAGCCACTCTTCTGCCTGCATCCCGGCTGGCCGCTCTTGGCCGGGCGGGCGGCAATCCTGGAGAGTTGGAGCGGCATCCTTGCCGCCGATGTCAGCGCCATGCGGATGGAGGCACCCAGCGCCTGGCTGCAGGGTGAGGTCGGGGTCGTGCTCTGCCGGGAGGTCCTCGGACCCTCGGTCCTCGCAGCCACCAACCTTTTTCGCCTGGAGGCCGGGCAGTGGCGCCTCTTCCACCATCATGCCGGCGCCACGCGGGCGGTTCCGAGCGCCGGTCCCTCGGTGATGCAGTAGAGAAGGGAGCTTCAGTTCAGCTGACTCGAGCGATGGCTCGAACTTCGATGACTGCCCCATCACGGGCGAAGCCTGCGACTTCGATGGCGGTCCATGCGGGATATGGCTCTACCACATACTCGGCGCGCACTCTCTTGAAGAGTTCGAGATGATCCTTCAGCCCGACATGGTATGTTGTCATTTCGACCAAGGCTCCGTAATCCAGCCCGGCTTCACGCAGCACATAGCCGATTTTCTCGAAGGCGCTGCGCATCTGAGTTTCCGTGTCTTCCGAAAGTGAGCCATCTGCATTCACACCGGTAAAACCAGTCAAGAAAACATGCTCGCCTGAAAGATGTCCCGGGGACATTCTCCAGTCGTCGTAGTATGTCTGCAACTCGTTTGGAACAATGGCTTTCCGTGTCATATGATACCCTTCCTTTCAATCTAAGCGCGTTACACTATGCGGCGATGAGTGGGACTCATCGCGCTCGGCGCCGGCCCTCTCCCCCCCTTGGCGTAACGGGGCCGGCCACCCACGCCAGTATGCTTATTGGGTGGCCGGGCCGGGGAGAGGGCCGGCGCCGAGCAATAGGTCACGATCAGTGAGCGTTGGTACTAGACTCCTATCGCATGGATGTTGCTTGGCGGGAATGTGAAAGGCTGGAAAGCATTGTGCGCCAAAAGGACGGCTTGAGGACACTATCGAACTTGCCCTGTCGTTCCGGTCAAGCTGTTGGAATTCTTATGAAAATAGCGACTTTGCTAAACGCCAGACAGTGTTCCGGCTGGATTTCTCAAGTCCGCTTAGGTGCAACACAAATGGAATGTATCGAACACCAAAGCTGTCCATCATACTCAGCTGTTTGAAGGATCTTCATCTGGTCCAAAAGCGAGGTGGTGCCCGTGGAGGGAATCGAACCCCCACTCCCGGAGGAACGCGATTTTGAGTCGCGCGCGTCTACCAGTTCCGCCACACGGGCGCACCGAAGATCGCGCACTATAGTGGCTTCCGGTGCGGCTGCAAGCGTCTTGGTGGACTTGCCTTGAGGCCGCTCACCGTGTTCCCTCCGCCAGAACAACAACAAGAAGCTAGGGCACGATGCGCACGGATGATTTCGACTTCGACCTGCCTGAGGAGCTGATCGCGCAGCGCCCGGCGCGGCCGCGCGATGCAGCCCGTCTGCTGGCGGTTGGCCAGGAGCTGCAAGACTGGCATGTCCGCGATCTGCCGCTCTTGCTGCAGCCGGGGGACCTCTTGGTGCTGAACGACACCAAGGTGATCCCGACCCGGCTGTCGGGCTTGCGCCTCAGCCCCCGTGGCCCGGGTGGCAAGGTCGAGGTGACCTTGCACAAGCCGGTGGGTCCTGCTGCCTGGCTGGCCTTCGCCAAGCCGGCGCGTAAGCTTTCTTCCGGCGGACAGTTGGTCTTTCCAGAGGGACTGGAGGCCAAGGTGGTAGCCAAGGGGGAGGCGGGTGAGGTGGTCTTGGAGTTCGCCTGCAGCGAAGCGGCGCTCTTGGACTATCTGCAGACCCAAGGCGGTATGCCCTTGCCGCCCTACATCCGAAAAGGTCAAGGCGACGCGGCGGATAAGGAGGACTATCAGACACTCCACGCCAGAAGGCCTGGGGCCGTCGCAGCACCAACGGCCGGTCTGCATGTGACCGAGTCGCTCCGGGCAGCCTTGAGCCTACGCGGCGTTGCGGTGACCACGCTGACCCTGCATGTGGGCGCCGGCACCTTTCAGCCGGTGCGCGACGCGGACCCACGCCAGCACAGCATCCACCAGGAATGGGGAGAGATCGGCGAAGAGGCCGTTGCCGCGGTCAAGACGGCGCGCGCCGCTGGCGGGCGGATTGTCGCCGGCGGCACCACCGCCATGCGCCTCTTGGAATCGGCCGCCGATGAGGACGGGACCTTGAAGACCTTCCGCGGCGAGACGGGTATCTATATCCTGCCCGGCTATCGTTTCCGCATCGTCGAGCGGCTGATGACCAACTTCCACCTGCCGCGCTCCACCCTTTTCATGCTGGTCTCCGCCTTCTCCGGGCTCGCGCGGATGCAAGCCGCCTATGCCCACGGCGTGGCGGAGCGCTACCGCTTCTACTCCTATGGCGATGCCACCTTGCTGACGCGCGAAGACCTGCTGTGAGCGCTTTCGGCTTTCAGCTCCTGGGCCAGGACGGCGCGGCGCGGCGCGGACGGCTGACCACGGCGCACGGCACGGCGGAGACGCCGGCCTTCATGGCGGTGGGCACAGCGGCGACGGTGAAGGGCCTGACCCCCGATCAGATAACCGCCACAGGCACCCAGATCGTGCTGGGGAACACCTATCACCTTATGCTGCGCCCGACGGCAGAGCGGATCGCCGAGTTGGGCGGGCTGCATCGCTTCATGGACTGGTCCGGCCCGATCCTCACCGACAGCGGCGGCTACCAGGTCATGTCCTTGGCGGAGCTTCGGAAGGTGACGGATGAAGGCGTGACCTTCCGCTCCCACATCGACGGGCAGCGCCTCTCGCTCTCGCCGGAGCGGGCGGTGGAGATCCAGCAGCTCTTGAACAGCGACATTGCCATGGTGCTGGACGAGTGCGTTATGCTGCCGGCCGAACGCCCGCAGCTGATCGACGCGCTGGAGCGCAGCCACCGCTGGGCGGAGCGCTGCCGCAGGGCCTTTCAACCGCGCCCCGGCCATGCCCTCTTCGCCATTCTGCAAGGTGGGGACGACATGGCCTTACGCCACCGCGCGGCCGAGGAGCTGACCGCCATCGGCTTCGAAGGCTATGCCCTAGGCGGCCTGGCCGTCGGCGAGCCGCAGGAGGTCATGTTCCAGGTGGTGGCGGAGACCACGCCGGCGCTGCCCGCCGACCAGCCGCGCTATCTCATGGGTGTGGGTAAGCCCTTGGACCTGGTGGGCGCCGTCTTGCGCGGGATTGACATGTTCGACTGCGTACTGCCGACCCGCAGCGGACGCACCGGCCAGGCCTTTACCTCACGCGGGCAGGTGAACATCCGCAACGCCCGCCACCAGGCCGACCCCCGGCCTCTGGACGAGGCCTGCGATTGCCTGACCTGTCGCCGCTTCTCGCGCGCCTATCTGCACCACCTGACCAAGGCAGGCGAGATGCTGGGACCGATCCTGCTGACCCTGCACAACCTCACCTTCTACCAGCGCCTGATGGCCGACCTGCGCAGCGCGATCGAGGCCGGCCAAGCGCAAGACTTCGCTGCGGCTTTTGCTGAGAGGCAAGCGCTGGGCGATGTTCCGGTGCGGTAGGACTGGTTTCAATCCGGTTTCCCAACCCACGTACACCCTCATCCTGAGCAGCGGGCAAGGCCCGCGTCCGTCGAAGGATGTGCCCCAGGCTCGGTGCTGGCCGCAGATCCTTCGACGGACGCTCGCTTGCGCTCGCTGCTCAGGATGAGGTCAGGGCTTGTGGGGAAGGGTTTGGCGCTCTAGCGCGCTCTGTGGGTTGGTCAGCGAGGTGATGCGGCTATTTTTAGAGCTGTCTGTCACAACCAAACTAGCTGGTAATGCTTGCCACGCTCTCCTCCGCCCCCAAGACCCGCATCTGCCCCTCTAGCCATGGCATCCGCGCCAGCGCCGGCGCTAAGGTCTGGCGGGTGATCTCTTGGCGCAGGATCTGCGCGGCACTGGCCGGCAGGCTGCCCAAGGCGCCCCGGCGGGCGTAGAGGGAAATGGTGCGGCTGGTGCCTTGGAAGGGCAGGGGGTGCACATCGACCGCCAGACGCTCCGGTAGGCTGAGGTAGGCACAAGGGGTGGTCATGGCCCAGCCCTGGCAGTGCAGCAGCATGGCGGCGATGGAGGTGGTGGACTGGAAGGCCCAGTGGCGCGGCAGGTCGAGACGTAGGCGGCGCAGATGCGCCTCTATCTGCCGGCCGATGACCTGGTCGGGCTCGTAGCGCACGAAGGGCGCTTGGGCCAGGCGCTTGGTCTGCGCCTCCGTGCTCGCCCGGGCCGGCAGCAGGCCTGGCGCCGTCATCACGATCAGCGGTTCCTGGACCAGCGGGTGCACCTCCAGCCAATCGCTCTGCGTTTCCGTCTCGGCGGCGACGATGATGTCGACCGCGCGGCTCTCCAGCGCCAGCAGGTTCTGATGGCTGAGCCCACTGTGTGCGATAAAGCGGCAGCGGGGCAGGGCAGCGGTCAGGCGATGCACCAGTGTCGGCAGGGCGGTGGCGTCGAAGTCCTCCAAGACCGCCAAGCGCAGCTCCGGCAGGGAGGCCAGGTCCATCTCGATCAGGTCGGCACGGGCGGCGGCGGCCTGGTCGAGGATGGCGAGCGCCCGCCGCTGGAAGAGGAAACCGGCTGGGGTCAGCGCCAAGGGCCGGGCCTGGCGTTCGATGAGGCGCGCGCCCAAGGCCTCCTCCAGGTTGGCGATCTGCTGCGAGACGCTGGAGGGGCTGGCGGCCAGGCGCTTGGCCCCGGCGGCGAAAGAGCCCTCTTCGACCACCGCGACGAAGACCTCGATGGCGCGCAGGGTCAGACGGTGTGGGGCCTCCTCTTCACTCATCCGCAGCTGTCTTTGTGGCAATCCAGGATGATCTCGGCGATCAGCCGGCAATCCTCCAGCGAGAAGGTCAGCGGCAGCCGCATGTCGAAGAGCTGGTTCAAGATCGCGTCGCTGCGGGGCAGTGCTTGAGCCGGCATGTAGGCCCAGTTCTGGTGCCGGCTGGTGAAGCCCTGCGCCTCTTCGGCCCCGAACCACTTCAGCTCCACCCCACGCTCTAGGCAGCGGCGCAGGAGGTCCTGGCAACCCGCTGCCGAGAGGCCTGGGACCAGGAACTGGATGGAGCTGCCGACATAGCCCTCGACCGCCGGCCGTTCCGGCAGGTAGAGGTCGTTCGACTGGCGGAGGATCGACTCCACCGCCCGGTAGCGGGCGTTCCAACGCTCCACCTGCGCCGGCAAAGCGGCCAGTTGCGGGCGCAGGATGGCGGCGCGCAAGTTATCCATGCGGCCACTGTAGTTCGGGGTGATGTCGCGCAAGGGCGCGAAGCTCTCCTCGGCGGGCGCCGTACCGTTGCGGGCATAGAGCATGTAGGAGCCGGAGAGCAGGGTCGCGCGGGCCATCAGCTGTGCATCGTCGGTGACCAGCAGCCCACCCTCTCCGGAGTTCATGTGCTTGTAGGTCTGGGTGCTGAAGCAGGCGGCCAAACCAAAGCTTCCGCTGGGCTTGCCGTTCCATCTGGCCCCTTGCGTATGGGCACAGTCTTCGATCAGCGCGACGCCTCGGGCCTCCAGCAAGGAGCAGAGCGCCTCCATGTCCACCAGATGACCGCGCATGTGCGAGAGCAACAAGAGCCGCGAGCGACTGGCAGCGATTTTGGCCTCCAGGTCTTCCAGATCCAGCACCAGATCGCGGGTGATCTCCACCAGGCAGGGGGTGCCGCCGGCATTGTCGATGGCGCCAGGCACGGGTGAGAGGGTGAAGGCGTTGGTCAGCACCGGCTCGCCGCCCGTCACACCGAAGGCTTTCAGCGCGATGTGCAGGGCATAGCCGCCCGAGGCACAGGCCAGGCAGCGCTTGACGCCCAGGCTGGCTGCCATCTCCTGCTCCAAGAGCGCCGTCTCGCCCGCTTCGCCCGGGGCGAGGTTGTAGCGGTGCAGGCGGCCGGACCGCAGCACGTCGACGGCACGCGCGATCGCCTCCTCCGAGATCGCTTCCTGCTGGGTGAAGCTGCCGGAGAAGGTAAGCGCGCGGGTCATGATCTTTGGTCCTGCACTTTTGGGCACCAGAAACTTTCCCTGGTTCGGCACCGGCTCTCTCCCCCCAATGGCGTAACGGGCCGGCCACCCACGCCAGTATCCTATAGGGTGGCCGGGAGGGGGAGATGGCCGGTGCCGCGTCACGCCAGTGACCTCAAAACAATCACCCGGGGTAGGGCGGCTGGTTGGGGTCGGGTAGGGGCCAGGTGGCCAGTGGCGGCAGCGACATGAGAATGGCGTCGGGATTGCCGCCGGTCATGAGGCCGAATCGCGTGCCGCGATCATAGAGAAGATTGAACTCGGCATAGCGGCCGCGCCGGAAAAGCTGATGGGCGCGTTCAGCCTCTCCGAAGGTCTTGTCCTTCTGGCCGCGGACCAGGGCTGGATAGATCTCCAGAAAGGCCAGACCCACGTCGCGGGTGAAGGCGAAGTCGGCTTCCCAGTCCGCTTCCAGATAGTCGTAGAAGATGCCGCCGACGCCGCGCGGCTCTTGCCGGTGCTTATTGAAGAAGTAGTCGTCGCACCAGGCCTTGAAGCGCTCGTAGTAGTCCGGCCCATGCGCGTCGCAGGCCTGGCGCAGGCGGTCGTGGAAGGCCTTGGTGTCGGCGGCATCGGGGTAGATGGGGTTCAGGTCGGCGCCACCACCGAACCAGGCCTTCGTCGTCACCACGTGGCGCGTGTTCATGTGCACCGGCGGCACCCAGGGATTGCGCGGGTGTAGGACCAGCGAGATGCCGCTGGCCCAGAACTGCGGGTTCTCCGCAGCACCCGGGATCTCCTTGGCGAAGGCCTCGCTGAAGGTGCCGTAGACCTCGGAGACGTTGACGCCGGCCTTCTCGAAGACCCGCCCGCCGCTCAAGAGGCCCATGGTGCCGCCACCGCCGCCGTCGCGCTGCCAGGAGCGGCGCTCGAAGCGCGCCGGGGAGAAACCGTCATCGCCGGCGCCGCCTTCGTCTTCTAAGGCTTCGATCGCGGCGCAAATCTGGTCGCGCAGGCTTTCAAACCAGGCTTTTGCCGTCGCTTTGCGCTCGTCTTCCAGCGTCATGTTTCTTCCTCTGTGTTCTGCGATGAGCAAGCTCATCGCACCCGGCACCGGCCCACGCCCTCTCCCGGCCACCCAATAGGATACTGGCGTGGGTGGCCGGCCCGTTAC
>JBCBSF010000080.1:0-26215 GCA_039819325.1 Pseudomonadota bacterium | reverse complement strand
AGGATCCGATAGTCTCTATGGCGGCCTTGGCGACGACAGTCTCTCCGGCGGTTCTGAGCGGGATGCGATCTACGGTGGCAGCGGCGCAGATCTCCTTTTCGTTGCAAGCCAAAGTGAGCTGGTATCAGGCGAAATCCTTGACGGTGGCAGCGGCACGGATACCTTGATCTTGGAGCAGGCGGCCACGCTGCCGGCGGGCGTCACGGCAACCGGGATTGAGGTCTTCCAGTTCGTCGCCACCAGCGGTTCAGATAGCCTCGACGGCGTGAACTTTGGCGCGGCCAGCGACCGTATCTATGGCTTGAGCGGCGACGATACTTTCAACGGCTTCAATGGAGACGATACGCTCTTCGGCGATAGCGGCAATGACTTCTTGCGCGGCGGGCGGGATAACGACACGGTCTTCGGCGGCAGCGGTCAGGATCTTCTGCGTGGTCTGAAGAACGACGATCGCCTCTATGGCGGCGACGGCGACGATTCGCTCTTGGGCGACTCCGGCGACGACAGCCTCTTCGGGCAGAGTGGCGGGGATATCCTGCGTGCCGGGACCGGTTCCGACAGCCTCTACGGCGGTAGGGGGATCGACACACTCTATGGCGGCTCGGGTGGCGACACGCTCTCTGGCGGCAGCGGCGCGGACCTTCTCTCCGTGTCCAGCCAAGGTGAGTTGGTCACGGGCGAGACCCTCGACGGCGGCAGCGGTGTCGATACCTTGGTTCTGCGCGACGGAGCGACGTTGCCGACCGGTGTGGTCTTGAGTTCCATCGAGGTCGTGGCGCGCTACGGCACCAGTGGTGCGGATAGCTTGCAGGGCAGCAGTGGCGATGATCAGCTCTCCGGTCTAAGTGGCGACGATAGCCTTCATGGGCTGAGCGGTGATGATAGCCTCTACGGCGGTGCGGGTGACGACAGTCTTGCCGGCGGCTACGGGCAGGATCTTGTCTCCGGCGGCAGCGGCGCAGATCTTTTGTCCGTGTCGAGCCAGGGC
Source organism: Pseudomonadota bacterium (assembly GCA_039819325.1). Lineage (GTDB taxonomy): Bacteria > Pseudomonadota > Alphaproteobacteria > Kiloniellales > JACOMY01 > JACOMY01. Next base: position 25,227 of record JBCBSF010000080.1, on the reverse strand, counting down.
GAACTGGTTGCTGGCGAGACATACGATGGTGGCAGCGGCGTCGATACCTTGGTCTTGCGTGACGCAGCGAGCCTGCAAGCGAGTGCCGTCTTTGCTTCCATCGAAGTCTATGCGCGTTACGGCACAAGCGGTGGTGATAGCTTGCTAGGCTCCAACACCCTGGACCGCATCTATGGTCTCAGCGGTGATGACAGTCTCTCTGGTGGTGCTGGCGACGATAGCCTCTACGGCGCTGTTGGAGACGACAGCCTCTCTGGCGGCGCCGGTCTGGACAGGGTGAGTGGCGGTAGCGGCGCTGACGTGATGGTCGTCGCCAGCCAAGGAGACCTGGTAGCTGGCGAGACCTACGACGGCGGCAGTGGCGTCGACACCTTGATCCTGCCTGATGGGGCGACCTTACCGGCTGGCGTCGTCTTGAGTTCCATCGAGGTCGTGGCACGGGCTGGCACCAGCGGTGCCGATAGCCTGGTCGGCACCAGTGGTGACGATCAGGTCTTAGGCTTGAGTGGAGACGATAGCGTCTATGGCCTAAGCGGTTCGGACAGCCTCGATGGCGGCCTAGGAGACGACAGTCTTGTCGGCGGCTATGGGCAGGACACGGTTTCCGGCGGCAGTGGTGCTGATGTCCTGTCGGTGGCAAGCCAGGGAGATCTTGTCGCCGGGGAGATCTATGACGGCGGCAGCGGCGTCGATACCTTGATCTTTGAGCAGGGGGCCACGCTCCCAGCGGGCGTCACGGTCACTGGGATCGAGGTCTATCAGTTCGTCGGCACCAGTGGCGCGGACAGCCTGGACGGCAGCGGTTCCGCCGGCAAGGTAGACAACTTCGACGGGCTGAGCGGCGACGATGTCTTCAGGGCCCTTGATGGAGACGATACGTCAGTCTTCGGTGATCTGGGGGATGATACGCTCTATGGCGGCAGCGGGAACGACGTGATCCTCTACGGCGGCTTTGGCAAAGACACCGTCTATGGTGGATCTGGCGATGACCGCCTACTCTCGGGCGGGCCAGGCAATGACGCGGTCAAGGGGGGTGACGGCGACGATAGGCTCAGCGGCAACTTCCAGGACGACTCTCTCTATGGGGGCGGTGGCCGCGACATCGTGCTGGGTGCGACCGGCTCAGACGTCTTGTTCGTTGCCAGCCAAAGTGAATTGGTAACGGGCGAGACCTTAGACGGCGGCAGCGGCCTCGACACGCTGGTCTTGCAGAAGGCTGCAACGATCCCGGCGGATGTGGAGGTGACCGGGGTTGAGGTCTACGCCTTCATCGGCACCAGCGCATCGGACACGATTGATGGCGTGAACAGTGTCGCCACCAGCGACCGGATGTACGGCTTGACGGGTAACGATAGCTTCATCGGCGCTGGTGGGGACGACACGGCCTTCGGTGACAGCGGCAGCGACTTCCTGCGCGGGGCGCTTGGCAACGACACGGTCTTCGGTGGTAGCGGTCAGGATCTCCTGCGTGGCCTGCAAGATGCCGATCGCCTCTATGGTGATGATGGCGACGACAGACTGCTGGGCGACGCCGGTGACGACAGCCTCTTCGGAGGCAGCGGTGTCGATACGCTCGAAGGTGGCAGCGGCGCGGACGTAGTGCTCGTGTCGAGCCAAGGCGAGTTGGCTGCCGGCGAGATTCTCGACGGCGGCAGCGGCACCGATACCCTAGTCTTGGAGCAGGGGACCACGCTTCCGGCCGACGCCACTGTTACGGGGATCGAAGTCTACCAGATCTTTGGCACCAGCGGCGCGGACAGCCTGGACGGCAGCGACTCCGCCGGCAAGAGTGACCGCTTCGATGGTCTAAGCGGCAACGATACCTTCAGAGCCCTTGATGGCGACGATGCGTCAGTCTTCGGTGATCTGGGGGATGATACGCTCTATGGCGGTAGCGGGAACGACCTCGTCCTCTACGGTGGTTTTGGCAAAGACACTGTCTATGGTGGCTCTGGCGATGACCGCCTCCTCTCGGGCGGCCCCGGCGATGACACGGTCAAGGGGGATGACGGCGACGATAGGCTCAGCGGTAACTTCCAGGACGATGCCCTTTATGGGGGCGGTGGCCGCGACACCGTCCTGGGTGCGACCGGTTCAGATACCTTGTTCGTTGCAAGCCAGGGTGAGTTGGTCACGGGCGAGACCCTCGACGGCGGCAGCGGGAGTGACACGTTGCTGTTGCAGGCGGGTGCAACGATCACCAGTGGCGTGATCCTGATTGGAATTGAGAACGTGGTGCAGCAGGGCAGCAGCGGCGTCGATACCCTGAGCGCCGGCTCTGCGGGCGTGAGGCTCTTTGGCCTGAGCGGCAATGATCGTATTCTTGGCAGCGAGGAGGACGATGCCGGTCTCTATGGCGGTGATGGTGCTGACGTTATCATCGGTGGCAGCGGCGTGGACACAATGGCTGGCGGGGCCGGGAACGACGTCTTCCAGGTCGATACTGCGGGCGATGTGGTCTTGGAGACGGCAAGTGGCGGCCTTGAGGACGCCATCCGCTCTTCCGCCCAGGCCTACACCCTGGGCAGCGGCAGCGATGCTTTCATTGAACGGGTGAACCTGAACAATCAGGCGATCAATGGCAGCTTGATTGGCAACAATGCCGACAATCTGCTGATCGGCAACAACCGGCGAAACTGGCTCTATGGGGAATCAGGTAACGACAGGCTGAACGGCGGCAGCGGCACGGATAGGCTCTATGGCGGTTCCGGTGATGACACCTTCGTCGTCGACGATCAGGACGACCGGCTTGTCGAGTTGGCCGGTGGGGGCACCGACCTGGTCCGCGCGCTGGTCGACTTCACGCTGCCAGGCGGCGGGGCCGATGCGGAGGTTGAGAACCTGCGCCTTCAGCAGGGCGCCAGCGATCTCAACGGCTGGGGCAACGGACTGGCCAACAGGATCGACGGAAACAGCGGTGCCAACGTTCTAGATGGCCAGGCGGGCGATGACAGCCTCTTCGGTCGGGACGGCGATGATACCCTCTACGGCAGTCTCGGCGACGATAGCCTCTACGGCGGCAGCGGCAGCGATAGTCTGGTAGGTGGCAGCGGCGCCGATACCCTAGGCGGCAGCGGAAGTAACGTCATGATCGGCGGCAGCGGCGGCGACAGCTTCCTGATCGATAACCTGGGCGACACGGTGATCGAACAGGATCTGGACGGCGGTATCGACCGTGCACTGGTCTCTGTTAACGGTTACACCCTGGCCAATCATGTCGAAATCCTGCGCAACCAGAAAGACGACGTCGCGCGCACGCTCTATTCCAGCAGTATCGGTGCCACCGTCATCGGCAACTCGGCGAGCGACAGTCTGATCGGGCTCGGCGGCGACGATTTCCTCTATGGCGGTGTCGGCGAAGACCACTTGATCGGCAACAGCGGTGACGACCGGCTGCAGGGCCGATCCGGCGCGGATACGATGGAGGGCGGTGTCGGCGATGACTTCCTCTCCGGCCAGGGCGACGATGGGGCAGCAGACGACATCTTTGGAGGTTCAGGAGCAGACATCTTGATCTTCAACAACAGTGATCTGGTCTACGGCGGGTCAGGCGATGACGTCTTCGGCTTCAATGGTGACGAGACAGGTCAGACCCTCGGCGGCGGCACGGTCGTCGCGGAGCTGCAGATCCAGGACTTCCAGGGTCTGGTCTTCGGCGGCAGCGGGACCGACCAGGATAGCCTGGCCTTCGCACCGGGGCTGGAGGTTGGCAGCTTCACCTATGTCGAGGCCGCGGCGTTCAGCGGCAGCGGCAATTCCGAGGCCCGCTGGAACGGCAGCGATGGCCAGGTCGAAGTCGATAGCGACGGTGACGGCACGTTGGATATGGCCTTCACCCTACAGGGTATGTCCAACGCCGGCCAGTTGACCGCCAACGACTTCGTTTGGCTCAGCTAGGGAGCGGAAGAGCAGCGGCCTGGCGGAGACCTGGTAAGAGGGGCGCAATGGTTCTGCCCCTTTCGTCTTCGATGGGTGCGCAAGTCCTCGAACCTCTCGTCCGCCGTATGAGAGTGAGCGCCCTTGCCAAGTGGCCTCCACGCCCCGCCGGAACGAAGTAGATCTAAGCGCGTGGCCTTCAATCCGCGGTGACTATGCAGCATAAATGACAGATATCAGGACTCTGCTTTGCGTGTTCGATAGCTGGCAGACATCCTTCAGATATGTGCGGACGGAAGAAGTGCGCGATGTTAATTGCTGGTCTCGCTTGGTCACTAAAGAATCATCTGGATTTTGTTTGTCTTTGAGAAACACTAGCAGTTGCGCTGCGGGCGTGAAACCTATCGAAAAGCGTCAGCGGATACCCTTCGTGACGGACTGATAACGCGCGTCATGAGTGGACGGCCCCGGAGAGTGGCATGCTGAGCGCGGGAGACGTGAGGTCGGCTAGCTGATCGCCCGACACGACCCATGCAACCTCCGGCTTGAGCAGTCGCGGCGCTCAAGAAAAGAGGTCCAGCGAAGAGGTACACCGCAATGGCACTACGTTCAGGCAACGACAACGCCAATACGCTGTCTGGAACCAACGGCAACGATTCGATCTATGGCAACGGCGGCAACGACGTGGCTTTTGGCCGTGCCAGCGCCGACACCATCTTCGGTGGCGCCGGGAATGACACCCTGAACGGTCAGGATGGCCAGGATTCCCTCTTCGGTGACGCAAACAACGATCGGCTCTACGGCGCTGACGGACCGGACGTGGTTAACGGTGGGTCTGGCAACGACAACCTCTTCGGTGGAAACGACGAAGATCTTGTCAGCGGTGAAACGGGCAACGACACCATCGATGGCGGTCAGCGTGACGATGACCTGCGTGGTGGCCATGGCGACGATCGGATCAGTGGCGTCACCGGCGATGACTTCCTCAGGGGAAACTCCGGGCTTGACGTTCTGATCGGCGGGGATGGCAACGACACGCAGAGGGGCGGCTCGGCGACCGACTCGCTCTTTGGTAGCAATGGGAACGATATCCTTGAGGGCGAAGCTGGTAACGACACCGTCAACGGCGCATCGGGCCAGGATACGCTCAGGAGGGACAACGGCAACGACCGCCTTTTCGGTGGCGCGGGCGACGACTTCGTCAATGGCAACAACGGGGACGATTACCTCTCTGGCGGCAGCGGCAGCGACCAGATCTACGGTGGTGCGGACAACGATACCCTTCTTCGTTCAGGGAGGCACGCTTGACGCCACTGCCCGGTTTCTTGGTGGTGCTGGCAGCGACACCTTCATCGCGAATGCGGACCTCCTGCCGGCGAACTTCGGCACCCTCCTGACAGCGATCTCGAGCATTACGGTCTTCGGACTGACCGGAGATGATGTGGTCGACGGCACTACTCAAAGCGATACCGTTTATGGCGGGGCTGGAGACGATACCCTAGCCGGATTAGATGCGGATGACACCCTGGTGGGCGGGCTGGGCGCTGACACGCTTTTCGGCTTTAGCGGCGACGATGTCTTCGTTGTTCAAAGCCAGGGCGAATTGGTTTCCGGTGAACGTCTCTACGGCGGCTTGGGGACCGACACGCTCATCCTGCTCGGCGGTGCCAACAATCTCGATGGTGTGACTCGTGCAGTCGAACGGGTGCAGGTCCGGGGCACCAGCGGTGCCGATAGCCTTTCGGTGACGTCTGCCAACTACGAAGTCCTGGGCCTCTCCGGCGATGATACCCTTGAGGGTGAAACGGTCTTCGGTGGCTCTGGAGACGATGTTGTCGTAGCGACGGGTACTTACGCCCTCGTTGCTGGCAACACTCTGGATGGTGGTTCCGGGACGGACACTCTGATCGTTGCCGCGGGTGGAACCATAGGTGCCGGCGCTACCTTGACCAACTTCGAGACCATTATCATCGAGTCCAGCGCGATCGAGGGCACGAGCGGCGACGACGGCATCTCCGGCAATGGCGATGACAACACGATCTTCGGTCTCAGCGGCAATGATCTGCTCTTTGGCCAAGGCGGTCAGGACACCCTCTACGGCGGTGAAGGTGCTGACTCTGTCTCCGCCGGCCGCGGCGATGATCGGGTCTTTGGTGGCTCTGGCAACGATGTTATCGGCGGCAACAGCGGTGATGATGCCTCTCTTCTGGGCGGCAGTGGTAACGACACAGTCTATGGAGGTTCCGGAAATGACACTGGCGTCTCCGGCGGCGATGGCAATGATCTTGTCGATGGCGGCCGTGGCGATGACGTCAGTCTTGTTGGCAGCGATGGGGCCGACACAGTCATCGGTGGCCGCGGACAAGACAGCGTCTTTGGTGGCAGCGGCAGCGATGTGCTGGGAGTGTCTGCTGCCGCCGATCTTGTGACGGGTGAGTTCTTGGATGGCGGCAGCGGGGTCGACACACTCTTGCTCCAGCAGGGGGCCACAGTCGCCAGCGATGTGACCCTGGTCGGGGTTGAGAGCGTGGTGCAGCAGGGATCCAGCGGAGCAGATGCGCTCACCGCCGGGTCCGCTGGCGAGACACTCCTGGGCCTTACCGGCGACGATACCCTTGAGAATGGCAGCGGCATCGACAGCATCTTCGGCGGTTCTGGCGACGATGTCCTGGTGGCCAGCGGGAGTGATGCCTTGGTTGCCGGTGACCTGCTGGACGGCGGTGCAGGCACGGACACGCTGATACTGCGTGCAGGGGCAACGCTGGCTGCCGGCGCAAGTCTGACCAACATCGATACTATTGTCACCGTCTCTAGTGCCATCGAGGGGACCAGCGGCAATGATAGCCTCACCGGGACCGCTGACGACGACACGATCTTGGGGCTCAGCGGTGATGATCGACTCTTCGGTAATGACGGTGACGACAGCCTGGAGGGCGGTGACGGCTCTGACACGCTCTCCGGTGGTTCTGGCGCGGATCTCCTCTTTGGCGGATCCGGAAGTGACACCGCCACCGGGCTCAGCGGATCCAACCAGTTCTTTGGCGGCGCTGGTAATGATAGCTTCTCCGCCGGCGATGTGGACCTGGTTGGCATCTACGGTGGAGACAACAACGATCGCCTCAATGGTGGCAATGGCAGTGACACCAGCATCTTCGGCGACACAGGGTCCGACAGGGTCGATGGGGGAAGCGGTAGCGATATCAGTCTGAACGGCGGATCCGGGGGCGATACCGTCTTTGGCGGCAGCGGTGACGACACCTCTCTCTTCGGCGGCGACGGCGACGACAGGGTCTTTGGGGGAAGTGGTAGTGATAGCGGTTTGAGCGGCGGCTCCGGGGACGATAGCCTCTATGGCGGTAGCGGTAGCGACAGCGCCCTTCTGGGTCTTGACGGTAACGACCGTCTCTATGGTGGCCGGGGCAATGACCTTGGTGTCTACGGCGGCGACGGGGATGACACGATCACTGGCGACGGCGGCGACGATGACCTGCGTGGCGGTTCCGGCAGAGATCAATTCTTCGGGGGCGACGACGTTGATCAGATACGCGGCCAGAGTGGCGTTGACACGATAGACGGCGGCAGTGGCCGCGACTCCCTCTTTGGCGATGGTGGCAATGATACGGTCTTCGGCTATTCAGGCGGCGACCGCACGGCCGGCGGCTCCGGCAGCGACCTCTTGTTTGGCGGCCGTGGCCGCGACCGGCTGAACGGTGGCAGCGGCGCCGACACGGCAGAGGGCGGTGTGGCCAGCGACGTCTTTATCGTCGACACCAGTGCCGACGTGGTGCGCGAGACCGCGGCCGGCGGCGCGGAGGACGTCATCCGCTCCAATGCCGAGGACTACACCCTGGCCGGCGGCACCTTTGGCTACGTCGAGCGTGCGAACGTCAACGATGCCGCCGGCGATGCCGACCTCCGCGCCAGTGAGTTCGACAATACCCTGTTGGGCAACAGCTTAGACAGTCGGCTCTTCGGTTTCAGCGGCGACGATGTCTTGAATGGCCAGAACGGCACAGACATCATGACCGGCGGCAGCGGCGACGACACCTTCGTCGTGACCACCGCGAGCGACCAGGTGCGCGAGTTCAGCGGTGCCGGCACCGACCTGGTGCGGGCTGAGGTCGACTACAGCCTGCCTGACGGCGGCATCCGCGACTTCATTGAGAATCTGCGCATGCAGGCGAACCGGGGCGACATCGACGGTACGGGTAACAGCCTGGACAACACCCTTGAGGGCAATAGCGGCGACAATGTGCTGCGCGGCGAAGCCGGCGATGATCGCATTGAGGCTGGCGCCGGCGACGACCAGCTCTTCGGCGGCCTCGGCGACGACCGGTTGGAGGGCGAGAGCGGTGCAGATACCCTCTGGATGGGCTCTGGCGACGTGGCTTTCGGTGGCTCGGGCAGCGACAGCTTCCGCTTTACCGAGGTCAGTCTGGGCAGCGGCAACTCCGGCGGGCCGGTGATCCGCGACTTCGACGGGGAACTGCTCAATGCCGGCAACGGCGCGGATAAGCTGGTCTTCGCCACTGGGCTGGAGGTTGGCACCTTCGCCTACATCGGGGCTGCCGCCTTCAACGCAAACGGCGAGAGCGAGGCCCGTTTCGCCGGGTCGCGCCAAGTCCAGGTGGACCGCGACGGTGACGGCACCACGGATATCGCCTTCCTCGTCGATGGGGTCTCGAACGCCGGCCAGCTGACCGCGACGGACTTTGTTTGGCTGAGCTAGTTGTTGTCTGCAGGTTTCGCTGGGTTCAGCCTTAGAGGAAAGATCTCCTCTAAGGACTGACCCGTGAGGAGCGCGTGCTAGTACCTCCACCTTCGCGCCCGTCTCTCGGCGACGACTGCTAGGGAGCTGCCGGAGACCAGTGTCGCGCGCCCTCTGGCTGCGCAGCGCTGCCTCTCTCGCAGCGAGCGTCCTTAGTCCGACAAGAATGAACTGAACCGCCGCGAAAGGCGTAAGAGAGCCAACGACTGCGGAACGAAAGAGGGAGAGAGGCCATGCTGCGGGCAGCCATCGTGGGACTGGGGAGCTGGGGACAGGTGCTGGTGGACTCCGTCCAGACGGCGGGCGTTGCCAAGGGTGAAGTCATCCGTTTCGACCGGGCCGTCACGCGCACGCCGTCCAAGGCGGCCGCCTTTGCCGAGCGTCACGGCCTGCACCTCTCCGATCGCCTTGAGGATGCTCTGGGCCCTGAGATCGACGCCCTGGTTCTGGCCTCTATCAACAGCGTGCACGTCGATCAGATCGTCGCCGCGGCGGCGGCCGGCAAGCCGGTCTTCGTCGAGAAGCCCTTGGCCTTCTCCTTGGGCGAGGCAGAGCGTGCGGCCGCGGCCTGTGCGCAGGCCGGCGTCACCCTGGCGCTGGGGCACAACCGTCGCTTCCTCTCTTCCACCCAGGCGATGAAGCGCCTCGTCAGCGAGGGCCGTATCGGCCGCATCGTGCATGTTGAGGGCAACTACTCCAATGCCTACGGTCTGGAATGCGAGCCCGGTGACTATTGGGTCATGCGCGCCGAACATCCGGTGGGCGGGATGACCACCATGGGCGTGCACATCCTGGATATGATGATCAATCTGGTGGGTTCCATCGAGAGCGTGCGGGCGATGAGCAAACGCCGTGTCCTCACCACTGAGGCCGACGACACCACCAGCCTGCTGCTGGAGTTCGCCGCCGGTGCGTCGGGCACGCTGACAACACTCACCGTCTCGCCACGGCACTGGCGCGTGACCCTCTTCGGCACCGAGGGCCAGCTGGAGATGAAGGGTTACCGCGAAGTCACGGTCACCCGCGAGGGATCCGAGCCGGAGGTCCTGCACTTCCCAGAGGAGGACATGGAGCGGGCCGAGCTGGAGGCCTTTGCCCAGGCCGCCACTGGTGGCGCGCCTTTCCCGCTGCCGGTCGAGCAAGCGGTACATAATGCGGCCGTTTTTGAGGCCATTCTCGCCTCCGCCCGGCGGGATGGCGCCGTGGAGCAGGTTAAAGCGAGAGGGTGAGGGGCCCAGGCACTGCGCTCTGAACCCTCGCCGAAGGTCTCGCGCGGGGCATCTCAAGCCGACAGGTCAAGAGGCCTGAGCCAAGATTTAATTTAGAGACCTGGGCTTGACCCGCTGTTCTCGACGCCTAGTTCGCCAGTCATCCGTCGTAGCCCCCACTAGTATGCCGGCGGAAACTGTAATTCCTGAGTAGAAAGAGGAAACTCGTCATGTTGAAGAAGACTCTGGCTGCTGTTGCGGCTGCTGGTATGCTTGTCTTTAGTGCAGCTTCGGCCTCGGCTAAGGACATTGTCGACATCGCCGCGGGCAATGACGACTTCAGCACCCTGGTCGCTGCCGTGCAGGCCGCCGGTCTGGTCGACACCTTGAAGAGCGAGGGCCCCTTCACCGTCTTCGCGCCCACCAACGAGGCCTTCTCGAAGCTGCCCGCCGGCACGGTGGAGAGCCTTCTGGAGCCTGCCAACAAGGACCAGCTGGTTGCCGTGCTGACCTACCATGTCGTTCCGGGCAAGGTGATGGCTGGTGATATCGCCGGCAAGATGGTGGATGCCACCACGGCCCAGGGTGCTACCGCCAAGATCGACGCTACCGGCAGCGCGCCGACGATCAACCAGGCCAACATCATCGCGACCGACATTGAGGCCGACAACGGCGTCATCCACGTGATCGATGCCGTCATTCTGCCGCCGCAATAGATCGGGCTGCAGGGTTTGTTTCGGGGCGGAGGCTGGACCTCCGCCCCACGCACTGTGGATCAGCCCGTTCTGGAAAGCACAAGTCTAAACATTCATGAGACGCAATTACTGCGGTCGCAGCCTGGAGGTCTGGCACAAACCATGCGGTTAGTAAAAGTTCAGTGATTTTCTTTGCACCATCACTGTCTTAGTGCGCGTTCTTACAAGCGGTCGACGGTATCGCACGAGGGCCTAAGATCCGCAAGTGTCGGACAGGAAGGCGGCACCGTGAGCCCGACGCTCTGCGTCCCTGTCGCCTTGTGCAGCTTGCATGTCAGCCGCAACGAACAGACGTAAGCACCGCCTGTTTCAGCCACAATTCAATAGCTAGCTCCAGATGATAAGAAAGCGAGCGAACATCACAAGATAGGCGCGTCGCTACTCTTCATCTCTTTTTCTGGAGGGTCATGTCATGAAAAGCAGAAAGTTCGTGTCGGTTGTTGCCGCTGTTGCACTCTCTCTCGCTGCTGCGGCTCCCTTTGCATCAGCAATGGCGGCGCCCCCGCCACCGCCCCTGCATCCAGCCTTCCACCCTGCGCCTCCGCCGCCACACCCTGGTCCTGGCCCGATGGCAGCGATCGTCGGGGCTGTTGCCCACGCGGTGAATCCGCCGCCCCCTGGTCCGCCTCCGGGTCCCCCACTGGGCCCGCCGATGCGATAGCTGGAACCCCTTGCGACGAGCAGGTGACCGGTACTTGTTTCCAAGCGCCGGTCACCTTTGTCTATTGGGTCAACAGCCTTCCGCCCGATCTGGGGCATTGCGACCAGACGACAGTTCCACAGTTCAAAAGAAGTAAGACACTATTTTGCCTCGCCCATTCCTCCTGCGCTGAGACTGACGCTCGGCTCGATCACTTGCTAGCGCTCACATCCTCCGCCAACCGCCGGGACCTCACCAGAGGCGTCCGCTCCCTCTCGGGCATTTCTGCCCTCAGAAGCGGTCTCCTCCCCTCGTCGGCGCTGGAAGGCTCCACGGCTCCGCCCCGCTGCCAGAGCATTCGACTTTGGTTTGTAACACAGACGAGGGTCTCGACCTGATCTCCCCCTTTCGTTGCGCGACGATCGCTCAGTATTCGCTACGGAGCCGGAACAACAGAGAAGAGTCTGCTGACACACTCTGAGGACTGTAATCTGCATATCTACGAATGATACCAATACCTGACCTTTTGGTCAGGTGTCGTCGCCTGACCCTTTGGTTAGGTTGACAGAAATTGGGTGACAATTAGTCTAATACACAAAGCAATCCAACGCTGCATAAGTCCTATCTGGATTTATCACGCTGAGAAGTGTGTTTTGTTCAGTTGCTGATCGACTGCAAGGCGTTGGTACACTGACGTTTTTTACCCTTTGGTCCAACCGATAGAGTGAATACAAGTCAGGATTGAGGCTATACCACCCGTTTAGTGCTGTTTTCGACGGGTGATCTGGGGGGTGTCACAGTGTTCTTGGGGACTCTCAGCGTCATTAGGGGCCGCCTAACTGGAAAGGCTAATGCTCGTGCCGTCCGGGCCACGGCGGAGCCATTTCGGTTTGACCGAGGCGCCTATCTGCCGACGCGCGCTTTCGGCCATCTCTCCGCGATAGCCTGGGTGCCAACGCCTAGCCAAAGGCCTCCGGGCCAAATTGCTGCCACGCGGCGACCGCTCGTCGACCGTTCGCCCGGCTCTGGGCTGGGCGGCCCTCTTCGCCGTTCGAGTGCCAGACGCAGTGCTTACCCCGCGCTTCCCGACACCGCGGCCGCTGATCCGGCCGACGTCATGACACTGGAGGGTTAACCCCATGGCTGTGATCACCGGCGACAACAACGCGAACACCTTAACCGGCACCAACAGCACCGACACGATCTTCGGTCTGGGAGGCGATGACTCCTTGCGCGGACGTGCGGGCATCGACACCCTCTTCGGTGGTGGTGCAGATGATACGATCACGTCGGGCAGTGGCGCCGATATCGCCTATGGTGAGGGTGGAGACGACATCATTACCGGTTCGGCCGGTGAGGATACGCTCTTTGGCGGCGGTGGGACTTTTGACAGTCTCTTTGGCGGCCCCAACAGTGATCTCTTGTATGGCGGCGATTTGATCGACTTGCTCTGGGGCGGGGACTCTGCTGACCGGCTCTTCGGCGACACGGGTCGTGATACCCTCTGGGGCGATAGCGGCAACGACATCTTAGAGGGTGAGGAGAACAGTGACGTCCTCTTTGGCGGAAATGACCAAGATACTCTGAGAGGCGGGGGCGATATCGACCGACTCTACGGTGGAGACTCCTCCGATAGCCTCTCTGGCGGGGACGAGAACGACAGATTATTTGGCGGTACAGGCGACGATTCGCTGAATGGCGGCTCTCGTCTTGACACGCTTTTCGGGGGACCGGGTGACGACACCCTCAATGCTGGCCCCGTTGTCGGCAACATCGGGGTCGATCAGCGCGAAAGGCTGTACGGCGACAGCGGTGCCGATAGGATCTTTGGGTCCGACAGCGGCAGAGACACGATCTGGGGTGGCGCCGATAACGACGGCTTGTTTGGCAATGCAAGTAATGACGATATCAGAGGCGACAATGGGAATGACTCACTCTTCGGTGATACTGGCAGCGATAACCTGACAGGCGGTCAAGGTGACGATCGTGCTGTCGGCGGCGAGGGCGACGATCGCCTCAACGGCAATGCGGGCACTGACGTTCTCCTTGGTGGCAGTGAGGATGACCGCCTTGACGGTGGCTCTAACCGCGACTCGCTCTTTGGGGGCGACGGTGACGACACGTTAGTCGCCATAGATGGCGATCCGGCTGCTTTGGTTGTCGGTGAGACCTTCGACGGCGGCACCGGAACGGACACCCTTCTGTTCCGGCAGAATTTGCCAAGCGGCTTTACGGCCAATGATCTCGTCCTATCAGGTGTCGAGGTTGCAGCCTTTAGCGGTGGCAACGGCGTGGACAGCCTCGTCGGTTTCTTCAGCCTTCCAAATCAGATGTATGGAGGCGTCGGCAACGACACCCTTTCCGGATCGAATCTAGATGACAGGCTCTACGGTGGGGTCGGCGACGATGTTCTGCGGGAACTTGCAGGCAATGGCACTCTTTTCGGAGAGGAGGAGAACGACACCCTTGAGGGCAGTTCGGGCGATGACGTTCTCTTCGGTGGCGCCAATGATGACACGCTCCGGGGGGGTGACGGTTACGACACCCTCTACGCCGGAACGGGCGGCGATAAGCTTTACGGCGGAACCGGCGATGACTTCATCGACGTACGCCTCTCCGACACCTTGGGAACGGGTGATACCTTCGATGGTGGGGATGGCACTGACACACTTTATGTGCCCACCGGCTTCGAGCTCCTTGCCAACCTCGAGAACCCCTTCGTCAGACCCTTCGATGCCACGATCCTTTCTGTTGAGCGGGTGGGCACGCCTGGCACCGACGGCGATGATACTCTGAATGGGACCAATACCGCGGATGCCTTCCTGGCGTTGAGCGGGAACGACTTGGTCTTTGGGAATAGTGGGATCGATACCCTCAGGGGCGAGAGCGGCAACGACAGGCTCTACGGCGGGTCCGGCGTTGACAGTCTCTACGGCGGTGGGAACGACGACACCCTCGAAGGCGGGGAGGCTGACGATACCCTGAACGGAGGTGGAAACAACGATACCCTCGCAGGTGGGGATGCTGACGACACAGTCTTCGGTGATGCGGGGAACGATGTTCTGCTCGTTGGGCGTGGTTTCGACACGCTGTTCGGTGGCAACAACAACGACACCTTTGTCTTCACCAGCCAGGCGGAGGTCAATGGCCTGGATCGGCTCTATGGCGGGAACGGGGCGGACACGCTCGATCTCTTTGCACCGATCACCCTGCCACCGGTGGGTGGTGAGATTACCGGAATTGAGACAGTCAGAATCTTTGGCGCGCAGGACATCCCGCAGCTTCTTCGCGCAGAGAACTTTGACACCAACGTCGTCTATGGTGGATCGCTTGCGGATACGATTCTCGCCGGCAGCGGTCGGGATATCATCTACGGCAACGATGGAGACGATATCGTCACGGTGGGCAGCCAAGGCGACGTGGCTGGCAACTTCTACTTTAATGGTGGCAGTGGAACCGACACGCTGATCCTCTCGGAAGCCAGCAGGCTGAATCTGGGTTTCGTCTTTCCAGGGATCGACGGAGCGGCATCGCTGGAGCGCGTCATCCACTACGGGACCAGCGGGTCCGACAGTTTTGACGGCTACGGCCGCAGTGACTTCATGCGCGCCGGCGATGGAAATGACCGAGCGTCGGGTGGCAATGGTAACGATACGATCTTCGGTGAGTCTGGTAACGATATCAGCCTCTTTGGCGGTGACGATAACGATACTGTTAGAGGCGACGCCGGTAACGACACCAGTCTGTTTGGCGGTAGCGGCAACGACCGTCTCCAGGGCAGTGATGGCGATGACGTCAGCCTCGTCGGCGGGGAGGGGCAGGACCGTATTGAAGGCGGAGCTGGGGCGGACAGCGCCCTCTTTGGGGGCAGCGGAAACGATACGATTTCAGCCGATGGCGGCTATCTCGTGGTCTTAGGTGATGGCGGCGATGACTTGAGCCTCTTTGGCGGTGCTGGGAACGACCTAATTTACGGCGGCCCCGGTCAGGATTTCCAGGTAAACGGCGACGATGGTGACGATCGCATCTTCGGCGATTCTGGGGCGGATGGCCTTGTCGGCGGTAACGACCAGGATAGGCTCTACGGCGGTGAGGGCAATGATCGGCTTGCTGGACAGGCCGGCAATGACAGCCTCTATGGGGGAAGCAGTAGCGATCTCCTCTATGGCGGCTTAGCAAACGATACAGTGATCGGTGCAACTGGAGATGACACCCTCTACGGCGGCCCTGGTATCGACACGGTCGATGGCGGCAGTGGTGCTGATGTTCTTGGGGTTATCGACCAGTCGCATCTGCGGGCCGGTGACACGCTGGACGGTGGCTCTGGAGTGGATACGCTGCGTCTTGTGGGCAGCGACATAACCCTAGAGGCCGGGGTCGTGGTGCTGGGTGTCGAGGTGACGGCCTTTGTCGGTGGCAATGGAATCGACACGCTCATTCGGGGCAGCGGTAACGACGCTATCTATGGCGAAGGTAACAATGACTTTCTCGACGGCGGCAGCGGTCAGGACAGCCTCTTTGGTGGTAGCGGCGATGACATCTTGAATGTAGCGAGCCAAGGTGACCTGGTCTCTGGTGATACACTCGACGGCGGTACAGGATTCGACAGTCTTGTGCTGCAAGACGGTGCGACTTTGCCGAACGGCGTTGTCCTCTCCGGACTTGAGCGGGTTGTAAGCTACGGTGCGACGGGTAGCGACACCTTGGGTGTGGGGCTTGGCAGCTACTTGCAGGTCATTTCCGGCGGTAGCGGCGATGATAGCCTTTTTGCGGGCTCAGGTGGAGGCACTACCCTTGGCCAAGCTGCCCGTGGCGATGAAGGTAACGATCGCCTCTATGCAGCGACAGGGGTTCATGTCTTCTTCGGTTTGGCCGGTGACGACGCTATGGTCGTACGTAACCAGGCTGAACTCGAGAGTCGCGATGCGTTTCAGGGCTCCTCCGGGCGAGATACCTTACTGCTGGGTCAGGGTGTAACCCTTCCCGCTGGTGTCACAATCATAGGCGTCGAAGTTACGGCCACGATCGGCACCAGCGGTGCCGATACGCTGACGGCGAGCAGTGGCGCGGCGATCTTCTTTGGTGCAACAGGCAACGACACCTTAGCTGGCGGCAGCGGCGCGGACAGCCTCTTCGGCGACGACGGCGACGACCAGCTTAGGGTTGCAAGCCAGGGCGAATTGGTGGCCGGCGACCTCTTCGACGGTGGCAGCGGCTCGGACCTGGTGGTCCTTCAGGAGGCTGCGAGCTTGCCAAGCGGTCTGCTGCTTTCTGGCGTGGAGGGCGTCGCGCGAAGCGGGACAAGCGGCAATGACACCTTGCGTGTCGAGCGGACTGGCTACCTCTATACCCTCTCCGGCGAGAATGGGAATGATCGCCTCTACGGCGCTTCCGGTTCGAACTATCTCTTTGGTGGCACGGGGGTCGACAGTCTCTTTGCCGGGTCTGGCTCCGACAGGCTCTATGGCGATACGGGAGCCGACCGCCTTGAGGTCGCGCGCCCAGGTGATCTGACGTCCGGTGATGTCTTAGACGGCGGCAGTGGGTCCGATACTCTGATCTTGCGGGCGGGGGTGAGCTTGCCGAGCGGCCTGGTCCTCTCCGGGATTGAGCAGGTCATCAGCTATGGCACGAGCGGTAGCGACACCTTGGGTCTGGGCCTTGAAGGCTATACCCAGGTCCTCTACGGCGGCGATGGCGACGATAGCCTCTTCGGCGGTTCTGGTGGTGGTTTTGCCTCTGGCGGTGAGGGGAATGACCGCCTCTATGCCGCCACGGGTACCTTTGGCTTGAATGGCGGCAATGGCGATGACGTCTTCGTGGTCCGCGACCAGGCGGAACTCGACAATAACGAATTCATCAATGGCGGCTCGGGGCAAGACACCTTGCTGCTCACTCAAGGTGTCACCCTTCCCGCCGGTGTCATCGTCGCAGGGATCGAGGTCACAGCCCTTGTCGGTACGAGTGGCAATGATGTCCTGATCGGCGCTAGCGGTATCGATGTGATCTATGGAGAGGCTGGCAACGATCGCCTCTACGCTGCTTCTGGTTCGAACTCACTATTTGGCCGTACGGGGTCCGACAGCCTCTTTGCGGGGTCTGGTATCAACAGGCTCTACGGCGACGACGGCAGTGACCGGCTCTACGGCGCTTCGGGTTCGCACTACGTCTTTGGCGGCGGAGGTCAGGACACACTCTTTGCCGGATCCGGGATCGACAGACTCTACGGCGACGCCGGCCAGGACCGCTTCTACATTGCGAGCCAGGGCGATCTGACGGCCGGCGATACTATTGACGGTGGTGCAAGCGTCGACATCCTGGTGCTGCGGGGGGGTGCGACCTTGCCCAGCGGCATCCTCCTCTCAGGGGTGGAGCGGGTCTGGAGCTTCGGCACGACCGGCAACGAGACCTTGGGTGCCGGACTTGGCAGCTACTATCAAATCATCAACGGCAATAGCGGTAACGACACCCTCTTCGGCGGTTCTGGGGGCGGCTATGCCGTCGGGGCCGAGGGGAACGACCGTCTCTATGGTGCAACCGGTCGCTTTGACGTGAGGGGCGGCGATGGCGATGACGTCATCGTGGCGCGCTATCAGGCCGAACTTGATAGTGGCGATCAGATCCGCGGCGATGCTGGGCAAGATACCTTATTGCTCGGTCCAGGTGTGACCCTTCCGGCCGGTATCTCGGTCGCGAGCATCGAAGTCACGGCCGATATCGGCACCAGCGGTGCCGATACGCTGACGGCGAGCAGCGGCGGGGCCTTCTTCTTCGGTGCAACGGGCAGCGACAGCTTGGCTGGCGGTAGCGGCGAAGACAGCCTCTTTGGTGACAGCGGGGATGACGAGCTGAGGGTTGCAAGCCAGGGCGAGTTGGTCGCCGGTGATCTCTTCGACGGTGGCAGCGGTTCGGACCTGGTGTTCCTCTACGAAGCGGCCAGTCTGCTAAGCGGCATGCTCCTCTCCGGCGTAGAGACAGTCCTGCGCTTTGGCACCAGCGGCAATGACAGCTTGAGAGTTGAGAGGGCTGGCTATCCCTACGGTCTGATTGGTGAGAGTGGAAACGATCGCCTCTATGCGGCTTCGGGTTCGAACTACCTCTTTGGCGGCACGGGGGTCGACAGGCTCTTTGCCGGGTCTGGCATAGACAGGCTCTATGGCGATACGGGAGCCGATCTTATTGAGGTGGCAGACCCGAGCGCTCTGACGTCTGGCGATACCCTTGACGGCGGGAGCGGGTCGGACACCTTGCTCCTGCTGCTCGGTGCGACGATCGCCAGTGGCGTGATTCTGTCTGGCATCGAGAGCGTGGTGCAGCAAGGCACCAGTGCTGCGGACAGTCTAACGGCCGGTTCTGGCGGCGAGACGCTCTTGGGTCTCAGTGGGAGCGATACCCTTGAGGGCGGTAGCAGCCGGGATCGCCTGAACGGCGGCAGCGGTGCGGACACCATGGCTGGCGGGGCTGGTAACGACGTCTTCCAGGTCGATACTGCGGGCGATGTCGTCGTGGAGACCGCGACCGGCGGTCTAGAGGACGTAATCCGCTCCTCGGCGCTGACCTACACGCTTGCCAGTGGGAGTGAGGCCTTCATCGAACGGGTGAACCTGAACAACCAGGCAATCAACGGCAGCCTGGTCGGCAATGATGCCGACAACCTGTTGATCGGCAACAACCGGCGGAACTGGCTCTTTGGGGAGTCCGGCGACGACATCCTGAACGGCGGCAGTGGCACGGACAGACTCTATGGCGGTTCGGGCGACGATACCTTCGTCGTCGATGCGCAAGGCGACCGGATTGTCGAGGAGGCTGGTGGGGGCACCGACTTGGTGCGCGCGCTGGTCGACTTCACGCTGCCTGGCGGCGGAGCCGATGCGGAGGTTGAGAACCTGCGCCTGCAGCAGCGCGCCGGCGATCTGAACGGCTGGGGCAACGGACTGGCCAATAGGATCGATGGCAATACCGGGGCCAACGGCCTCTTCGGCCAGTCGGGCAATGATAGCCTCTATGGTCGAGAGGGCGACGATCGGCTCTACGGCGATCTTGGCGATGATAGCCTCTACGGCGGCAGCGGCAGTGACAGCCTGGTCGGTGGCAGCGGCGCCGACACCCTCAGCGGCAGCGGCGGCGATGTGATGATCGGCGGCAACGGCGGCGACAGCTTCATCATCGATGACCTTGGCGACAGCGTCATCGAGCTGGAGCTTGACGGGGGTATCGATCGCGCGCTGGTCTCGGTGAACGGCTACACCCTGGCCAATCACGTCGAGATCTTGCGCAACGAGAAAGACGACGTCGCGCGCACCCTCTACTCCAGCAGTATCGGTGCCACCGTTATCGGCAACTCGGCGGGCGACAGCCTGGTTGGGCTCGGCGGCGACGACTTCCTCTACGGCGGCGTCGGCGACGACCGGCTGGTCGGCAACAGCGGTAACGACACTCTGCAAGGCCGTTCCGGCGCGGACGTGATGGAGGGTGGGTTCGGCGATGACTTCCTCTCTGGCCAAGGCGACGACGGGAGTCTGGACCGCCTCTACGGAGGCACCGGTGCGGACATCCTGATCTTCAACAATAGTGATCAGGTCTTCGGCGGGTCTGGCGACGACCTCTTCGGCTTCAACGGAGACGAGACGGGCCAGACCCTGGGTGGCGGGACGGTCGTCGCGGAGCTCCAGATTCAGGATTTCCAAGGCCTGGTCTTCGGCGGCAGCGGGACCGACCAGGACAGCCTGGCCTTCGCACCGGGCCTGGAGGTCGGCAGCTTTACCTACGTCGAGGCCGCGGTCTTCAGCGGCGACGGCAATTCCGAGGCGCGCTGGAACGGTAACGAGGGCCAGGTCGAAGTCGATAGCGATGGCGACGGCACGCTGGACATCGCCTTCACCCTGCAGGGCATGTCCAACGCCGGCCAGTTGACCGCCGCTGATTTCGTCTGGCTCAGCTAGGGTGTGTCACAGCAGAGAGGTGATGGAACTCTAATGGGAGGGGAGGCCCTCACAGGCCCCGACGACGCGGGTACGCCCTGAGATCTCCCGCATAGTCCTGAGCTTGGCTGCAGCCTCAGTGGCCTTGGCGCGGGCAGCCTCGCGGCTCCCAGCCTCTAGTCCTTTCTCTCCCGCTGCACGAAGACGCTGATCAGCGCCAGCGTGCCGGAGCCGATCATGAGGAAGAAGGAGACGGCGTTGAGGACCGGCGTCGAGCCGACCTTCACCATCCGGTCGTACATGGTGACCGTCAGGGGCGCGTCGGAGCCGACGAGGATCAAGGTCGTGTTGAAGTTCTCGAAGGAGACCAGGAAGGCCACGAGAAAGGCCGCGATCAGCGCCGGCGAGAGGAAGGGCAGCGTGACGGTCGCGAGCACCCGCACGCGGCCGGCACCCAGGTTAAGCGCCGCCTCCTCCAGAGAGATGTCGAACTTACGCAGCCTGGCCGCGATGACCAGCGAGGTGATGGTCGTAATGAAAGAGAACTGCCCGAGCACGACCAAGAAAATGCCAGGCCTTAAGAAGGACCAGTCAAAGCCCAGCGTATCCTCGACGCCGTTGGCGATCATGCTAGCGAAGACCAGGATCGAGATGCCCAAAATGACGCCGGGGATCACCAGCGGCACGATCATCAGGATGAAGCAGAGGCTCTTGAAGGGGAAGTTTCGGCGCTCGAATAGAAAGGCGTTGCAGGTACCGGCGACGACCGAGAGGGCCGAGACCATAAGCGCGATGTAGAAGGAGTTCGTGAGGCCCCGCAGCAGCCGGCGATCATGGAACATTCCGAGCTTCGGTTCGCTGTCGCTGAAAAACCAATCGAGGGTAAAGCCCCGCCACGGCAAGGTCGGGAAAAGCGAGTCGTTGAACGCGAAGGCCCCGGCGGCGATCAAGGGGGCCGCCAGGTAGAGGAAGAAGATGATCATATAGCTCCGGTAGGTCCAGCGGAGCAGGTTCGACTGTGGGGCGGCGACGTTCATCGACTAGTCCCGCGCGAGGGTGGAGGCGAGGTTCTGCCCGGTCAGGCGGAGCCCGAGCCAGACGACGAGCGAGGTGAAGACCAGCAGGATCACGCCGAAGGTGGCACCGGCTTCCCAGTTGTAGCGCGTGATGAACTGCGAATAGATCTGCTCTGTGAACCACATGCTGTTCTTCCCGCCCAGCAGGATGGGCGTCAGGAAACTGCCGGCGGTTAACATGAAGACGATGATGCAGCCGGCCACGATTCCCGGCATGGCGTAGGGAATGATGATCCGTCGCAGCACTGTGAAGCGACTGCCACCCAGATTGTAGCCAGCCTCAAGCAGGCCGTTGTCCATACCATCGAGCGTTGAGACCAAGGGTACGATCATGAAGAGGATGACCGTGTAGATCAGGCCGATGATTACGGTCACGTCGTTGTAGAGCATCTCGATGGGCTGATTGATGATCCCGGCCCATTGCAGCAAGCCAGAGATCAGGCCGGTCTCGCGCAAGAGCACGATCCAACCGAAGGCACGCACCAGGTCGCTCACCCAGAGCGGGATGAGACAGAGGAGAAAGAGGGCCCCGCGGGACCGGCGCTGCGCGATCTTGGCGATGTAGTAGGCGATCGGGAAACCCACCACCAAGGCCAGCGCGGTGACCAGGATCGAGATGCTCGCCGTCCGCAGCAGCGTATTCCAGTAGATCGGCTCGTTCAGGAAGTCGATGTAGTTCTGCAGGCCAAAGGTGAACTCGCGCGGTCCGATCTTTTCGCGCAAGGAAAGAAAGGTGATCCCAAGCTGCGGGAGCAAGATCAACAGGACGATCCACAGCAAAAAGGGTGTGAGCAACAG
Organism: Pseudomonadota bacterium; assembly: GCA_039819325.1. Classification (GTDB taxonomy): domain Bacteria; phylum Pseudomonadota; class Alphaproteobacteria; order Kiloniellales; family JACOMY01; genus JACOMY01. The sequence continues at coordinate 3,185 of JBCBSF010000080.1, read as the reverse complement.
GAAAAGCGAGAGCCGCTTGGCATCCTTGGAGAGCACTGGCTAGCCCGCCCGGCGGTAGCACTGGGTGCTGCCTGCTGCCCAAGCAAGCTCGACCGCCTGGCCCGGCGCTAGCCCGCTGCCCCCGGCTGTCGTGTTGTAGTCCACCTCTATCAGCCGGTCGCCAGCGACCCGGATCAAGGCGCGACTGTTGGCACCATTGAAGAGCAGGCTATCGACAACGCCAGGCTGACTGTTCTCCTCCTCGGCCAACCGGCGCTCGCCGCCCGCTTCTACCCTGGTGAAGCGAATTGCCTCGGGTCGGACAAAGACGTCGACGGCCTCGCCGAGGCTGGGTGTCTCTGCTTCCCGCCAGAGGGCCAGAAAGGAAGCCCCGTCCTCAGCCTCCACGCGGGTCGTGCCACCGCGGACCTCGGCCACCCGGCCGTGCCAGCGGTTGGAATCGCCGACGAAGCCGGCAACGAAGGCCGTGCGGGGGTTGTGATAGAGTTCTTCGGGCGTGCCGATCTGTTCGAAGCGTCCGGCGTTCATGACCGCCACGTTGTCAGACATCACCAGCGCTTCGGATTGATCGTGGGTGATGTAGAGAAAGGTCGTCTCGAATTGGTGCTGCAGCAGCTTGAGCTCGATCTTCATGCGCTCGCGCAGCTTGAGATCCAAGGCCCCCAGCGGCTCGTCCAGCAAGAGCACGTCGGGCTCCAGCACCATACAGCGGGCGATCGCGATGCGCTGCTTCTGCCCGCCTGAGAGTTGGTGTACCTCTTTACCCTCGACGCCGGGCAGACCGATGCGATCCAGCACGTTCGCGACCTTCCGCGCGATCTCGCTCTTGCCCTCGCCCCGGCAGCGCAGCCCGTAGGCGATGTTCTCACCCACTTTCATCATGGGAAAGAGCGCCAGGTGCTGGAACACCATCTTGACGTTGCGCTTGTTGGGCGGCGTGGCCAAGACCGAGGCACCCTTGATCTTGATGTCGCCCGAGGCTGGCTCCTCGAAGCCGGCAATCATGCGCATGAGCGTGGTCTTGCCGCAGCCCGAAGGTCCCAGGATCGAGAAAAAGGATCCGCGCGGGACCGTGAAAGAGACCTCGTCAACCGCCGTCAAACGGCCAAAGCGCTTGGTCACCCTCTCGCACTGCAGATCGTACATGCTGCGTCCCGCGACCTATCAAGAAAGCTGCTCGGGAAGGGTTCCGACCCTTCCCGAGTCTGACCAGACCAAGCTTGGCTGCAGCTTAGCCGCCAGTTGCGGCCTTAATCCGCTCCAGCGCTCTGCCCTCCATGTCCTCCACACCCGGCGGGATGTTAGCGAAGAACTTGAGGTTCTTTATGTCTTCTTCGGTAAAGGCTGCTTGTACGGCCGCCTTCTTGTCTTCGGGCATCTGGTCGATGCCGTTCTTCACTGCGGCGATGGCGCCCGAATTGCCTGAGATCATCGTGACGATCTCCGGCTGCAGGACGAAGTTGATCCACTTGTAAGCGGCGTCGTCCGCCTCGCCCTTGGCCGGCAGCGTGAAGGTGTCGATCCAAGCGAGCGCACCGGTCTCCGGTGGGACGAAGACAATGTTTGGGTTCTCGCTGTAAATCCGATAGGCGGTGGAATCCCAGGTCTCCGAGGCAACGATTTCGCCGGTGAGCATCAGCGCCATCAGGTCGTCACCGCCCTGCCAATAGGCCTTTATGTTGTCCTTGCAAGCGATAAGCTTCTCGCTGACCTCGTCGAGGATCTTCTGATAGTCGTCGAGATTGGCATAGGCGGCGAAGGGGTCATGGCCCAGCGCGAAAGCAGTGCCCAGGAGGATGGTCCGCCTGAGGCGCATCGAGGTGCGGCCCTTGTAGGCAGGATCGCAGAGGTCGCCCCAACCCTTGAGATCGGGGGCCTTGGTCTTGTCCGCCATGAGGCCTGAGGTGCCCCATTGGTGCGGCACTGAGTAGAGCTCGCCGTTGATCGTCGTGTTGGCTTTGACCCCCTCTAGGAGCGTCGGGTCCATGACGCTGGTGTCGATCTTCGAGATGTCCAGGGGCTTGTAGATCTCGTACTCAAGCTGTGCTGCGTGAACCCGGTCGTGGCTCGGTTGAGCGAGATCGTAGCCAGCACCGCCAGTGGCGCGCAGCTTCGCGACCATTTCTTCGTTGTTGGAGAAGGTCACCTCGACGGTGATGTCGGGATACTTCTCCTCGAACATCTGGATGACCTTCTCAGGCGCATAGCTGCCCCAGGTGAGAAGCCGCAAGGTCTCGGCCTGAGCCGAGGAGGCAGCAAAGAGCAGGGCTGCTCCTGCCACGCTCGCCATCAATCGTGAAGTTTTTGTCACTCTCTTAGACTCCCTGTTCCTAACCTGTTGGTGGTTTCGTGCTTCTGCCAATCGGCTCTATACTTGCTTGTGGCCTCAGACTCTGTAACAGTTGTCGATCTGGGCCAGGACTAGGCTGTGCGCCAAGCATTCTGTATTGCAGGAATCTCAGGCGGCTACAAGAGACTTGCGCGCGTCAGAGAGATCCACCAAAGCCAGCGCCGGGACCGCTATCCAGAACCCTAGCCGACAGTCGCCACTCAGGGCCAGTCTCTCTCAGCCCATCCCATGAAGCGCCGCCGAGGGGCCTGAGAACTGAGCCGCGTCCGTTGTCAGAACCACGCTTTATGCCTCCCACGCCCTCGCCACGATGGACCGCACTGCGGTTCCGCCGCCGTCCGAGACCGAGTCCCCAAGCGATGTGCAGACTGAGACCTAACACTGAGCGGCGATGAGTTTGGCCAGCTAAAAGGAGACGGCGATGATGTTTCGGACATGCTCGTGCGTTTGGACGGTGTGCAGGAGGCCGATCAGCTGACGGTCGCCGACTTCGTCTGGTTGTAGACGGTCCCGCCCCCCTGCGTGGCGTAGGAGCTGGCGCCGATACTCTAGGCGGCAGCGGAACAAACGTGATAATCGGCGGCAGCGGCGGCGACAGCTTCTTGATCGATGACCTGGGCGACACGGTGGTCGAGCTGGAGTTGGACGGCGGTATCGACCGAGCGCTGGGCTCCGTCAATGGCTACATCCTGGCCAACCATGTCGATGTCTTGCGTAACGAGAAGGACGATGTGGCGTGCACCCTCTACTCCAGCAGCATCGGTGCCACCGTTATCGGCAACTCGGCGGGCGACAGCCTGGTTGGGCTCGGCGGCGACGACTTCCTCTACGGCGG
>JBCBSF010000079.1:0-27068 GCA_039819325.1 Pseudomonadota bacterium | reverse complement strand
CCGGATGAGCGACAGCACCACCCTGGTGCAGGCGCTGGGGACGGGCGAAGTAGTCGCCGCCATGACCTGGAGCGACGTACCGACCGCACTCGTGGCCGAAGACATCCCCGTCAAGTTCGCCGACGTGAAGGAAGGCGGCCTCACCTGGGTCTGCGGCCTGGTCATGGCCAAGGACGCGCCGCACCCCGACAAGGCCTACGAGCTCTTGGATGTGCTCTTGAGCCCGGACAGCGGCTACTTCTGCATCGCCTTCAACGCCTATGGTCACTGCAACGCCAAGTCCTTCGATCTCTTCACCGAGGAGGAATTGAACGCGCTGAGCCTCAGCAAAGATCCCACGAGCGTCTTGAGTCGAGGCGTCTTCCTGCAGGCCCAGCCGGAAGAGGTAGAGCAAAAGATCAATCGCGACTGGGGCGAGTTGATCTCCGAACTCTAAGCCACCCCGCCTGGGCTCTGGCCCCGGCGATCGCCACAACCGCCTGCGGTCTCTCTTCACCAAGAGACCGCAGGCGCCCCAGGAGCTAACGGCCACCACATGGCTAGCCAAGAGATGACTTCCCCCGCGGCGCCGGGCGGGCCCTTCCTGTGGCTGCGCAAACTCTACCTGCGCAGTGAGGGCCTGCGCGGCTACTCGCTGCTGTCGCCAGCGCTCTTCTTGATGCTGCTGTCGATCGGGGCGCCGCTGGTTTTGCTGGTACTCTTGAGCTTCTGGTCGCAAGACCTGCTGGAGATCACCCGCGATTTCACGCTCGGCAACTACGAGGCCTTCGTCGAGCGGGAGAACTATCAGAAGCTCTTGCTGCGATCGATCATGATCGCCGGCTTCGTGACCGTTCTGACGGTGCTCTTGGCCTATCCCATGGCCTATTTCATCGCCTTCCATGTGAAGAAGAACAAATTCATATGGATCATTCTGATCACGGTGCCCTTTTGGACCAGCTATCTGCTGCGTGTTTTTGCGTGGAAGATCATCCTGGGCTTCAACGGCGTCATTAACTCCGGCCTTATCTCCTTAGGCTGGATCGAGCAGCCCTTGGAGTTTCTCCTCTACAACCAGTTTGCTGTCGTCCTGACCCTGGCCCATGCCTGGGCCGCCTTCGCCATCCTGCCGATCTACGTGGCGCTGGAGAAGATCGACAAGTCGCTGCTGGAGGCTGCGACGGTTCTGGGCGATGGACCGGTCACGCGCTTCTTCCGCATCACCTTGCCGCTCTCCATGGCCGGGGTCATCGCCGCCTGCCTGCTGGTCTTCATCCCCACCGTCGGTGATTACGTGACGCCGGCCCTCTTGGGCGGTCCGCGCGGCCTGATGATCGGTAACCTCATTCAGCTGCAGTTCGCCAAGGCCAACAACTGGCCCTTGGGAGCCGCGCTCTCGATCATCTCGCTGCTGTCGATCACCGCGATCGTCTGCGCCTTCCTCTGGTTTACCAAGGGCGCGAGGGCGAAGGGCCTATGACTAGTCTTGGAAAGAAGAGCCTGATCCATCCGCTGGCCGTCTATGCGACCCTCTACCTGGTCTTCATCTACGTGCCGGTGCTCTTTCTGCCGCTCTTCTCCTTTAACGACGCGACCTTCATCGCCTTCCCGCTCAGCGGCTTCACCACCCAGTGGTATGTCGATGCCTTCAGCAACGACCGGCTCATGGGCTCGCTCTGGAACTCGGTGAAGGTTGGGATCCCGGTCGCCATCATCAGCACCGCACTGGGCACCCTGGCGGCCAAGGCCGTGACCCGCTACCGCATGCCGGGCAAGGCGCCGATAGTCAGCTTCATCATGGTACCGCTGGTGGTGCCGGGGATCATCGTCGGCATCGCGCTTCTGGTCATCATCAACACCATGGGCGTCGAGCTGTCGCTCTGGACCGTCGGTCTGGCGCATCTGGCCCCCTGCACCGCCTTTTCCATGTGGATCATGATCTCGCGGCTGGAGGGCTTCGACAAAGCCATGGAGGAGGCCTCGCTCAGCCTCGGGGAGTCCAACTGGATGACCTTCTGGCGGGTGACCTTCCCCCTGATCCTGCCGGGGATCATCGCCTCGCTTTTGCTGACCTTCACCATTTCCTTCGACGAGTTCATCCTGGCCTTCTTCCTGGCAGGCCAAGAGCCGACCTTGCCGATCTACATGTGGAGCCAGCTGCGCTTCCCCGCCCGCCTGCCGCCGGTGCTGGCGCTGGGCTCTCTCATCCTGATCTTTTCCTTCGTCTTGGTCTGTGTCGCGGAGTGGGTGCGCCGGCGCGGCACCTACAAAGGCGATAGTGGAGGCGTGTGACGGTCCATGTCCGATGCGAGCTACATTTCCATTCAGAACGTCAGCAAGTCCTTCGGCAAGAAGGTGCATGCGGTCCGTGATGTCTCCATCGATATCGCGCGCGGCGAGTTCTTCTCGCTTCTAGGCCCATCGGGCTGCGGCAAGACCACCTTGTTGCGGATGCTGGCCGGGCTGGAGTTCCCGACCTCCGGCGAGATCTTTATCGTCGGTCAGCCCATGTCGGCGGTGCCGGCCAACCGCCGGCCGGTCGGTATGGTCTTTCAGAGCTACGCCATCTTCCCGCATCTGACCGTGGCGCAGAACATCGGCTATTCGCTCCGCCGAGACCGCCTGCCCAAGGCGGATTTCAACGCCCGTGTGGCGGAGATGCTGGCGATGATCCGCCTCTCCGGCTACGAGGAGCGAGGGGCGCATCAGTTGTCCGGCGGTGAGCGGCAGCGCGTGGCACTGGCCCGAGCGCTGATCCGCCGGCCCAAGGTTCTGCTGCTGGACGAGCCCCTAGGCGCGCTGGACAAGAAGCTCCGCGAACAGATGCAGCTGGAGCTGCGCCAGATCCAGCGCTCGCTGGGGATCACCTTCGTTTTCGTGACCCATGATCAGGAAGAGGCGCTGACTATGTCCGACCGCATCGCGGTCATGTCCAAGGGGCGCTATCTGCAGATCGACACGCCAACCCAGCTCTACGAAACGCCGAAGAGCCGCACCGTCGCCGACTTCATCGGCACCATCAACTTCTTCCCCGCCTCGGTCGCCGCGGTCGAGGGCAGCCGCGCAACGATAGACGTCGCTGGCTTAGGCTCGCTCTCAGCCTTGGTCCGCGATCAGCAGCTGGCAAGCGGAAGCCCGATTCTGGCAGCGATCCGGCCGGAGAAGCTCTTGATCTCGACCGAGGCTCCGACGGGCGGCAATGCAGTGAAGGGTACTCTCAACGATGCTGCTTACCTTGGCGACCGCAGCCACTTCTTCGTTCAGCTGGCAGGGCAGGAGGATCCGGTAGCCGTCTCCGCCCAGAACCTGCGCCAAGAACACGAGCTGGAAATCGGCGGGCCGCGCGATGTTTGGCTGACCTGGGACAGCGATGCGGTGGTATTGCTGCCCGACGACAGAGCGCACTAGGGATCAGGGGCGGGGGATCAGGCCTATGCCACAGAGCAAGAAAGCGGCGGAAGGACGGGCCGCGAACCGGGAGAAGCGGCGCCAGCAGCTGATCGATGCCACCATCGATTCCATCTCCAGGGTCGGCTTCTCCGGCACCACTTTGGAGCGGGTGACCAAGGGCGCCAAGCTCTCCCACGGCGTCGTCAACTTCTACTTCGACAGCAAGGAAGAGCTCTACGTCCAGACCTTGGGCTACCTGGCGCGAGAGCACTATGAGGGCTGGTATGGCTCCATGCTGCAAGCCGGCCCAAAGCCGGCCGATCAATTGCTGGCGATCATCGCTGCCGACTTCGACCGCACCATCGCCTCGCCGAAGAAGCTGGCGGTCTGGTACGCCTTCTGGGGACAAGCGAAGTACCGCCCCAACTATCTGAAAACCCACAGCAGCTTCGATGAGGAGCGCTACGCCGAGATCCTGAGACTCTGCGCGGAGATCACGGCCGAGGGTGACTACCCGCATGGCGATGTCGAGTCCATCGCGCGTGGGGTGGAGGCCTTGGTTGACGGCCTTTGGCTCTCCCTCCTGCTCTATCCCAAGTGGTCGGATCGCGACCGGGCCCGGGGCGATGTCCTGACCTTTCTGGCGCTGGCTTTCCCAAAGCACTTCGAAGCACCGGCGCGCCCACAGCAGACTTTGGAAGAGACCTCCGGTTCATGACCCGTGATCCCCGTTACGACGTTCTGTTCGAGCCCATAAAGATCGGCCCGGTCACCGCCAAGAACCGCTTCTACCAGGTCCCGCACTGCACCGGCAGCGGCTGGGAGAAGCCGCGAACCCTAGCCAGTCTGCGCGGCATGAAGGCAGAAGGCGGCTGGGCGGTGGTGAACACCGAGTACTGCAGCATTCACCCCTCGTGCGATGACACGCCCCACCCTTGCGCCTCGCTCTGGGACAAGGGCGATATCAAGGCGCACGCGCTGATGACCGAAAAGGTGCATGCGCATGGTGCCTTGGCTGGCGTGGAACTCTGCATCGGCGGCGCGCGTATGGCCAATCTGGTGACCCGGGAGGTGCCCTTGGGCGTGACCTCCATGCCCAACACCTCCGGCAATCCCTTGCAGACCCGGGCAATGGACAAAGACGATATCAAGGAGGTGCGCCGCTGGCACCGCAACGCGGCCTTGCGGGCCAAAGAGGCTGGCTTCGATCTGGTCTATGTCTACGCCACGCACGGCTACCTGCTCTCCAACTTCCTGTCGACCACCTACAACACGCGCAGCGACGAGTACGGCGGACCGTTGGAGAACCGCGCGCGTCTCGTCCGAGAGATCATCGAAGACACCAAGGAGGCCGTCGGCGACACCATGGCGGTGGCGGTGCGCTTCTCGGCTGAGACCAACGGCGGTGATGGCGGGGACGGCAATCCGGTGCGCGGCGAGACCGAGGACCTTTTCGGCCTGCTCGGCGAACTCCCCGACCTCTGGGACATCAACGTCCGCGACTACTCGCTGGAGATGGGCCTCTCGCGCTACATCCCGGAAGGCGCCTTAGAGCCCTATGTCGCCGGCATCAAGGCGTTGACCAGCAAGCCGGTGGTGACGGTAGGGCGCTTCACCTCGCCCGACAGCATGGTCGGCCAGATCAAGCGCGGCATCGTCGACCTGATCGGCGCTGCCCGGCCCTCTATCGCCGACCCCTTCCTGCCGAAGAAGATCGAGGAAGGCCGGTTGGAGGATATCCGCGAATGCATCGGCTGCAACATCTGCTACACCGGCGACGGCATGGGCGCGCCCATCCGCTGCACGCAAAACCCGACGATGAGCGAGGAGTGGCGGCGCGGCTGGCATCCTGAAGTGGTCCCGCCGAAGGGCTCCGACAGCCGCGTCCTGGTCGTGGGTGCTGGACCTGCGGGGCTGGAGGCGGCCCACCAACTGGGCAAGCGGGGCTATGAGGTCATGCTGGCCGAGGCGACGCGGGAGCTGGGCGGGCGCGTCTCTCTGGAGGCCAAGCTCCCGGGGCTCAGCGCCTGGATCCGGGTGCGCGACTATCGCCTGCAGCAGATCGAGAAGCTGGAGAACGCCACCGTCTTTCGTGAGAGCCGCCTGACGGCCGACGACGTGCTGGCCGTTGGGGCCGAGCATGTGGTGACAGCCACCGGGGCGACCTGGCGTAAAGACGGCTGGGGCAACCGCAATCCACGTGGCCTTGCTGATTTGATGCCGAGTGGAAGCATCTTCTCGCCTGACGATATCATGGCAGGCCGGCTGCCGGAGGGTCGCGTGGTGATCTTCGATGACGATCACTACTACCTGGGCACCGTCTTGGCGGAGCTGCTGCAGCAGGCGGGGAGGGCGGTTACCCTGGTAACGCCGGAGGATCAGATCTCGGCCTGGGGCGAGTACACCACGGACCGCTGGCGGGCGCCGACGCAGTTGATGGAGCTGGGGGTGGAGCTGGTGACAGCGCACAACCTCACCGCCTTCGACGGCTCCACGGCACGCCTCTCTTGCGAATACAGTGACCGCCCGCGGGAGATCGCGGCGGATTCCTTGGTCCTCGTCACCGCCCGCGATCCCAACGACGCGCTCTATCACGAGATAAGGACCAAGATGGAGGCGGGGGCAGGGGGCGCGCCGCTAAGCGTGAAACGCATCGGCGACTGTGAGGCGCCGGCGATCATCGCAGCCGCCGTCTACTCCGGTCACCGCTACGCCCGCGAACTCGATGTCGAGATTGACCGCGACAACCCACTGAAGCACGACCGGGTCTTCTTCGAAGAGGTCGCCTGATGGCCAGCGACAAGCCGGTTGCAGAGACCTGGTTCTCGCTTGAGGCCTATGACCCTGGCATCCTCCGCTTCCGCGAGCACAACATCGACAGCTACGCCGTTGGCGACTTCTGGCTGCTGCGAGGCGGTGATCGCGATCTCCTGATCGATACCGGCAGCGGTATCGTCTCGCCGGAACCCTTGGTGCGGGCCATTGCTGGTAAGCCGGTGACCGCCGTGGCTCTGAACTCTTACTTCGATCATGCCGGTGGTTGGCATGCCTTCGAAGAGCGGCTTTGCCATGCCCTAGACGCGCCGGACTTGGCGAACACGGAGGCGGAGGACAGCGGTGCCGGCACCTATCTCAACGACAGCACCCTCTGGGCACTGCCCTATGCCGGCTACCGGGTCGCCGACTTCCGCATGACCAGCGCTGCACCGACCGGGCTCTTGGCAGATGGCGATGTCCTGGATCTCGGCAGCCGCCGCCTGGAGGTGATGCATGTCCCGGGGCGTTCTCCGGGCGGCTTGGCCCTCTGGGAGGAAGCGAGCGGCAGTCTCTTCACCAGCGACATGCTCTATGACGGTGATCACGGGCCCTCCTGGCCGCCGCCGGAGCCGGAGGCCTATGCCAAGAGCCTGCACCGCTTCCGCGCGCTGCCGCTCCAGAGGGTCTTCCCCGGTCACTACGGTCCCTTGTCAGCAGAACGCGCAGGCAGCCTCATTCAGAGGCAATTGCACGATATCGGGGCGCTCTAACTAAATGCAGATCTCCCTTGCCTGACCTTCCGGCCAGGAGCCCGTCGCGTTGCGCGGATAGATGCGATGGTGACTGTGGCGGAGGAACTCATCCCAAAGGCTCTTTAGAAACCATGTTTGGCCATGATCGCCGTCAGGGTTCCGTCGGCTTCTATAGCGCTCAGCCCTTTGTTGAAGTCCGCCATGATGTCCGTATGATCTTCCGCTTCCTTGGATATCACCAGGTACTGGATATCGACGGCCACCGGGGGCTCGACCCAGACCAGTTCCTCTTTGGCCTCCGGCAGAAGCGTATTGATAATGTGCGTCCCCACGACCCTATCGATCAGGGCCAGATCCACGCGGCCTCTCAGCAGCTTCGCGAGGTTCTGTTCATCGTCCTTGGCTTGGGCCGTCTTGAGGCCAGCTTCCTCGAACCCCGCAGGCGAGGCATAGCCCCTGACGACGCCGATGGTTTTCCCCTTCAGATCCTCGAGTTTTTCGTAGGAAACCGCCTCATCCTTTTGGCGAAAAAACCCCAACTCGTTCGCAGGTAGCGGTTCGGAAAAGAGAAACCACTCTTCGCGTTCCGGGCGGTACCAGACCGTGAAGAGCCCATCGTACTCGCCCCTCTTTGTGCTCTCCAACGCCCGTTTCCAAGGCAGGAAGCGGACGGTTAGATCATAGCCTTCGCGGCTGAAGGCTTTGGTGATGATCTCAGTCATAAAGCCCCCGTCCTCAAGCGCTTCGCTGTAGTAAGGCGGATACTCCGTGGCAGCAATTTTTAGTAAGCGCTTTTCAGCTGCCGAGGCGTTCGCAGCAAAAACAAGTACGCACACCGCCAGCGCAATCAGTGTTTTCATGGTCAACGCCCCCATCTTTCGTCCATTATCGAAAGCACCCTGATTGCCTTCTTGTTGAATTTGTTGATAAACGGATGCAAACCCAGGATCCACTCACTTTTGCATACAGAATAAGCAATGTCACCCGGCATTTCCCATTTGACCTCTTGCCGACGAGCCTGCCGGCGCCGGCAGGCCCGATCAAACAGGAAGTGGCTTGTGCACCGTCGCGGGGGCCTAGGATCGCGCTGAATCGCTGACCGGCCGGCTTTGCCGTGTGCCGTGGGCGGCGAAATGCCCGGATTCCGGACACACCTTTGCCGTCATTGCAGACGCCGCCGGTGATCGAATGGCCTCCGATCATGCTGACGCTGCCATAGCCGGCGGCCCGCGCAGGCCGTTGATCAGGCCGAGCACACCGGCGAACACTTCGCGCGGCAGTGCGGCCTCGGCGAGCTGGAAGATGGCGTAACGAGCGTGCCTCACTAGCCGCGCGCCCGTCTTGACCAGCCGCTCGCGCAGCGAGGTCAGCGACCAGGCCGCGCCCTCCTATTCGCCATGGACCGGGCTCTCGGAGCTGTCCATGTCCATCGAAGACCCGCAGAACGCCAGCTTGACCGTGCGGTCGAATTGGAGCCGAAGAGGCCCCGTTTCCTTCTCACCCGCCAGGTTCATTGCCGCCATGCCGCTCCGCCCTCGTTATCACGTTGTCATCACGAGGATCTAACGGCTCGCATCTGGCTCGAAGCTCTATCTATCTGGGATATCCGGGCTAAAGACTGCCAAGAGTCCGTCCAAGCGTCGCCCAGAGGCATCGCTTGCGATGTTCAACTGGTGACCAGACCTTGGGTGCAGCGCAAAAAAACGGCAGAAGCGTCTTGCTTCGAGACCCTCTCCTCGGTCAGCATACGCTATCACATGTAACCAAGTCTGCCAGCTCGGCGGTGGTAACCGGTGCAGGAGAGCCGTTTGTCGAAGTCCGTTTCTCACGCGCTTTCACTGCATAACCTGACCAAGCGCTACGGCAGCCTGGCGGCAGTTGACGACGTGTCGCTGGAGATCAAGCAGGGCGCCTTTCTGACCTTGCTTGGCCCCTCGGGATCGGGGAAGACGACGATCTTGATGGCCATTGCCGGCTTCGTCGAGCCGACGGCCGGCCAGATCCTGCTGGATGGGCAAGACATCACCCGCCTGCCGCCGGACAAGCGCAACTTCGGCATGGTGTTCCAGGGCTATGCCCTCTTTCCGCATATGACGGTCGGCGACAACATCTGGTTTCCCCTGAAGGTGCGTGGCCTCTCCAAGGCTGCCGCGCGCGACAAGATCGAGCGCGCCTTGGATCTGGTGCAGCTGGGCCATCTCGCCGGCCGTTTTCCGGCCCAGCTCTCCGGCGGTCAGCAGCAGCGGGTAGCACTCGCCCGCGCGCTGGTCTTCGAGCCTGATCTGCTGCTGCTCGACGAGCCTCTCTCGGCACTCGACAAGAAACTGCGCGCCGATCTCCAGTGGGAGCTGAAATCGCTGCACGACCGCTTAGGCACCACCTTCATCTACGTCACGCACGACCAGGAAGAAGCGCTCTCCATGTCCGACGAGATCGTCATCCTGCGCGACGGCAAGATCGAGCAGCAGGGCAATCCCGGCAGCCTCTATGAAGTGCCGGCCACGCGCTTCGTCGCCGACTTCCTAGGCAAGTCCAACTTCCTGTCCGGCAAGGTCGCTGGCGAGGGGGCCGATGGCTTCTCCTATGGCATCCAAGGCCAGGAGTTTCAGCAGGCTGGTAGCACGCCTGGAGAACACGGCAGCCCGCTGCTGCTGGCCCTGCGGCCAGAGAAGATCGAGATCGGGGTCGAGCCGCCGGACCTGCCGAACCGCGTCTCCGGCCGGATCGAGGCCTTCAACTACTACGGCTCCAACTTTCACTTTCAAGTCACCACCGAGACCCTGGGCGCGATGATCGTCACCGCGCCGGCCTGGACCTGCCAGGTGGAGCCGGCCATCGGCTCCGACGTCTGGCTGGGCTGGCAGGCCAATGCCTCGGTCGTGGTGGCCGACAGATAGAACTGCGAGAAGAAACGGAAAAAGGAGGCTTACTGATGTCCTTGTTGAAGACCCACTATGAGAAGGATCTCTATCCGGAGATCGAAGAGGCTGGTGACAGCGATTTCGCCCGTGATTGCGTTGAGATCGCTGCCGAGCGTTTGGAGAAGGGCGAGATCTCGCGCCGAACCTTCGTGACTGCGCTCACCGCGCTGGGCATGCTGCCGGCGGCCATGACGCTGGGCGGCGGCGATGCGGCGGCCGATGACGGTGAGATCGTCGTGGTGAACTGGGGCGGTCCGGCGGTCAATGCCTACTACAACGCCTTCGGAGTGCCTTTTGAGAAGAGCAGTGGGCTCAAGGTGGTGATCGATGGCACCGGCCCCTTAGGCTCCAAGATCCGCGCCATGGTGGAATCGGGTGCGGTCACCTGGGACGTCTGCGACACCGGTCCGGGCACCACCCTGGTGCTGCAAAAGGCGGGCGTGCTGCAAGACATCGACTATTCCATCGTCGACCGGGCGAAGATCTTGAAGCCCTTCGACTATGTCGCCGGCTGCGCCAACTACACCTTCAGCTACATCCTGGCCTACAACAGCGAGCGCGTGCCGCAGGCGCCCAAGGGCTGGGCCGACTTCTGGAACCTCGAGGCCTTCCCCGGCGACCGCACGCTTCGCAAGCAGCCGGTCGGCATGATGGAGATCTGCCTGATGGCCGCCGGCGTGCCGAAGGAAGAGATCTATCCCATCGACATCGACAAGGCGGTCGCCAAGCTGAAGGAGATCAAGGACAACGTCATCGTCTGGGGCTCCGGCTCGCAGAGCCAAGAGCTCTTCCGCAGCGGCGAAGTGGTGATGGGCGCGCTGTGGCACACCCGCGCCAACCTTCTGCACAAGGAAAGCGATGGCAAGACCACCTGGACTTGGAACGAGGGCGTGGTGACGGCCGGCATGTGGAACGTGCCGAAGGACAACCCCGCCGGCACCAAGGCGGCGATGGACTTTATCGCTTCTGCCCAGGATCCAGCCCAGCAGATCGTGCTCTTCGAGGCCATGGGCAACGGTCCGGCCAACCCGGCCGCAGCAAAGCTGGTCCCGCCCGATCAGCAGTACATCGACCCCGGCCAGCCGCAGAACCTGGCCTTGCAGGTCTTCCAGAACGCGGACTGGTATGAGGCCGACAGCGGCGTGCGTGGCCTCACCAACGATGCGCTCTCGCGTGAGAAGTGGATCGACGCCCTCTCCTCCTAAGCGGCCAGGGCTTGTCATGATGGGTCAGCAGCAGGAGTTGCGCGTGCGATGAACGCGGCCTTGCGCCTGCGCTATTGGGCCTTGATCGCGCCTGCGATCCTGCTGTTGCTCATCTTCTATATCTTCCCGCTGGTCCAGGTGCTCTGGCTCAGCGTGACCGAGCCTGTCTTCGGGCTGGATAACTATGCCGAGCTCTGGGACCGCCCGCTGCTGCACCGCATCTGGTGGACCACCTTCCGCATCTGCGCCATCACCACGGCGATCACCGTGGTGGCAGGCTATGCCGTTGCCTACGCCATGCGGCTGGTGGGCGAACAGCAGCGGACCTGGATGCTCTTCTGCGTCCTCTTGACCTTCTGGCTGTCTGTTCTGGTGCGCGCCTTCGCCTGGGTCATGCTGCTGCGGACCGAGGGCATGATCAACGTCGGCCTGCAGGAGATCGGGCTGATCACCCAGCCGATGCGCCTGGTCCGCAACGAGATCGGCGTCATCATCGGCATGGTGCACTTCATGCTGCCCTTGGCCGTCCTGCCGATCTATTCGAACATGACCGGTATCAACATGCGCCTCATGTCGGCCGCTCGCGGCCTGGGCGCTTCCCCAATAAGGACCTTCTGGTCGATCTACCTGCCGCTCTCCAAGCCCGGCATCATCGCCGCCGTCATCCTGGTTTTCGTCTTTTCGCTGGGCTTCTTCATCACCCCGGCGATCTTGGGCGGCGGCCGCGTCATGATGATTTCGGAGTACATCCGCGTCTCCTTTGAAGAGACCCTGCGCTGGGGGCAGGCCACCATGCTGGCCTCGACCCTGCTCTTCGCGGTCTTGCTGACCTTGGCCGTCTTCGCCCGTTTCGTCGATTTGAAGAAGGTCTTCGGCGCGCGATGAAGGATCCTCGTGTCATCTACGGACGCTGCTTCGTCCTCGGCCTGGCTTGGACCGTCCTGGCCTTTATGGTTCTGCCGATGGTGATCGTGATCCCGGTCTCGCTCACCGACCAATACTACCTCTCGCTGCCGCAGGAGGAGATTTCCTTCCAGCACTACGTCGCCTTCTTCGAGAAGGAGATCTGGCTGGAAGCCACCTTGGACAGCGTCATCGTCGCCACCGCGGCGACCTTCTTCTCAGTCATCCTGGGCACGCTCTGCACCATCGGCTGCTGGCGCCTGGCCACCAGCTGGTCGGAGGCTGCGCGCACCTTCCTGCTGGTGCCCATCATCGTGCCCACCATCGTCCAGGCCTTAGCGCTCTACCGCTTCTGGATCGATCTGGACATCATCGACACCTACATCGGGACGATCCTGGCCCACACCCTGGTGGCCATGCCCTATGTGGTGATCACCGTCTCGGCCTCGCTTGCCAACTTCGATGTTCGGCTGGAGCAGGCTGCCCGGAACTTGGGTGCCTCGACCCTGCAGACCATCCGCATGGTCATCCTGCCCTCGATCCGGCCCGGCATGCTGTCAGGCGCGCTCTTCGCCTTCACCATCTCCTTCGACGAGATCGTGATGGTGCTCTTCATCACCAGCCGCAATGTCTACACCCTGCCCAAGCGGATCTGGGACGGGATTCAAGACCACCTGGACCCCACCATCGCTTCGGTCGCGACCTTGCTGATCGCCATTACCTTAGCGCTGCTGCTGACCGATCTCTGGGTCCGGCAGCGCCGCAAGTCGCGTCTGGCCAGCGGCACCACCAACGAGACTTGAGACCCCATAAGAAGGAGACGGAGGAAGCCGATGAGCGCGCTCAGCGAATTCGAATACCGCTACAACATGACCATCAAGGCCTTTCCCTCGCACGCCGAGCCGCCGTTCGAGAGCAAAGAGCAGCAGGACGAGATCTGGGGCCAGCAGTGGGGCTGCAACAACGATGTCGGCCGGCTGCGCAAGGTCTTGATGCATCGCCCAGGCGACGAATTGTCGATCGTCGACCCCTCCAAGCGGCTGGAGGAACTGGGCTCCTACGGCGATCTCGAGGGGCAGACCTGGTACTGGCGCGGCAACTACATCCCCAGCCTGGAAGAGCTTCAGGAACAGCATGATGCGCTGACCAACACGCTGCGTGCCGAGGGCGTGGAGGTCGTCCTGTTGAAGCGCTGCGCCCCGGGCCGCCACAAGGCGATCTACACCCGCGATTCCTGCATCGGCGTACCCGGCGGTGCCATCGTCACCCGGCTAGGTCCCACCGTGCGCCGGGGCGAAGAGGCGCCGGTGACCGAGACCCTGGCCGCGGCCGGCATGCCGATCCTGCGCACCATCCACGGCACCGGCGTGATGGAGGGCGGCAGCTTCGTCTGGCTGAAGCCCAACCTGGCCGTCATCGGCCGCTCGGCCCGGGTCAACGAAGAGGGCACACGCCAGGTGGAAGAGGTGCTGAAGGCGCAAGGCTGCGAGCTGATTCGCGTCGACCTCACCGGCTATCGCCTGCACATCGACGGCATGCTGGTGATGATCGACGTCGACACCGCGATCATCAACCCGACCCAGATCCCCTTCTGGTTCCTCGAGAAGCTGGGCGAACTCGGCATCCGCACTGTGGAGATCCACCCGGATGATCCGGTTGGCATCCTGAACTGCATCGCGGTGAAACCGGGCCGGGTGGTCATGCAGGCCGGCACCGCCCAGCGCACCGCCGATGCGCTGGACAAGCTGGGGATCGAGATCGTGCCGGTGCCCTATGAGAAGGTCTTCCAAGGCGGCGGCGGCATCCACTGCTCCACCTCACCCCTGCAGCGGGACGCTATCGACTAGGCAGGATGAGTGGAGATGGAACCATCGGTCCCACAAGCACTCCCTCTCCTGAGCTTGTCGAAGGGTTGAGCAGCGAGCACGAGCGAGCGGTTGTCGAAAGGCGGGCTGTTAGCACCGAGCTTGGGGCCCGCCTTTCGACGGGCGCTCACCTACGGCTCGCTGCTCAAGACGAGGATTCACGTGGGTGTTGGGTGTCTTAGACGAAATCCATCATGCCTTAAGCACGCCCCTCATGCTGAGCCTGTCGAAGCATGCGCCAAGGAGAAGAACGCGCTCGGGGCACGTCCTTCGACAAGCTCAGGATGAGGTCGTGGCTTGTGGCGTCTGCTGCGCAGGACTGAGATCAAGCAGCCCCGACAGGCGCCCGTCTGAGACCGCCCCCGCTGCCAAGGCCATGACCTCTGCACTGAAGGAGCGGTCTTCGCCAAGCGGCGCCACGTGACTGCGCACCAGGGCCAGCGCCTGCTCCATCCGCGGCGCGACCTGCGCCGGGGCCGCCAGCTCCAAGGCCTGCGCCGCGACGACCAGCTCTAGCGAAAGGAGCAAGACCAGGCGGTCGGCGAGGGCCGACAGGTTCTTCGCGGCCAGCGGCGTATGGGTGGCGTCGTCCTCCACCCCGTCGGCGCCCCAGCGCAGGGCCAAAGGGGCTGGCTGCGCCAGGTGCGTGATCTCGCCCAGCAGGCTCTCACCGACCTTCATCAGCGGTGCGAAGCCGGAATGACCGCTGCCCAGGGTGGTGAGGTTGTTGGGCAGGCCGGAAAAGCGCTCCACCATCAAACGCGACATTCGCGCCAAGCAGGCCGCCGCAGAGTGCGCCAGGGCCCGGGCCAGCGTCTCCAAGGTCAAGGTCAGATGCGGGGTGAGGAAGTTCCCCGTTGAGATGATCTGGCCCCGATCCGGCAAGATCAGCGGGTTGTCGCTGCTGCCGCCGCCGGTCTCCGGCTCGAGGGCTGCGAAGGCGGCCTCCCAGGCCACGATTTGGCTGCCGTGGATCGGTGCCAGACAGCGCAGCGAGATGGGGTCTTGCACCCGCCTGGCCTGGCCTGGCTGCTGCAGCAGGCTGCCTTCCAGCAGTGCCAAGAGTTCCTTAGCGGCGCGGGTCTGGCCCGGCTGCGCACGGGCCGCCGACGCTTGGGGGTGAAGCGGGGAGAGGTTGCCGCGAAAGGCCTCTAGGCTGAGGGCGCCGGCCACCTGCGCCGTGGCGTGCAGCCGCTGCAGACGGGCCAAGGTGAGGGCGGCCAGCGCGGCGCCGGCGGAGGAGGAGTTGATCAGCGCCAGGCCGTCCTTGGGCCCAAGCTGCGCCGGCGCAAGGCCTGCCTTGGCGAAGAGCGCCTTGGCCTCCCCGCGCTCCGCGCCCAGCCAGCCGCGGCCCTCGCCAGCGACGAAGGCGCCGAGGTGGCCCAGGATGCAGAGGTCCCCGGCCCCTAGCGAGCCGATGGCCGGCAGAGCTGGGCGCAGATCGGCGTTCAGCATGTCGGCCAGCAGTTGCCCGATTGCCGGCGAGAGGCCGGAGCCGCCGGCGAGCCGTCCATTCAGATGGATCAGCAAGGCCGCGCGTACCGTTTCACGGTCCAGCTCTGGCCCCACCGACTGAGCCCGCCCCTGCACCGTGCGCAGTGAGAAGGCCGCGAGATCTTCGTTAGACAGGCGATGAGTGACACGCGCGCCGAGACCGGTGGTTAGGCCGTAAACCGGCTCCTCCTTGGCAAGCGCGGCCTCGACCACCTCACGGCCGGCCGCCAGGTGCTCCAACGCACTGGGCACCAAGGTGACCTCCGCTTTGCCGGTGGCGACGGCCTCTATGGTCGCCAGCGCCAGAATGTCGCCGGTCAGCTCGACGCTCTGGCGCGCCGCCACTTAGCCCTCTCCGGAATCCGGGGCGGCGGTGGAAGGCCCGGCCGGCTTCAGATGCATCGCGCCGGCCAGCTTGTCGACCTCCTCGCCGGGCCGATGCATGGTGATGACCGTCTGCGGGAAGGGGATCTCAATGGCCTTCTCGTCGAAGGCCTCCTTCACCATGCGGGTCATGTCCCATTTCAGCTGCCAATAGTCGGCCGACGCGCACCAGAAGCGCAGGGTCAGATCGACCGAGCTGCCGCCCAGCGTATCGACGAAGACCTGCGGGGCCGGGGTCTCATGCACCCGGGCGTCGGCCTTGGCGAGCGCCAGCATGGCGTCCATCGCCGGCTGGATCGGCTCGCCATAGCCGATGCCGCAGGCGATGTCCAAGCGGCGGACCGGGTGGTGAGAGAAGTTGGTGATGGACTGGCCCCAGATGGTGCTGTTGGGCACGGTGATGCGCACGTTGTCGGGCGTGTCCATCTCGGTGGTGAAGAGCCCGACCTCGGCCACCGTCCCGGCGATGCCGCCGGCATCGACATAGTGGCCGGTCTTGAAGGGCCGGAAGATCAGCAGCATGACGCCGGCGGCCACGTTGGAGAGAGCACCTTGCAGCGCCAAGCCGACGGCCAAGCCGGCGGCACCCAGGATGGCGACGAAGCTGGTGGTCTCAATGCCAAAGCGGTTCAGGACCGCAATGAGCACGAAGGCGATGATCAGATAGCGCAGGGCGCTGGAGAAGAAGTTGGCAATCGCCGGATCGATGTGGCGCGAGCGGGCCATCATCCGCTTCACGCCATTGGAAATCTTACGGGCGATCCAGAAACCGATGATCAGAATGAGGATCGCGGAGACCACGTTGAGGGCGAGATCAATGCCCTCTGTGGTCAGAAATCCGTAAGCCTCGTCGATCAGGATGGTGACTTCGTCGATCTGGGCCTCGACGGCTGCCTGTCCTTCTTCCATCAGTCATCTCCCACGCGATAAGTGCCCCGCGGAGGGAGCCCTACGTGGCTTGCGGTCCTTATTCAAGAAAAACGAGCGGGGCGAGGGCGAGCCTCGCCCCGGAGCGGAAAGCTAGACCCAAGGGCAGTGGCTGTTCGAGGCCCCGAAGGTCTGTCCGGCGGCGAAACGGCCGAAGGAGAAGGGCTCCAGCTCCGCCACCTTGTCGCCGCTGGCCAGCTGCTTGGCCACCAGCTTGCCGACGCCGGCCATCTTGAAGCCGTGGTTGCTGTCGGCGACCATGTAGACGTTCTCGTCGATGAAGTCGAAGATCGGCACGTTGTCGGGCGTGAAGGCACCGATACCGCCGTTGGGACGGTCCTTGAAGAGCCGGCGGTGGTCCTTGAAGCGGGGCATGAGATAGCTCATGGCCGAGGTCATGTAGTCGGCAAACCAGGGATCGGCCTGGTAGGCGGCGTTGGCCCAGCCGTAGGGATCGACCTTGGCATCCGGGCCGATCTTGATCGGGATGGTGCCGCCCTGGACACCCATCTTCTCCATCCGCTCCGCCCCGTTCTTCCAATAGACATAGAGGTGGTCGGAGATCTCTTCGCCGGTCTGCTCGTTGATGACGGGCGTGTTCATCAGCTCTACGTGCAGGATCGGCGGGTCGCGGTCGTCGGCGGTGCGGTAGGGCTCTTCAATGTAGACCTCACCCTCCAGCAGGCGCCAATAGGTCCACATGTCCATCTCGGGCGCGCCGCCGTCGGGGTAGCGACAGATCAGGCGGTTGCTGTGGCCCAGCATCTCCCAATGCTTGCCGATCCACGCCCCCAGGGTCAGCAGGACCAGATCGGCCTTGATGCTTCCCTGATTGGTGTGCACCTGAGTGACCCGGCCGTTGGTCTTGTCATAGCCCGTAACCTCGATGCCGGAGAGAATCTGCACGCCCTGCTGCGCGCACTTCTCAGCCAAACCGGCGACTGCCTGGCGGGTGCCGGCGTAGCCCGAGGGCTTCTCGTGGTGGCAGACCTCGATCTTCTCCACGTTCATGTCGGGCCAGATCTTGCGCAGGAAGGCCTTGGCGTCCTTGCCGACGTAGAGGTCGGTGTCGTAGCCGACGGCGTTTTGGCTGGCGACGACCTTCTCATAGTCGGCGATCTGGTTCTCCTCACCGGCGGAGATGTAGCCCACCTGCTGGAAGCCCAGGCGCACCGGGTCGCTCATCCAGACATCGACGGAGTGGCGCAGGATCGCATGCAGCGGCTCGGTCATGTAGAAGTTGCGCACGCAACCGCAGGCGATGCCGGTAGCACCGGCGCCGGGCGCGGTCTTGTCCAGAACCACGATATCGCTGCCGGAGCCAGTGCCCCGCGCCTTCAGCTCCATCGCCAAGTGCCAAGCGGTGGAGAGGCCATGCATGCCGGCCCCCACGACGACATAGGTTTTCGCTTCCGGCAAGATCGACATGGCTCGATGGCTCCCTTTCTGCTGTCGCTGGTCGCGTCTTGGGCAGGCAAAGCGGCTGCGTTTTCCGCTTGCACCCTGGTCTCTTTCGACGTCCTATCATGGCGACGGGTGAACTTGTCTATACAAATCTGGGGTTGGTCTGTTTGGTCACTATCGTGACTACACGGCACCGGCCCTCTCCCGCCTTGGCGTATCGGGGCCGGCCACCCAGTCCAGGATACTCTCGTTGGGTGGCCGGGAGGGGGAGCGGGCCGGTGCCGCCCGCGATGAGCTTGCTCATCGCACAAAAAAACCAGTCTAAGGGCGCTGGCCCTACAAACAAAAGGAAAGGAGGCAGTATGGCGCGGGAGCGGGGCCAGCGGGCGGGCAGGCGGGCCAGCCGTGGCGGGGGTCTAAAGCAGCTGGCCTGGCGTCAGCCGGTCAACCCCTATCAACCGATCGACGTCTTGAGTGCAGATCAGCTGGAGGCCATCCACGAGACCTCTCTGACCATTCTGGAAGAGATCGGTATGGACTTCCTGCATGAGGAGGCTCTGGCGATCCTGAAGGAGGCTGGGGCCGAGGTCACGGCCGGCTCCACCCGGGTGCGGATGGACCGCGGCCTGGTGCTGGAAGCCATCAAGAGCGTGCCGTCCGAGATCACGCTCCACGCCCGCAACCCTCAGCGCCACCTGCGCCTGGGCGGAAACGCTGTGGCCTTCTGCAGCGTGGCTTCCACGCCCAACGCCTCCGATCTGGACGGTGGGCGGCGGCCGGGCAATCAGCGCGACTTCCAGAACCTGACGCGGCTGATGCAGAGCTTTAACATCGTTCACTGCCTGGGCGGCTATCCGGTGGAGCCGGTGGACCTGCCGCCGGAGACGCGGCATCTCGACTGCCTGGCCGACTTCGTGCGCCTGACCGACAAGGCCTTCCACGCCTATTCGCTGGGCCGTGTGCGTATCCTGGATGGCATCGAGATCGCCCGCATCGCCCGTGGTATCTCTCAAGAGACCTTGCAGAACGAGCCCTCGGTCTTCTCCATCATCAACACCTCCTCGCCCTTGCGGCTGGACGGTCCGATGCTGGAGGGGCTGATCGAGCTGGCAAAGGCCGGGCAGATCGCCGTGCTGACGCCCTTCACCCTCTCAGGTGCCATGGCGCCGGCCACCATCGCCGGCGCCTTGGCCCAGCAGAATGCTGAGGGCTTGGCTGGGATCGCGTTTAGCCAGCTGGTGCGGCCGGGTGCGCCCATCATCTATGGCGGCTTCACCTCCAACGTCGACATGAAGTCGGGCGCACCGGCCTTCGGCACGCCGGAGTACACGCGCGCGGCCCTGGCCGGGGGGCAGCTGGCCCGCCACTATGGCTTCCCCTATCGCTCCTCCAACGCCAATGCCTCGAACCGGGCGGATGCGCAGGCGGCCTATGAATCGCAGATGTCGCTCTGGGGAGCACTCATGGGCCATGCCAACCTGCTGATGCACGGCGCCGGCTGGATCGAGGGCGGCCTGACAGCCTCCTTCGAGAAGGTGATCCTGGATGTCGAGATGCTGCAGATGATGGCGGAGTTCATGCAGCCCGTGGAGGTGAGCGAGAACAGCCTGGGCCTGGACGCGGTGCGGGAGGTCGGCCCCGGCGGCCATTACTTCGGCGCCCAGCATACCTTGGAGCGCTATGAGACGGCCTTCTACCAGCCGGTCCTCTCCGACTGGCGCAACTTCGAGAGCTGGGAAGAAGCCGGCAGCGTCACCGCCACCCAGCGCGCCAACCTGCTCTTCAAGGAGGCCCTGGCAGCCTACGAAGCGCCGCCGCTGGACCCGGCGATTGACGAGGAACTGACCGCCTTCGTCGAAAAGCGCCGCGCAGAGGGCGGGGCGCCGTCATTGTAGACGGGTGGGTAAGGACAGCTTTGGTGAAACAGAGCCGGCCCTCCTCTTCGCCGTACCTAGGCGCAACCAGAGTGCAAACAATTACCGCGAGACGACTTCTGTAATCACGAAGTCTGTGACACGTTCAACACTGATGCCTGTAGTATCAAGTCTGATTGCGAGGCGATCTGTTCCTCCGGTGTGGGTGACTACAGAGAGTTCGTAATTTGTCGTTTCTGCAGCAGTTAACACTGAGATGCCTTCTTTAAGTGTAAACCTCAAGGGCGCATCTGCAGTTTGGTTCCAAACGTTGGCGATCACCGCTCCAGGTGACGTGCTTGGGTTTCGTCCGTTCACGAGTGCTGAGAAGGATGCCAAGCAAGTTGGAGCCCGGTGACGGCCTTCGATGCGCCATTTGATGCCGCTGGGCGGAACGTCGGCGAACTCTGTCAACACATTGGTTACTGTAATTTCCTCAATCTTAGCGATAGAATTCATCGGGACGCTGTTGGCGTCTTCGACGTCTACTTCGAAGGTTACTTCTGTTCCGGTTCCCGAGAAAATCACATCGCCACCACTAGACATGTCAAAGTGTACAGAGTCGCCAGTGAACGAAACATCGTCCTGCAGATCAACGGCTGCCTCGAAGGTCGCCGTCTCTTGGAAGGCAACAGGCTGATTGAGTGTCTGTTTGCTGTTCACAGCGTCAAAAACATCCAAGCCCGCAATCGTGGTATTATTGATCGGAATCACGGCGCTTATGTCGTTTCCTTGCCAGACCTGCACGTTTTTCACGCCTGACTCGGCAACAACCATCGTGGACCCGACGGGTTGGTCCCGGATATGAGGATTGAAGACTTGCCAGCCTTCATTGTCCTGGCCCGCGATTTTCAGTAGCCGTATGGAGTCCTTGGCCCGAAGAATACGCGGGTTATTGATCAGACCACCGCGTCCCGCGAGCGCCAGACCAGCGCCTGTGCCGCTACCATCTATCTGCTGCACAGAAACAGCGCCGTTGTGGAAATTGAAACCATCGCAGCTGATGAAGCAATCAGCGCTTGTTTCCATAATCGTATCAAAGAATGTGGTATTTGGATCTGTTATGTTGTCAATTGTCGGTACGCCTACTATAGATCCAGTCGTTTCGTTGTATGAGCCATTTCCTTTGCTTTCACAGTTGATAAGATTTATGCGGAGTGCTGTGCGATCTGGCTGGCCAACGCGCCACCCATGCCCAGCGTTGTCTTCGGCCTTGCACATGTTAAAGTCGAGAATGCCCGGGGCATTCTTCAACAAGCGACCAGTGAGTGTCCCATCATCAACGACGTAGCCGTGTCCTTGGTTTCCGTTTGAGACCACATGCGTGAGGATGCCTCGGTAGCATCGCGCGATGAGCGCTACACCATCATTGGGCTGGTCAAGGACTTGAACATCTAACATGACAGCGGCGTTAGCCTCATCAGTAGGGCCGGGCTCACTGTCGTTTCTGCCCTCGATCCATACTCCAGGATTGTATCGCTCTCTCGTACTTTGTCTGGTTGCATCTACACGGTCTTTTGCAACACCAATGACCATACCCTCAAGGCTAATGTGTTCGGCGCGAACACGAACCACGGCTCTGAAGGGGTTGGTTCCAACAATCGTTGTAGCTGCGTTGGTTGTATTCTGAACCTGCGATCCTGATCCTTCGCCGATGAGAGAAAAGCCAGGTCTCTCGATAACAATTTCATCATCAAAGGCAAATACACCATTACCCAGGTGAAGCTCGCCGCCATTTACAAAGTTAATGGCATTCTCAATGCCATCCGTGGTGTTTATTTTCTGAGATGCGCTCTGAAGAAGGTCGGGGTTAAGAGGCTGTCCTTCCACTCCGAACTGCTCTGCATGAACACGCTCGCCCGGAAAAATCGCTTCCAGATAGCGCAGACTGTTGTCAACGGTAGTGCCCATGGCAAGAGTATCATTCTCTACATGGAATATGGCACCACCGTCGCTTGCCGGGACTTCTGAGAGAGAT
Source organism: Pseudomonadota bacterium (assembly GCA_039819325.1). Lineage (GTDB taxonomy): Bacteria > Pseudomonadota > Alphaproteobacteria > Kiloniellales > JACOMY01 > JACOMY01. The sequence goes on along the minus strand of JBCBSF010000079.1, from coordinate 5,196 downwards.
GTGGCTTCACGAAGTATAAATTGATTTCCACCATTAAAATTTGTGTATTCAACTTGTGTTCCAGTAACTCGAATAAACTGTGATGGTGTGTGATATGACATCTGCTGGGCGACATCACCAACAGCGAATTCTCGCTTCTTCGCTCCTTCTAACATGTCACTGTTTGTAGGGTAGATTGTTAAAGAGATGGCAGGCATGAAGATTGCTCCCTCATCGTTTCAGGCCGTTTTACGCCGCCAAGGGCCTTTACCTTGTCATATCCCATTGTGCTCGAAAACTGTGAAACCTTGATGACAACCCAGAGGAGATCTTGAACCGAAGGACACAAAAAGAGGGCAATCACGCCCTATGGTCTGCGGCCTTAGCTGGCCTTTCCGCGCACCCGCCGAATGATCTTGACCAATGGACTCAATGCCAGTGCAACGATTACAACCCGCGGCCGGGCAAATCCGCCCGGCCCACACAGCAAAAGGTCTCAAATCTGTGACCAGCCGCCGTCAATTGTAAGATCTGCGCCGGTCATGTAGCTGCTCTCGTCGCTGGCCAGGAAGAGGGCGGCTTTGGCGATCTCCTCGGGCCTGCCGGCGCGGCCAAGGGGCGCTGCCTTGCCGGCCATCTCCTCGAACTGGCCGTAGGCGCCCTCACCGACGTTGGAGTTGGCGAAGAACTGGGTCGGCACGATCCCGGGGCTCAAGGCATTGACCCGCACGCCGGCGCCGGCAAGCTCGGCTGCCAAGCTACGCGCGAAGGAGCGTACGGCCGCCTTGCTGGCGAAATAGAGGCTGCCGCCCGGCGCCCCCTTCGCGTGTACGGCAGAGGCGGTGAGGATCACCGAGGAGCCGGTGCCCAGCAGCGGCAGGAAGGACTGGACGGTAAAGAAGACGCCCTTCACGTTCACATCGAACTGACGGTCGTAGGCCGCCTCGTCGCTCTCGGCTAAGGGCGCGAAGATGCCGCCGCCGGCATTGGCGAAGAGGATATCGACCTTGCCGAAGCGCTCCTTGGCCTGGCTCGCCAGGGCTTGCAGGTCGGCGATTTTGGTGGAGTCGGCGACCAGGCCGGCGGCCTGCGAGCCCAAGGACTCCAGCGCCCTATCCAGTTTCTCTTGGCTGCGGCCGGTGATCAGCACCTCTACCCCTTCAGCGATGAAGTGGCGGGCGGTCTCCAGACCCAGGCCGGTGGTGCCGCCGGTCACGACGGCAGTCTTACCGGCTAAGCGTCCTCTGCTGCTGGGGGATTGTTGCGCATTCATTGGTCTCTCTCCTTGCTTCATCCGGCTCTCAGCGCTCTTGCTGCGCCGGCTTGTGATAGAGAGGACGTAATCAGGCCTGTTTTGCGATATTACCCACGCTTCACGGAAAGGATTGTTTCGTCTGTGGGACGGGTGAGGGGTGCCCCGCCTCAGAGGTTCCAGTAGCTGCCTTCCTTGCGGCCGATGTGGGCGGTCAGAAGCGCGGTCGCCTCGTCCAGGTCCCCCGCTGCTGCCAGGGCGGCAATGCTGCGGTGTTCGGCGAAGGACTTGGCCATGTGGTCGGGGTGGGATCCTAAACGGTTGCGAAGCGCGGCCATCTTGGCGGCGATGGTCTGATAGGCCTCGTTCAGGAAGGCGTTGTCGGCATGGTCGAAGAGCAGCTGATGAAAGCGGGTGTCGAGCGCCAGATAGCGGCGGTCGTCGCCGTCCTGCCGGGCTGCGGTCATCTCTGCCACGCAGGCCTCCAGCGCTGCCGTTAGGCCCGCTTGGTCGCGCTTGAGGGAGAGGGCCAACGCCTCGCTCTCTAGACAGACGCGCAGGTCGCAGATGTCGGTCAGCTGCTTGTGGGTCAGGGTGAAAACGAAAGTACCGCGCTGCGGCTCAGTGCGCACCAGGCCCTCTAGCTCCAGGCGCTGAAAGGCCTCGCGCACTGGGGTGCGGCTCACTTCCAGCCGGCTGGCGATCTTCGCCTCCGACAAGGCAGCACCCGGCTCCAGATCGCCGGCGACGATCTCCTGGCGCAAGGCCTCGGTCACCAAGCCGGTCAGCGAGCGGGGGCGCTCAATCGGTGTCATCATCACTGCCGGTCCCTCAACATGAGCGCAAGCCTACAGAAGCCCGCCAAAAACGGCACTGGCTTTTTGTATTTGACACATTGTATGCCAGTATGTCAGATGACGATCTCAGGGTGGCGCTAGATCACCTGGCTGCGCGGGTGACCCTCGCGCGGCAGGAAGAATGTCGGAGGAAGCCGTGGCGCGTCTCGACGCCTTTCTGGTGCAGTTCAACCGTCTTCTGGTGGCGCTCGCGCTGGCGGCGATCTTCGTGATCGTCTTCACCAACGTGGTGCTGCGCTATGGCTTTGCCTCCTCGCTCGCCTGGGCGGAGGAGACGGCGCGCTTCCTCATGGTCTTCGGCGCCTTCGCCGGTGCCGGCCTGGCGCTGCGTCAGGGCAGCCTGGTTGCTATCGAAGTGCTGGTCGATCTGCTGCCGCGGCCCCTGCGCTGGCTGGTGCGGGCCGGCGGGCTGGCCGTCATGGGCGGCTTCATGGCGCTTCTGGTCTGGTACGGCGCGGCCTTCGTCGACTTCGGCTGGAACAAGGAAACCATGGCCACGCAGATCTCGCGTGGCATTCCCTATCTGGCCATTCCCATCGGAGCCGGGCTCTTTCTCTGCCACCTGCTGCTCTTCGCCGGGCGCTACCTGCGCGGCGATTTCGAGCGCAGCGATCCGCCGGACGAGCTGCTGGCCGATCCCCTACCGGAGCCATCAAGCAACGCGGGGGAACGTGGCTGATGGGCACCAGCCTCATCCTCCTCTTCGTGCTCTGCCTGGCGCTGGGTATTCCGGTTGCCTTCACCATGGGCGTCTCCGGCCTGGGTGCCATCCTGCTGGACGGTGGCGTCAACCCGCTGGCCGCCATGCAGCGGATCTTCGCCGGGATCGACTCCTTCCCGCTGATGGCCGTGCCCTTCTTCATTCTGGCCTCAGAGCTGATGATCGCCTGCGGCCTCACCACCGCGCTCCTGCGTTTCGCCAACGCGCTGGTCGGGCATATCCGCGGTGGGCTGGGGCATGTGAACGTGCTGGTCTCCATGCTTTTCGCCGGGATCAGCGGCTCGGCTCTGGCCGACGCGGCTGGGCCCTCGGCCATCATCATGCGGATGATGCGGAAAGCCGGCTATGAGGCCAACTACGCCGGTGCGCTCTCCGCTGCCACGGCGACCATCGGGCCGATTATCCCGCCTTCGATCCTCATGGTGGTCTATGCCATCTCCGACAGCCGGGTGACGGTGGCCGGGCTCTTCCTGGCCGGCCTGCTGCCGGGGCTCTTGTTGGGGATTGCGCTGGCGGTCGCCAACCACATCGTCTCGATACGCCACGACTACCGCGGGCGCGATCAGCGGGCCTCGGCGCGGGAGCTGGGGGGTAGCCTGCTGGTGGCGCTGCCGGCCTTGATCATGCCCTTCATCATTCTGGGCGGCATTCTGGGCGGGGTCTTCACCCCGACGGAGGCCGGTGCCGTAGCCTCGGCCTATGCCCTCTTCCTCGGCCTGCTGCTGCGCCGGCTGCCTTTGCGCACCCTCTATGGCGTGCTGACCCGCGCGGCGGTTACCACCTCCTCAGTTCTGCTGATCGTCGCCATGGCCTCGCTCTTCGGCTGGCTTCTGACCTACCTGAAGATCCCGCAGGACCTGGCGGTCATGCTGGCCGGCCTGACCGAGGACCGGCTGACCATCCTGCTGCTGTTGGCCGGCTTCGCCCTGCTCTGCGGCCTCTTCATCGATACGCTGCCGGCCCTGATCATCTTGACGCCGGTCTTGGGGCCCATCGCCGCCCAGTTCGGCATCGACCCGCTGCACTTCGCCATGATGCTGGTCCTGAACCTGACCATCGGCATGATCACGCCGCCGGTGGGCCCTGTCCTTTTCGTCATCGCCACGGTCGGCAAGCTGCGTATGGAGCGGCTGTCGCGTGCTGTCCTGCCGCTTCTGGCGGCGGAAATCGCGGTGCTCTTGCTGGTCATCTTCGTGCCGGCCATCAGCACCGCCGTCCCAGCCTTCTTCGGCTTCAAATCCTGATCGTACCCGACAAAGCAAAAGGGAGGAGTTAAGACCCATGAAGACCCTGTCCTGTTTCGTGACCGCCACCGCGGTCCTGGCGCTCTCCGCCGGTTCTGCGCTGGCCGCTAAGGAGCTGCGCTATGCCCACTTTCAATCGGCCGACCTGAGCTCGCCAAAGCATGCCGCGGCTCTGGCCTTCGAATCTTGTGTCGAGGGCAAGACCGGCGGCTCCATTGATGTCCAGGTCTATCCGGCAAGCCAGTTGGGCAACGGCGGCGAGATCATTGAGGCGCTGCAGTTCGGCACGGTGCAGATGGGCGTGGTGCACGACGGCCCCATCTCCGGCGTCTACAAGCCCTTCGCCGTCTTCGCCATGCCCTACCTCTTCGACGACCAGGCCATGGCCTGGGAGATCGTGGACGGCCGCTTCGGCGAGGCGCTCTTCGATGACATGCGCGACCAGACCGGCATCCGGGTCTTCGGCCTGGCCGACAACGGCGTGCGCAACTTCACCAACTCCGTCCGCCCGGTCGCCACGCCGTCGGATATGGAGGGCATGAAGATACGCGTCATGACCGCCCCGGTCTGGACCCACATGGTCGAGTCCTTGGGCGCCAGTGCGACGCCGGTGCCCTGGCCGGAGCTGCCGGGTGCCCTGCAGCAGGGCGTGGTCGATGGGCAAGAGAACGGTGTCACCAACATCGTCAACGCCTCCCTCTACCAGCATCAGGACCACGTCAGCTTGGATGGCCACGTCTTCTCCTGGCACGCCTACATGATGGGTGAGGACTTCTTTCAGTCCCTGACTCCGGCCGAGCAGCAGGCCGTGACCCAGTGCGTGGAGATCGCCAAGGTGATCCATCGCGGCATGACGGCAGCCCAGGATGCCAACGCCGCCACCATCCTGAGCGAGAAGGGCATGACCGTGACCCCGGTCTCGCCCGAGCAAAAGGCCCAGTTCCGCGAGCTGGCTCAGCCGGCCGTGCGTGCCTGGATCGTCGAGGAGATCGGCGAGGACTGGCCGAACCAGCTGGACGCCGCCGTCGAGGCCTATCGCAGCCAGTAGAGCGCGTGTTGCGTGCGATGAGCCTTGCTCATCGCACCCGGCACCGGCCCTCTCCCCCTCCCGGCCACCCAATAGGATACTGGCGTGGGTGGCCG
>JBCBSF010000078.1:0-27214 GCA_039819325.1 Pseudomonadota bacterium | reverse complement strand
CTTGGCCTTGAGATAGCCTGGTCCACCGTAGCGCTGCAGCAAGGCCTGAAAGGCGGCGTGACTGGAGCCGTCAAAGGCGCCCTGCGAGTCCAAAGGATGGCGCGGATAAAGCGAGATCAGCGGGCAGACCTCATCCGGCAGCGCGATGTTGGCATCATGGCTGCGGCCACTGGCCAAGAGCTTCGGCAGCAGATGACTGTGCGGTCCCTCCGGTGTTGGGATGCCCCGCGACGTCGAGCCGATGGTCTGATAGACCTCCACACGCCCCAGCGGTGTGATTGCGACCCGAGCCGGGCTCTCCGCCTTGATGGCTGCCATGGCCTCTGAGGCATCGCTTAGAAGGCTCTTGCCGCAGGCTGCTGACAGCGTGGCTTGCAAGGCTGGGTCGGCGGTGCGCACGCAAAAGCGGAAGCCAGGCCGGCCAAGCCCCATGTCGAAGAGGAGGGCATCTCGGTCTTCCGCCCGCAGCGCGTCACTGTCGGGACCGAGTGCAGTCAGAACGGATGGCCCTTCTGGCAAGGCCTGTCGCGGCAGGGCCAAGACCAGGCCTTGCATCCAATTGCCTGGGCGCCGACTCAGGCTCTCATAGGCGATCACCGTACCGTCTTGCCGGCTATCCACAGCGATGCCACCGCGCGCCGTCACCCAGCCGATCCAGGGGGCCTCCAAGCGCTCTGCCGGCTCGCCCGCATCGCGGGTGAACTCGGCGATCGCCCCGAAGACGCCAGCGCTCCACCCACAGGCCGGGTCTTGCATCAGGTCTTCGAGCAGTTGCAGGGTCGAGGCCGTCATGGCTGCCTCCATTACTTGGTTGAAAGCGTGAAGAGGCGATCCTCAATCCAGTCTATGCGCTGGTCAAGACTTGTGATGTCCTTCGGCAGAAGCACCCAGCTCTCAGGCGGCAGGAACTCACGCGCCAAGCCCTCGACCAGGGTTTGGAACTGCAGCTGCAGCCAGGGATTGTCGGAGCGGACGCCGTCGCTGACCAGCGGCAGGGCACCCCAAGGCAGCAAGACAATCAGGTCCAGACCTGTGCAGCGGGCGAGCTGCTGCTTCGCAATGGCGTCGCTTTCTTCCCGACCGGCGTAGATCAGCCCGTAGTGGATCCAGAAGGCCAGCGTATCGAGAGGCGCGCGGTCGCAAACCAGACCAGCACCGGCAGAGCGCGCGGCTTCCAACCCGGCTTCATTCTCATCAGCCAGTTCCCGCAGGAGCGCCTTGTACTGATCCCGGCTCAATTGATGCATGTCCAACCCGGCTTCCAAACGCCGGCGCATGCCCTCGTCCTGATAGGGAACCTGCCAGCGCTCAGCCAGCCGTTCAGCGAGCGTGGTCTTGCCGGTGCCAGCACTGCCGCTAAAGGCGATGCGTGGCGCACGGCCTTTGCGGGTGAGCCAAAGAGAAACGTCCATCCCCGTCTCATCGACCGCGGCGAGGGGAGGGGTCAAGTCCCAAACGCGACAGGGCAGACGCAAGAAAGGCCGCCGCGGACATCCATCCGCCGGCGGCCTCTTTGAACTGAGCTTGGCTTAGGCGCGCTGCGCAGCCGCCCGAACGGTGACCCGGGCTGCACCGCCACGCTTTGCCTCCTCGCGCGGGGTCACCCAACGCCAAGCCTTGGGCGTGGCGAAGAGCTGACGCAGCAGGCGTAGGGTCAAGGCATGGCCGGCCTTGTCGCCGATGAAGCGTCCCTGGATCGGGGCGCCGGCCAGCGCCAGATCGCCGATGGCGTCCAGCACCTTGTGGCGCACGAACTCGTCGGCGTAGCGCAGGCCTTCCGGGTTCATGATGCTGCCGTTGTTCACCACCACGGCGTTCTCTAAAGACCCACCGCGACCGAGCCCAGCTTTGCGCATCATCTCCACCTCAGCCAGCAGGCCGAAGGTACGGGCCTTGGCAATCTCGTCACGATAGAGCGCCTCGTCGATCGGCCCTTCCCAGCGCTGCTGACCAATGGCCGGGTCGGCGAAGTCGATGTCAAAGGCCATCTCCAGGCGCTTAGCAGGCTCGAGACGGGCCGAGCGGTCGCCGTCAATGACCTCAACCGGCTCCAGGATCTCGATCGCGCGGCGGGGTGCCGCCTGCTCGACGATGCCAGCCTGGTCGATCAGCGCAACGTAGCGCACCGAGCTGCCGTCGAGGACCGGTGCCTCCGGTCCGTCCAGGGTGATCAGCAGGTTATCGACACCCAATGCGGAGAGCGCAGAGAGCAGATGCTCGATGGTCGCAATCTTGCCGCCTTGCTCATCTACCAAGGTGGTGCAGAGCGGGCTTTCCACCGCATGCTCCCAGGTGGCGGGCACGCGCTGGCCCGTGTCCTTGCGCAGGAAGACCAGGCCGTGATCCACCGGCGCCGGATCCAGGGTCATGGAGACGGGAAGGCCGCAGTGCAGGCCGATACCGGAGATGCCGGCACGCCGCGCAAGGGTGCGCTGGCGGGCATCGCGTCGTGCACGGTCGTTGGACATGAACAAGGCCTTCCCTAGTGTTCGCTTCAAGAGCCAGTCGCTTGTGGTACTGCGCTTACCGTGAAACCCTCCACGGCAGCGCGGACAGCGCCTGTCGTTTTCAGTGATGGGAAAGTAGGAAGCGTTCTCCGCGCCTCGCAAATCACTCTTTGTTACAGCATGTTACCGAGAGTGCGCCTGTTGTTGCAGCGCAACAAGCAAGGCCGCTGTCCGCCTTGTGGCGAACAGCGGCCTGCTTAGCCCTCAGTCACATCCCTCAGCGAAGGGGGACCCCCCGGTCTAGCCCCGCACTAGTTCGACTGACGACGCAAAAACGCTGGAATATCAAGCATTTGGTCGTCAGACATACGGGGCTCTCGGCGGCCTTCGTCGAGGTTGAGGCGGGTCTGCTGACCGCCCGAACCGCTGCGCGGGGCCGGGTCAGCCGCCTGGCTGTCCGCCGCCGTGGGGCGGCGGCTGCTTTGCGCTGGCGTACTGGCTGCTGCGCGTGCGGCCGCTGCAGCACGCTCGGCCTGTGCCGAATCGGCACCACTGCTGCCGTGGAAGAGGCCGGAGACGCGGGCGAAGAGGCCGCCGGAACGGCGCGGTTCGGGCTCCTGCTCTTGCGCCGCTGCTTCGTCGTGAGCCGGCTGCTGCGGTGCAGGCTGCGCATCGCGGCTGGGCACTGCGCGGCTAGCCGCTTGCGCCTGGCGGGGCTCAGCCTGGCGGGCCTGCTGGCTTGAGGCATTGGCCATCTCAGCCGAGCGGAAGGCATCGGCGTTGCGGGCTTCCGGCGGGGCCTGCAGCGGCTGCTCCACGACCAGTGGCTCAGGGGCGATAAAGCCCTCTTGCCGGCCCTCGATTTCGGCGATGAAGCGTTCCGCTTCCAGACGCTTGCGGGCCTCTTCGTCCTCAGCCGGCGAGGCCTGCTTGGCCGCCGGTGCAGCCTGGCTGCTGGGCGCCGGCTCAACCAGGTCAGCGAAGTCGTCCTCGTCGAAGTCCGGCTCCTGAGCCAAGGCGGCGGAGCCGACAGTGCGGCCCATGCCGATCGGGTTAGCTTGCGCGCGCAGGGCACCAGCGGCGGTACGCGGCGGAGCGCTGGCCATGGGCGCACCGCTCATCGGCTGGGGCGCGGTCATGGGTGCGCGGGCAGAGGTTGCCGGTGCCTCGATCGGGCGCGACGCTGCGGTCCGCGCGATTGGCGGGGTGGTGGGTGAGGCCATGGGGGCTGCGTTCATCCCACCACCGGCTGCGGCCGCGCCTGGCACCGTGCGCGGTGCAGGGTTGGAGATGAGGCTGAGCGAGGGCCCGGGCCGGCTTTCCTTGTCCTCCTCCGCATCAATGCCGGTGGCGACGATGGAGACCCGCATCTTGCCTTCCAGCTTCTCGTCGAAGGTGGAGCCGAAGATGATGTTGGCCTCGGGATCCACCTGCTCGCGGATCTTGTTGGCGGCCTCGTCCACCTCGAAGAGGGTGAGGTCCGGTCCGCCGGTGATGTTGATGAGGACACCACGGGCGCCGCGCATGGAGACATCGTCCAGAAGCGGGTTGGCGATGGCGGCCTCGGCGGCGGCGATGGCGCGGCCTTCGCCGTCCGATTCACCGGTGCCCATCATGGCCTTACCCATCTCGGTCATCACCGTGCGGATGTCGTTGAAGTCCAGGTTGATCAAACCCGGCAGGACCATCAGGTCGGTGACCCCGCGCACGCCAGCTTCCAGCACATCGTCGGCCATCTTGAAGGCGTCGGCGAAGGTGGTCTTCTCGTTGGCGATGCGGAAGAGGTTCTGGTTCGGGATGATGATCAGCGTATCGACGGTCTGCGTCAGCTCCTGCATGCCGGCTTCGGCCAGGCGCATGCGGTGTACACCTTCGAAGTGGAAGGGCTTGGTCACCACGCCGACGGTCAGGATGCCCTGCTCGCGCGCGGCCCGGGCGATCACAGGGGCCGCACCGGTGCCGGTGCCACCGCCCATGCCGGCGGTGATGAAGACCATGTTGCAGCCCTCCAAGGCCGCCATGATCTCGTCCATCGCTTCCTCAGCCGCGGCGCGGCCGATGTCGGGGCGGGCGCCAGCGCCGAGGCCGCGGGTCAGGTTGCGGCCAAGCTGCAGCTTGTTCTGGCAGGCGGACTGGGTCAGCGACTGGGCGTCGGTGTTGCTGACCAGGAACTCCACGCCGCTCAAGTTGCTGGCGATCATGTTGTTGACGGCATTGCCGCCGGCACCGCCGACACCGATCACGGTGATCCGCGGCTTCAAGTGATCCTCGTCTTGAGGAATCGTCAGATTCAAACTCATCGTGCTACCTCCACTGCGGGGCCTGAGGGGCGCCCTTGCTCTGCATTGGACCAGCTGCGCGCGGGGGGACGGCAGTGGCCTCTGTTGCCCCGTATCCGGCCGGGGCGTCCGTAAGAAACGTCATAACGTCCAAGTTTTTCATGACGTTAGAAGTGCTCCTTGATCCAATGGCCCAGGCGGCCGATCAGACCTTCGCTGCGCTCGTCACGGCCGCGGCCCATGTTGGCGGCCAGCGCGTAGGTCAAAAGCCCGGCGCAGGCGGCGTAGCAGGGGCCCGACGTGGCCTCCGCCAGGCCGCGCACGCGGATCGGGCGGCCGATGCGCACGCGCTTGTCTAAGACCAGGGCAGCCAGTTGGCCCAAGCCCGGCATCTGTGCGGCACCGCCGGTCAAGACCACGCGGCGCCCGGCCAGGCGGCCTATGCCGGAGGCATCCAGGCGGTTGCGCACCAACTCCAGGGTTTCCTCCAGGCGCGGCTGGATCACGTTCACCAGCTCAATGCGCGGCACCTGTTGATGACTGGTGTTTTCCTCTTCGCCGACCTGGGGCACGTCGACCATGGCCTGCTCGTCGGCCAGGGTGGCCATGGCGTGACCGTTCAGTGTTTTCAGCCGCTCGGCATGCACCTTGGGCGTGGAGAGGCCGCGAGCGATGTCGTTGGTCACGTGATCACCGCCAATCGGCAGCACGTCGGTGTGGATGACGTTGCCTTCGAAGAAGACGGCGAGAGAAGTGGTGCCACCACCGAGATCAATCAGGGTGGTCCCCAGCTCCATCTCGTCCTCGACCAAGCTGGCAAGGCCGGCTGCATAGGGGCTGACAACCATGCCGGCGACGGAGAGGTGCGAGCGCTCGATGCAGGTGGTGAGGTTCCGCAAGGCACTGGCGGCGGCGGAGACGCTCAGCACATCGACCCGCAGCCGCTCGCCATACATGCCGCGTGGGTCGCGGATGCCGGGGCTGCCGTCGAGAGCATAGCCGATGGGAATGGAGTGCAACAGCTGGCGCCCGGCGGCGTCGCCCTCCTGGTCCTCGCGCACGTGGCATTCGTCGATGGCGCGGTCCAACTCGGCTTGCGTCACCGCCTGGCCGCTGATGGCCACATCCAGGCTCAAGATGCGCGAAGCCGGGTTACCGCCGGAGACGTTGACGAAGACGCTGTCGACCTGCTGGCCGGCCATTTCTTCTGCGGCGTGGACCGCCTTGCCGATGGCCTCGGTGGTGGCTTCCATATCCACCACGGTGCCGTGGCGCAGGCCGAGGCTCGCCTGTTGACCGATGCCGATGACGCGCGGGCGCAGATCCTCACCGACCTCGGCGAGGAAGCAGCAGGTCTTGGTCGAGCCGACATCCAGTGCGGCTACGACAGAACTCTTTGTGCGTCCAAGCGGACTCTTCATTTTCCGCCTAGGCTCCCTTCGTCATCACGTCTCTTGCCCCTCCACCAGCGGTACCAGCTCTGCATCCGGTGCCAGACGCAGCAGCAGACGGTCCTCACGCCGCAAATCGATGACTGAGACGTCGCGCGCTAAAAGATCGGCTAAGGATTCGAGCCGTGCCAAGCGTTCCCATGCAGAAACAGGATCATTTTCTGGCAAACGCACATCGATTCCTGAGTGAAGGCGAAGGTTCCACCTTCTATTGCCCACCCGAATCGCGGCATAGACATGCATGGATAACTCCGGCTGCTGTGAAACCAACGCCAGTACCTCGTCGACTCGGCTGTTGGCGCCAGGCCCCACGACCTTCGGCAGGGCCGGGAAGGCGCCGGCGCTGGCGCCCTCGATCACCGTTCCCTCCTTGTCGATGACCGACCAGACACCCCCCAGTTGCCAGAGCGCTGCCGGGCGCCGTTCGGCAATCTCGACCCGGATCAGGCCGGGCAGGCGGCGCTGGACCGACGCGCTTTCCACCCAAGGCAGGGCCTCGATGCGGTCACGCGCTTCCTGCGGATCGAAGCGCAGGATGGGATCGCCACGCTCCATCTCCAGCGCCTCCAGGATCTCGCCGCCCTTGCTCTCGCTGCGGCCCAACACCTGGATCGAGGTGACGGCAAAGCCTGCGTCCACGCTGAAGGCATAGGCAGCCTCGACTGTGTCGTCATAGGCCGCTTCCACCTGTCCGCTGGTCCAAAGCCAGTGTCCGCTTGCAAGGATCGCGGTCACCAAGGCCACCAGGCTCAAGGAACGCCAGGGGAGCGCGCGGCGTGCGCGGCGGATCCGCGGGCTGGTCGCTTGCGTCTTGCTGCTGGGCTTACGCCGTGACGTGCTGCTCGTCGCCTTGGTCTTCACCTTGGCCTTGGTGGCGGCGGGCTTGGTCTTGCGTGTGGGTGTGCGGGTCATCGGGCCATGGCCTCCTCGACCAGCCATTGACAGAGGGCGGGGAAGTCGAGACCGGCGTAGCGCGCCTGCTCGGGCGCTAACGACAGGGGCGTCATGCCGGGCTGAGTGTTCACCTCGAGCAGGTAGAGCCGGCCTGGCTCCCCGGCTGTATCGTCGTAGCGGAAGTCGGAGCGGCTCATGCCTTGGCAACCCAAGACCTGGTGCGCGGTCAGTGCTGCCTGCAGCGCCTGCTCGAAGATCTCCGGGTGCACTTCGGCCGGGACGATATGCTCGGTCTTGCCTTCGGTGTACTTGGCTTCGTAGTCGTAGAAGCCGACCTTGGGGCGCAGCTCGGTGACCGTCAGCGGCCGCTCGCCCAGCACCGTCACCGTCAGCTCGCGGCCGGGAATGTAGGGCTCCAGCAGCGCATGACTGCCAAAGCGCCAGGTCTCCGCCGAGATCGGCGGCGCGTTGCCGCCTTCGCGCACGATGGTGACGCCGACGCTGGAGCCTTCGGCCAGCGGTTTCACCACATAGGGGCGGGGCTGGGGGTCGCCGTCGGCAAAGTCCTCCAGGGTCACGATGCGGCCGTCGGGCGTGGTCAGCCCGGCTGCCGCAAAGAGGCGCTTGGCCAGCGGCTTGTCCATCGCCATGGCAGAGGCCAGCAAGCCGGAATGGGTGTAGCGGACCTGCAGCAGCTCGAAGATCCCCTGCACGCAGCCGTCCTCGCCGTAGTGGCCATGTAGCGCGTTGAAGACCAGGTCGGGCTTGGGGTCGGTCAGGACCCTGGTCAGCGCGCCTAGGTCGCGGGTCAGATCGTGTTCGGTCACCGCGTGGCCTAGGCTACGCAAGGCCTCAACACAGGCGGCGGCAGTGACCAGGGAGACCTCGCGCTCGGCCGAGGGACCGCCCTTCAGCAGGACGATGCGGCGGGGGGTGATGCTCATGCTGCCCATCCTTCCGGCGCGCTCTCACCGACGCGCTTGATCTCCCACTCAAGGGCGATGCCGCTGGTCTCCAGCACGCGGCGGCGGACCTCTTCGCCCAGCTCTTCCAGGTCGCTTGCGGTGGCGCCGCCGCGGTTGATCAGGAAGTTGCAGTGCTGTTCGGAGACCTGGGCGGCACCGCGGGTCAGTCCGCGGCAGCCGGCGGCGTCGATCAGCATCCAGGCCTTCTCCCCCGGCGGGTTCTTGAAGGTGGAGCCGCCGGTGCGGCTGCGAACCGGCTGGCTCTCCTCGCGCTGGCTTTGGATCTGGCGCAGCTGAGCGGCGATCTCTGCCGGGTTGCCACGGGCCCCCTGCAGGCCGGCACGCAAGACGATCCAGTCGTCCGGCAGGCTGCTGCGCCGATAGCCCAGACCCAGATCAATGGCGCTCATGCGATGTTGGCGGCCGCCACGGTCGCAGGCCTCTGCCCAGAGCAGGACGTCCTTCATCTCGCGGCCATAGGCGCCGGCGTTCATCCGCACCCCGCCGCCGATGGTGCCGGGAACGCCGACCAGGAACTCCAGCCCGGTCAGGCCTTCCGCGGCTGCCGTCTTGGCCACCGACTGATCCAGCGCGCCGGCGCCGGCGATGACCTTCTCGCCCTCGACTGTGATCTCAGCAAAGCCGCGTGTCAGGCGGATCACCACCCCGGCGATACCGCCGTCGCGCACCAAGAGGTTGGAGCCAACGCCCAGCAGGGTTACGGGTACGTTGCCCGGCAGGCCTTGCAGGAAGAGGCAAAGATCCTCCTGGTCGGCCGGTCGGAACAGCACCTCCGCCGGGCCGCCGACTTGGAACCAGGTGACCTTGGACAGCTCAGTCCCTTCGGTCAGGCGGCCGCGCACCGGCGGCAAGCGCTCGATCAGCCGGCTCATGCTTGCACCGCCTGGCCAGTCAGTTGGCTCAAGGCTGCGGGCAGGGCGTTGGCCCACTGGGTGATGCTGCCAGCGCCCAAGCAGACCACCAGATCGCCGGAACGGGCCATCGTCTGAATGCGGCTCGGCAGGTCAGCCGGATCGACCAGGTAGTCGGCAGCCGGATGGCCATGCCGGCGCAGGCCCGCCACCAGGGCCTCGGAATCGACACCGGGGATCGGCGCCTCGCCAGCGGCGTGCACTGGGCCGACCAGCACCTGATCGGCCTCGTTCAAGCAGGTGCAAAAGTCTTCGAAGAGGTCGGAGAGGCGGGAGAAGCGATGCGGCTGGACCACGGCGATGATCCGCCCGCCCTCTGCCTGGCCCAGCATGTGCTGGCGCGCTGCGGAGAGTACCGCGGCGATCTCCACCGGGTGGTGGCCGTAGTCGTCGATGACGGTGACGCCGCCGACGCTGCCGGTGCGGGTAAAGCGGCGCTTCACGCCGTGGAAGCGGGTCAGCGCCTCGCGCGCGACCGCTTCGCCCAGCTCCATCTCATGCGCAATGGCGATGACCGAGAGGGCATTTTGCACATTGTGCCGGCCCAGCATCGGCAGGCGCAGATTGCGCCAGACCTGCTTCTCGCCGCCCCGGCGCGGGGTGATCTCGACCGCGAAGCGGAAGCCGTCCGATTGCGGCTCCAGGTCGATGCCACGGACTTCGGCCGCCGCAGAGAGGCCGTAAGTCACCATGCGGCGATCCTCGATGCTGCCGATCAAGGACTGCACCACCGGGTGGTCGATGCAGAGCACCGCAAAGCCGTAGAAGGGAATGTTGTGGACGAAGGTGCGGTAGGCCTCCTGCATCACCTCGGCGGTGCCATAGAAGTCCAGATGCTCCGGGTCCATGTTGGTGACCACACAAGCGATCGCCGGCAGCTTGGTGAAGGTGCCGTCGCTCTCGTCGGCCTCCACCACCATCCACTCACCGGCTCCGAGCCGCGTGTTGGAGCCATAGGCGTTGATGATGCCGCCGTTGATGACGGTGGGGTCCAGGCCAGCCGTCTCCAGCAAGCTGGCGACCATGGAGGTGGTGGTGGTCTTGCCGTGCGTCCCGCCGATGGCGATGGAGGACTTGAGGCGCATCAGCTCGGCCAGCATCTCGGCCCGGCGCACCACCGGCAGGAAGCGCTGGCGGGCGGCCTCCAGCTCCGGATTGCCGGCTTTCACGGCAGACGAGATGATCACCACCTCAGCGTCGCCCAGGTTCTCCGGGTCGTGGCCGATGGCAACGGGGATGCCCAGCTTGCGCAGGCGCTGCACGTTGGCGCCCTCGGCGATGTCGGAGCCCTGGACGGTGTAGCCAAGCGTGTGCAGGACCTCGGCAATGCCGCTCATGCCGATGCCGCCGATGCCGACGAAGTGCAGTGTGCCCAGGCTGACGGGAAGGCTCCTCATGCCGCCGCCTCCTTGCCTTCGGCAAGCGCCAGCGTGAGATCGGCCAGCCGCTCGGCAGCGTCCGGCGTGGCGAAAGCCCGGGCCTTGGCGGCGGCCTCAGTCAGCAAGGCCGGGTTTTCAAAGAGGCTCTGCAGGCGTTCGGCCAGGGCTTCGGCAGTGAGGCCGGCCTCAGGCAGCAGCCAGCCGCCACCGGCCGCGCAGAAGACCTCCGCATTGGCCTGCTGGTGATTGTCGGCGGCATGTGGGTAGGGGATCAGCAGGCCCGGCCGCCCGGCCATGGCTAGTTCGAAGAGGGTGGAGGCGCCGGAGCGGCCGATCAGCAGCTGGGCGGCGGCCAGGTGGTCGGGCAGGTCGGCGAAGAAGGGCGCCAGCGTGGCGGTGATCTGCAGATCCCGGTAACGGGTGGCCAACGCCTCCTGATCGGCGCCACGGACCTGCTGTACCAGATCTAGCCGGCGGCGCAGGCCTTCCGGCAGCAGGGCCAGGGCGTCGGGGACCAGGCTGTCGAAGGCCTTGGCCCCTTGCGAACCGCCGGTCACCAGCAGTGCGAGCCGCCCCTCGGCGACGGGCGCGGGGTAGGGCTGTTCGCGCAACTCAGCGATGGCGGGCCGCACCGGATTACCGACCGGGCGCAGCTTGCCGGCTTGAGCGCTGGCCAGTGCGCGGACCTGGGGAAAGGCGGTTGCGACCAGACGCACGCCGCCGACCAGCAGGCGGTTGGCGCGGCCCAGCACGGCGTTCTGCTCGTGCAGCAGGCTGGGAATGCCAAGCGAGCGCGCGGCCAGCAGCGGCGGAACCGAGGCGAAACCGCCGAAGCCGACGACGGCCTGGATTGAACCATGGCGCAAGGGCCGGCGGGCCTGCCAGGCCCCGCGCAGCAGGGCGGCCAGCGCCAGCGCCTTCTGCAGCAGAGAGCGGCCCAGCACGGCGGAGCCGGAGAGGCGCAGCACCTCCACCTCCGGCAGCGCGGCGAAGCCTTGGCCGCGCTGATCGGTCAGCAGGATGACCTTGCAGCCACGCGCCAAGAGCACTCGGGCAAGAGCCTCGGCTGGGAAGATGTGGCCACCGGTGCCACCGGCTGCGAGCGCGATCGCCGTCATGTCGCCGCCTCGGCCGTCGGCCGGCGCCGGGTCAGGGCCAAGAGCAGGCCCATGGTAACCGCCAGCGCCAGGAAGCTGGAGCCGCCATAGCTGATGAAGGGCAGGGTCATGCCCTTGGTCGGGATCAGGCCGAGCGAGGAGGCCATGTTGATCAGCGATTGCATGCCGATCTGGGCGGCGAGACCAGCGCTGGCCAGCAGTACGAAGAGGCTCTGATCGCCCCAGGCCTTGGCCAGACCGCGCAGCACCACGAAGGTGAAGACGGCAACCACCGCCAGGCAGACGGCGATGCCGAACTCCTCACCAGCAACGGCGAAGATGAAGTCGGAGTGCACGTCGGGCAGGCGGTCCTTCACCGTGCCCTCGCCAGGGCCGCGTCCCCAGAGCCCGCCGTTGGTGAAGGCGGAGAGCGACTGCTCCAGCTGATAGCGGTCGCCGCCGGTGCCGAGGAAGCCGTCGATCCGCTCGGTCACGTGCGGGAAAAGGAAGTAGGCCCCAACCAGGAAGCCGATGACGCCCAGAACTGCAATCACCACCAGGATCAGCGGCAGGCCGGCGACGAAGAGCTGCAGGCCGAAGATGCCGGTGACCAGCACCGCTTGTCCCACGTCAGGCTGCAGCAGCAAGAGCCCGACTACGAGGGCCCAGAGACCCATAGCCACGCCCAGCGCCGAGAGGCTGCCCTTGGCGCGCCAGTTTGCCAGCAGCCAGCCGGCGGTCACCGCAAAGCAAGGCTTGGCGAATTCAGATGGCTGCAGTGAGAAGCCCGGCAGATCGAGCCAGCGCGTAGCGCCCTTGATCTCGGCGCCGACCACCAGGGTCGCGGCTATCAGAATGCAGCTGCCGAAAAGCCCCAAGACGGCCAGCCGTCGGGCCTGCAACGGCGTGCAGAAGGAGATTCCCAGGACGATGAGCACGCCGAGCGGCACGTAGAGCAGCTGCCGGCGGGCCAGCAGGAAGGGGTCTTCGATGCCGATACGTCCAGCCGCCGAGGGGGAGGCCGCCAGCATCATGATGAGGCCGAAGCCCATCAAGGCGACGACGGCAATCAGTTGCCAGCGGTCGACGGTCCACCACCAGCGGGCCAGATGACTTTGATCGCTGCGGGCCAGGCTCATGGGGTGGTCTCCTCAAGCTGGCTCTGAACCGCGGCCCGGAAGGCCTCGCCACGCGCCTCGAAGTTGGGGAAGAGGTCGAAGGAGGCGCAGGCCGGCGACAGCAGCACCACCGCACCCGGCTCCGGCTCCGCGCGCGCGGCCTTGGTGGCGGCGGCGACGGCGGCCTCAAGCGTGCCGCAGCAGTCTGCGGTCACCTTGCCGGCCAGGCTGCGGGCGAAGTCCTCCTGCGCCTCGCCGATCAGGAAGGCGCGGCGGATACGCGGGTAGAAGGCATCCAGTCCGCTCAGACCGCCCTCTTTAGGCCGCCCGCCCGCGATCCAATAGATTCGGTCGTAGCTGGCCAGCGCCTTGGCGGCGGCCTCGGCGTTTGTCGCCTTGGAATCGTTGACGAAGCGCAGGCCGTCTTGCTCCGCCACCAGCTCTTGGCGGTGTGCCAGGCCTGGGAAGTGGGGGAGCGCTTTGAGGATCGCGGCCTTGGTCAGCCCCAGACCCCGGCAGGCGGCATAGGCGGCGGCCACGTTCTGCGCGTTGTGCCGGCCGGGCAGGCGCGGCAGGCTGGCCAGCGGCAAGAGCCGCGTCGCGCGCCCGGCAGTGTCGTCGATCAGCCAGCCGTCTCGGAGATAGAGGCCACCAGGTAAGGTCTCAGTCATGGACAGACGCAGGACGCGCGTCCGCCCGGCCGTGACCAGGCGATCGGCCAGCAGCGCGCCTGCCTCTTCCTCAACCCCGACGATGGCCAGGTCTTCTGCCCGCTGGCCGCCGAAAATGCGTTCTTTTGCAGCGAGATAGCCCTCGAAGCCCCCATGGCGGTCCAAGTGATCGGGCGTGATGTTCAGGAAGACCGCAACGCGCGGGTGCAGGCTCTCCACCAGCTCCAGCTGATAGCTGGAGAGCTCCAGCACATAGACGCCTTCGACGCCCAGCTGGGGCAGGCGCAGGACCGGCGGACCCAGGTTGCCGCCCTCGGCCACGCTGCGCTGGGAGTAACGCAGCAGGTGGGCGATCAGCGCCGTGGTCGTGGATTTTCCATTGGTGCCGGTGATGGCGGCCACTGGCGCCAGCGGCTTCGACTGGGCGAAGAGCTCCACGTCGGCGATCAGCGGCACGCCGGCGGCCTTGGCGGCCGCGGCGGCGGGATGTGGCGTGGGAAAGCTGTGCGGCACGCCGGGTGAGAGGACCAGCGCGCTGACGCCTGCCCAGTCGAGGCCCTCCAGCGGTGTGGCTGACAGACCGGCTGCGTCGGCAGCGGCCCGGGTCTCCGCCTGGTCGTCCCAGGCGGAGACCGCAGCGCCGCTGGCCAAGAGCGCCTGCCCGGCGCTAAGGCCGGAGCGGCCAAGGCCCAGCACGGCATAGTGCCGGCCTGCGGCGAAGGGAAGGGGGCGCAGATCGTCCATCAGCGCAGCTTCAGGGTCGAGAGGCCGATCAGCGCCAGGACCATCGCGATGATCCAGAAACGCACGACCACGGTGCTCTCAGCCCAGCCCTTCTTTTCGAAATGGTGGTGGATCGGCGCCATGCGGAAGACCCGCTTGCCGGTCAGCTTGTAGGAGGCGACCTGCACGATGACCGAGAGGGTTTCCACCACGAAGAGGCCGCCGATGATGACCAAGACCAATTCGTGCTTGGCGGCAACGGCAATGGCGCCCAAGGCACCGCCACAGGCCAAGGAGCCGGTATCGCCCATGAAGACCTGGGCCGGCGGTGCGTTGAACCAGAGGAAACCCATGGAGGCGCCGATGAGCGCGCCGCAGAAGACCGCCAGTTCGCCGGTGCCGGGCACGTGCAGGATCTGCAGATAGTCGGCGAAGACCACGTTACCGGCCAGGTAGGCGATGAGCGCGAAGCAAGCGGCCACGATGGCGATGGGGACAATCGCCAGGCCGTCCAGCCCGTCGGTCAGGTTGACCGCATTGGAGGCGCCGACCATCACCACCATGGCGAAGGGAATGAAGAACCAACCCAGGTTGATCAGCACGTCCTTGAAGAAGGGAACGGCTAGGTGCTGGTTCAGTCCCTCCGGCGATAGGCTCTGCACCCAGATCACCGCGACCAGCGCGATGGCGAACTGGGTCAAGAGCTTCATCTTGCCAGGCAGGCCCTTGTGGTTGCGCTTGGTGAGCTTCAGGTAGTCGTCGCCGAAGCCGATGAGGCCGAAGCCGAGGGTCACCAGCAGCACCACCCAGACGAAGCCGTTGGAGAGATCGGCCCAGAGGAGGGTGGAGAGCGTGAGAGAGATTAGGATCAAGAGCCCGCCCATGGTCGGCGTGCCCTTTTTGGTCAAGAGATGCGTTTCTGGGCCGTCCTCGCGGATCGGCTGGCCCTCGCGCTGTTTGCTGCGCAGCCAGGTGATGACGCGGGGGCCGAGAATGAAAGAGATGATGAGCGCCGTCATAACCGCACCGCCGGTGCGGAAGGTCAAATAGCGGAAGACGTTCAGAACGCTGAACTCATCCGCCAGAGGTACCAAGAAATAGTAGAGCATGCCGGCGCTGTCCCCCCTTAGCCGCTGGGCGCCGGCGGCTTGGCCAACGCCTTCAGGGCCTCGACGATCACCGCCATGCGCGCACCGAGTGAGCCCTTGACCAGAATGACGTCGCTGGGGCGCAACGCGTCGGTCAAGGCCTCAGCCAGGGCTTTCGAGGTTTCGCGGTGCGGACCGCGCTTGTCTGCCGGCAGGGCCTCTTGCAAGGCGGGCATTTCCTGGCCGCAGGTAAAGACCAGGTCGCAGTCGCTGCCTGCAATTGCGGTGGCCAGCCCGGCATGCAAGATGGCCGACTGCGCACCCAGCTCCAGCATGTCGCCCAGTACCGCAATCCGGCGGCCACCGGGAGCGGGCGGAGTGGCTTGCAGCAGGTCAAGAGCGGCCAGGACGGAGGTTGGATTGGCGTTGTAGCCCTCGTCGATGAGGGTGATTTGACCACCTCGCGGCAGATCCAGGACCTGGCGGGCGCCGCGGCCGGCTAGCGCCTCTTGTGCAGCCAAACCCGGCAGCAGTTCCTCTAGGTCCGCGCCCATGGCCAAGGCGGCCGCCAGTACGCCCAGCGCGTTCAGCGCCATGTGGCGCCCGGGCAGACCCAGATCGAAGGTCACCGCGCCTTGCGGCAGCAGGGCGCTGACCTTGCTGCCGCTCTCGCTCGGCTGATAGGCGAGCAGGCGGTAGTCGGCCTTGTCGCTGGCGCCGAAGGTGACGATGGTGGCGCCCTGTGCTTCCGCCGCGGCCAGCAGGATGGCGACGCGTGGCGCGTCGGCGTTGATGATCGCGGTGCCGTCGGGCTCCAGCCCTTCGAAGATCTCCGCCTTGGCCTTGGCGATGCCGTCCAGACCGTCGTCGAAGTGAGCGATGTGCGCCGGCGCGATCTGGGTGATCAGCGCCACCTGCGGGCGGACCAGGCCGGTCAATTCGCGGATCTCGCCGGCGTGGTTCATACCCATCTCAAAGACGCCGAAGTCAGCCTCGGCCGGCAGACGGGAGAGGCTCAAGGGCACGCCCCAGTGATTGTTGTGGCTGGCAGCAGAGGCATGGGTGATGCCAGCGCCGCTCAAGGCCGCGCGCGCCATCTCCTTGCTGCTGGTCTTGCCGACAGAGCCTGTGATGCCCAGCCGGCGGGCCTGGCTGCGCTTGCGGCCGGCAACACCCAGGGCGCGCAGACCATCCTCGCTGTCCTTAACCAGCAAGAGCGGCGCCTTGTCCGACAGGCCTTCGGGCCGACGCTGCACGAGGGCGGCGCCGGCACCGCGGTCCAGCGCGGCGCCGACGAAGTCATGACCGTCGTAGGTGGGGCCGGGGAGCGCGACGAAGAGTGCGCCTGGCTGCAGGCTGCGGCTGTCGAGCGAGACGTCGGTGACCTCCCACTTGCCGTGAGCCGAACCGCCGGTGGCGGCGGCTGCCTCGGCGCTGGTCCAGAGTGCCGTCATGCCGCTTTGCCCCCTTCGTCGCCGTTCTCCATTGCCAGGTAGCGGCGCGCGACCTCCCGGTCGTCAAAGGGCAGGGTGACGCCGCCGGCAGTCTGGCCGCTTTCATGCCCCTTGCCGGCAATGACGAGCACGTCGTTTGCCCGCAAGTCCGCGATGGCGGCCGCGATGGCTTCCTCGCGGTCGCCGATCTCCGTCAGGCTGGGATTGCCGGCCAGCATGGCGGCGCGGATGCGCGCCGGGTCCTCACTGCGCGGGTTGTCGTCGGTGATGATGCCCCGGTCCGCCAGCTCTGCGGCCATGCGGCCCATGACCGGACGCTTCTCTCGGTCCCGGTCGCCGCCGCAGCCGACCACGACGGAGAGCCTGCCTTTGGTATGTGGCCGGAGCGTGGTGAGCACGGCCTCCAAAGCCGCGGGTTTGTGCGCATAGTCGACGTAGACTCGTCCGCCTTGTGCCGTTTGGCCGACATACTCCAGCCGGCCTGGCACCGGGGTCAGTCGCGTGACGCCCGCCAAGGCCGCATCCGGGTCGGCGCCGGTTCCAATCACCAGACCCAGAGCAGCGAGCGCGTTACTGGCCTGGAAATCGCCAATCAGCGGCAGCAGCAGGCGCTGCTCCTTGCCGTCGATCGAGAGGTCTAGGGTCTGGCCCTTAGCGACAGGCGTTTGTGCCAGTAGCCGCAGGTTCGCGGCCCCGCTGTTGCCGAAGGAAAGAATGCGCTGGCCCCGCCGGCGGGCGATGACTGTCAGCTCTTCATAGTAGGGGCTGTCCGCGTTCAGCACGGCGACCCCATCGGGCCGGAGCAGATCGGCGAAGAGCCGGGCCTTGGCCGCGAAGTAGCTGGCCATGTCGCCGTGATAGTCCAGGTGCTCGTGGCTCAAATTGGTGAAAGCGGCGGCGGCGACATCCAGCCCATCCAGGCGGTGCTGATCCAGCCCGTGGCTCGAAGCCTCCAACACCACCTGCTCATAGCCAGCTGCTTGCAAATCGCTGAGGCAGCCATGCAGCGCCACAGGATCGGCGGTGGTGAGGCCGGGCAGCGGCGGCACGACGGCTGGCTGCACACCCAGGGTGCCGAGTGAGGCTGCCCTCTGGCCAAGGCTGCTCCAAAGCCCACGGGTGAAGTGGGCGACGGAGGTCTTGCCGCTGGTGCCGGTCACGCAGACCAGCAGGCGCGGCTGCGGCGCTAGGAAGACAGCGGCCAGACGCGCCAGCCAATGGCGCGGCGCGTCGCTGGCCAGGAGCGTCGCCTGGCTGCCCTCCGGCAGCTGCGTGCCGCTTGGCGCCAGCACGACGTCTGTGCCCTTGGCCAGGACCTCAGGAATGAAGCTGCGACCGTCGAAGCGGCTGCCGGGCAGGGCGGCGAAGAGGCTACCGGGACCGGCCGTACGGCTGTCCTGGGTGATCAAGGTGATCTCCCGTGCTGCCGCCTCCTGCCCGAGCGGCTGGGCCAGCGGAAAGCCGGCTGTCGTGAGCAGATCAGCGAGACGCAAGGAACTCACTCCCTGCCGCGGCTGGGATCAGGTGGTGGTCGGCGATCTGGCCGGCCTCCTGCGCTGCCGGCTCTACGCCCAAAAGCGGCGCCAGGCGGGAGATCAGCTTGCCGGCGACCGGCGCTGCCACCCAGCCGGCCGTGGCATAGCCGAAGGTCTCCTTGGTCGGCTTCGGCTCGTCCAGCATGACGACGACGACGAAACGCGGCCGGTCCATGGGAAAGGCAGCGACGAAGTTGGCCATCCGCTGGTCTTTGTCGTAGCGGCCATTCACCAGTTTCTCCGGCGTGCCCGTCTTACCGCCGACCAGATAGCCCTTCACCGCCGCCCGCGCGCCCGAGCCCTCTTGCACGTTGAGGCGCATCAGCCAGCGCATGATCTCCGAGGTCTCGCGGGAGAAGACGCGGGTGCCTTCCGGCGAGCCTTCGACCTTGGTGAAGCGCGGGGCACGGTAGATGCCACCGTTCACTGTGGCCGCCGCGGCAGCCGCCATGTGCAGCGGCGTCACCGAGATGCCGTGGCCGAAGGAGACGGTGGCCAGGGTCACCGGCCGCCAGCGGGCTGGCAGCAAGGGCGCTGCCGTCGCCAAAGCGGTGCCCCGGATGGAGCGGGTGAGGCCCAGCGCATCCAGGTAGTCACGCATCTTGGGCTCGCCCAGCCGCTCGGCGATGAGCGCGGTGCCGATGTTGCTGGAATAGATAAAGACCTCCGGCACGCTCAAGACGCGGCGCTTGGCGTGGAAGTCGTTGATGGTGTGGCCGCCGATCCGCAGGGGCTTGCGGGCATCCAGCCCGTCGGTCAGGCGAATGGCGCCATCATCGACCGCCATGGCCAGGCTCAAGAGCTTGAAGACCGAGCCCAGCTCGAAGACGCCCAAGGTGTTGCGGTCGATCTCCTCCTCGCCCTTGGTCTCGGGCCGGTAGGGGTCGAAGCTGGGCAGCGACACGCTGGCCAAGACCTCGCCGTTGTTGGCGTCCATCACCAAACCGGCTGCTGCCACCGCGCGGAAGGTCTCCATCGCCGCCGCCAGCTCTTCGGCCACCAGGTGCTGCAGGCTCAAGTCGATGGAGAGCTCTAGCGGCTCATGGCTTTCGCGCAGGCGCTGGTCGAAGGCCATCTCCACGCCAGCCAAGCCCTTGCTGTCGACGTCGGTGTAGCCCAGCAGATGCGCCGTCAGGCCGCCCATGGGATAGATGCGCGTGGTCTCGCGCTGGAAGTGCAGGCCTGGAATCCCCAGGCGGTTGATCTCAAACTGCTGCTTGGGCGAGATCTGGCGCTCCACCCAGACGAAATGCCGGTCGCTGGCGAAGTCGCGCGCCAGCTTCTCCTGATCCAGCTCCGGCAAGACGGTGCGCAGCAGCGCTGCGGAGGACTGGGGCGAGATCACCTGGCGCGGATCGGCATAGAGCGAGGCCATTGGCAGGGTGGTGGCCAGAACGATGCCGTTGCGATCCATGATTTCGGCCCGGTCCGTGCCCAGGCGGGCATCGACGGCGCTGGAGGCGATTGTCGGCTCTTCGGCCGGCTGCACCACGCCCAGCTCCACCAGGCGCGATGCGATGAGAAAAAAGGCCAGCGCGAAGCCCAGAGCAGCAACGATCAGGCGGCTGCGACCGGTCTCCAGAGCGGCGGGAAGCCGTCCATCGACCCGGTGCACCGCGCGAGCGCCGTTGCGCTGACCAGTGCCATCAAATCGGGGGGGCCGATAGGAATGGTCTTGGATCCTGGTCATGGGCTTAGTCCGCGCTGGCCGGAGTGAGGCCGGCGGCTGGCGAGCGGTCGGGTTCGGGGGAAGAGAACCCGCTCGTCAGTGCGTCGGCCCGGAAGGGGAGGTCTTCGAGATGCACCAGCTGCTCCGGTTTCAGCGGTGCGAGGCCTAGGTGGGTCCTGGCCAAGGCGGCCAGGCGTTCGGGCTGATTGAGGTGGCTCCACTCGGCCTTCAGCACGTGCAGCTCTTCCTGCGCGCGCACGATTTCGGCATATGCGACGCGCAGCGCCTCTTCACGCTGCTGCACCTCGTGCTTCAGGACGTAGGTGGCGACGGCGAAGAGGCCGGCCAGGAGCAGGAAGACTAAAGCGGTGACGCGGCTCATGACGGGGTCTCCTCCGGCCAGGCCGGCGCTTGAGTCCGCTCGGCAGCGCGCAGCCGGGCAGAAGCCGCGCGCGGGTTGAGGCGGATCTCCGCCTCGTCGGCGGTCACGCCCTTGCGGAACAGCAGGCTGAAGCTGGCGGCATGCCCAGGGGCCGCTGCCGGCAGATGACGGGAACCGGCCTCGCCACGCCCGGAGCGCTTCGCCAGAAAGGCCTTCACCAGCCGGTCTTCCAGCGAATGGAAGGAAACCACGGCCAGGCGCCCCTCCGGCGCCAGCAGGCGCTCGGCAGCGCTGAGGCCGCGCTCGATCTCGCCCAATTCGTCGTTCACCGCGATGCGTAGGGCTTGGAAGGTGCGGGTCGCCGGGTCGATGCCGTCCTTGGCGCGGCGCACCGTCTTGCGCACGACATCTGCCAGTTCGGCGGTGCGGGAGAAGGGCGTTGTGCGCCGCGTCTCCACAATGGCACGGGCCACCCGGCGCGACTGCCGCTCTTCGCCGTAGCGATAGATGAGGTCGGCGAGCGCCGCTTCCTCCAGCCCGTTCACCAGGTCGGCGGCTGAGGGCCCACCCTCGCTGTCAGCGGCCATGCGCATGTCCAAGGGGCCGTCGAAGCGGAAGGAAAAGCCGCGCTCGGCCTGATCGATCTGTGGCGAGGAGACACCCAGGTCCAGCGCGATCCCGTCCAGCCGCCGGTCGACGCCGACTAAGTCCTCCATCTCACTGAAGCGGCCGGCCAGCATGGTGAAGCGGCCTGCGGCCTCAGCCTCCAGCCGGCGGCCTTCGGCCACCGCCTCGGGATCGCGGTCGATGCCCAGAACGGCGCAGTCGGCGGCTGCCAGGATGGCCCGGCTGTAGCCGCCGCGCCCGAAGGTGGCGTCCAGATAGACGCCGCGGTCGCGCGGCGCCAAGGCGGCGACGGCCTCGGTCATGAGGACGGGCAGGTGTGGCTGCGCGCTCATGCCGGGCCTGCCTTGGCCATCGCCGGGCTCATCTTCAGGGTCGGCGGCTTGCCGCGGGTCTTGCGGGCCTCCTTACGGGCGGCCTTGTAGGCCTCGAAGGCCTCGGGGTTCCAGAGGCGGAAGTGATTGCCGCGGCCAGCATAGACCACCTTGTCGGTGATCTGGGCGTGCGCGCGCAGATCTTCATTCAGGACAATGCGGCCGTCGCCGTCGATCGGCAGGCGCTTGGCGGAGGTGAAGAGGTCGTAGGCGTCCTCGCGCTCCTCCTCCGTCTCGTAAGCGTCGGGGTCGTCGAGAGAGGCGCTCAAGGCTTGCAGCCGGTCGTCCGTATAGCCCTCGAAGGCGAGCTCGTTTTCCAGCGGGATCAGAACGACGCCGTTGAAGGACTGCAGGGCGAAGGCCGTCCGATAGTCCGCAGGCACGGAGACCCGTCCCTTGCGGTCCACCTTGAACGGAAATTCTGACGTGAACATCGCCACGTCCGCAGCCCTCCCTCTGTCCTCAAAGCTCGCCTCTGCCGCGCTTCTTGCTCCCTTTCCCCGAACGATAGACTGTCTGTCTCATTTGGGTCTGCGTGGGATAGCATGGTTCTGTGTGGTTCGCAATGGAGATCAGCTTTAGTGGCGGAATGCGCTGCTTCTTTGCTAGAAATGGCGTGTATTCACTCTTTGTTCTGAACTAGAGCGGCCTTGACAGCGAGCTTCGGCAATTGGGTTTCTCTGGGGGTTTAAAGGGGTTAGCTAGATATTGTTCTATTTCTGTTCTAAAACGAGACGTGGAAGCGGGAGGAGAAATCTCCCGTTGGTTCTGATGAAATGGAGGCAGGTGTCAGACGGTCTGTAAGCCGGGTTCTGTCCGCTGGCCTGCTGGTCAGCGGGACGGCCATTCATCTGGGACGTCCGTTACCGGACGCCTCGCGCGACCGACCCGGACGGCGACGCGGAAACACGCCTGAGGCGGCTAGGTGCCGTCTCTACCGTCCCTACTTGGTCTTGCTCCAGGTGGGGTTTACCCTGCCAGTCCCGTTACCGGTCCCGCGGTGCGCTCTTACCGCACCCTTTCACCCTTACCCCGTGCCCGGCCCTCGAGTGAGAGCGTGGGGTGGGGCGGTTTGCTTTCTGTGGCACTGTCCCTGGGGTCGCCCCCGCCGGCCGTTAGCCGGCACCGTGTTTCCGTGGAGCCCGGACTTTCCTCCCCTGCGCGCGAGCACAAAGGCGACCGTCCGACCGTCTGACACCTTAGTGGTAGCAGGTGCGCCTAGAGGACGGCGCTGTCAAGCCAACGGGCGACTGCCGCCGTCTCGCCGTCGAGCTGACCATCGATCAAACGCGGGCGGAAGCGGCGTTGCACGGCCCGTAAGACGGCCTCGCGATCTTGGTCCAGATAGCCGTAGCCGTAGGCTGCCAGCCAGGTCGCCACCTGCTGCCAAGGGACTGGAGACAAGGGCTGCAAAACCGGCGGATGGATCGTCAAGCCATGCGCTGCCAGGCGCGGCCAGGGGAAGAGGGCGCCGGGGTCATCTTTGCGCAAAGGGGCGACATCGGAGTGGCCGACGACGCGGGCTGGGTGGATGGCGTGGCGGCGGAGCAGGTGGCTCAGAAGCCGCTCCAGGCTGGCGACCTGGGCGTCAGGGAAGGGGCGGTAGCCCCACTCTAGGCCGGGGTTCACCAGCTCGATCCCCAGCGAGCGGGCATTGACGTCGCTCTCTCCAGCCCAGAAGGCGCGGCCGGCGTGCCAGGCGCGGCGCTGGTCGGGGACTAGGCGGAAGATCTCGCCATCTTCCTCGATCAGGTAGTGGGCGCTGACTTGGGCTGCCGGGTCGCGTAACCGCTCTAGGGCGGCAGCACCGCTTTGCATGCCGGTGTAGTGCAGGACGACGAGGTCGATGGGGCGTCCGCGGCGGTCGTTGTGATTGGGCGAGGGCGCCTCAGTAAGCCGCATGGCGCCTGGCTGAGACCGCGACCGCTACGGCGGTGAAGAAGAGCAGCATGGCGTTGGCCTGCATCAGCGCCGGCAGCCAGAGCCCGATCAGGGTGGCGATGCCGGTCACCAGCAGCAGGCCCTGCACGATGCGGGCGAAAGGCGCGCTGGTCGGGTAAAGCGGTGCAAAGGCCAGGACGCAGAGAGCGCCGCAGATCCGCTTGCCCATGGACAAGAGCCAAGCGCTCGCCGGATCGACGGGTGCGGTGGCCTGAAGGAAGAAAAGGTTCTCCGCCAGGTCGAAGGCTGCCTTGCCGAAGGCTGCGGCGATGCCGATTAGGGCCAGGCCTCTGGCCAGCGCGGTCTCCTGCGCGGCAAGACGGTAGAGGCAGAGGAAGAAGAAGAGCGCCAGCAGGACATAGAGGCTGTCACCCAGATAGAAGGCGGTGGCCAAGCCCGGCGCGGTCTCCGCAATGGCGACGGCACCCGGCACTTGCAAAGAGCGCGGCGTCATCTCCGCCGGCGCCAAGGCCATCAATAGGCCGAGGCCCATCAAGCAGAACGGGACCGCAACGGCGGCCAGGAACAGCCGTTTCCAGGCCGTCACGGCTGGCTAACTCCTGCCTCGCAAACGCCGCACCTCGTCATAGGCGGAGTTGATGCGGGCCAGTTGCTCGTTGGCGACCTGCACCATCTCTTCCGGCATGCCTTGCGCGATCAGGCGGTCGGGGTGGTGCTCGCGGACCAGCTCACGGTGGCGGGCCTTGATCTCCTCGTCGCTCGCCTTGGGATCGACGCCGAGGATGGTATAGGGATTCTCCGCCGCGTTCATGTTGGCGGCCTTGGCCCTGCCCCAGGAATCGCGGTTCAGGCCGAAGAGCTGCGCTACCTGCTCCAGATAGGCCAGCTCCGGCGGGCTCACCTCGCCATCGGCTTGGGCAATGTGGAAGAGGGCGTCCAAGAGCCGTTCCAGCACCACCGGCTGATCGGCGAAGAGGCGCCCCAGCTGCTTGGCATAGGGCTCGAAACCGCGGGCGTCGCGGCGCGCCAGGTTGAAGAGGCGCCCGACGTTCTTCTCTTCCTCTGGCGGGACGTGGAAGACCTCCTTGAAGGCCCGCACCTCGTCCGGCGTCACCTGGCCGTCGGCCTTGGCCATCTTGGCACCCAGCACGATGACGCCGACGGTGAAGGCCACCTGCCGCGTACTCTCGCCGCCGGGCATCTGCGCGTGAAAGCCACCCGGGTCCGCATGTTCCGGATCGGGCGGTTTCAGGCGTTTGATGTCGCTGCGCATAGAATCGACTGCATGGCCGGCGATGCCGCCCAAGAGCGCTCCAATCGGGCCGCCCACCGCAAAGCCTGCGGCGCCGCCCAGCACTTTTCCCCAGATACTCATGAGAGGTTAGTCTATAGCCCGAAGCAGCCCGCCGGAGAAGGCCTCCCGCATCTAATTGCCCAGCCGCATGTGGTGCGGGAAGTCGGCGCGGGCGCGGTCTTCATCCAAGGGCAGGGTCAGATAGCCGCCGTTCAGCCAGAGCGGCACCTGATCGGCATAGTTGGCACTGCCGAACCAGCCGTCCTGACCGCCCAACAGGACGAAGAAGTTGGCATTGCGGTCGGAGAGGTCCGAGATGTGGCGCGACTGGGCCCCGTAACGGGCATCGTGCGGGCCCTCGATCAGACCGTGCGCGGTCTTCGACAGTGTCTCGCGTGAGCCGCCGATCGGCACCCGGTCGACGATGAAGCGCGAGCCGATGACCGGCGCCTGGCTCAGCACGTGACCGATCCGCAGGCGATGCAGATCGCCCCAGGTCTGGAACTCCTTCACCGCCTCCGCCGCGTCGGCCACGGCCTTGTCTAGCAGCGCCTTGCGCCTGGCCTCCGGCAGGGCCTCCAGATCCTCCAGCAGGAAGGCCTGCAGGTAGCCCCACTGATCTTGACCTCCGCTCAGCTCGCCCTCCTCGTTGCCGTAGAGGCCTTTCACCACCGCGGTCAGCAGGAGCTCGAAGGCCGGCGCGCCGAAGGAGCCGGTGCCGTAGTCGCCGTTCCAAGCGTCGATGCGGTCGAGCAGGCTGGTGGGCTTGGCGTCGGCGGCGCGGGCTAGGCGCACCAGGCCCAAGGCAATGGCCAGGGATTCCGGCGAGGTCACGTCTTGCTGGATGGCCTTCAGATCATCGACGCTGAGCCGCGGCGTGGACTCGATGATGGAGGCCATCCGGCGGACCCGGTCATCGGGGGTGAAGAAGTAGCCCAAGAGCCGGTCGGTCTGCCGCGGCCGGTTGTTGCCGGAGACCAGATAGCCGGTGTTGGGGTTCAGCACGAAGGGCAAGTCGGTGGAGTTGGCATAGGGCCCCCAGGCGGCGGCCGGGTCATCGGCCTCCAGCACCAGATCCACGGGCGGGCCGGGCTTGCGGGCTGGATGTTGCAGGGCCAAGACCTTGCCGATCTGCCCGTCGCGGCCGGCGAAGAGCATGTTCTGCGCCGAGACGCCGTAGTTACGGTAAGCCTCACGGAACTCAGCCGGGCTGGTGGCGCGGTTGGCATTCAGGAAGGCAGTGATCTCGTCGGTTGGGTCGTGGCCGACCCAGCGCAGCGCCAAGACCTCGCCCGGGCGGCCATTGATCATCTCGGCATCCGAGATCACCGGCCCCAGCGGCGAGCGGCGGACCTGGCGAGTCTGGTCGAACCAGAGGCGGGTGCCGATCCGCACCTCTTCCACCGTGAAGTCTTCTTCCGGCAGGTTGGAGACGTCGTAGAGGTTGCTGGAGGCAGCGCGCAGGTTGGTGCCGCCCCAGGCCAGGTCGTCGTTGCGCCCCAGCGCGACGAAGGGCAGGCCGGGCACCATCATGCCGACAGCGTGGTAGGAGGGCGACTTGGCCCCGGCCAAGAGCCAGAGGTTCGGCAGATTCAGCCCCAGATGCGGATCATTGGCGATGAGCGCGCCGCCGGTGGCCGAGCGCTCTGGCGCCACCACCATGGAGTTGCTGCCGCTGCGCGAGAGGCCGGCGAGGAAGGAGGCAACCCGCAAGGTGGCCTCCTCGGTCGAGAGGTTCTCCGAGAGGTTGCCGGGCGGCACGCCACCGGCTTCCAAGGCCCGGCGCCAGGTCTCTTCCCAGCCCGGCTGGTTGCGCAAGGGCAGAAGCGAGACATAGGCCAGCCAGGTAACGTCGGTCCCGGCCAGACGGCCGATGGTGATCAGGTCCTCCATCCGCCAGGGCTCGGGGCTGAGGCCGAGGAGCCCATACTCCGGCGGCTGCTTGCGGGCATGGTTTTGATAGTGGTTCATGCCGTCGACGAAGGCCTGCATCCAGGCCTTCGTCGCCTCTGGCCAGGCGGCCACCACCTCCGGGGCCGCCATGCCATAGTCGAGGATACGCAAGGCATGATCGATGTCGCGGGTAAAGGGGCCGGCCATCTCGGAGATGCGGCCTTGGGAGATGCGCTTCAGGACGGCCAGCTGCCCGCCGCGCAGGTGCTGGTGCACCAGGCCCAGGCTGTAGGCCAGGTCGCGGTCACTGTCGGCGACGATGTAGGGGACCTGGTTCTCGCTCCAGAAGATCTCGACCGCGCCCTGCAGATCGGGCGTGGCCTCTTCTGTTGTGGCGGCACGGAAGGCGTCCAGCCGGTCCTCGGTGGTGACCTGGTCGGGAAAGATGGCTGCGCAGCCCGGTAGCAATGCCAAGAGTCCCGCCATGCCCAAGATCCTCATGCCGCCCATGCTGTCCTCTATGTTCGGAAGACTGTTTCGCGAAGCAGAGTGGCCGCCCTGGCCGCACTTCTCCACCAGGCCTTACGTCACAGCCAGTGCCTTTGGATGAAGGCACCGCGGCTTTCTCACGTCAGCGTGATCGGATGGGTGGAGTTGTTAGGCCTGCTACTCTCTGCCTCTACCTCAACGGATCTATCAAGCATCTGGGAGTCGGAGTGAGTAAGTGCGTAGGGCACACGGACATGGTGTAGCGCTACAGCTTGATGGCTGTACTTCACCTTGCTACAACGAGGAAGGTCAAGCGGAGCTGTTGGTTTGTTGGGGAATGATCAGTGAGGCCCATCCTTCTATTTTGTATTGTCACTCTAGTATCTGGATGTCTTAGCGGCCAGCCACAGTTGGCCGGAAAGGTCGATGTAATTGATCCAGATGATGCTCTTGCCGTGGCACAGCCGGGAAACAGTACACTAGTGGATCGAATCTAACGTTTGGTGCCCACGTTTTACAGCGGCGATGATTTTGTCGGGGTCAGCAGTCCAGAT
>JBCBSF010000077.1:0-27484 GCA_039819325.1 Pseudomonadota bacterium | reverse complement strand
TGCGCTAAGACCCGCGCTTGCTATCTTGAATGAAATATCATTTCATTGAATGAAAGGAGGCAAATCCATGAACGCCATCAGCCGCTGCGATCAGATCGTTTCAACAGTTGAAATATAATTTCATTTACAAAAAGAGGCTTCCTGCTCAGGCTTTCGCATCGGGTCTCAGCTGCTCCGACAAAGAGGGCAGGACAGGGAAGACACGTAAGGGAGGACGCCATGAGTGAGGATCGCCCAAGGGCGATGCAGCCGTCATGCTGACGACCGCGGTCAAGCGGACGACCGTCGTGATGGAATGGGTCGGTGCGCTGACCCTGGCGCTGATGGTGAGCCACGTGCTGGCCGATGTGATCGGCCGCCAGGTCTTCGGCCAGCCAGCGCCCGCGACGACCGAGGTAGTGGCCTTCTACTACATGGTGGCCGCGGTCTTCCTGCCTTTGCCTTTCGTGGAGCTCAGGAACCGCGCCATCGCGGTCGACCTTTTCTACAACATGTTCCCACGCGGCCTGCAGCGCTTCTCCATCATGGTGGCGACCCTGGCAACGGCTGTCTTGTGGGGCACCTTGGCGGTCAAGTCCTCCTTCGATGCGGTGGAGGCCTTCGGCAAGGGCGAGATGATCGACGGAACCTACACCGTGCCGATCTGGCCGATCCGTTTCGCGCTGCCCGTCGCCTTTGGCTTGGCCACCGTGGTGGTCCTGCTGCGCTTCGTGAATGAGGGGATCAGGGGCCGCTCGCACGATCCCTCCATCTCGGCAGAGACGATCTGATGGAGCTGGATCGCTTCGATATCGGCCTCATTGGGATCGGCGTCGCGCTGGTTCTGATGATCCTGCGCACCCCCATCGGCGTGGTCTTAGGCCTGGTCTCCTTCGGCGGCATTGCGGTGCTGACCTCCACCCAGGCTGCCTGGAGCATCCTGACCAGCATTCCCTTCAGCTTCATCACCAACTGGAACCTCTCTGCGGTGCCGATGTTCCTGTTGATGGGCTACATCGCCAGCCAGGCCGGTCTGACCTCCGGCCTCTTCTCAGCGGCACGGATGTTCTTGGCGCGAACGCCTGGTGGCTTGGCCTCCTCCACGGTTATCGCTTCGGCGCTCTTCGCCTCTGCCTCCGGTTCCAGCGTAGCGACGGCTGCGGCCTTCTCGCGGATCGCTGTGCCGGAGATGTTGAAGTCCAAGTACGACCCGGGCCTGGCCTGCGGCTCGGTCGCAGCCTCGGGCACCTTGGGATCGCTCATCCCACCGTCGATCCTGATGATCCTCTACGGCATCTTTACCGAGACCTCGATCTCCCAGCTCTTCCTGGCCGGCGTTATCCCGGGCATCGTCTCGGCCGCGATCTACATCGCAATGATCACCCTGCGTGCGCGCGTGAACCCCGCCTTGGCGCCGGTGTCGGACGAGCGCCACGGCTGGGGCGAGAAGCTGGGCGCCCTGCGTGACACCTGGCCCCTGCCGGCGCTGATCATCGGGGTGATGGGCGGCATCTTCCTCGGCTGGTTCACGCCGACTGAGGCAGGTGCTATCGGCGCCTCCATGGCCTGTCTTCTAGCGGTGATCCGCGGCTCGCTTAGGTGGAGCGTCCTGCGCAAGGCGCTGATCGACACGGCTGAAGGCACCTGTACGATCTTCATCATCGCCATCGGTGCGGCCATGTTCGCGCGTTTCCTGAACCTCTCGCGCGTGCCCAACGAGCTGGCGGACATCCTTCTGCCGATCGCCAGCGATCCCGTCACCCTGATCGTCATGCTGGGGCTGCTCTTCATCATCCTCGGCATGTTCGTCGAGAGCATCTCCCTGATGCTCCTGGTGATCCCCATCGCCACGCCGCTCTTGGAGGCCTTGGACGTCAATCTCCTCTGGTTCGGCATCATCATGATCAAGCTTCTGGAGATTGGCCTGATCACCCCGCCGATCGGCTTGAACGTCTTCGTCATGCGATCAGCGCTGGGATCAGAGGTCCCGCTGACGACCATGTTCCGCGGCACCTTTTGGTTTCTGGGCATGGATATCGTGACGCTCGCGCTGCTGATTGCCGTGCCGGGCCTGGTGCTCTGGCTGCCGCACCTGATGACGCCTTGATCACGCGGCCGGTCTTGATCTCGGGGCCGGTCACAACCCCACAGCACTCTTGAAGGAGGAACGCTATGTTGAAAGCCACGTTGCTGGGCGCTGTCTCTGCCCTCACTCTCTATGCCACCGCAGCAGCGGCTGGCGAGACCTTGACCATCACCTCCTGGACCGGGGAGAAGCACCCCTTCTCCGTCGACTATGCCGACTTCGTCGAGCGGGTGGCGCGCAACAGTGAAGGCCGTGTCGACTTCGACCTCTACGTCGGTGGTGCCTTGCTGCCGCCCAACGCGGTGTTGGCCGGTATTCGCGACGGGGTGGCCGACATCGGCAACAACGTCGGCGCCTACACCCCCGCCGATCTGCCGATCAACAACCTCTTGAACGATGTCTCCTTCGCCAGCAGCAACAGTGTGGCGGCGGGTATCGCCATGACCGAGATGACCTTGATGAACCAGGCTGCCCGTGCGGAGTGGGAGGATCACGGCGTCGTCTTCATCAACGGCTGGAGCACGCCTGTCTACTACCTGGCCTGTACCCAGGACGTGCGAACCTTCGCCGACCTCGATGGCTTGAAGATCCGCACCGCCGGCGGCGCGCATGTCGAATGGGCCAAGTCCGCCAACGGCATTCCGGTCTCGGTGCCCTTCTCCGACGTTTATTCGGGCCTGCAGCGTGGCTCCATCGACTGCGTGATGATGAATGCCTCCGACATGGGCGAGGGCTTCCAGATCGCGGAGGTCGCCGACAACTACACGCTGCTCCCACTCGGCACCCACACCTCCGGCGTCCAGTACATGTTCAACAAGGACGCCTGGGCCGACCTCCCGACCGAGGATCGCAATATGCTGCTGCGCGAGCTGGCCCGCCAGCTGGTGCGCTTCCAGCTGCGCTACGAGGTCTTGAGCGCGGAGGGCATGCAAGCCGCCATCGACCAGGGTGTCGATATCCGCGAGCCCGATCCCTCAATGGTCGAGTCTCTGGCCGCCTTCAAAGAGGCCTACTACGCCAGCCTGCCGCAGACGACGGAAGAAAAGCGCGGGATCCCCGCTGCGCAGGCGAAGGTTCTGATGGAGGAGTACGCCGCCCTCTACAACAAGTGGCAGTCGCTGCTAGAGGGGATCGACGTGACGGATGAAGAGGCCGTCCTCGCTCTTGTTGAACAAGAGATCTACAGCAAGCTCGATCCCAAGACCTTTGGCCTCTGATACCGGGGCTCAGTAAGACGGTGGAGAGATCGCCCAGATGACCACGGTCTCTTCCGCCGAGAGGTTAGCGTAGCGGTGCGGTTCGCTGCTGGCAAAGGCGAAGCTGTCGCCGGCTTCCAGCACGATGTGCCGCTCGCCCAGCCAAAGATCCAAGCGGCCGGAGACGCCGACCTTCTCGTTCGCACCCCCCACCAAGCCCAAGGCGCGCTTCGAAGAGCTAAGGCGTGGTGTCTCCATGGCCCGCAACCTCGGCCTGGAGGCTGAAGTCCTTACGCCATCGGAGGTGCGCAAACTCTGACCGATGGCCTAGGTCTCCGGCCTGGCTGGCGCGGCGCTGCAGTAAAACAGCAAACTCGTCGAGACCTACCTGGGTCTGTGAGCAAGTTGTCCTTGCTTCCGAGCATGTCAGATGCCCCCTGCTCCTTCGGAAAGAAGTACCCAAGTCGCCTGTTGCATTGGCTGGAGGAATTTGGCCAATCTTCAGGGCTTCTTTGCAATTGAATGAGTAACTAAGACCTGTCATTTGATAGACATCCCGAGAAATCTGCTACTAGTGTGTACAAGAGACATTATTAATAACTAGCGATTGATTCATCGATCAGACTTTGATTTCTGCAGTTTATGACGTACATCATGCCCAAAAATCAAGCAAAACTGTTTTAAAGTCGAATAATGTCAACATTTCCGAATAGTTTATCAAATCTAAACAGGAGTGAGAAGGACATATACCAGAAAGATGCGTTCAAGAGAGAAATATAGCGTATTCATTGGGATGTGTTATGCGTAGAGTGAAGCTAGTAGTTTGTTAAGAAGGCAATGCACGCAAAGATAAATTCTGCAGCAGACTGATCTTAAAATAGATATGACGATGAGAGATTGTTAAATTTGTTACACCTAACCAAATGACCAGATCATTGGTCAATCGGTCAGGTTAAACCTGCTCAGAGGACTAGGTATTCACCTAAAAACTATACGAAAGGATCGTAATTTTCTGTATTGATCACAGAGTGAAGGCCGCTAACCTTAGGTGACCGCCATAATGATGAAACCTAATCGCGGGTGGTGGCGAAGAAAACGGGGGAGCAGAGCCATGGCAGCGATCGACGGCACGTCCGGTATTGATGTTCTCACCGGGGCGGTGGGGATCGATACGATCCTTGGCAGAAGTGCGAACGACACCCTCTACGGCGGTCTTGGGGCGGACAGCCTCTTTGGTGGTTCGTCCGACGACAGCCTCTTCGGTGACGCAGACGGTGATAGGCTGGAGGGCGAAGAGGGGGTGGATCGGCTCTATGGCGCCAGTGGCTTTGATCTCGTCTACGGCGGGGACGGCAACGACGCTTTTCTCTTTGGCGGCAGTGCCAACGACCGCATCGAAGGGAGGAGCGGGGACGACATTGGCCTCTACGGTGACGGTGGTGACGACAGCCTCTACGGAGGGACCGGCGCGGACACTGCGCTCCGCGGCCGAAAAGGCGACGACGTCGTCTTCGGGGGTTCCGGGGACGATGAGTACATTCAGGGCTTGAGCGGAAATGACACCCTGTACGGTGGCGCTGGAGACGACTACCTCTTCTCTGGGTTTGAAGGAGACGACACAGCCTTCGGCGGTAGCGGCGCGGACAGCGTCATTTCTGGTAACCTAGGCGACGACAGGCTCTATGCCGGTGCTGGCGTGGATGCCTACTTCTATGGCGGCTCCGGTAACGATCTGATTGCCGGCGGCAGCGGCACAAACGCCGGCCTCAATGGCGATACCGGTGTCGACACCTTCTTCCCCGGCAGCGGCAGTGATGGCTTCTTCGGCGGCAGTGGCGCAGACAGCATCGTTGCTGCCAGCCAGGGCGTGCTGGTCGCTGCCGATCTCTTTGACGGCGGCAGTGGTGTCGACAGCCTCGTTCTCTTGCAGGGCGCGTCCTTGCCAGCTGGGATCACCGTGACGAACGTCGAGGTGACGCTGCTCTTCAATCTGCCGTCCTTTGGCTCTAGCCTCGGTGATGTCATCTTCGGCGGCACCGGGAGTGACACCTTCTATGGCCTCACGGGTGCGGACAGCCTCTTTGGTGGCTCAGCCAAAGACGCGCTCTTTGGTGCTTCAGGCAACGATACCCTGGATGGCGGGCAGGGCGAGGATCTCGGGCTCTTCGGCGGCAGTGGGACGGATCTGCTGCGTGGTGGCGGCAACGGTGACACAAGCCTCTCTGGGGATGCAGGCGACGATAGGCTCTTTGGTGGCTATGGTAATGAGACAGATGTCTCCGGCGGCTTGGGCGATGACTTGGTCTACGGCGATCAAGGCGTCGACCGCAGTCTCTTTGGGAACAGCGGCGCCGACAGGCTCTTCGGTGGCGCAGGAGACGATGCAACCCTCAGCGGTGGCAGCGGTCAGGATGCGGTCTATGGCGGTGACGGCAGCGACGCCTTCCTTGATGGCGGCAATGACAACGATCTGCTACGTGGTGGTAGCGGCGGTGATTACTCCCTGCGCGGCAACAGTGGCGACGATAGCCTCTTCGGCGACAGCGGCCCTGACGTGTTTCTGGACGGGGAAAGCGGCAAGGATAGCCTCTACGGCGGCGACAGCAACGATAGCCTGCTCTATGGCGGGCTTGGCGATGATTTGATTGAGGGTGACGAGGGGCGCGATATCAGCTTCAGCGCCGGGAGTGGCGCCGATCGCCTCTACGGCGGTAGCGGGGACGACAGCTACCTCGATGGTGGCAGCGGCAACGATACCATCTCTGGTGACAGTGGCACCGACTTCTTTCTCATAGGCGGAGCCGGGGACGATTCAGTCTTTGGTGGGCCAGGGCTCTACGAGAACCTCTTCGGCGGTAGTGGGGTCGATCGTCTCTATGGCGGCAGTGGTCCAGACGGGCTTTTCAATAGTTCTGGATCAGGGACGCTCTTCGGTGGCTCCGGTAATGACTACAATGTTCGCAGTGGCGCTGGGAAAGATACACTTTACGGCGGCGATGGTGATGATAATAATCTACAAGGCGACTTAATCAACGATACGGCAAGCTTTAGCGGAATTCCGTTAATCGAGCTGGGCAATGATGATGTCGTCAAGGGCGATAACGGGAACGATGCGGTTCTCGTCGGTGCGCTCGGTGACGATAGCCTCTTCGGTGGGTCGGGCGATGATTACCTTCTGGTCGGCGGCTATGGTGCCGACACGCTCGCTGGCGATAGTGGGAACGACGTCTCTCTTTATGGCAACAGTGGCCAGGATCGCCTTTACGGCGGCGACGGTAACGACACCAATCTCTATGGCGGTAGCGGAAGTGACCGCATTGAAGGCGGTAGCGGTGAGGATCTCACGCTCGCCGGCGACGATGGTGATGACACGATCCTAGCGGGCGAGGGTTCGGACACCTGGCTCGTTGGCGGCAAGGGCGATGATCTTCTTTCTGGGGGCGCCGACGACGACAGCGTTCTCTTGGCTTACTTGGGCGATGACACCTTGTACGGTGGCTCCGGCGACGACTATTTCCTGAACGGAGATCGAGGTCGGGACAGGATCTTTGGCGACAGCGGAGCGGACTCCTATCTCTTCGGCGGCTATGGCGATGACAGAATCTATGGTGGTCATGGCGATGACTTTGGCTTGGGCGGTGGGCCCGGCAACGACTTCATCTCCGCTGGCCTCGGGAACGACCGGCAGCTCTACGGCAGTGAAGGCGACGACCGCATCTTAGCCGGCAGTGGCGACGACCAGATCATCGGCAGCGCAGGCAATGATTCTGTCTATGGTGGCAGTGGTAACGATACCTTTATCTTGGAGGATAGCGCCAACATCGGGCCGCTGGGTGATAGCTTCTATGGCGGGACCGGCGATGATACACTGATCCTCTACGGCTTTGTTCCAGGCCCTGGGATTGCCTACGCCGGAATCGAAACGCTTATCATCTACGGTGGAACCGACGCCGATTCGCTGGCTGGCGCTTCGCAAGCAGAAGTCATCTTTGGCAAGAGCGCTATCGACACTCTCTATGGAAATGGCGGTGCCGACACCCTTTTCGGCGGTACTGCTGGCGAGGCTGGTCTTTATGGCGGCAGTGGCGCCGACACTGTCTTCGGTGGTCTCGGCGACGACCTGAGCCTTGACGGCGGTAGCGGCGATGACCGCGTCTACGGTGACAGCGGCGATGACCTTCTGCACGACCTGGATGGCGGCGACGATCGGCTCTATGGCGGCAGTGGCAAGGACAGCCTGCTGGCCGGCAAGGGAGACGATCTGCTTGTTGGCGGTGATGGGAATGACACTCTGACCGGCGAAAGCGGTCGAGATACGCTCTACGGCGGTGAAGGCATTGAAGGGAACCTTTCGGGCGGAAGCGGAGACGACTCGCTCTACGGCGGTGCGGGTCGTGACTTCGGCCTCGTCGGTGGCGACGGCTCTGATGTGATCGATGGCGGTGCCGATAACGACCGCAGACTGGAAGGCGGTGCGGGCGACGATCGCCTTTATGGTGATGTCGGCGACGACAGCTCTCTCTTGGGCGGAAACGACGATGATACCATCTTCGGCGGGCGGGGCGACGACTACACACTGAGAGGCGACGAGGGTGCCGATCTGCTCTACGGCGGCAGTGGCCGTGACACCTCCCTGTTCGGCGGATCGGGCATCGATACGGTCTTTGGCGGCTCCGGCGATGATCTCCGACTAAGCGGCGAAGAGGCGGACGACCGGATCGAGGGGAAGGCGGGTGATGACACCTCGCTCTTCGGCGGACTAGGCGCCGACAGGCTCTTCGGTGGGTCCGGCGGCGACACCTTCTTTCGGGGCGGGGCACCTTTCGGCAGCATAGATCAGGACTTAAGCACTGACTTTATCTACGGCGGCAGCGGTGTTGATAGCTCCTTCCTCGGCGGTGGCGGGGACGACTCCCTCTTCGGTGGGGATGGCGACGATGACGAGTTCTTCGGCGGTGTCGGGGACGACCTGATCGACGGGGGCTCTGGCGATGATACTGTCTTAGTCGGCGGCTTTGATGTAGCCCCAAATGCGGATACCATCCGCGGTGGCAGCGGAGACGACTATGTCCTGAGGGGCCGTTATGGCGACGACACGCTCTTTGGCGGCGATGGCAACGACAGCTACCTTGCCGGCGATGACACGGGCGACATCGGGCCCTTTAGCAACGACCTCATCTATGGCGGCGACGGTAAGGACAGAGACCTCTTTGGCCGCCAAGGCGATGACCGTATCTATGGGGACAGCGGCCAAGACGGCAGCCTCTTCGGTGGCACTGGCAGTGATACGATTGACGGCGGCAGAGATGAGGACGTGTTTCTCCGTGGCGGCAATGGTGCCGATCAACTGCGTGGCGGAGAGGACAACGATTTGCTCCTCTACGGGGGCTCTGGCGATGATCGGATCGAAGGGAACGCCGGGCACGACTCGTTTCTCTTTGGCGACACC
Organism: Pseudomonadota bacterium; assembly: GCA_039819325.1. Lineage (GTDB taxonomy): Bacteria > Pseudomonadota > Alphaproteobacteria > Kiloniellales > JACOMY01 > JACOMY01. The sequence goes on along the minus strand of JBCBSF010000077.1, from coordinate 18,774 downwards.
GGCAAAGACCTCGTTTTCGGTGGGAGCGGTAAGGATGTCTCGCTCACTGGCGGCACGGGCGCAGACCAGGTGGCAGGTGATGAGGGGGCGGACAGCTACCTCATAGGCAATAGCGGCGCGGACAGCCTCTTCGGCGGCAGTGGATCGGATCAGTCTCTCCTTGGCGGCCTAGGAGAGGATCGGATTTATGGCGACAGCGGTGCGGACAGCGCCCTCTTCGGCGGCAGTGCTGGTGACGCTGCCAGGGACTACCTCTTTGGTGGGGCGGGCGACGATACCGGTCTCATAGGTGGCGGCGGCGACGATCTGATCTTCGGCGGTGCCGGGAACGACGTCTCTTTGATGAACGATGAGGGCCTCGACCGCCTCTATGGTGGCTCTGGCGACGACCTTTTTGTGGTGCTGAACCAGAGCGATCTGGAAACGGGTGGCGAGCACTTTAATGGCGGGTCCGGGACTGACACGCTCTTGCTCCAACCCGGGATCTCGTTCTCGACGGGCGTCTCGCTGATCTCCATCGAACGGTTCTTGTTTCAAGACACGACCGGGAACGGCGGCCAGATCAATGGCACCAGCTTCAACGATGCTATCGCGCTTAGAAGCGGGATTGACAGTGGCGTCTTCGGTGAATCCGGAGACGATCAGATCTTTGGTGGTGCGGGCAACGACACGGCGCTCGACGGGGGGGCTGGTGACGACACGCTCTTTGGTGAGACTGGTGGCGAGACCGACCTCTTCGGTGGTTACGGCGACGACACGGTCTACGGCGGGTCAGGGGCGGACTCTGCGCTCGTCGGTCTCTACGGCGACGATACTGTCAAAGGCGACGACGGCAGCGACACACAGCTCTTGGGCGGATCGGGCGACGATCGCCTCTACGGCGGGTCCGGGGCCGATACGTCACTGGCCGGTGCCTCTGGAGCGGACCTGATTTTCGGCGGTTCCGGAGATGACGTCTCGCTCGTTGGTCAAGACGGCGATGACCAGATCTTTGCGGGTGCTGGCAGCGACACCTACCTCTTCGGTGGTACCGGCAATGACCGTGTCTATGCTGGCAGTGGTGGTGATGGTGCCCTCGTCGGCTATGACGGCAACGATAGTCTCTTCGCCGACAGTGGCGCGGACTCCTTCTCTTATGGGGCCAGTGGAGATGATCGCCTCTATGGCGGTGACGGCGATGACAGCCAGTTTCGTGGCGACTCCGGTAGCGATTGGCTCTATGGCGGCAAAGGCTTCGACCTTGATTTCGATGGTGGCGAAGGCAATGACCTAGTCGACTTAGGGTCAGGTGACGATGGTGCCGGCTTCGGCAGCCTGGGTGATGACACGATCCGCGGCGGGAGTGGCAGTGATGCTAGCCTGCAGGGGAACGATGGTGATGATCGCCTCTACGGCGGCGCAGGAAACGACGCTGCCCTTACCGGTAACAACGGCCAGGATGGTCTCTTTGGTGATCTGGGCGACGACGAATCCCTCGCCGGCGGGAGTGGTAACGACAGTATCTTCGGCGGCAGCGGCAGTGATGCAAGCCTCTCGGGCGATGAGGGGGCTGACAGCGTCTACGGCGGCAGCGGCGCGGATGGGAGCCTCTTCGGCGGGCTCGGCGACGACAGCCTCTCTGGTGACGCCGGCGACGACACCGCCCTCTTCGGCGGTACTGGGGACGACCGTCTCTCCGGCGGCCGCGGTTCTGATCTGAGCCTCTCGGGCGACAGCGGGGCTGATAGCCTGTCGGGCGGAGATGGTGACGACACCGGCCTCTTTGGTGGTGGGGGCGAGGACGGCCTCTATGGAGACGCCGGTGAAGACAGCGCCCTTTATGGCGGATCGGGCAGCGATCGCGTCTATGGCGGTCGCGGTGATGATAGGCGTCTCTCCGGCGGGAGCGGTCTTGACCGCGTCTATGGCGGTTCCGGCGACGATGAGCTCGTCATCACGACGCAAGCCGAGCTGGCCTCCGGTGGCGAACTGCTAGACGGCGGATCGGGCAGCGACACCCTGGTGTTGCGCGCTGGCGTCACGCTGCCGTCCGATGCCCTGCTGATCAGTATTGAGACGACCCTGACGGTCAATGAAGTCATTTTTGGCCAGTCTGGTGTAACAAACTTGGTTGGCAGCAGCGAGATCGACCGCATCTATGGCTCTACGGCCGCGGAGGAGATCTTTGCTCTGGCCAATGACGATCGCCTGGAGGGCCGCAGCGGCAGCGATGTGCTGTTCGGCGGCAGCGGTGACGACCTGGCTGATGGTGGCAGCGGGAGCGACCGTGTCTTCGCCGACAGCGGTCGCGATGAACTGCGCGGCGGTGACGGGAGCGACAGCCTTTACGGTGGCGATGGCTCGGATCGTTTCTTGCTGGGCGAAACCGGTGACGACCTGATCCAGGGCGGCTCTGGTGATGACGCGCAGCTTGAAGGCGGCAGCGGCAGCGACAGTCTCTCGGGCGGCAGTGGGCTCGATCGTGGCCTCTTCGGCGGCAGCGGCAGCGATAGCTTGCTGGGTGACGAAGGTGGTGATCGAGACCTCTTCGGCGGGCCAGGCGACGACAGCCTAGACGGCGGTCTTGGCAATGACAGCCTCTTCTTCGGTGGTCTTGGGGATGACCAACTCTTCGGCAATCTCGGACGCGATGCCAGGTTCATGGGCGATAGCGGTGCTGACCGCGTCTACGGCGGAGAAGGCGAAGACACGCGCCTGTGGGGCGGCTCCGGGGAGGATCAGATCTTCGGCGGAGCCGGCGACGACAGCAGTCTGGCCGGCCAGGCGGGCAACGATCTGATCTCCGGCGGTCTCGGTCAGGACGTCAGCTTGGATGGCGGCGAGGGCGATGACCGGATCTATGGAGGCAGCGGCGACGATCGCTTCCTGCGCGGCCGTGACGGTGACGATATCCTCCAAGGCGGCAGCGGGTCGGACACCCTCGCCGGGCTGTCGGGCGACGACGTCTTCTGGGTGCGCGAGGCCGACGCCTTGATTGCGGGCGATAGCCTCTTCGGGGGCTCGGGCTTCGACCGCCTGATGCTGGCTCAGGGCCTCGTCATAGCGTCTGGCGCGGTGATCGCCGGGATTGAAGCCTACGGCGTCTTGGGGACCAGCGGCAACGATACGCTCCTCATCGACAGCGGCGACCAGATCGTCAATGCCCTGACCGGCGATGACCAGGTGTCGGCGGATAGCGGTCGTGACCTGCTGAAGGGCTGGGACGGAGGCGACCAGCTCTTCGGCGGCCTTGGCGACGATACTCTAGAGGGCGGAAGCGGGAGCGATCTGTCCCTCGTTGGCGGCAGCGGTCGCGATCTCCTCCTGGGTCAGTCGGGTGATGATGTCATGGCCGGCGGGTCTGGCCATGACAGCCTCATCGGCGGCAGCGGGGGCGACCTGGCGATCGGTGATGCGGGCAATGACCGGGTCTTTGGCGGCTCTGCATCGGATCAGGCTGCCGGTGGCAGCGGTGCGGATCGGCTCTATGGCGGTTTGGGCGGCGACCTGGCATTCGATGGCGGCAGTGGCAACGACCGCCTCTATGGGGGTGCTGGTGAAGACAGCCTCCTTGACGGTGGAGACGGCAATGATCGTATCTTCGGTGGATCAGGGGACGACGGCGCTCTCATCGGGGGCCGCGGCATCGATCGCCTCTACGGCGGTGTCGGCGATGACAGCGGCCTAAGCGGTGGCAGCGCGCGCGACCTGGTCTACGGTGGCGCTGGCGAAGACAGGCTGTCAGGCGATCAAGGAAACGATCTCCTTGTCGGCGGCGTGGGCGCCGACAGCCTCTATGGCGATCTTGGCAAGGACAGCCTCTTCGGCGGCAGCGATGGCGATCGTCTGGTGGGGGGCAGTGGTTCAGACCGTCTCGACGGCGGCGGCGGCTCTGACGAGATGATTGGTGGCAGCGGCGACGACACCTTCTTGGTCGATACCGCTAGCGATCAGATTCTGGAGCTGGCGGGAGGCGGTAGCGATCGGGTGCTGGTCTCGGCGTTGACCTATAGCTTGAGCGAGCAGATAGAGCTCTTGAGCAACGTCAGGGACGGTGTGGCCCGAACGCTGACCAGTTCCAGCGGCGGTGCAAGCTTGGTGGGCAACTCGGCAGGCGACAGCTTGATCGGACGGTCGGGTGACGATGTGGCCTACGGCGGGATCGGCGATGATGTCTTGATCGGCGATCAGGGTGATGATCGCCTGCGCGGCCGCTCGGGCGCTGACAGCCTCTATGGCGGTATCGGTGACGACTTCCTGGACGGGCGCGGCGATGATGAGATCGCTGACCTCATGTTCGGCGGATCTGGGGATGACCTCATCCTCACCAGCGACCGCGATACGGCTTTTGGCGGCAGTGGCCGGGACAGCTTCGCTTTCAATGGTCTGGAAGATGGAACGCTCCTCGGTTCCGGCACCCTGGCGGCCTTGGTGGTGATCGGTGACTTCGCCGGTGACCTCGACGCCGGAGCCGGCCTTGGTGATCGTCTGCTCTTCTCCTCCGGTCTGGAGGTCGGCGCCTTCACCTATATCGAACAGGCAAGCTTCTCGAGCGGCGGCAATTCCGAAGCGCGCTTCAACGAGGCGCTGGGTCAGCTGGAGGTGGATAGCGATGGCGATGGCACAGCCGATATCTTGGCGCGTCTGGACGGCGTGCAGCAGGCCGACCGCCTGACGGCTACAGATTTCGTCTGGCTCTAAGGGCCTTGCTGCAGCGCGCTAGATATCGATGGTGACCGGTCCTTTCGGGCGCGAGCAGCAGAGCAGGACCTCGCCAGGTTCGGGTTCGTCGAGCGGCTCTTCGAAGTACTCGACCTCGCCATCGACTTTGGTGCTGAGACAGCTGTTGCAGATGCCAGACCGGCAGCTGAACTCCGGCTGCAAGCCTGAGGCCTCCGCGAGTTCGAGGAGTGAGGTGACCGTGCCGTCCCAATAGGCGGTCACGCCGGACTTCGCAAAGGTGATGGGGAAGGAGCCCTCGGGCGCCTGGGTCGTCTCTGGTACGGGCACTGGTGTTTCTGCCGGCGCCTCTGCCTCGAGTGAGGAGGCGGGCCCAAAGAACTCGTAGGCAATCCGTTCCTTCTTCAGGCCGAGGGACTGCAGCAGCTGATACATAGCCCGCATAAAGGGGGTGGGGCCGCAGAGGTAGACCTCATAGTCGTCGAGCGGCAGCAGGCTCTGCAGGATCTCGCGATTGACCAAGCCTTCGCTGTGAAAGCGTCCTTGCGCGCGGTCGGCCTCGCTTGGCGCGCGATAGACGAAGTGGACGGTGACATTGGCCGCGCGGCCCAAGCCCAGGACCTCCTCGCGCAAGGCATGAACGGCGCCGGTCTCGCAGGCGTGGATGAACCAGACCGGCCGCCCCGATCCGGCCAGGCTGTGCAGCATCGACACCATGGGGGTGAGACCAACCCCGCCGCTTAAGAGGACGACCGGCCGGCTGCTCTCCTGGTCCAAAACGAAGACGCCGCGTGGGGAGAGCGCGCTGATCTCGTCACCTTCCTCGATGCGGTCATGCATGTAGGAAGAACCCAGGCCGTCCGGTGCGTCCGGGCTGTCCGGTGGGGCGGCCTCGCGCTTGATGGAGAGGCGGTAGTGCTCCCGCTGGCCCAGATCGCAGGAGAGCGAGTAGGTGCGCAGAGCCTCTCCCTCCGGCCCCGGAATGCTAAGCGTGAGGTACTGGCCAGGCAGCCCAGGCGCCAGCGGCGCGCCGTCCGTCGCGACCAGCTGGAAGGAGGTGATGACCTCACTCTCCTTCGTCTTGCGCACGACCCTGTAACGTCGAAAGCTCTCGGCCACGTCAGGCCTCCTGATGCGCGCCTGCTGCTTGTTCCGCGGCGATCATGGCCTCCAGCTGGCGGCGGAAGCGAAGCTGGCCGCCGTCGATGCCGAGGTTGATGTTGGCGGTGACCTTCTGGTCCATCCCGATCTGCACCTCTTCTAAAATCGCCTTGTCTTCCTCGAAGGCGTTCTTCACGCCCGCACTCATCATCGCCGAGAGTGCTGCATCGTCGGGCCGGACGTTGCGCAGCTGGAACCAGTAGTAGCGCGTCTCCTTCTCCGAGGTCGGCGTCATGAAGTTGTAGCTGTCCATGAAGAAGGTCTCTTCGTGCAGCGGGCCCTCCGGGCCGCCGGTGCCGGCTGGCGTGAAGACCGCCTTGATGATGGCATGGCTGGGGTAGCGCACCTCATAGTGCTGCAGGCGATCGCAGTTGCCGTCGAAGGCGATGACCTTCTTGTAGAAGGGCGCCACCTCCACATCCATCATCCAGCGGTGCACGACGATGCCGTCGTCCTTCTTGGTGATGGAGAGCGGTGTGTCCTTGGTGGCGTCCTGCGCGAAGGAGGTCTCGTGCACCCAGGCAACGTGGCTGGGATCGAGCAGATTATCGGTCACGTAGAGGTAGTTGCACTTGATCTCCAAGGCGGCACCGCGATTGATGCCCCAGGCCGGATCGTCATAGTGCTCGATCTCGAAGATCTCTGCGGGATCGGCCGCGGCGGGGTCGCCCATCCAGATCCAGACCAGTTCATAGCGCTCATGCACCGGATAGGCGTGCACCTTGGCGGCGGTCGGAATGCGCTCGGACCCGGGTGCGGCGACGCAAGCCCCGCTGCAGTCGAAGGTGAGGCCGTGATAGCCGCATTCGACATGCTCACCCCGCAGGCGCCCTTTCGACAGCGGCAGCTTGCGATGCGGGCAGGCGTCTTCCAAGGCCACCAACGCGCCGCTTTGCGTGCGGTAGATACAGATCTTCTCGCCGAGAACCCGGATCTGGCGCAGGTCTTGCGTAATCTCAGAACTCCAGGCCGCGACGTACCAAGCATTCCTCAGAAACACGGAGTGTCCTCCCACCGATCCCTCTTCATGACGGCTATCCCATATCGCGCGACCCGGTAGGCGAAGTACAGTGAGGCAGCCTACACAGTCATTTAGCAGAGCTAACGAATGCGCGGCGCTTAGCGGCAGCCTGCGAAGGGCCGCTGATCCATCACCTGCCGTAGCGCCGCCCCGCGGTGAGCACCCAGTCTAGGAAACTCTTCGCAGCCGGGTCTTGCAAAGCCCCTTCGCCCCAGCAGACGAAGTAGGGATGCGGCAGTTTCAACTCCGATTGAGAGAGGCGCAGCAGCTTCCCCATCTGCAGATCCCGCTCGACGAAGGAGGTCTGCGCCAAGGCCACACCCTTGCCTTCGATCGCCGCTTCCAGTGCCAGACTGGAGAGGGAGAAGACTCCGACCTCCTTGGGCGCGGCCTCCGATACACCGCAGAATTCCAGCCAGTCGTCCCAGTCCGGCAGGCTTCTGTGGGCTGGGCCCCAATCGGTACGCAGCAACGGCTGCTTCAAGAGACCCTCTGCCGTCCAAACCTCCGGCGCTGCCTCCGCGAAGCTGGGGGAGCAGACCGGAAAGAGCGTGTCGGTGTAGAGCTCTCGGTAGAAGGGAAAGCGCGACCCGGCACTGCCATAGGTCAGCCGGAAGGTGGTGGTCAGCAAATGCCGGTCCGGCTCCTGATGGGTCGAGTCCAAACGGATCGAGACATCGGGGTGAAACTGCTGAAAGTCACCGAGGATCGGATAGAGCCATTTCGACAAGAGCGACGGCAGCGCCGAGATCGAGAGATTCGTGTTCTGTTGGATCCGCTCGAGATAGCTCTGGGCTTGGTGGAGCGCGTCGAAGCCTTCGCTCAAGAACTGGTGGTAGGTCTTGGCTTCGGGGCGTAGGAACACGCCACGCCCCCGCCGCGTAATTAGAGGGAAGCCGGTCTGCTCTTCCAGGACCTTCAGCTGCTGGCTGACCGCGCCCGACGTCACGTTGAGCTCGCGGGCCGTCTCGGACACGGATTTGGTCCGCCCGAAGATCTCAAAGGTCTGCAGCGCCCGCAACGACGGCAGCGCTTTTCGGGTCATGTCTGCACGCCTCGTATTTTAGATTTTCTAAAAATCATTATAGGCAGGGCGGCTTGTGTTTCAACGAAGCGCGATCAATCCTGAAAAGGCTTACGCACAATAAGAAACGCCGAAAGCACTTTGGGCTTCGCTTTGGGAGAGGCGGGGCGACAACAGGGACTCATGGCTAAAAGGCAACTCGGATGAGAGACCAAACCACAAGACGTTCACTGCTGTTGGGCGCCGGCGCGCTGGGTGCGGGTGCGCTGCTCGGGGCCAGCGGGCTGCCGCTGTCCGCGCGCGCGGCGGGTCCGAAGTCAGGCGGGACCTTCAGGATCGGCACCTCGGACTTCAGCACCTCTGACACGCTGGATACCCAGATTATCGAGACGCGCTTCGTCACCCTGCTGAACTGGCAGCTGCGCAACAACCTGATCGAGATCGGCCCCGGCGGCGAACTGGTGCCGGAGCTGGCGGAGAGCTGGGATGCCTCGGCCGACTTGAAGTCCTGGGTCTTCCGCATCCGAAAGGGCGTAGAGTTCCACAACGGCCAGCCTCTGACGGCAGAGGACGTGGTCTACTCGATCAACCTGCACCGCGGTGAGGATACCAAGTCGGCGATCAAGGCGCTCTTGGGCGAGGTCGTGGAGGTCAAGGCGACGGACATGCACGAGGTGACCATCACCTTGAGCGCGCCCAACGCCAGCTTCGATTCCATTCTCTCGGTCTTCGCCCTTTCCATCGTGCCGAACGAGACCTTGGAGTTCAGCAAGGGCATCGGCACCGGCGGCTATATCCTGGAGAACTTCGACCCGGGCCTCCGTTCGGTGGTGAAGCGCAATCCCAACTATTGGAAGGAAGGACGCGCGCACTTCGATTCAGTCGAGGTGCTGGGCATCTCCGACACCACGGCGCGGACCAACGCTCTGCTGACCGGCGAGATTCACGTGATGAACTTCGTCGACCCTAGCACCGCACGCCTGGTCGAGCAGCGCGACAACGTCGATCTCATCCAGACGCCCGGCAAGTCGCACTATGCCTTTGCCATGCGCACCAACCTGGACCCCTACACCGATCTGCAGGTGCGCCAGGCGCTGAAGTTCGCCATCGACCGCGAGGAGATCTTGCAGAAGATCCTGAGCGGCTATGGCTCGCTGGGTAACGATCAGCCGATCTCAGCCGCCTATGCCGACTACAACGGCGACCTGCCGCAGCGGAGCTACGATCCCGACCAGGCCCGGGCGCTGATGAAGGCCGCGGGCGCTGAGGGCGCCAAGTTCCAGCTGCACACCTCCGACACGCCCTTCACCGGGGCGGTCGATATGGCGGTGCTCTACAGCGAGCATGCGGCCAAGGCCGGGATCGACATCGAAGTCGTGCGCGAACCGCAGGACGGATATTGGTCCAACGTCTGGGCGAAGAAGCCCTTCTTCGCGACGCGCTGGTCAGGCCGGGTGAACGAGGACGTGATGTTCTCCACCGCTTACTCGGCGGCTGCCATCCAGACCGGCTGGAACGAGGCGCACTGGACAACGAATCAGTTGAACACGCTGTTGACCGAGGCCCGCTCGGAGAACGATCGCGACCGCCGGCGCCAGCTCTATGGCGAGGTGCAGCAGCTGATCAATATGGAAGGCGGCACCATCATCCCAGTCTTCGCTGACTTCATCGACGCCAAGTCCACCGACGTGTCGCATGGCGAGCTGTCGAACAACTGGGATCTGGACGGCGCCCGCTGTTCGGAGCGCTGGTGGTTCAACAGCTGATTTCTTGCGCAGGCGGACCTCGGCGGCTGATGCGGCGCCGAGGTCCGCTCGCCTTCTCTTGCTGGCACTCTCCTCTGGGTTAGACTAGCGCGCCATGGACGGACCTTCGCAGGCTGATGCCTTACCGCTAGCGATTGAGCGGCTGACGGCCCGCTTTCCCGGTCAGCTGACGACGGGGCGGGGGCTCAGGGACGAGCACGCACATGGTGATTCCTGGCACCAGCCGGAGCGTCCGGATGCCGTCTTCTTCGCTGAGAGCAGCCAGGATATCTCCGCCGTACTCGCCCTCTGCAACGATCTGCGGGTGCCGGTGATCCCCTTCGGCGCCGGCTCTTGCATTGAGGCACAGGTGCAGGCGCATCGCGGCGGCATCTCCCTCGACACCTCGCGGATGAATCAGATCCTGGCGGTGCGCGCTGAGGATATGGACTGCACGGTCCAGTGCGGCGTGACCCGCCAGCAGCTGAACGAGGATCTGCGCGCCACCGGGCTCTTCTTTCCAGTCGATCTGGGCGCGCATGCCACCTTGGGCGGCATGGCGGCGACCCGGGCCTCGGGCACCACGACGGTGAAGTACGGCTCGATGAAGGATCTGGTCTTGTCGATGACCCTGGTCCTGCCGGATGGGGAGATCATCAAGACCGGCGGGCGCGCCCGCAAATCCTCCGCCGGCTATGACCTGACGCGGCTCATGATCGGCTCCGAAGGCACGCTGGGGGTGATCACGGAGCTCACTTTGCGGCTCTTCGGGCAGCCGGACTGCGCGCAGGCGGCCATGTGCAGCTTCGACAGGGTCGACGCGGCCACCAGCATGGTGGTCGAGGCCTTGCAGATGGGCGTGGGTTTGAACCGGATCGAACTGGCCGATCAGCTGCAGATGCAGGCGATCAATGCCTATGCAGGCTCCGATTGGCCGGAGAAGGCGACGCTCTTCCTGGACCTGACAGGCTCCGAGCCCGCAGTGGCCTACGACCTGACCATCCTGGAGGGGCTGGCAGCGCAGAACGGTGCCGTCCGCTTCGACAGGGCCGAGAGTCGCGATGCCTATGATGCCATCTGGCGGATCAGGCACTCCGCACTCTACGCCTCACGCAGTCTACGGCCGGGGGCCAAGGGCATATCGACCGACGTCTGCGTGCCCATCTCACGCCTGCCCGAGTGCATTCGCGAGATCGGTAAGGTGGTGGAAGAGAAGCAGATCCTGGCCCCCCTTGTCGGCCATGTCGGCGATGGCAATTTCCATCTGGTGTTGCTCTTCGATCCCGAGGATCCCGAGGAGTTCGCCAGGGCCAAAGAGGTGAACGAGACCTTGATCAAGATGGCGATCGCCATGGAGGGCACCTCGACCGGCGAGCATGGGATCGGCTTGGGCAAAAAGGACTACATGGCCTTGGAGCACGGTGGCGCCTTGCGAATGATGCGGACCATCAAGCAGGCTGTCGATCCCAACGGCATCATGAACCCCGGCAAGATCTTCGATCTTTGACCAGCAAGACACCCCGCATCGGCGCGTCCGACCCGCTAACCGGACGATCCAAAGCCAGGAGCCAAAGCCATGGGTCACCTTGACAGTAAGGCCGTCGAGAAGGTCCGCGGGGACCTCTCTGCCCTGCAAGATCTCGACCGAGAGGACGCCCGCGGGATGCCAGGCGACTTCTACAACTCAGAAGCCTTCCTGGAGTTCGAGAAGGAACACCTCTTCCGCAAGGAGTGGGTCGGCCTCTGTCATGTGGGGGAACTGCCCAACCCGGGTGATTTCTTCACCACAGAGCTGGTGGGGGAGCAGCTGCTCGTCTGCCACGACAGCGAGGGTCAGCTGCGGGTCTTCTCCAACGTCTGCCGCCATCGCGGCAACCAGGTGGTGACGGAGGCCAAGGGCAACCGCACGCGCTTTGTCTGCGGCTACCACGCCTGGACCTACGGGACCGACGGCGCGCTGAAGACGGCGCCGCTGATGAAGAAGGTTCGCAGCTTCGACCCGGCAAGCTGCGGCCTGAAGGAGTTCGAGACCGAGGTTTGGGAAAACTTCCTCTTCGTCAATCTCGACGGCACTGCCAGCCCTCTGGCGCCCCGGATGACGGGCCTCTCGCGGCTGATGACCAACTATCACCACGAGCTGCGCCATCTGGTCTTCATGGAGGAGACGGTCTGGAACACCAACTGGAAGAGCCTGATGGAGAACTTCCTGGAGGGCTATCACCTCTCGGCGACGCACCTCACGACCCTGCACCCCATCACGCCGACGCGGCTCTGCAGCAAGTTCACGGAGATGGGTGAAGGCTATACCGGCTATCACGCCTTCTATGATCCGAAATGGCCGGACCGCGGGCCTTTCCACGAGGACCTGACCCAAGAGGAGCGGCGCAACTCTCTCCTCACCTGCGCCTATCCCTCTTTCCTCTTCTCAGTGGCGACCCACTACACCCTCTTTCTCTGCCTGCGTCCCGTAGATCCCGAACATGTGGCGATCCGCTGGGGGGTTGCCGGCTTCAACCCCGATCCTGAGGATCGGACCACCAAAGACTACGTTCAGCTCTGCCGCGACTTCAACGCCGAGGACAAGGAGAAGCTGGAAGCGCTGAACCGGGCGATGAAGAGCCGCTACTACGAGCCCGGTCCCTTGGCGCCCGACGATTTCGAGGGGACGATCTGGGATTTTTTGCAGTACATGGCCGGTCGGCTATCCGCAAAGGCTGATCTCTAAACGCCCCGTTCTGGCTGCTGGGGCAGGCCTCTGGCTTGGGAGACGACGGCATGCCCCATCTCTGCGCTGTCAGCTGTGATCTGGACTATGAGTCGCGTGGAAAGCGGGCTGGCAGCCTCGACGTCACACTCTCCGACAACGACCATGCCTTCAGCGCCTTGCAGGTGCCGATTGGCGTCATTGCGGGAGGTCCCGGACCCACCGCGCTTCTGACCGCAGGCAGCCATGGTGACGAGTACGAGGGGCAGGTGATCCTGCATCGGCTGATGCGCGATTTTGAGCCCCGGCACCTGACTGGTCGGCTCATCCTTCTGCCTGCTTTGAACCTGCCTGCGGTGCGCGCGCGTCAGCGGGTCTCGCCGCTCGACGACGGCAACATGAACCGCTCCTTTCCCGGCCATGGTGCGGCGGGTCCAACTGCGGCCATCGCCAGCTATGTCTCGCGCGAGCTGATCCCCCGCGCCGATGTCATTCTTGATTTCCACTCAGGCGGCACGGCGACCCGCCATGTCGACTGCGGGTTCGTCACGCTCGGCAAAGACGAGGCACTTAACCAGGCCAATCTGGATCTCGCGCGCTGCTTCGGCGCGCCCTTCACCATGGTCTGCGCGTCCGGTGACTATGACGGCGACTTCGATAGTGAGGCGCACCGGCAGAGCACAGCGTTCCTGGCTTGCGAGCTGGGTGGTTTCGGCACGGTCAGCCGCGCCTCGCTGGACATCGGCTGGCGCGGCTCTCTGCGCGTCTTGGACAAGGCCGGGATCTTGAGTGAGGAAGCCCGACACCTGGTTCCCCAGCCGGCGGGGAAGACACACTTCATCGACGTGGGACAGAAGGCAAGCCATGTGACGGCCCCGCGTGAGGGCCTGGCGCAGATCCTGGTCGCGCCTGGCCAGGCCATGCTATCTGGGGATCCTATTGCTGAGCTCTACTCAGTGTCTGAGTTTGGCACGCCGTCGGAGATTTTGACCGCGCCGCGCGCCGGCATCGTCAGCGTCGTTCGGCGCAATCCTCTAGTCGCGGCTGGCGATCACCTGGTCCTGATCTCGGCACTCACTGAAGCCTCTTGATGCCCCCCGTGTCGAAGCGGGACGCGTGCTGTTTGGCTGCTCGAAAGAGAGCAGTTGCTTGGCGTTAAGACCATCTTCCTGGGGCAGAGCCCGTGCAGGACGAACTGCCTGAAAGCGAAGGTTTGCTTCGGAATCAAGAAGCTCTGAGGGATTGGAGAGGCAGCGTGAGCAAGTGTCTCTGGCGACTGCGATCACTGGCATTGACCGAGTCATCGAACCTTCACGTGGAAACGTTTCCAGAAATGCTAGAAGGGGCTCGCGTTTTTCACTGCGGACCTTTGTGCTTATCCCATGGCTGGCCGTGTCACCCTTCATGATGTTGCTAGGCGGGCGAACTGCTCGGTCGCCACCGTTTCGCGCGTGCTGAACAACACCGGCCCCGCCAGTGCCGAGACGCGGGCGCGGGTCGAGCGGGCGGTGGCAGAGCTGGGCTTTCGCTTCAATGAGATCGGCCGCTCGCTGCAAAGCAAACGCTCGCGCACCTTGGGCATTATGGTGCCGACCCTCTCCAACCCGGTCTTCGCTGCAATCATCGAGGGGATTCAGGCGGCAGCACGCCTCTCCGGCTATCAGATCCTGCTGGCCTGCGCCTATTACGATCCTGAGGAGGAGTCGCGGGCCATCGACACGCTGCTGGCTAAGCAGGTGGACGGGCTGCTGCTGACTCTCACTAACGCCGACAAGAGCAAGGAAATCGCCTTGCTGCATCAGGCCGATCTGCCCTTCGTGCTGATCTTCAACCAACCGGAGGAGGCTCTGCCGGCAGTCACCGTGGACAACAGTACCGCCGCGCGCGACGTCGCCAAGGCGCTGCTGGATGCTGGGCATCGCAAGGTTGCCTATGTCGCCGGACGCTTCCGCAGCTCCGACCGCTCTGAACGGCGCTATCAGGGCTTCACCCAAGCCTTTGCCGAGGCTGGCGCCCCGCCACCTGTCTTGGTCGAGGTCGACTATGACCGCGTGGACCACCGCGCGGTGCTGACCGGGCTCTTCGCCCGCCAGCCGGATACCACGGCTCTCTTCTGCTCTAACGACATGCTGGCACTGGCCGTCATGGCGGACCTGCGCCGCATGGGCATGAGCCTGCCGGAAGACATCTCCATCGTCGGCTTCGACGGCATTGCCGTTTCCACCTTGATAACGCCCAGCTTGGCGACCGTGGTCACGCCCTGCCATGCCATGGGCCGGCGGGCCGCCTCGGGTCTAATCGATGCCATTGAGAACAGGCGCCAGCCGCCGGCGGGAACGCTGCTGCTGCCCTATCAATTCCGCCCGGGCGAGTCGTTGATGGCCCGCCCGGGCCGGAACCGGCCCACGCGGAGCGCACCCACGCGGGCCAAAGCCTCTCCCCTATCCGTTAGCCGAAAGGAGACAGAACGATGAAGCCTATGCTCGCAGCCGCCGTCGCGGCAAGCCTCTTGACCCTGGCCCCTGCTGCCAAGGCAGCCGATGCCATCTGCTACAACTGCCCGCCGCAGTGGGCGGATTGGGCCTCGATGCTGGAGGCGATCAACGAGCGCCTCTCGATCGAGATGCCGCACGACAACAAGAACTCCGGCCAGACCCTGGCGCAGCTGCTGGCTGAGCGTAATGCTCCAGTGGCCGATGTCGCCTACTATGGCGTCACCTTCGGCATCAAGGCCGCCAATGAGGGCGTGGCCACCGCTTACAAGCCCGCCGGCTTCGATGATATCCCTGAGGGCCTGAAGGACCCGGAGGGGCGCTGGTTCACCATCCACTACGGCACCCTGGGCTTCTTCGTGAACGTCGATGCCTTGGGCGGCGCGCCGGTTCCGGCCTGCTTCGCCGATCTGCTCAAGCCCGACTATGCCGGCATGGTCGGCTACCTCGACCCCTCCAGCGCCTTCGTCGGCTACGCCGGTGCGGTGGCGGTGAACCGGGCCATGGGCGGCAGCTTAGAGAACTTCGACCCGGCGATCAAATACTTCCAAGACCTGGCGAAGAACGACCCGCTGGTGCCCAAGCAGACCTCCTACGCCCGCGTGGTCTCCGGCGAGATCCCGATCCTCTTCGACTATGACTTCAACGCCTATCGCGCCAAGTACACCGAAGACGGCACCTTTGAGTTCGTGATCCCCTGCGAGAGCACCGTGGTCGTGCCCTACGTGATGAGCCTGGTGGCCGATTCCCCCAATCCCGAAAAGGGCCGTCTGATCCTGGACTACATCCTCTCCGACGAGGGCCAGGCGATCTGGACCAACGCCTATCTGAAGCCTGCCCGCCCGGTGCAGCTGCCGCCGGAGGTTGCGGCCCGCTTCCTCCCGGACAGCGAGTATGCCCGCGCCAAGCCGGTCGACTATGCCCGCATGGAGCAGGTGCAGAAGGCCTTCGGTGAGCGTTACCTGAACGAAGTCAACTAAGACTCCGTTCGTGGAAGGGGCCGGGTCTCAGCGATCCGGTCCCACCCTTTTTGCTCTGCTGCTTATGTCCCGCAACAGCTTCACCCTGCTGACCGCCCTGCCGCTCGCGATCTTCGCGCTGGCCTTTCTGGCCTTGCCGCTGGTGCGTCTGGTCGGCGCCTCCTTGGAGGGGGAGACTGGCCTGGCGCTCTATGGCGAGATCCTGAGCAATCCGCGCTATCTGCGCAGCCTCTGGGACACGGTCCTGGTCTCCGGTGCGGTGAGCCTGACGGCATTGGGCATCTCCACCACTGCAGCGCTCTTTCTTCAGCGCAACCGCTTTGCCGGCCGCAGCCTGCTGATAGCGGTCTTGAGCTTTCCCATGGCCTTTCCGGGCGTGGTGGTGGGCTTCATGATCATCCTGCTGGGCGGCCGCCAGGGGCTGATCAACGACGTCACCCAAGATCTCTTCTCCACCCGCACTGTCTTTGCCTACTCCATGGTCGGGCTCTTCCTAGGTTATCTCTATTTCTCTATCCCGCGGGTGCTGCTGACCGTTATGGCGGCGGCCGAGAAGCTGGACCCGGAGTTGGAGGAGGCCGCGCGCTCGCTGGGCGCCGGGCCTCTACGGCTGCTGCGGGACGTCATCCTGCCGGGCCTGGCACCGGCCCTGGTGGCCTCGGGCGCCATCGCCTTTGCCACCGCCATGGGCGCCTTTGGCACCGCCTTCACGCTCGCGACCGACATCGATGTCTTGCCGATGGTGATCTATACGGAGTTCACCTTGGCCGGGAACATCGCCACCGCTTGCGCACTCTCCGTCATCCTGGGTCTGGTGACCTGGGTCTTGCTCCTGCTCGCCCGCCAGCTGGCCGGCGGCTCTGTCGCGGCGGCCGGCTGATGACTGGGCGTCGCTGGTCCCTCGGCTTTCAGCTGGGCGTCACCCTTCTGGCCTGCGCCTTCTTGATCACGCCCGCGATCCTCTCCATCGCCGCCGGCGTCACGGTGAACTACTTCCGCGGGCTGGAGAGCGGCGTGACCTTGAAGTGGGTCGTGCAGGTCTGGGAGCTCTATGCCGATTCCATCTGGCTCTCGCTGCTGATCGCGGTCAGCTGCTTGGCCTGCACCCTGGTGATCGGCGTCCCTGCGGCCTACGCCCTGGCCAAGAACCCGGGCCGGCTGTCACGCCTGATTGAGGAGTTTGTGGCCCTGCCGGTGGCTATCCCCGGTCTCGCCCTGGCGCTGGCCCTGCTGCAGGTCTATGGGACGATGAAAGGCTTCCGCCTCTCCTGGACCTTCATCCTGGTGGGCCATGTGCTCTACACCTTGCCCTTCATGATCCGCTCGGTCATGGCGATCTTCGCGGTCATCGACCTCAAGACCTTGGAGGAGGGGGCGGCCACCCTTGGCGCCTCGCGCTGGCAGCGCTTTCGCGATATCGCCTTGCCCTCTGCCGTGCCGGGCATCCTGGCCGGCGCGCTCACCGTCGTGACCCTCTCCATTGGCGAGTTCAATCTGACCTGGATGCTGCACACGCCCATCACCAAGACCCTGCCCGTGGGCTTGGCCGACGCCTATGCCTCCATGCGGCTGGAGATCGCCTCGGCCTACACCCTGATCTTCTTCATCATGATTGCGCCTTTGCTGATGGGCATGCAGATGGCTGCGGCGCGGGCGCAGCGGGTGGCTGGGCTATGAGCGATCGTCATGGGGCTGCCATAGCGCTCACCGGCTGCGGCAAGACCTACGCCGGCAAGACGGTGGCGCTGGCACCGACCGACCTGGAGATCGAGCGAGGGGAGATCCTGGCGCTCCTCGGGCCCTCTGGCTGCGGCAAGACCACGCTGCTGCGGATCATCGCCGGGCTCACGGCACCCGACTCCGGCGGCAGCGTCTTCTTCGACCAGGCCGAGGTAACCCGCACCCCGGTAGAGCAGCGCAACGTCGGCATGGTCTTCCAGTCCTATGCCCTCTTTCCCAACATGACCGTTGCCGGCAACGTCGGCTATGGCCTGAAGACCCGCCGCCTGCCCAAGGCCGAACGTCACCAGCGCGTGGCCGAGGTCCTGGCGCTCTGCCAGATCGCGGAGCTGGCGGAACGGCCGGTCACCGCGCTCTCCGGCGGCCAGCGTCAGCGCGTCGCCTTGGCCCGAGCGGTTGCCATCCGCCCCCGCGCCCTGCTGCTGGACGAGCCGCTCTCCGCCCTGGACGCAGGTCTTCGCGAGCAGCTGCGTGATGAACTGGCGGAGCTCCTGCGCGCGCTTTCCATCACCGCCGTCTTCGTGACCCACGACCAGAGCGAAGCCATGGCGCTGGCCGATCGTGTCGCGGTGCTGCGCGACGGCCGCATCTGCCAAATCGGCAGCCCGCAAGAGCTCTACAACAAGCCAGCCGATGCCTTCGTCGCCCGCTTCGTCGGCGGCGCCAACCGGCTGGAGGGACAGAGGACAGCAGCTGGGTTGGAGATCGCTGGTGGTGTCCTTCAGCTGCCGCCGGGCACAGGGGAGGAGGCCGCCTTCTTCTTGCGGCCAGAGGCAGTCTCCCTCTGCGGGCCGGAGGGAGCCGCCTTCTCAGCCGAGGTGCAGCGCAGCCTCTTCCTCGGCGACCGCTGCCGCGTTCTGGTCCGTGCCGGCGATGGCCTCACCCTCACCATCGATGCGCCGGGCAACACGCAGGTCGTCCAGGGCGAGCGCGTCGGACTGGCGATCACACCCGAAGCCGTCATGGTGGTGCCCCACGCGAAGAGCTAGAGCGCGTGGCCTCGCCAGGGCTTACCTCGTCAGACTCGTCCCGTTTCAGCTTTCCAGCTTCGCACTCGGGCAGTCTCCTACGCAGGCCAAGGCAAGGGATTGCGAGAGGAAAGGGGCTGGTGATCACCTCTGAGAAACGCGACGCACCCAAGAACAAAGAGCGACGGCTCAAGGAATATCTGCATACTTTCTATTGTATGCAATATGCTCTAGAGCGTGATGAGTCTTGGTGTGAACAGTTTTTGCCAAGAGGACTTCC
>JBCBSF010000076.1:0-27892 GCA_039819325.1 Pseudomonadota bacterium | reverse complement strand
GCCTCGAGTCGCCTGGCTGATGCCGGCGCAAGGGTGATCAAGATCGATTCCTTGCCCCGGTTCAGCCAGACGAAGTAGGCGCTGTCGCCCTGGACCAGGCTGTCATAGCGGCGGGCAAAGTCGCCCTCCGCCCGTTCGATCTTGATCACCCTTGCGCCGGCATCAGCCAGGCGACTCGAGGCATAGGGTGCTGCCACCGCCTGTTCCAAGGTGACGACCAGCAGACCTTCCAGGTCCCGCATGCTCCCTCGTCCTCTCATGCGTTTTTCCACGTTGCCCATCTTCATAAGCCGCGGCAATGGGTCGGGCGAGAGAAAAGCCTGTTAAGAACATCGGAGCGACGATGGCGGAGGATCCCCATGCCCGCACTCTACGACACAATCGGACAAAGCTATGCGCATCACCGGCAGCCCGACCCGCGGATTGCGGAGACGATCCGGCAAGCACTGGGTCCGGCAACCAGTGTCGTCAACGTCGGCGCAGGGGCCGGCTCCTACGAGCCCAACGACAGACGCGTCATCGCCGTCGAGCCCTCCGCCGCAATGATCCAGCAACGGCCGGTCGGCGCTGGCCTGGTCGTGCAGGCCCGCGCGGAGGCACTGCCCTTCCGCGACCGAAGCTTCGACGCCGCCATGGCGATCCTCACTCTGCATCACTGGACCGACCTCAAGTCTGGCCTCTTGGAGCTGCGGCGGGTGACGCGAGGAGCGGTCGCCATCGTGACCTTTGACGCTGCCTTCCGTGGGAACTGGCTCACCCACTACTTCCCGGCACTAACGGCGCTTGATGAGAGGGTGATGCCACCGCTGTCGGCTCTTGAGGCCGCACTGGGAGCGCTTCAAGTCTCCGCTCTTCCGGTCCCTCACGACTGCGCAGACGGCTTCCTCTATGCCTATTGGCGGCGGCCGGAAGCCTACCTCGACCCCGCTGTGCGTGCCGGGATGTCCGCCTTCTGGGCGATCGGCGATCTGTCCGAGGGCCTTGCGCGTCTCGGCGCTGACCTTGAGAGCGGAGCCTGGCAGGCGCGCCATGCGGACCTCTTGGCGCGCGAGGAGAGCGATCTTGGCTACCGTTTGATCATCGCACGCTAAAGCAGATCACCATTGGGCGACATCGCCTCCTCGCGTGAACCTGCACCCTCCTTCCAAGATGGAGAGTGTAAGGACGTCAGATCTATTCGAATTGACGTCTTGCCGCTTTGGCCTCATCTCGGTGATATGTTTGGGGGCGAAGAGGCTTTGCCTTGCCCGAGAACAACCATCGACCACGCGATTCATGAGAGCGAGGGTGACTATGAAAACCTGGATAGGTGCAGCGGCGATCGCCGCAATCGTCTCAGTTGGCGGGGTTTCGGCAGCTGAAACGAAGGACGCGGCCAAGGATCCCATGTGGCTCTTCACCCAGTCGGCCGAAGAGGCCGCACTGGAGGGAGACACGCTGACCTTAAGCGGCGTCGGCCACAAAACGCTCTACTTCGCCGACGCCCCAGGGCGCGTCGTCGGCTTCCTAGAGCACGATCGCTTCATCACCTACTGGCACAGCGACGAGAGTGGCTGGCTGACCAATCCGCCCAACGCGGCCTTGGTCATGCACACCGACGATGTGGATGCGCCAGTGATCTTGAACTTGAGCGATGTGGCGCTGTCGGATGGAGACTTGGTCTACACGGCAAGCCTGCTGGAAGGCGATGCCGCCACCATCTCAGGCCCCGTCACGATCATCATCGATCCCGGCAGCCACCCCTTGTTCCGAGACGATACCTGGGCCTCCGACGACATTCCGCCCTGCAACCCTCACGAGGGCTTCTTCAAGGATTTCCTACTCTGCTTGAAATAGCGGCGGCCTAGCGGGATAGGCGAAGAGCCTATCCCGTTTCACTGTCACCGGCCTCGACCCTTGGCCCGAGGACTGGGACAGGTTGCGCCCAGGAGACGCTCTTGCGGTTCGAGGTGCGGAGGGCCTTTGCCGAAGGCAACGCCCCAGAGAAGCTCTGACCTAGACCACGACTTTCTTGGCGATCTTCAGGATAACCCCGGAGAACTCGTCGATCCGCGTGATCAGAAGTGTCTTTCGCGCGTTGTCGTCAGTTGCTTTACGCATCTCGTCCAAGAGCGTCTCAAGCCGCTCGGCTTCTTCCTGGGTGAAGGTCCGCTCTATCTCGTGCTGGGTGAAGGTGGTGAGCGAGGCGAGCTTCGAATAGGTAGAGGTCAGATCCTGTACAATGTCGGGATCGCCCCAGATAGATGTCGGCATGGCGTCCTCCCTCTAGCGGCTTTCAGCCGCCGCAATGGGGTTGTTGGCGATCTCAAGAATGCGGGCAAAGGCCGGACTGTCTGAGAAGCCGAAGAGGTCGGCCACCGACTGCCCACCTTGCACCAAGTTCTCCCGCGCGCTCGCGAGATCCTCGGCTGAAGCCAGGTAGTTGGTGACGACCGCATTGACCGACAGGACGGCCCCGTACTCCTGCTCCACGGCAGACAGCAGCTCCTGCTCGTTCGCGTCGATCTCATCCATTAGCTCTTCTCTGACATTCAGGGCAGTGCCCGCAATGCGCATGGCCTCCGCCCGCGATAGGCTGGCGCGGTTGCCGGCGACCCGCGTCACCGTCTCTGGCAGGATCTGATAGTCCCATGTCTGTTGCACTGACTGGCGCGCCAAGTCGGCGAAGGCCTGGATGGTCTTGACGTGCTGTTCCTTCAAACGCTCGATGCCCAATGAGACCGCGCGGTTCGTGTCTGCCGCCCCCTTCGGCACCGAAGTGCAAGCGCCCAGCAGCAGAAGACCTGAGAGGGCAGCGAGCGCCAGAGCCCGTAAGCAGAGCATGGCTCGTCCCTCCCTTAAGACAGGATCTTCGCGACTTCGAAGTGCATGCCGTCCTTGCGGGAGAAGTGGCCGCCCCAATAGAGGCCGTGCTGGTGGGCGATCGGAACCAGCAAGCGGACTGAGCCCTTGCGGCCAACCACGGCCGGCTGCTTGCCCAGGCCGTTCCAAGCCGCATTGATGTCGAAGGCCGTGCCGAAAGCATGGTTGCTCAAGGTCCTTCGGCTGCCACGGATGAAGCGGGGGACCCAGCTGCCGGCATAGGTCAGCACCAGATGGATCAGGCCGGCATCCTCCCAGGCCTGCCAACAGGCGACGATCTGCTCGGCCGCCTTCTTGTGCAGGCGGATCTCGCCGTTCGGGCCGGCGAACTGGTGGCCGGCCAGCTGCGGTATCGGCACGCGGACGATGTTCTCTTCTGCCCAGCCGTTGGTGATGCGGATCTGTTCGGGATTGCTGGGGTGCGGGTCGGAGACGAACTCCAGCGGGCCGAAGGTGTTCTGCCGAGCATCGTTGCCGCTGATCGCTGGGAAGTCGGGTTTCGGCGGCCAGTTCGGCCCCGTCTGTGAATCGTCGACCAGATCATCGACCAGGTCGAAGCCCTGCTGCATGGCAGCGGCATAGGTGCGGTTGCCGACCACGCCATCGTCGCTCAGGCCCGCAGAGGCCTGGAAAGCCATGGTCGCGTTGGCCGTCTTGGGGCCGAAGTCACCATCGATTTCCAAGGGGCGGAAGCCCTGCTCGATCAGAAAGGCTTGCCAACGCTCGACAAGCGGGCCCTTCGACCCTCTCCTCAAGACTTCTGCGGACATCACGGGCTCCCTGGCTTGTGGCGTTGAAGAAAATCTACCTCAATTTCACAGCCAGAGCCAGGGTAACCTAGAGCTGCCGCAACCAGCTGGGCCAGCGGGGGTCATGCAGTAGGCTGCGTGCGCGCATATGCTTCCAGTGGCCGTACTTGAAGAAATCGAAGTCGATCTCGCTGGTGCGGTGCTGGATCATCGCCCAGGTCGACCACTTGATGTCCGCCAGCCCTTTGTAGACGGTGATCCGCGCCACGGCCTGGGGGTCCAGCCGGCCGAAGTAGTCCTCGATCAGTTCGGCCTCTTGATCGGGCGTGAAGAACATCTCGCCGAACCAGAGTGCCAGCTCATAGCCGCGGTCGTTCATGCTGGCGTAGTCATAGTCGATGAGCCAGACCCGGTTGCCCTCCCCGATCAGGAAGTTGGCAGCCACCGTGTCGTTCATGCAGGGCACCAGATCGATGCCGCTGGCCTCCAGCGCTGCCCGGGCGCGAGCGTATTCCTGCTTCAGCCAGGCGATGTCGGGCGGCTCCCGCGCACACACCTCTTCGACCTGTTGGAAGTGCTCGTCGATCATGTCGAAGAGGGTCTTGGTCAGGGTCAGGCCCGGCACCTGGTGGAAGGCACGCAGGGTCCGCACCGCGTTGATCCGCACCTCCGGGATCAGGAAGTCGCCGTTGTTGGCGGTCCTGATGTCTTCCAAGAAGGTCGCCACCTCCACCCGCTCCTCGGGCAGGTAGTAATGGACCTCCGGGCTGATGCCGGCGGCATGCGCCTTCACGGCCGCATCGTTGGCGACCACCCTGTCGATGAAGCGCTCGCTGCCTTCTCCGGGCACCTTGACGATGAAGTCATGCGCGGCGCCCTCAACCCGGACCCGCCAGTTGATATTGTTCAGGCCGCCGGGGACGAAGGCGTAGTGCGGGTCGCGCCCTTGCCAGTCGTCGATCTTGGCGATGACAGCTTCGATCTTGGCGGCGGCGGGGCCCGCCGGATTGCCGGGCCGGATCTCGGGCATGGGTCGATCCCCCTTACAGCTGGCGCAGGCGGCGCTCGAACTCCCAAGCGCCGGCGGTCTGGGTGGCGCGCAGGAAGCGCCAGCTTGCGTACTTGAAGTACTCGATCTCGGGCCTCTGGCCGCGGGCATGGCAGATGAGAGCCCACTGGCCCCAGGTCAGGTCATCGACCAGGCCCCAAAGCCGGGCGCGATTGACGGCTTGCGGCGTCGCCTCGCCATAGAGCGGCTGCAATGCCGCCAGCCACTCGTCCTCAAAGTCGAAGGTCTCGGTCAGCAGGATGCCGAGATCGTGTAGCGGCTCGCTAAGGCCGGCTTGGTCGAAATCGACCAGCAGCACCGCGCCCTCTGGCCCCAGCATGACGTTGGAGGCGATGGCGCCCAGGTGGCAGGGAACCTGTGTCGCCGGTGCCAGTGCCGCCAAGGTCAAGGTCACCTGGTCCAGCAGCCAGTCGTAGTTCGGCGGGCGATCGATTGGCAGAGCGCGCAGCAAACGGTCCTGCTGCTGCAGCCGCGCCGCTGCATCATGGGTCGGCAAGCCTGCCACGGGCTGGCCGTGGAAGCGGGTCAGGAGGCCGATGACGGCGCTTAAGGTCTCCGGCTGGCGCAGATCCTCGACCTTGGCATAGCGCCAGCCTTCGCCCAGCCAGGCAGTGGCAAGGATCGAGGAGTCTTCATCGAACCAAGCAACCGCGGGGGCGATCCCGGCGTCACCAGCCAGCCGCGCCATCCTCGCTGCATCGGCATCTGCCAAGAGCTGCGCCTGATCGGCTGCCGGCAGCTTGCAGAAGAGCCTGTCGCCGCCAGGCACCTCCACGCGCCAACAGTGATGCGCCACCCCGCGGTGGACCGGGGAGACCACGGCCGGAACCGCTGGTTCCACAGAGGCGCCCGTTACGCCCTGACGCTCAAGAACGGCCCTCAGGGCCTCTTCAGGCTTGCTCTCGTCCCCGCTCACCCAGCACCTCGACCCCAATCACTCTGTCTCGCCAACGATACAAGGCGGCGCGTTCAGATCAACGCCTCTCTTCTTGCGCCGGGACCTGCAGCAGCCTCTTCCCCTCGTGAAACGCGGGTGATAGAGAGCGCGCTTTCCGGCCAAGGGAGGCGCGTGACATGAAAGTTGGCTTCATCGGTTTGGGCAACGCCGGCGGCAAGCTGGCCGGCAGCCTTTTGCGCAACGGCTTCGACCTGACGGTCCGCGATCTCAGTCAGGAGGCCGCCGCGCCCTTCCTGGAAGGCGGGGCCAAGTGGGCCGAGAGCCCCAAGGCCATGGCGGAGGCCTGCGATCTGATCATCACCTGCCTGCCGTCGCCCGCCGCCTCGGCTGCGGTGATGGAGGCTGAGGACGGCCTGCTGGCCGGTTTCTCCCCCGGCATGATCTGGGCAGAGATGTCGACCACCGACGAGGCGGAGGTCACCCGCCTGGCCGCCTTGGTGGAGGCCAAGGGCGTGGCGGCGGTCGACTGCCCGGTCTCCGGCGGCTGCCACCGGGCGGCGACCGGCAACATCTCCATCTTCGCCGGCTGCGGCCGCGACACCTTTGAGCGGATCCTGCCGGTCCTCACCGTGCTAGGCCGCCGGGTCCTCCATACCGGCCCCTTGGGCTCGGCGTCTGTGCTCAAGGTTGTCACCAATTACCTGGCGACCGCCAACCTGGTGAGCCTGACCGAGGCGCTGGTGACGGCCAAGGCCGCCGGCATGGATCTCAACACCACCTACGAGGCGATCCGCATCTCCTCCGGCAATTCCTTCGTCCATGAGACCGAGAGCCAGGTGATCTTGAACGGGTCGCGCGACATCTCTTTCACCATGGACCTGGTGGTGAAGGACGTGAGCCTCTTCCAGTCGGTCGCCGACCGCGCCGGCGTACCGCTCGACCTCTCGCCGCTCTTGGTACAGATCTTCAAGGAAGGGGTGGAGCGCTTCGGCCCGCGCGAGTGGTCGCCCAACATCATCAAGCGGCTGGAGGAGGCAACTGGTCTCACTATCCAAGCCCCCGGCTTCCCGGCCGAGATGATTGACGACGAGCCGGAAGAGCCGGGCTACGAGGTGTCGCCGAAGGGAAGATAGTCTGTTGCGGCGATGCGCAAGCGCATCGCTCCGACACCGGCCTGTGCAACCACCCGGCCATCCACGCCAGTATCCTATTGGGTGGCCGGCCCCTAAGCACTCAAGGGGGGAGAGGGCCGGTGCCGCTGGGTCACGGAGTGACCCCGCAACGGTTAGTGTCAGGCAAAGGCGACTGGCCGTCTAGCCAGCTCTAATCCGCGCCGCCAAGGCAGCCGTGGAGCCATCGAGACCCGCGCCCTCGGCGCTGCCTTCCAAGACGGGGATCAGCGCCTTGGCCAGGACCTTGCCCAGCTCCACGCCCCACTGATCATAGGAGTTCACGTCCCAGATCACACCCTGGACGAAGACCTTGTGCTCGAAAAGGGCGACCAGGCGACCGAGCGCAAAGGGGTCCAGGCGCTCCTGCAGAAGCGTGGTGGAGGGACGGTCGCCGGGGAAGACGCGGTGCGGAGCCAGACGATCGATCTCTGCGGGATCCTTACCAGCGGCTTGCATCTCTGCGCGCACCTCCGCTTCGCTGCGGCCGAAGGCCAAGGCTTGGCTTTGGGCCAGACAGTTGGCGAGCAGCAGGCGATGGTGGTCGGCTAGCTGCTCGCGCGGCTCGACGGCGGCAATGAAATCCACCGGGATCACGTCGCTGCCCTGGTGGACCAACTGAAAGAAGGAATGCTGGGCGTTGGTCCCAGGCTCGCCGAAGATCAGCGGGCCGGTCGCTCGGGTGACGGGCCTTCCGTCCAAGGTTCGGCTCTTGCCGTTGGATTCCATGTCCAGCTGCTGGATATAGGCCGGGAAGCGCTCCAGCCGCTGGTCGTAGGGGATGAGGGCCACCGCCGGGTAGCCCAGGATGTTGCGCCGCCAGATGCCGATCAGCGCCAAGAGGACCGGCAGATTGGCGGCCAAGGGTGCTGAGCGGAAATGCCGATCCATCGCGGATCCGCCAGCCAGAAAGGCCTCAAAGTTCTTGGCACCGATGGCGATGGCCAAAGGTAGGCCAATGGCCGACCAGAGCGAATAGCGCCCGCCGACCCAGTCCCAAAAGCCGAAGACCCGCTCTTGTGCGATACCGAAGTCCGCCGTCCCCTCCAGATTGGTGGAGACCGCGGCCATGTGCCGGTCGGCGCCCGCGCCTAAGGCAGCGCGCAGCCAGTCCCGGGCGGAGACAGCATTACGCATGGTCTCCTGCGTGGTGAAGGTTTTGGAGGCGATGATGATCAAGGTCCGTGCCGGGTCGAGCGGCCGCAGAACGTCAGTCAGGTGCGCCCCATCGACATTGGAGACGAAGTGCAGCCGCGGGCCGTCGGCGTCGGGTGCCAGCGCACGCACCGCCATGACCGGGCCCAGGTCCGAGCCACCGATGCCGATGTTGATCACATCCGTGAAGGGCTGGCGTTCACTGGCCGCGTAGCTCCCGTCGCGCACTTGCTCGGCAAAGGCCAGGAAGCGGCGCCGGGTCTCCAACACTGCTGGCATCACGTCGCTGCCGCCGATCCGGATCTCCGTCCCGGGCGGCGCGCGCAAGGCCATGTGCTGGACGGCGCGGCCCTCGGTGACATTGATTTCCGCGCCACTGAAGAGCTGCTCGCGTTTCTCCTCCACGCTGGCTGCTTCGGCCAAAGCAACCAGGGCTTGGAGCGCGGTTGCGTCCAGCTTCTCCTTCGAAAAGTCGAGGTAGAGGCCTTCCGCTTCGAGGGCGAGTCTTTGCGCGCGCTCGGCATCCTCTGCAAAGAATTGGCGGAGGTGCGTGGCTCGCAGGCGGTCGCCCTCTGTTTGCAGCTGCGTCCAGGCCTGCGAGAGAGCGTCGGTCATGGAATCGGTTCCTTAACAGGCCTGTGGTGCTGCTAAAGCGCCAGGAAGGCTTGGATCACCAGGGCGTTGGCGATGTCGACGAAGAAGGCGCCGACCAGCGGTAGGATGATGAAGGCCTGTGGCGAAGGACCGTGCGTCTTGGTCACTGCCGTCATGTTGGCAATCGCCGTAGGCGTAGCCCCCAAAGCGAAACCGGCGAACCCGGCGCTCATCACCGTTGCCAGATAGTCGCGCCCCATCAGCGGAAAGACCAGGAAGAGGATGAAGAGCACCACACCCGCCACCTGAGCGCCCAGCAAGATCAGCAGCGGACCTGCCAGGTCGGCCAGGGTCCAGAGCTGCATGCCCATCAACGACATGGCGATGAAGAGCCCCAGCGAGAAGTCGGACACGATAGCCAGCGCCCGGGTGCGCGCCGGCCAGACCAGACGTGGTAACAGATAGGGCGTGGTGTTCGACAGCAGGATAGCAACCAGCAGACAGGACACGAAGAGCGGCAACTTCACGCCCAAGTCAGACAAGGCCTCGTCCAGACCGTAACCGATGATAATGGCGACATGGATGACCAAAATCACCCGCATGATCGAGATGTGGTTGATCTGTTCGGTGTCGGCGACCTCATGCGGCAGGCCAACCAATAGGCGCTCGCCCGGCGCGTCGGCGACGCGCTGCCCCCTCATCAGGAGCTTGGCGATGGGACCGCCGATCAAGCCGGCGATGATCAGCCCGAAGGTGGCCGCCGCCACGCCGATTTCCAGAGCATTGGCCATACCGGGTAGGCTGGACAGCTCCTCTGACCAGGCAATAGTGGTGCCGTGCCCGCCGATCAGTGAGACCGAACCGACCAGCAGCCCGACCCCCGCCGGCTGTTCGATGGCAAGCGCGGCGCCGACGCCAACGAGGTTCTGAAAGACGATGTAGCCTAGGGTCAAGGCCAGGAAGATCAGCAGCGGCCTACCACCGGACAAGAGGTCTTGGATGCGCGCGTTGATCCCAATGGTGGTGAAGAAGTAGACTAGCAGGATATCGCGGGCTTCTAGTTCGAAGATCAGCTCCCGCTCTGTCACGTAAAAGATGGCGAGTACCACCAGCGAGGCCAGCACACCGCCGGTGACCGGTTCCGGGATGTTGTAGTCGCGCAGAAAGCCGACCTTGGCGTTCAACTGCATGCCCACGAAGTAAACAACGATGCCGACGGTGAAGGTCAGGAAAGAGGGGACAAGCAGTTCCGCTTCCATCGGGACAGGGGCTCCTCCTCAGAGCACGCAGGCGAAGCGCTAGGCTTAGCCCTTCGCCTGGCGGGCGTCCAGGGAGCCACTGGTCGCGGCTTCTTTGAGCGTTGCAAGCGCGTCCGGCTGGAAGTCATAGCTGCGGCTGCAGAACTGGCACACGGCTTCAATGCGGCCATCGGGCAGCTGCATCTCCACCAGCTCCTCCGGGCTCATCGAGGCCAGCACGGTGGTGAGCCGCTCGCGCGAGCAGCGGCACTGGTCGGTAAAGCTCAGCACCTCATGCAGCTCATAGGTCTCTTCGTTGAAGAGACGATGCACCAGGCTTGCCGGAGAGAGCGTCTGGTCAAGCAGCTCCTCATCACGCAAGGTGGACATGAGGATGGCAGCCCGGCGCCAGCCTTCTTCGCGGGCCTCCAGCAGGTCGGGATGCTCCGTGCCGTACTCACTGGCCGGCAGGCGCTGCAGAATCATGGCCGCGGCGAAGAGCGGGTCGCTGCCGATGGCGACGTGAATGGCGCTGGGCAGCTGCTCGCTCTGTTGGAAGTAGTGCAGGATGCAGTCACTGACCCGGGCCCCCGTCATCTCCACCGTGCCCTGGTAGCGGGGCCCATCTTCACGGTCGACGGTGAACTCCAGAAAGCCGGCACCGCAGAGGCGCGGCAGCGAGGGGGCGGGGTCTTGCGCCAGCAAGGCCTCCAGCTCCGGCTGGTTCATCCCAGCATAGCCACGCAACGCACCGGTCGAGGCCGCATCGGCCACCATCAGGCGCAAGGGACCATCGCCGCGGGTCTGCAAGGTGAAGATGCCGTCGAACTTCATCATCGAGGAGAGGCCGGCGGTCATCAGCAGGAACTCAGCCAACTGCCGAGCCACGGGCACCGGATAGGCATGGCGCGCCAGAATGGTCTGCAGCGCCGGGCCTAGACGGATCAGCCGGCCACGCACGCCGGCAGAGGTGATGGTGAAGGGAAGAACGCTGTCCGCGTCTGACGGTAGAACGCTGGCCTCCATGGCTCTCTCCTTCGCTGGCAGCAATAAACGGCAATGCGCCGGACCACCCAAGTGATCCGGCGCAGCTTGTTCTTGTTCATGATCACTTAGCGTGATCACGGCGCCGGCCCACTTCCCCTCCCGGCCACCCAATAGGATACTGGCGTGGGTGGCCGGGCGGGGGGCGGGGGGCGGGCCGGCGCCGGCGCGATGAGCGTGCTCATCGCATCAACGGCAAGAGCCTTAGCAGCCTAGGCACCAGGTCAAAATGCCCTTCTGCGCATGCAGGCGGTTTTCCGCCTCATCCCAGATGGCCGACTGTGGGCCGTCGATGACCTCCGCCGTCACCTCCTTGCCGCGATAGGCCGGCAGGCAGTGCAGCAGAATGGCATCGGGGGCCGCCTTCGCCATGACCGCCGAGTTCACCTGATAGGGTGCCAGGAGGCGCCGCCGCCGTTCGCTGTCGCCCACGTCGTCGGCCATGGAGACCCAGGTATCGGTAGCGACGCAGTCGGCTCCGTCCACCGCCTCCGCTACGTCCGTGGTCAAATGCACCCGGCCGCCTTCGGACTCTGCCCACTTCATCAGCTTCTTGCCCGGCTCCAAACCTTGCGGGCAGGCCAGCCAGAGCTCGAAGCCGAAGCGTACGGCGGCCTGGACCCAAGTAGCGGCCATGTTGTTGCCGTCGCCGACCCAGGTGACCCGCCGCCCGGCGATGGGACCGCGATGCTCCTCAAAGGTCATAACGTCGGCCATCAGCTGGCAGGGGTGGGTGCGGTCGGTGAGCCCATTGATGACCGGAACGCTGGCGTAGTCGGCCAGCTCGGTCAGCTTCTCCACTAAGGTGGTGCGGATCATGATGGCGTCGACGTAGCGCGACAGCACGCGTGCGGTATCGGCAATGGTTTCGCCGCGACCCAGCTGGGTCCCAGAGGGTTCCAGCACAATGGCCTGGCCGCCCAGTTGATGGATGCCGACTTCGAAAGAAACCCGGGTGCGGGTGGAGGGCTTCTCGAAGACCAGGGCTACCGACTTGCCGGCAAGCGGCTTGTCGTTGCCGCCCGGCGGCTGGCCCTTCTTGTAGGCCACGGCCCGGTCGAGGATGTCCCTGAGCGCGTCGCTGTCGAGGTCCTTGAGGTCAAGGAAGTGTCTGGGTCTGTTCATGTTACTCTCACGCAGCCTGGGTCCGCGCGGCCATGTCGGCGGCGACCCGGTCCAAAATGTCCAAGGCCTCTTCGATCTCGGCCTCGGTTACGATGAGCGGCGGGATGATCCGCAGCACGTTCTCTGCCGCCGGCACGCTCAGCAAGCCGGCCTCACGCAAGGCGGTCAGCAGCTCGCCGGCCGGCAGTTTGCATTGCAGACCGCGCAGCAGCCCGGCCCCGCGCGCCTCGGCATAGACAGTGGGATGGCGGGCAACCAGCGTCTCTAGACCAGCACCCAGCTGCTCGCCGCGTGCGGTCACGGCTTCCAAAAAGCCCTCGCTCATGAGCACGTCCAGCACAGCATTGCCGATGGCGGTCGCCAGCGGGTTGCCGCCGTAGGTGGAGCCATGGGTTCCGGCCACCATGCCTTGACCGGCATTCGCCGTGGTCATGCAAGCGCCCAGCGGGAAGCCGGAGCCGATACCCTTGGCAGTTGCCAGAACATCGGGTTCGATCCCCGCCCACTCATGCACGAAGAGCTTGCCGCTGCGGCCCATGCCGCACTGCACCTCGTCAAAGAAGAGCAGCAGCCCGAACTCGTCGCAGACCGCACGCAGCTCACGCAGGAAGTCGAGGTCCGCAGCGCGGATACCGCCCTCACCCTGGATCGGCTCGACCAGAATGGCAGCCGTCTCGTCGGTGATGGCCGCACGGATCTCGTTCATATTGCCGAAGGCGGCATGATCGAAGCCCGGCACATCCGGAGCAAAGCCAGCCAGATACTTCTCATTGCCGGCAGCGGCCAGGGTGGTGAGCGTCCGCCCATGGAAAGCGCCGTTGCAGGTGATGATGCGCCAACGCTGGGGGTTACCGGTCTCGTCATGGTACTTGCGCACCACTTTGATCCCGCACTCGATCGCCTCCACGCCGGAGTTGGTGAAGAAGACCATATCGGCGAAGGAGTTGGCGCAGAGCCGCTCGGCCAGCCGGTCGGACTGGGGAATACGGTAGAGGTTGGAGGTGTGCCAGAGCTTGCGGCCCTGCTCCTCCAAGGCTGCCACCAGGTGCGGGTGGCAGTGACCCAGAGAGTTGACCGCGATGCCGGACGCAAAGTCCAGATATCGTCGCCCCTCCTCGGTGAAAAGGCAGGAGCCCTCTCCCCGCGCGAAGGCGATGTCAATCCGGTTGTACGTCGGCATAAGTCCGCCGGTCATCTTCTTGGTCCTTTCTCCTTTGTTGCGTCGGCCGCTTGCGCGACTGCTCGGCGCCGGCCCTCCCCCAAAACGACAGGAGCCGGCGTTGCGCCGGCTGCAGCCCCCTTGAGGAAGATCGAGTAGATAAGCGGCAGGCTGCCTAGCTGTCAATCACGGGTCGATGTCGCTTATCGCTAGTCCTTCAGCCGCCAGCCGCGTGCCAGCAGGCTCCAGGCCAAGGCAGCGAGCAATGCCAGCAAGCCTAAGAGATAGGCAGCGCCTACCAGAGGATCGCTGTCAGCTCGCCCTAAGAGACCGCTGCGGAACCCGTCGTAGGCATAGAAGATGGGATTGCCGGCCAGCAGGTCTTGGCCAAAGGCGGGCAGGTCGCGGCCGAGGTAGAAGACGCCGGAGAGAAAAGTCAGCGGCAGGATGAAGAGCGTCTCGGCGAGCGCATAGTGATCCCAAGTACGCGCCCAGAGCCCGGCCAGAAGCCCGACCAGCGCGAAGAGCAGCAGGCCTAGGACGGCGAAGACCAATAGCTTGAGCGGCTGGGCGAAGGACCAGTCAACGAAGGGCTGCATCACCAGCATCACCGCCGCCGCGGTGATCAGACCGTTGGTCAAGGCCGCCGCCAGCCAGGCCACCAGGATTTCCAGCGCAGACAAGGGAGCTGCCAGCAGATCCTTGATCACGCCCTCGATCTTCTCATAGAGCAGGTTCATCGCCAGGGTTTCGAAGGCGGTGTAGGAGGCAGCGACCATCACCAGGCCGGCACCGACGAAGCTGGGGGTATCGATGCCGGGCCAGATGTCGGCATCCCCCTCGCCACGGGCCAGCACGAAGATGACCAGGAAGAGCAGCGCTGAGGCCAAGGGGCCAATCAGCGATTCCACCCATTGCGTCAGATAGCGCTGCACCCCGCGCTGATAGAGGGCCGCCAGCCCGCGCCAATTGACCCGCCCGAAGCGGCGGACAGCAAGGCGCTGCACGGGCTTGGCCCCTTAGGCCTTCAAATGCCAGCCGCGCAGGACTAGGCGATGGATCACGGCAAAGAGGGCGACGTTCAGCGCGACCAGGTAGATAGCCCCTACGGTCAGCGAGGCATCCGCCTGGCCAATGACGCCATAGCGCAGGCCGTCGATCATGTAGAAGAAGGGGTTGAAGAGCGCCACGTTCTGCCAGCTTTCCGGCAGGCGGTCCAGGGAATAGAAGGTCCCCGAGAGGAAGGAGAGCGGCATGATGACGAAGTTGGTGACCGCAGCCAGGTGATCGAACTTCTCCGACCAGATGCCAGCCAAGAGCCCCAGCAAGGAGAGCGCAATGCTGGCGTTCAGCGCATAGAAGAGGATCGCCAGCGGGTCGGCGAAGGGCAGCTCCACGAAGAAGGTCATCGCCAGGATGACGGCGCTGCCGACCAGCAGGCCACGGGTCACCCCGCCGGCCAGGAAGCCAAGCACCAGCTCCCATGCGGCCAAGGGCGGCATCAAGACATCGACGATGTTCCCCTGGATCTTGGAGATCACCATCGAGGAGGCGGTGTTAGCGAAGGCGTTCTGCACGATCGCCATCACCACCAGCCCCGGTGCTAAGAACTGGGCGTAGCTGACGGAACCGCCCATGCCTTCGCGCCCCAAGGCCAGGGTGAAGATCGCCAGGAACAGCAGGGTGGTCACCACCGGCGCCATCACCGTCTGGGTGAAGACGTTCAAGAAGCGCTGGACCTCTTTGCGGTAGAGAGTCCAGAGCCCACGGCCGTTGACGCGGCCCAACTGCCTGGGGGCCGCCGGTGGAACCGCCGTCTTGTCAGGCTGAGGGGACTGATCGGCCGGCTGAGCGAGCGCGCTGTCGTCAGGTGTCATGGCTGCAGGACTTACGCGAGAGGCCGGCAAGGGTGCAAGACGCCGTCCGGCAGTCCTATCATGCAAGCACCATGACGGAGGCTTCCGACCAAATCACAGATCCGCCCGAGGAGCGGCAAAGGCCTGCAGGCAAGCCGATGACAGCGGCCAGTTTGCGCCGTCAGGCGCTGGCCTATCTGGCCCGCTATGCCGCCAGCCGGGCTGGGGTCGAGCGTTTCTTGCGCCGGCGCCTGCAGCGCGCAGAGGCGCGCGGCCAGGACTGTGCGCCAGAAAACGCCATTCCGCCCTTGCTGGACGATCTGGAGCGTTTGGGCCTAATCGACGACGCAGCCTTCGCCGCCACCAAGGCCGCGAGCTTGGCGCGGCGCGGGCTGTCAGCAGCCGGGATCGCCGCCAAGCTCTCGTTGAGCGGGGTGCCGAAAGCGCAGGTGGCAGCTGCGCTTGCAGCTTTGGAGCTCGAGGGCGATGAAGAAGAACGGGCCTGGCACTATGCGCGGCGCCGGCGTCTTGGCCCCTACCGCCCAGAGAGCGAGCGCGGGGAGCGGCGCCTGCGCGATCTCGCAAGCTTGACCCGGCGTGGCTTTCCCTTCGAGGTCGCACGCGCAGTTATAGATGCAGATGAGATCCCACCCGATCACGCGCCGGGCCTGTGATGGCCAGCAGGAGCAACAAGGAGACCCCTTCATGCCGCGCTTACGCCCTTTGACGCCAGTTGTTCTCTTTGCCTTCCTGGCTGCTATCCTGATTGCCACGCCAGCCGCGGCCGTGCGCATGATCACGGCCGACACCACACCGGCCGTCGACTTCAAGCAAGCCGTCACGCTGGTCGATGCCGGCGACTATGAGGGCGCCGTCGAGATCTTGGAACAGGCAGCCGTCGCCGAGCCCAACTCTGCGGACGTCTGGAACCTCTTGGGCTTCGCCTACCGCAATCTCGAGCGGCGCAACGAGGCCTTCACTGCCTACAACAAGGCCTTGCTGCTGAACCCCGACCACTTCGGGGCCAATGAGTATCTGGGCGAGCTCTATCTGCAGATCGGCGATCCGGAGAAGGCGCGCGCGCAGCTGCGGATCCTCGACCAGCTCTGCACCTGGGACCCTTGCGTCGAGCGCGACCAGTTGCGCGCCGCCATTGAGGCCTTCGAGACGCGCTAGGCCGGCAGCGGCTTCTCCGCCGGCAGGTCGAGCCTCTCCAAGTCTGACAGGGCCAGAATCTCGAGTGGTTCCTTGCGCCCGCGAATGTTCGTCGTACTGACCCGGGCGTCCGGCAAGTCTGTCCCCGCCAACTTTGCGACCTCGCGGGAGATCACCAGGACGGCGGCCTGTTCCTTGGTCAGCTGTTCCAAGCGGCTGGCGATGTTCACCGTGTCGCCAATCGCGGTCAGCGCGCGGGCCCGGCCGTAGCCCATCTCGCCTACCACCGCACCGCCGACATGGATGCCGATGCCAATCCGCAGCGGCTGGGTGAGGTCGTCACCCAGGGCGCGATTGATGTCGGCCACTGCGGCTGCCATGGCTTGCGCCGCACGCAGCGCCTGACGGCAGGATTCCTCAGGCTGCCGATCCAGGCCGAAGATGGCCATGACGCCGTCGCCGATGAACTTGTCGACATGGCCGCCCGCACCTTCCAGCGCCAGCGCGATGGCGCGGAAGTAACGGTTCAGCAAGAAGACCACGTCATAGGGCAGCATGGCCTCACTGATCGAGGTGAAGCCACGGATGTCGGCGAAGAGAATCGCCACCACCCGCTCCTCCCCCGGCCGCGGGGCAGGGCGGCGCGCGGCCTCCTGCGGGCCAACGCCTGGGGCCAGCAGCGGTTCCACCTCGATCGGGCCGCTTGGCTTGCTTTGGCAGGCCAGCCGCACGTCGGGCGGGGCGTTCACGTTGCGCAAGACGCGGCGTTCCTCCGCGCTCGCCTCCGGCAGGGCGGCCGCACCTTGCAAGACCCGCACCCGGCAAGTGGAGCAGCGCCCGCGCCCGCCGCAGACGGAAGCATGGGCTATGCCGTTCAGCTGGCTCGCCTCCAGAATCGTCGTCCCAGCGGGGACCTGCACAGCCTTGCCCCCGGGGTAGGTGATGGTCACCTGCCCGCTGCGATCACGCAGGTGGTGGCGCAGCCAGCGCGCCAGCAGGACCAAGACAAGCGCGGCCGCGAAACCGATCAGCAAGGCGCGCTCCAGGTCGTAGATGGCGTCCACCGCGGCCTCGCCCGGCGGATTGATCTCGGCAATCCGGGCCTGCAGCCACTGCGGATCCTGCGCCAGCAGCTGGATCTGGTTGCCAGCGGCCAGAATGCCGGCCAGGGCAAGCAAGGGATAGAGCAGCAAGACGCCCAAGAGCAGGTCGCGCCAGCGCTGGAACCCTGGTTTCAGCCGCAGCCAGAACCAAAGACCCAAAGAGCCGTGCGTCCAGGCAACTAGCAGCACGATGGCCTGACGGATGCCCGACCAGGGGTCGAACACGAAGTACAAGAGCAGGATGTAGTTATAGCTGGTGTTGAGGCCATAGGCCTTTGCTGCATAGATCGTGCCGAG
Organism: Pseudomonadota bacterium; assembly: GCA_039819325.1. Lineage (GTDB taxonomy): Bacteria > Pseudomonadota > Alphaproteobacteria > Kiloniellales > JACOMY01 > JACOMY01. The sequence goes on along the minus strand of JBCBSF010000076.1, from coordinate 10,419 downwards.
GACGTGCAAGACCAAAAGCGGCGGGATGGTGAGACCAAGGGCCAGCTGCAGCGCCTCTTGGGGGCGCATGCGGCGCAGGTCCCGGCGCCGGTAGAGCGCCCAGAAGCCAAGCAGCAGGTGGATCAGACAGATGGAGGCCAGGAGAGAGAGGCCGACCACGTTGCTCCACACTGCCTTGAAGAGTTGATTGGCCGCCGCCAAGGCCTCCTGCCCGATCAGGCCTGCCATGTGGTTGGCCAGGTGCCAGGTCACGAAGAACAGCAGGAAAAGGCCGGCCATAAGGCGGAGACGCCGCACCACTGCTTGCCACCCTTTTTTCTGAAGGTCGATCAATCTGACTTTTTCTTGCACAGCACCCTAGACCGCCGCCAGACGAAGGGCTATCTGCTCGCGATCAGGTGTTTTCACCGCCCGCACACCGGGTGAGAGGGATTAGGCCCAGATGGACAGCAGCAATGCCCCCGCCCGTAGCGGTGAGAGCCGGCAAGCGCGCCGCGCGGAACGCCGCCGCCGCGTCGCGGAGGCGCGTTTCGACACCACGGTCGCCTCGCCCTGCATTGCCGTTTGCCAAATGGATGCAGAGAACCGCTTCTGCATCGGCTGTCACCGCACGATCGACGAGATCCGCGATTGGATCATCATGACGGCTGAGGAGAAGCAGGCCGTGCTGAACCGTATCCAGGAGGCAGCGCCGCAGCGCTAGTCTTCGGCGTCAGGATCACAAGCAGAAAGGCTCTTCCCAGACCCAGGCTTGTCTAAGGACAGCTGGGACGAGGCGGCGACTGGCCGCTGGTCAAGCTGGCCGAGTTCCGTGCGCAAACCCGCCTGCCAGGTGACATAGGCCGGTCGGACGGCTTTGGCCGCAGCCTCGATTTCCGACAGCAAGCGGAAGGCTTCACCCGGCGGCAGATCCTTGGAATCAGCGGCCATCTGCTGCGCCAAGCCACTGACTGCGGTCGCGCCGAAGTGCTGTGCAGCCTTTGTGATCGTCTTGGCCTGATCTTGCATCGCCTGACGGTCCAGAGCCTCCGTGGCCTCAGCCAAGACGGCAAGCTGCCGGTCGAGGTCCGACAGGAAGTCACTCACCAGCTCACAAGCAACCGCACCGCCGGCCGTGGCGACGATGCTGTTCAGCGCCTCACGAATGAGGACGGCTGTGTCGCCAGTTGGCGCAGCTGGGTCGGGCTCGACAGGCGTTCCCAAGGCCGAGGGCAGCCACTGCAGCAAGACTTGGCGCAAGCGGGCCGGATCGACCGGATAGGACAAGGTCCCTGTGGCCCCAAGTTCCCGGCACAAGCGCAAGTCTTCCGGCCGCGGATTGTCGAGCAAGGCAATCACCGGCGTGGCGCGTTCCAGGTCGAGCTCCTTCGCGTGCCGGCAAAGCCTCCGGAGTTCTTCCGCGACCGGCAAGGTGACCGCCACCAGGATCATATCGTAGTTCTGGTTTAGGGCAGGCGCGACCGCCGGACTGCCGCCGGCCACAGCATCGAATTCAAGGCCCATGGCCGTCAGATAGGCCTTTAGCAAAGCGAGACTCTCGCGCACCGAGTGCACGACCAAGAGACGGCCATTGGCCTTACCGGAAGGCAGCCTTGCCGCGACCTCATTACTTTGGTCTGCGCGATCGCCTGATTGCTCTCTGGTCAGCGGCAGCTGCAGGCGCACCCTTAGTCTTGGTGCCACCGGGCTCGGTTCCAGCCGCCTCACGTAACCACCAAGACTGCCAGCAAGCAGAGCGACCGCATCCAAGTCCGTCGTCAGAGTGACACGCTGTGCGGTGGTTTGGCGTCCAGACCAGTCGAACCCAAGGGTAACAGACAGCTGCCCGCCCCGCTCCTCAGCAGCAAGGCTCACATCCAAGCGACCCGCTGGCGTGTGCTCGATCACCCGGTCAGCCAAGAGCAGCAGCAAGCGCCGCAACCCGTTGCCATCACCCTGAAGACTCTCTGGGAAATCTTGATCGATTGAGAAATGCGCGCCGATACCATGCCGATCGGCGTGATCCCGCAAGAAACTGAGTGCGTTATGAAGCAGCTGGGCCAAAGGCAATGGCTGGCGGGATCGTGACCCTGCGTCCTGGGGCAGATCCCACGACGCCTCTGCCTCCTCCTCCAAAAGGAGCGCTTGGCGCTCCAGATCCTGACGGAGGTCGGCACAGGCGAGCTGTGCCGTCGACAAGAGCGATTGAGATCGGACTATGGAAGACTTCTGTTCTCGCTCCTGCTCCAGCAGGCTCAAGGTCACTTCCAAGGCCTCCAGAGCGGCCGCGGTCTGGAAGCGCCCGAGCCTCAGTTCGACGAAGCGGCTGCGGTCTAGCGCCTGCTCACGAAGGCCGGTCTTCTTGGCCTCCGTTACGTCAATGATCACTGAGAGCAAACCACCATCGGGGCAGTGCCGGTCGAGGACCTGGATCCAGCGCCCATCGCGACGCATTTGCTCGGTCTGAGAGGCAGGCCGCTTGCGCATTGCCAGGCGCGCACGGACCCACTCCTCTTCCCGCCCCTCGGCTTCGGCACAAAACTCCGCGCCAACGAGCCTGCGGATGATGCTTTCGTAGGTCTCTCCCTTCCTGGGTGGTTCGGTCATCCCGTCGAAGGTAGCAGCATAGGCCTTGTTCAAGATCTGCAATCGGTCGTCGGCGTCATAGTAGGCAAAGGCAGTCGGTGACGACTGAAAGACAGAGCGCAGCAGAGCCAGTTCCTGACGACTCTGTTGTGACGATCTCTGGTTGGCGCGAGTCACAGCCAGAATGGCCAGGCCAAACAAGAGGGCTAAGACCGCTGCTATGAGGGCTATATCGCGCTCATGCCCTTGCATCTCATAGATCTCGTGCGTTTGCCGCGCAGTCCGCAGAAACTCAGCCGCCAAAGCGTCGGCCACAGAGACGAGATCGGGAAACGCCGCTAACAGAGGCACCAACTGGCTTGCTGTCAAAGGCTCTGAGACAAGGACGCGCTGGATGAAGTGCGTGTAGAGCTCGGCTTCGTTCATTTGGGCCCGGGTCGTCTCCGGGATGTCGATCTCCGCCGCCGTCAGGTGGCCCTGCAGGAGGACCAAGCGTTCTTGAAGCGCAAAAGCCGCTGCACGCAAGGCCCGCAGCGCGGCCTCATCGATCGGCGCAGAGCTGGTTTCGGAGGTGCCGACAGCCTGTTGCAGAGCCTCCCGGATCCTGAGGCTGTCACGGTCCAACTGATAGGCGGTCCAGATGAGGGGGCCATAGGACTGCTCCTCCCCAAGTTGATGGGACTCCATCTGAACAAGTTCGTAGCCGACAATGGACAGTGCGGTGATCATGCCTCCCAGCAAGAAGCCGCGCAGTGTTTTGAAGGCCCCTGTTCCCACCGCGACATCCCCTCTATCGCTTGCCACGCAGTCGGCGGCACCGCCGCTCACGCTCACAGCCCATCGGCTCTGTCCAAGAAAACCCGGTATTCTACACCTAACACACCGTACAGTAACATATTTTACCAGATGTCATTAGGCTAAGCATCGCGCTACACAGCTGTCAAGCAACAGTCCTCTGACAAGCACCGCAGATCGCGGGCCACACGCACCGAGGAATGGCGATCCCCGGGGCAACCGTTCATTAAATAGAGCGAATCAGCCGAGCAGTTGTCACATTACTGTCATGTAGAGATGGATTGAGCTGCACCCTAGCGCGCGCTAGGGGCTGAGACCTCTTGCCACAGCTACATGTCGGCTGTGTGGTTTCTGCTTGAGACTGGCCTCTAGAGAGATCGCTTCTCGCAGATCTCATAGTGCGCGCGCCAGGGGCGCAGACGCTCAAAGCAGGCGCTGGCGGCCAGCACATCGCTGTCGGCATAGCGACGGCCGATGATCTGCATGCCGACCGGCAGCCCGCCGGACGAGAGCCCGGCCGGGATCGAGGCCGCCGGGTGGCCGGAGAAGTTGACCGGATAGGTCATGCACCAGCCGATCAGCGGATCGATGGTCTCGCCGTTGATCTCCCGCGGACCGACGGTGTTGCCGTCATCGCTGTTCGGCACCGGCAAGCAGGCCAGGGTCGGCGTGATCAAGAGGTCGTAGTTGTCGAGCGTGCCCTGCAGGGCGTCATAGACCTCGGTGCGGATCGCCTGGTCCTGCATGAAGTCGAGCGCCGACATGGTCTTGCCCACCTCGATCCAGTGCAAGTACTCGGGCGGAAAGTCGTCGGCGTGCTCGCCCAAGAGATCGAAGCCGGCGGCCTTCATACTCTCCATCGCTTGCAGGTTCAGCGGCATGATGAGGCGGCACCAGAGGTCGCTCAATTCCTGCTGCGTGCGCGGCATGCCGACCTTCACCCGCTCCACCGTGGCGCCGGCCTCTTCGAAGGCCAGGACGGCCTTGTCCACCACGGCGGTCACCTCCGGATCCACCGGCCAGAGATCCAAGTCGGGGCTGTAGGCGATCTTCCAGCCGGTGAGCGGCCGGCGCAGGGCGCCCAAGAAGTCCACCTGCCCGTCCAGTGCGAAGGGATCGCGGGAATCGTAGCCAGCCAGCGCGCTCAAAGCCAAGGCAGCGTCTTCCACCGTGCGGGTCAGCGGCCCTTCGAAGATGAAGGGCGTGTCCATGGCGAAGGCATTGGGCCGTGAGAAGAGCGGCAACCGCCCGAAGGAGGCCTTGTAGCCGTAGACGCCCGAGAAGGAAGCCGGAATGCGGATGGAGCCGCCGCCATCGGTGCCTTCGGCCAGCGGCACCAAGCCGTCGGCCACGGCCCCGGCACTGCCGCCCGAGGAGCCGCCGGTGTTGCGGCTGGTGTCGAAGGGATTACGCGAGGGACCGAAGAGGAAGTTATCGCAGGTCCCGCGCAGTCCCATGGTCGGGCTGTTGCACTTGCCCATGATGATGGCGCCGGCCTTCTCGATACGCTCTGGAAAGACGGTGTAGAAGTCGGTCTTGAAGTTCTCCAGCGCACGAATGCCGCCCAGCGTCGCCCGCCAGCCCGGCTTGAAGTCGAAGAGGTCTTTGATCGCAGTCGGCACGCCATGCAGCGGCCCCAGCGGCTGACCGGACATGACCGCCTGTTCGGCCTCCTTGGCGGCCTTGCGCGCATCCTCGAAGCCCATGATGACGAAGGCGGTGATGGAAGGGTTGCGCGCCTCGATGCGGGCGATAGCGGCCTCGACCAGCTCCACCGGCGAGATCTGCCGCTGCCGGATCTTCAAGGCCATCTCTGCCGCCGTCATCCCGGCGTAGTCACTCCCCAGTGCCATCCTTGCTTTTCCTTCCCTCTGTGTTGACCACCCAACGCCCGAGGCCAGGCAGCCTCGCGGAGCCGTTTCCCTTTATCCCGCAGGGCGTCGGGGAAAACCAGCCAGTAGACTGCAGCGGTGCAATGCGTCTATATTTTTTCGAGAACATCATAGATTCCCTCTCGGAATAGATGAAGGTCGCTTGCCGTGTCTGCCGCCCCTGAACAACCCTCCTGGCTGAAGCATCCCTGTTGGGAAGGGCTCTATGCGCATTCCCTTCCCGATAGCCCTCTATCGGACTGGGAGCCCTTGCCACGGCACCTGCACGAGGTCGGCAGCCTGGCAGCCGGCTTCGCCTCCCGCTTCGGGGCCGGCGACTTGGCCCTGATCCTGGGGCTCTTGCACGATCTAGGTAAAGCCAAGCCGGGCTTCCAAAGCTACATCCAGGGTCAGCGTGGCTCGGACCCGCATGCGGCCGAAGGCGCCCTGGCAGCGACGCGGGTTCTGACGCTGACGTCGGGGCCCGACGCACTTCGTGAGGCTCTGGGCAAGCTTTTGGCCTACGCGATCGCCGGCCACCATAGCGGCTTGGCCAACGGCTCCAGCAACGAAGGCCGTCTGACGCCGCTCAAGGATCGACTGGAGCAGGCAGCGGACTTGACGGACCTGGCCCGGCAGCTGCCCTTGCCAGCATTGTCGCGGTCGTCACTGCCGATCCCTCCGACTGCCTTCGGTCTCGCCTTTCTGGTTCGCATGCTGCTGTCCTGCCTGGTCGATGCCGATCGCTTAGCGACCGAGGCCTTCTACAGCCGCGCCACCGGGCAAGAGACTGAGCGCACACCCTGGAGGGGTAGCCTGCCCCAACTGCGCGCGGCCCTGAACCGACATATGGCCCTCTTCGCAGGCGGCAGCGGTACCGTAAACGCGCTGCGTGCAGAGGTGCTGGCGGCCTGCCGTGCCTCGGCGGCTGAGGCGCCGGGCCTCTTTTCCCTCACCGTACCGACGGGGGGCGGCAAGACCCTCTCTTCGCTCGCCTTTGCGCTGGAGCATGCGATCCGCCACGATCTGGAGCGCGTCATCTACGTCATCCCCTACACCTCGATCATCGAGCAGACCGCCGCTGTCTTCTGCCAGGCTCTCGGGGATAAGGATGCGATCCTGGAGCACCACAGCGCTTTCGACTGGGATGCAGCGACAGACGACGACGAGGGCCGGGATGGCCTGCGCAAGCTGCAACGTGCAGCGGAGAACTGGGACCGGCCCATCGTCGTCACCACCGCCGTGCAGTTCTTTGAAAGCCTCTTCGCCAATCGGCCGACGCCTTGCCGTAAGCTGCACCGCCTGGCCAAGGCCGTCATCGTCTTGGACGAAGCGCAGAGCCTACCCTTGCCGCTGCTACGCCCCTGTCTGGCGGCGATCAGTGAACTGGCCACCAACTATGGTTCCTCCCTGGTGCTCTGCACCGCCACCCAACCTGCCGTCACCGCGGCTGAGGGTTTCAAGGCACCGGAGGCCTTGAAGGGCGTGCGGGAGATCGCGCCGGACCCGCAGCGCCTCTACCGCAGCCTGAAGCGCGTGCGTGTCGCCGACCTCGGCGCGCTCTGTGACACGGCCCTGCTAGAGCGATTGGCGGAAGAGCCCCGGGTGCTCTGCATCGTGAACAACCGCCGCCACGCCCGGCTGCTCTATCAGGCACTGCGCGACAAGGGCGTCGCAGGTGCCCGGCTCTTAACCACGGCGATCACGCCCGCCGACCGCGCAGGCGCCGTGGCGGAGATCAAGGAGGCCCTTCACCAGAAGCGCCCCCTGCGCCTGGTCTCGACGAGCCTTATTGAGGCGGGCGTGGACCTGGATTTCCCGGTCGTCTACCGCGCCCTGGCCGGGATCGAGTCCTTAGCCCAGGCCGCCGGCCGCTGCAACCGGGAGGGTAAGCTAGATCATGGGAGGGTCTTCGTCTTCCGGCCGGAGGAGACGGAGGGCGCTGCGCCCCAGGTTCTTCGGCGCTTTGCCCAGGTTGCCGAGGCTGTCTTGGGACAGCATGACGATCCGCTCTCCCTAGAGGCGGTCAGAGCCTACTTCGACCAGCTCTATTGGCAGTACAGTCCCAAAGGCTTGGATGCTGAAGAGCTACCGGATGGCCGTGTCGGAATTCTGGCAGCCCTAGAGGCGGGCAAAGACCACCTCGACTTCCCTTTTGAGTCGGTGGCGCAGGCCTTCCAAATGATCAAGCAGACCCAGCGCCCGGTTATCATCCCGGCCCTTGCCGAACCCAGAAACGCGACCGAGACACTGCTCGAATCGGTCACACACCGCATCGGCGCCGGCTCAATCGCACGCGACCTGCAGCGGTTCAGTGTGCAGATCCCGCAAAAGGCCCGCACCGCGCTACTGCAACAGGGTGCTGCCACCTGCCTGCAGCCGGAGCGCTTCGGCGATCAATTCGTGCTGCTGACCAACCACGATCTCTACCGCGCCGACAGCGGTCTCAGCTGGGAAGACCCCAGCTACCGCGATGAGGAGGGTATGATTCTTTGAACCGGCGGTGTCCATGGTGCTTTGCATCTTTCGCGGCGACGAGCAGGGTTCTGGTGCACGGAGAAGCCGAAATCCATCATAAATAGAATCTCATTGATCTTATGCTCGCATACTGTCAGAGTTGCGCCCTGATACCACACTTCTCGAACAGTGAGGGGAATGCTCTTGGCGACGGGACTAAAGCTCAGAGTCTGGGGAGACTTCGCCTGCTTCACGCGGCCGGAGATGAAGGTGGAGCGGGTGTCCTATGACGTCATGACACCCTCTGCCGCGCGGGGTGTCGTTGAGGCGATCCACTGGAAACCGGCAATCCGCTGGGTCATCGACCGCATCCATGTGCTGGCGCCGATCCAGTTTCACACCTTCAGGCGCAATGAAGTCGGCTCTAAGATCTCGGCCCGCGTGGCGGCCACGGCGATGAAGGCCGGGTCGCTGGAGGGTCTGCAGACCCTGGTGGAAGACGATCGCCAGCAACGCGCGACCGTGGCGCTGGCCAAGGTCGCCTACGGCATCGAAGCGCACTTCGAGATGACTGAGGCGGCGGGGCCGGAGGACAGTCCGGCCAAGCATCACGCCATTGCCACCCGGCGCGCCCAGCGTGGCCAGTGCTTCCAGCGCCCCTACCTCGGCTGCCGCGAGTTCGCCGCCGATTTCGAGTTGGTCGAGGCCTTCGAGCCCAGCCCGCTGGAAGGCGAAAAGGACCTGGGCTGGATGCTCTATGACATCGACCACCAGCAAGAGCGCCGCGCCTTCTTCTTCCGGGCCCGCTTGCGCCAAGGCGTCTTGGATCTGACCGACCTGGCACCGGAAGACCTGGCGGCATGAGCCTGCTGAGCGCGCTCGCCGCCTTCAACGAGCGGCTGGAGGCCCGCGGCGACACCAGCGGCGGCGGCTACGGCCCGGCCAAGATCTCCTCTTGTCTTGAGCTTACCCCCGACGGCAACCCAGTTCGCTTCCTGGATCTGCGGCTCGCCGACACCAAGGGCAAGCTGCGGCCAAAAGAGATGGCGCTGCCGCTTTTCCCAGGGGCCCGCACTGTGGGGATCAAGCCCTTCTTCCTTTGGGACAAGACCGCCTACAGCCTGGGGGTAATTGCGCAAGAGGGCGAGAGCGGCCCCGAACCCGGGCAGGGGCGCCGGACCGCCGAAGAATGGGCAGCCTTCCAAGCCTTTCATCGAGAGGTTCTGGCCGAGGCCGAGGACAAGGCCTTGACCGCCTTCCTCGCCTTCTTGCAGCAGTGGCGGCCGGAGCAGGTGACCCAGGTGTCGGGCTACCACCCCGACCTGCTGGATCAGAACCTGGTCTTTGCCCTAGGCCGCCAGTACCTCCACGACACGGCGGAGGCCAAGCTGATCTGGAGCACGCAGCTCGCGCCCGAGGGCCAGGAACAGCCCTGCCTGGTAACCGGGAAACAGGGCGTGCCGGCGCGACTGCACCCCTCCTTCAAAGGAGTCCTTGGGGCGCAGAGCAGCGGGGCGGCGCTGGTCTCCTTCAACCTCAGCGCCTTCGAGTCCTATGGGAAAAGCCAGGGTCTCAATGCCCCGGTCAGCCAGGCCGCGGCTGAGGCCTACGGCAGTGCCTTGGGCTGGCTCCTGAACCGCGAGCATGGCCGTTCGCTTCGGCTTGGCGACACGACCCTGGTCTTTTGGGCTAAGGAAGATCCGAAAGCAGAGGCCGGCGAGAGTCTGTTCAGCGCCCTGCTCGACCCAACGCGCGCCGATGAGCAGGCCGAGCGCGATCTTGATCGAGAAGATGCCAGCAGGATCCGCGCCAGCTTGCAGAAGATCGCGCAGGGGCTAGCGGTGGAGGATGCGGCGCCGCAGGTGAACAAGGCAACGCAGATACATATCCTGGGCCTCTCTCCCAACGCCGCCCGGCTCTCGGTGCGCTACTGGCAGGTCGATGCCTTGGAACGTCTGGTCGATTGCATCGGCGCCCATTGGCAAGCCTTGCGTTTGGCACCTCTCGGCAAGGACGAGACGCCAGCCCCCTGGATGCTGTTGGACGAGGTCGCGCTACGCGTCGGCGGCAAGCCGAAGCGGGAGACCATCCCACCGCGTCTGGCCGGTGACCTACTGAGCGCCATCCTGACCGGCCGGCCCTATCCACGCACCCTGTTGTCCGGCGTCATCGAGCGCGTGCGTGCCGACGGCCTTATCACCCACCGCCGCGTTGCCATCGCAAAGGCGGTGCTGTCCCGCATGACTGGAGAGGAGCCCATTCCTGTGTCCCACAATTCTATCGACGATCCTCCTGCCGCCTATCGCCTAGGGCGCCTATTTGCACTCATCGAAAGTGCCCAAGAGCTGGCTCTCCCAGACCTAAACGCGACGGTGAAAGACCGCTACTTCGCGGCCGCCTGCGCAACACCAGCGCGCGTTTTCCCATTGTTGCAAAAGAATGCAATGAACCACCTCTCGGCTGCCCGAAAGGGAGATAAGCGGAAGCTCGCGTTCTGGGTGGAATCCGAAATGAGGCGGGAATGGAACGGTCTACCTATCGATTTGCCGCGCAGCCTGCGCCTGGAGGACCAAGGCCGCTTCATCGCCGGCTACTACCACCAGAGCCATCAACCGAAGAAGAGCGAGGCAGAGGCCGCCGCCGAGTTGCCCGACCCCGAACTCCCCAACACCGAGGACGAAGTCATAGCGGTTGGCGAGTGTGGTCATGGCGTCAGGCTCCTGCGTCCTCG
>JBCBSF010000075.1:0-28428 GCA_039819325.1 Pseudomonadota bacterium | reverse complement strand
AGCGTCCGTCGAAGGATGTGCTCCAGGCTCGGTGCTAACGGCCCGCCTTTCGACGGACGCTCGCTCGCGCTCGCTGCTCAAGACGAGGAGGTACTCTTGGACAGGTCCTAGAGTGTTGCTTTACCAGGACCGTCAACATCTGGGAGACACCGAACGTCGCAAGAGGATTGAGGGCAGTCTCGCTATCGTCCCAACCCAATCATTGCCGCCGCGCCGCCGCACATGCTAGAGCCGCCGCTCAGCAGACAGCGACAGGACAGACCATGAGCGACAGCCAAACGCCCGAGAGCCAATCACCTGGTGCGGCCCCGGCGACACCGCCCGATCGGACGGAACATGAGCCCGACCTCTTGGTTCTCACCCAATACGTCAAGGATCTCTCCTTCGAGAATCCCAACGCGCCGGTCATCTTCGGCCAGACCCAGTCCCAGCCGAAGATCTCCATCTCCGTCGATGTGCGGGTAAACGCCATTCAAGAGAAACTGGCTGAGGTCATCCTGGCGCTGAAGGTCGAGGCCATGGTCAACGACAAGAACGCCTTCCTGGTCGAGCTGGAGTACGCCGGCATCGCCAACCTGACCAAGGAGATGACGCCGGAAGAGAGCGAGCGGAAGTTCCTGATCGAGGTGCCGTCTATGCTCTTCCCCTTCGCCCGGGCGATCATTGCAGGCCTCAGCCGCGACGGCGGCTTCATGCCTTTCCTCATGACCCCGATCGACTTCGAGCTGCTGCACCGCCAGCGTCAGGCCCGTGCAGCGGCACAGGCTGCTCAGTCAGCTGCAGCTGGCGAGACGAGCGAGGAGGGCGCAGCCAGCTAACTCACCGCCGCCAGATCGGCTCCTTCAGAGTCTTAAGCATCGCCTCGTGCGCCTGTATCTCCTCATCAGTTGGGCCGTGCGCGCGGGGCGGACGGACCTGGCGTGGGCTGAGACTCTGGGCTTTATCTTTCGTAGCTCCTGCAGCACGCTCGGCTGCCAGCAGGAACTCCGGTTGGCGACCGCCGACGAGTTCTAGATAGACCTCAGCCAGCAGCTCACAGTCCAAGAGCGCGCCGTGATAGGTCCGGGCTGAGTTGTCGATACCGAAGCGGCGGCAAAGGGCATCCAGACTGGCCTGGGCGCCGGGGAACTTGCGCCGCGCGATCTCTAGCGTGTCGGTGGCCTGTGATAGGGGCAGGGTCTGCTTGCCGGCGTTCTTCAGTTCCCAATTCAGGAACTTCATGTCGAAGGCGGCGTTGTGGATGACCAGCTTGGCGCTGCCGACGAAGGCAAGGAAGTCATCGGCAATCTCGGCAAAGCGGGGCTTGTCGGCCAGAAAGGCGTCGCTTAGCCCGTGAACCCTTTCGGCTTCTTCCGTCATCTCCCGCTCTGGGTTGATGTAGCGGCGGAAGGTGACCTTGGTCGGTAGGTGATTGATCAGCTCGATTCCGGCCACCTCGACCAGGCGGTGACCTTCCTCCGGGTCCAGGCCGGTGGTCTCGGTATCCAGGACGATCTCTCGCATCGCTAGCGTCTCCTTCTACGCCGGCTTGGCCAATAGCCCGGTCCGGCTTGCCGTTCAGCCGTCAAGGCCGCGCGCAGGCGGCGGAAGGCGAAGCCCCTGCCCAGCCCGGTCGGCACCAGATAGTCGCAGCGCCGCTGCCGCTCGGCATCGCCAACCTGGCGGTTCAGAATGGCCTCTAGTTTTGCCGGGCTCATCCCGGGCCGGGCAAGGGCACGCTGGCGCTGCAGAAAGGCCGGTGCACTGACGACCAGCACGGCATCGCAGAGGCGCTCTCCCCCCGTTTCGTAGAGGAGCGGGATATCCAGCACAACCAGCCGGTGGCGCTGGCGGGCCTGACGGCGCAGCCAGGCCTGCGTGGCTGCCCGCACCAAGGGATGCAGGACCGCCTCCAGCTCTGCCAGCCGCGCTGGCTCTTTCACAATGGCGCGGGACAGGGCGGCACGGTCGATCGCCTCCTCGTGCAAAGCTTCCGGAAAGCGCGCGGCGATGGGTGCCACCGCCGATCCACCTTTTCCATAGAGCCGATGCACCGCAGCGTCGGCATCATGCACCGGCACACCAAGCCCGCGGATCACTTTAGCCGCCGTAGACTTGCCCATGGCAATACCACCGGTGAGGCCAAGAATCCTCATACGCACCTAGCCTGCATCAGCCAGGACTGCGGCTTCCAAGACGGCATCAACGACCGGCTCGTGACCGAACCAAGCGGCAAAGCCAGGGCGTGCTTGGTGCAAGAGCATGCCGATACCAGCGACTACGCCCAATCCGCGCGAGGCCGCCGCTTGTAGGAGATCCGTCTCCAGCGGCGCGTAGACGAGGTCAGCGACCAGAGCGTTGTCAGGCAGCGCCCGCAGATCGATCTCGAGCGGCGCCTGGCCGGCCATCCCGAGCGAGGTGCTGTTCACCAGAAGATCACAGCCCGACAGCTGATCACAGCGCGCCTCCCAAGGGCAAACGCTGGCATCAAGCGCCTCGGCCAAGCTTTCAGCCCGGGCTTGCGTCCGGTTGGTGATGATCACCTTGCCGGCTCCCGCATTAAGCAGTCCCCAGACGACAGCTCGTGCAGAACCACCTGCGCCTAGGACAAGACAGGTCTTGCCGGTGAGGGCCCAATTGGGCTGTTTCGCACGCAGATTCTCGATGAAGCCAAAGGCGTCACTGTTGTCGCCATGGAGACCCTGCTCTGTGAAGGACAGGGTGTTCACCGCCCCGATGGCAGCGGCAGCCTCGCTGAGGCTCTGACAGAAGGGCAGGACCGCTTCCTTGTAGGGAACCGTGACGTTGACCCCTCTGAAGCCCACAGCCTGGAGGCCGGTCAGAGCCTCAGCCAGACGCGCCGGTTCCACCGGGAGAGGGAGATAGGCACCGTCGATACCGTAGCGCTCCAGCCAGTGCCCATGCAGCCGCGGCGAGCGGGAATGCGCGATGGGCCAGCCGATGACCCCAGCAAGACGGGCGGCACCAGTCAGCATCATGCGGGCAGCATCCCGCGGTCGCGCAAGAAGCCCAAGATCGCTAGCAAAGGCAGACCTTGCACGACGAAATGATCCCCGGTCACGCGGGTGAAGAGCTGGGCGCCCGCGGCCTCAAGGTGGTAGCCGCCGACCGAACTGCACACAGCCTCCCCATAGGCCGCCACATAGCCGGCAATGAACTCTGGTGAGAGCGGCCGCATGGCCAGCCAGGCTTCCTCGCTGCTGTGCCAGACTCTTTGATTACCCTGACAAATGACCGCCGCGGACGTCAAACGGTGGCTCTTCCCCGCAAGCAGACGCAGATGATCGGCCACCGCCTCAGCCGTGCCGGGCTTGTCCAGCCATTGCTCATCACAGTCCAGCATCTGATCTGCGCCCAAAACCAAGGCGTCTGGCCGGCGCAAGGCAATTTGGCGGGCCTTAACCTCCGCGAGCGCAATGGCTGCGTCGCGGACAGAAGCGCCTTCAGCAGCCAGGCTTTCCTTCACTGCGGACTCGTCTACCGACGGCTTGTCGATGACAATCTCCACACCCGCCGCTTCCAGCAGGCGGTGGCGGCTAGCACTGCCGGAGGCGAGAATCAGGGGCTGGCTCATGCTTTCTCCTGCTCACTGCTTTGGTTGAGATAGGCCATGATCGAGGCTGCCGTCTCTTCCACCGAACGTCGGGTGACATCGATCACCGGCCAGCCGTTGCGCACGAAGAGCCTGCGGGCTTGCTTGATCTCCTCCTCCACCAAGACAGGATCGACGTATTCGGTTTCAACAAGCCCCTGGCCTAGGTGGCGCAGACGCGTGCGCCGGATGGCGACCAAGGCCTTGGGGTCCGTGGTCAGACCGACCACCAGCGGCCGGCCAGTGCGGCCGCGTTGCGCCAAAACTGAGGGCGGTAAGGGAACTCCAGGGACGAGCGGCACGTTACCCGCCTTGATCCCCCGATTAGCGAGATACATGCAGGTCGGCGTCTTCGAGGTTCGGGAGACGCCCACGACGATCACGTCGGCAAAGCTCAGCTCCTCAGTCGCCTGTCCGTCATCATGCGCCAACGAAAAGTGCACGGCATCGATCCGCTTGCGGTAGTCGTCATCCATCACATGCTGCAGGCCGGGCCGACCCTTGATGGCAGAGCGGAACTCCCCGGCCAGCAGGTGGATGATGGGATCCAGCACCGCGATGGTCGGCACGCCCAGCTGCTCGCAACCATCCAGCAAGCGCCGGCGCATTGCCTCGTTCACGAGGGTAAAGAGCACAGGGCCGGGGTTGGCCTCGACACTGGCGAGGATGCGATCGACCTGGCCGGCGGTACGGATCAGCGACCAGACATGCTCCACTGGCTCCACTTTGTCGAACTGCACCAAACAGGCGCGGGTGACCGAAGCAATGGTCTCGCCGGTCGAATCCGACACCAGGTGCAAATGGTGGATGGTTTCTGACATTGCCGGGATAACTCGCGAGGCAGCGGAAGGGCAGCTTTAACGCCTCACAGACCCGCCGACAATCTCCTCAGACTTATGCCATGGACACAGAGTCCATGGGCGCTTCGGGTATCCAACTCAGTTATCCCCGCGATGCTCCTCGACGAAGAGGGATGGCCAGAGCAGCAGATCAAAGGCGCTCTGCCCCTCCCTCCCCAAACCATCCCCAAGAGGCTCTTCGAGGCAGGCCCCTGTGCATGGCTGTGGGGACAGGCGCTTTATCCCCGCTATCTGCCGCCCCAACAACAACAACAACCAAAAGATTCTTATCAAAGTGATTGTTTGGATTCAGGGAAAAGGCGTGGCAGGTAGAGCTCTATGACCGCAAGCGATCCCACCAAACCCTTCCTGCGCGCCCTCAATCATGAGGCCGTCTTCCCGCCACCCGTTTGGCTGATGCGCCAGGCTGGCCGCTATCTGCCGGAGTATCGCGAGACCCGGGCAGAGGCAGGCTCCTTCCTCGATCTCTGCTACAATCCGAAGCTGGCAGCTGAGGTGACCCTACAGCCATTGCGCCGCTTTCCCTTGGATGCCGCCATCATCTTCTCCGACATCCTGGTGATCCCCCATGCCATGGGGCGCGATCTCACCTTTGCTGAGGGCGAAGGGCCGCGTCTGACACCCTTAGAGGGTCTGCCGGACTACGATCCTGCGGCCTTCTTGGCGCATTTGCAGCCGGTCTACGATGCCCTGTCCGAGACTGCCAAAGGCTTGCCGGACGCTACCAGCCTCATCGGCTTTGCCGGCGCGCCCTGGACGCTGGCCTGCTACATGCTGGACGGGCGGGGTGGCACCGGCTTCCCGCGCGCGGTCGAGACCATGCGGCAGAAGCCGACCTACTTCGGCCAGCTGATCGACCGGCTGGTGGAAGCCATCGTGGTCCATCTCTCCAAACAGGTGGAGGCTGGCGCTGAGGCCCTGCAGGTCTTCGACTCCTGGGCCGGCCTTTTGGAGGGGCCGGAAGTCGCGCAGTGGTGTCTGGCACCGCTCTTGCGGATCACGGGGGAGTTGGCACGCCTGCACCCGCAGATTCCAGTGATCCTCTTCCCGCGTCAGGTTCCACAAGAGGCGTTGGTGAGCTTGGCAGAGGATGGCCGTCCGGCCGCCCTCTCACTCGACCAGGATCAGGACCGCCACTGGGCCGCCAAGACCTTGCAGCCCAGGATCACGCCGCAAGGCAACCTCTCGCCAGACCTGCTCTTGGCCGGCGGCGATGCCCTCAAGCATGATTTGGATGACCTGCTGACTTGCGCCGCCAGTGGCCCTTGGATCGTCAACCTGGGCCACGGTGTCATCAAGGAAACCCCGCCTGAACATGTTGCCGCGCTTGTCGCTCGGGTCCGGCAGCATACATAGCGGTGGTTATGGACAGTTCGGTCTCCAGTCCCTTGGCTCAACGAGAAGCAGCAGATGCCCCGGCGCAAGAGGTCGCGACCGGACGCATTGCCGTGGTGCTGTTCAACCTGGGCGGGCCTGATTCTCTAGAGGCTGTGCAGCCCTTCCTCTACAATCTCTTTGCCGATCCAGCGATCATCCGCCTCCCCCGTCCCTTTCGGCTCTTTCTCGCGCGGCTGATTTCCAAGCGCCGGGCGCCGATTGCGCGGGAGATCTATGCGCAGATGGGCGGACGCTCGCCCATCGTCCCGAACACCGACGCGCAAGCAGAGGCGCTAAGAGAGAGCTTGGGCGACCTAGGCACCATCGGTGTCTTCCCGGTTATGCGCTATTGGCACCCGCGGGCTGATGCAGTGGCCGAGGATGTTGCTGCCTTCAACCCGGATTCCCTCATTCTCTTACCGCTCTACCCGCAGTTCTCCACCACCACCTCTGGCTCCTCGATCGAGGAGTGGCAGCGCGAAGCCAAGCGTGTCGGTCTGAAGAACTGTCCCACGCACACGGTCTGTTGCTACCCGACAGAGCGAGGCTTCGTTGCAGAGCTCGCAGGTCTGATCAAGCCTCGGCTGGAAGAGGCTGCTAAGCATGGCAAGCCGCGTTTGCTGCTCTCCGCGCACGGCTTGCCGGAGAAGATTGTCAAGGACGGCGATCCCTATCAGCGCCAGGTGGAGATGACCGCTGAGGCGACGCGGGAAGCCCTGGGCATCGAGGATCTGGACCTGGTCGTTTGTTACCAAAGCCGCGTGGGACCGATGAAGTGGATCGGCCCGGCGACCATCGATGAGGTCCAGCGTGCTGGTGCGGACGGCTGCCCGCTGGTGCTGGCACCCGTAGCCTTCGTGTCAGAGCATTCCGAGACACTGGTGGAGCTCGACATCGAGCTTGCTGAAGTCGCCGAGGAAGCGGGCGTACCTAGCTATCACCGGGTGCCGACCGTCGATGCTGGGGCTGCCTTTATCGAGGGTCTGTCGCAGCTGGTTCGCGCCGCCATGAAGCAGCCGCCGGGCGTCGCCAGTCTGACCGGCGGCCGCCTTTGCAGTCCTGACCGCCGCGGCTGTCCCTGCCGCCCCTAGCCAAATAACGCCAGCTTCAGTCAAGGGGGAAGCCTGATTGCCATGGATGCCGATGCCTATCTCTGGTTAAAGACGCTGCACATTATCTTCATGGTGGCCTGGATGGCGGGGCTCTTCTACTTACCGCGGCTCTTCGTCTACCACTGTGAAGTGACGCCCGGCACTGACGAGGACGCGCGCTTCCAGGTGATGGAGAAGAAGCTGCTGCGCTACATCATGAATCCGGCCATGATCCTGACCTGGGTCTTCGGCTTTGCGGTAGCGGGTGGGGTGGATGCCTTTACGCAAGCCTGGTTCCACGCCAAGCTGCTCTTGGTGGTGATCCTGACCATCTTCCACATGGTCTTGGCGCGCTGGCGCCGCCTCTTCGCTGAGGGGCGCAATTCCCACTCGGCGCGCTTCTACCGCTATATGAACGAGGTGCCGACTGTCCTCTTCGTCGTCATCACCATTCTGGTCGTGGTAAAGCCCTTCTAGACGGTTGGTCCGGGCCTGCGCTGGTGCTTTGCATTGAGTTTTGCCGGTAGGCGCACTACTCTCTCGAAGTGAATGGACCGGGACGCGCGTTCATTCTACTCGCGCAGTGGTGCTACGAGAGCGGGTGCTGGAGATCGCCAATGCCGTGCTGGATCAAGGGTCTGCTCCTTGCACTGGGGCTAGGCATGCTCCTGCCGCTTGCTGCGGTGCAGGCGCAGGTGCCGGAAGCCTACCGCCAAGGTGAATCCCATTTCGAGGATGTGGTTCGCGACGTGAAGCGCCTTGGTGTTGCACCGGAGGAAGGGCGCGATACTGCCTGCCAGAACTCGGTCTATGCTGCTAACCCCTGTCCGGAAATCGTGCAGGCTTACAACGCTTTCGTTGAGGAGCACGACTTACCGCGCAGTCGGCAAACGGCAGCCATGCTGCGCGCCTACATCGAGAGTGACTTCCGAAGTGCAGATCGGCTCTACGCCACTGCAAAAGGCTTTAGCCTACCAGGCGATGCACAGGCTGGAACCGGACTAGGCGGCAGTGTCAATGCGCTTGGCGTGCGTAGACGTGATACCCTGGAATCAACCTGTTCCAATGATCTGATGTCTGCCAAACCCTGCCCGGCGACCCTGCGTGCTTGGAACACCTTCGCCGAACAGCATGGCCTCGAGCTCAATCGCCAGACTGCGCGTATGTTCGATTCCTATATCGCAGGCCGCACGGAAGAGGCCGATGAGATCCATGCCCGCGTCCAGCAGGAGAAGAGGCAAGCACCAGCCAACCGTATCCATGCCGATGTGCGTTCCTACAATGTACGCCGTCGCTCGGGTCTGGAAGCGGGATCCTGCGAGAACAACTACTATGCCAACACCCCTTGCCTTGAGGCTGTTCGCGCCTGGCGCCAGTTCGCAGAGCAACATGGGCTGGAGTTGAACCGACGCACGGCAGACCTCTTTGAAGCCTACGTCGAAGACAATCCTGTGCAGGGTGATAAGCTCTACGCCGCGGAGAAAGGGATCAGCGTGGCGCAGCTTTTAAAGGATCGGGGTCACGATATCGTAGTACCCAGTGACACCGAGAACCCGCTCTACGTACCTATCTTTCCTGCCGGCTCCGGTCGCTAGGTGACGGATGGTCCGCGCCCTCCTCTTCTCCACCTTGATGCATGGGCTGATCATCACAGCTCTCTTTCTCCTGCCGGGAAAAATTCCAAACCAGCCCCCAGAAGAGATAGCCTTTGAGTTCGCAGTGCTGCCTGGTGAACCGGAGGTAGAAGCCGAAGCCTCTTCGGCAGACGAGGGACCCTCGATCGAACCGTTAGAGACAGAGGCGCCGGTAGAGCAAGCAGCACCGGACCAGCAGGTCTTGGACAGCGATCTAATTGAGGTAACAGAGCTTTCCGAGCCTCCGGCAATCACACCGCCCGAGGTCGAAGCGCAACCCCAACCGGATGTGCCGGAACTCGCGGAGCCGATAGCTCCTACCCTTGATCAGCCAGCGGTTTCCGAACCCCCACCTCTGACACCGCCGGACATTTCAGAGCCTCTCCAAGAGCTCGCTCAGCTGGACGAAGTTCTGGCGCCTGAAGCGGTTCCACCCGCTGAGGTTCCACAACCACCACCACCGGATCTCGCCGTGCCTCCAGTGCCCGAGCCTCAAGCCCTAGAACCACCGCCGCTAGAGGATCTGGCTCTCATCGAACCACCGCCTTCCGGGCCGCCGTTAGATCAAGTCCCGATCCCACCGCCCACAGAGGAGGTGCAGCAGATCGATGCGCCTGCTCCAGACCCCCTGGCGCAACCGCTGGAGAAGCCCGAGCGCGATGTCAGCCTTGCCGAGATCCCACCGCCGCCACCGGAACCGGCGGACGAGCGCCCAGAAGCGCTGGAGACAGCACAAGTAGAGCCTGCTGCACAGCAAGCTCAAGCCGCAGAACCGCAGCAGCAAGCGGTAGAAGCACCTGTCCGCCAAACACTGCCTGCTGCCAACGATGATGGTCCAGTCGATCTGGTGCAGGCGATCCAAACACAGGTCCGACGCTGTTGGTCTGGGCCGCAAAACGCAGGGGCGGGTGTTCCCTCTGTCACGCTTCGTGTGTCGTTGAATCGTAATGGCTCTATCGCCAACGCACGGGTCAAACCTGGACAGCGCGGCACCAACAACAGTGCCTTTCGCAGCCTTGCCCGTGGCGCGCAAGCTGCCTTTCTGCGCTGCGGCCCCTACCGCCTGCCGGCAGACCGCTATGCCGTCTGGCGTGAGCTCGAGGTGGAGTTCTACACAAACTAGCCGGAACGCTGGTCGTTATCCGCTGCGGCCTTAACGGAATTGAGGTTGACTTGTCATCGGCCAGCGGCGTACCCACGTCTTGGTCCGGGCAACACTCCTCGCCCCCTGTGACCCACACCCCCGATCAAGGTCTCGTTGAAGAACGGCTCGCAGCACGACGTGCCCATTTTGGAGCGCGCGGCGCCTCCTTCTTCAAACCGACGAAGATGCGAGACCTGACCCCGTCTCCCCCTGTGCGCTACCCGCGCCGACTTCGAGCTATATCGATTCTACGCCCATGAACCTTCAAGAACTGAAAACCAAAACCCCGCAGGAACTCCTGTCGCTTGCCGAAGAGCTGGACATCGAAAATGCCAGCACCCTGCGCAAGCAGGACATGATGTTCGCCATCCTGAAACAGCTGGCCGAGAACGGTCAGGAGATTTCGGGCGGCGGCGTGCTGGAAATCCTGCAGGATGGCTTCGGCTTCCTCCGCTCGCCGGAGGCCAACTATCTGCCGGGCCCCGACGATATCTACGTCTCGCCCAATCAGGTCCGCCGCTTTGCACTGCGCACCGGCGACACCGTGGAAGGCCAGATCCGTTCACCCAAGGATGGCGAGCGCTACTTTGCCCTTCTCAAGGTCTCAACCATCAACTTCGACGGGCCAGAGTCGGCTCGCCACCGCATCAACTTCGACAACCTGACCCCGCTTTATCCGGACGAGAAGATCACGCTGGAGGTTGACGAGCCGACCCGCAAGGATGTGACGCCCCGCGTCATCGACCTGGTCGCACCCATCGGCAAGGGCCAGCGCGCGCTGATCGTGGCGCCGCCGCGTACCGGTAAGACCATGATCCTGCAGAACCTGGCGCGCTCCATCGCCGCCAATCACCCAGAGGTTTACCTGCTGGTGCTGCTGATCGACGAGCGGCCCGAAGAGGTGACTGACATGGACCGCTCGGTGAAGGGAGAGGTCGTCTCCTCCACCTTCGACGAGCCGGCCCAGCGCCACGTCCAGGTTGCCGAGATGGTCATCGAAAAGGCCAAGCGCCTGGTCGAGCACAAGAAGGACGTGGTGATCCTGCTGGATTCC
Source organism: Pseudomonadota bacterium (assembly GCA_039819325.1). GTDB lineage: Bacteria > Pseudomonadota > Alphaproteobacteria > Kiloniellales > JACOMY01 > JACOMY01. The sequence goes on along the minus strand of JBCBSF010000075.1, from coordinate 17,676 downwards.
ATCACCCGTCTGGCACGGGCCTACAACACCGTCGTGCCCTCCTCCGGCAAGGTCCTGACCGGTGGCGTCGATGCCAACGCGTTGCAGCGGCCCAAGCGCTTTTTCGGTGCCGCCCGCAACATCGAAGAGGGCGGCAGCCTGACCATCATCGGCACTGCGCTCATCGACACCGGCAGCCGCATGGACGAGGTCATCTTCGAAGAGTTCAAGGGCACCGGTAACTCCGAGCTGGTGCTGGACCGCAAGCTGGCCGACAAGCGCTCCTTCCCGGCTATCGACATCGGCAAGTCGGGTACGCGGAAGGAAGAGCTGCTGGTGGAGAAAGCGACCCTCACCAAGATGTGGGTCCTGCGCCGCATCCTCATGCCCATGGGCGTCACCGACTCCATGGAGTTCCTGCTGGACAAGCTGAAGCACTCCAAGAACAACGCCGACTTCTTCGATTCGATGAACCAGTAGGGCGCTCTTACCGGCTCCAGAAACGCGGGTCGAAGAGCACGAGCACGGTTAGGATCTCGAGCCGGCCCAAGGTCATCAGCAAGGCGGAAATCCACTTGGCGGCATCCGGTAGGTTGCCGAAGGTGCCGGCTGGTCCGATCTCGGGCCCCAGGCCCGGGCCGACGTTGGTGATGGAGGTCACTGCACCTGATAGTGCGGTGATGAAGCTGACGCCGGTGGCAGCCAAAGCTGCAGCGCCAATGCCGATCAGCGCTAGCACGATGAAGAGATAGACGCAGACCGACTGCGCGATCTCGGCCGGCACCGGCTTGCCGTTGAAGCGGCGGGAGACAATGCGCTTCGGCTCGGCCGCCTGGGTGATCTGCCGGCGCACCTCCTGTGCCAGGATCTGCCAGCGGAAGACCTTGATCGAGCCGGTGGTGGAACCGGTGCAACCGCCCAGCATCATCAGGAAAAGGAAGAAGGGCGGTGCCGCCGCGCCCCAAAGCTGGAAATCGCCGGCGGCATAGCCGGTGGTGGTGGCGATGGAGGTGATGTTGAGGGCGGCGTTGCGGATGCCGGCTTCCAGGTCTGGAAAAGTCCCGCCCCACCAGATGAGGCAGCCGACCACCAGGCTGAGGCAGAGGATGATGCTGACGAAGGTGCGGACCTGACTATCCCGCCACAGAGCCCCTGGCTGGCCATAGAGGGCGCGCACCATCAAGACGAAGGGCAGGCTGCCGGCGATCATGAAGAGGACGCAGATCCATTGTGCCGCTGGACTGAAGGCCGCCATGGAGAGGTCGGAGGTCGAGAAACCCCCAGTCGCCACGGTGGTCATGCCGTGCACCAGGGCGTCGAAGAGCACCATGCCGCTCATCCAGTAGGCCGCCTGGCAGATCACCGTCAGCAGCAGGTAGACCAAGCCGATGGCACCGGCCAACTGCGAGGCGCGGGGCAAGACCTTGTCCGAGCGGTCGGAGGACTCGGTACGCATCAGCTGCATCCCGCCAACCTTCAAGAGCGGCAGAATGGCAATGGCGATCATGATCACGCCCAGCCCACCCATCCACTGCAAGAGCCCGCGCCAGAGCAGGATCCCCTGCGGCATGCCGTCTAGCCCTGTCAGGATCGTCGATCCGGTCGTCGTCAGGCCCGAGACGGCTTCGAAGTAGGCATCGGCCCAGCCCAGGTCCTGATGGCCCCACAAGAAGGGCAAGGCCGCGAAGAGTGGCAATCCGAACCAGCAGACTGGTGTCAGCACGAAGGCCTGCGGCAGCGAGAGCTTGGTACCGGGCGTGTAGGTCGAGAGCGACAAAGCCCCGCCAATGAAAAGGGTGACGCCGGCAGAGGCCAGGAAGACCAGGCTATCGGGCCCCTCGTCTACCCAATCGGCAAGGGCGGGAAAGAGGCCCAGCACCCCAAGGGCCAGGATTACCAGCCCGAAGACATGCGCGATGGGCCGAAAATCCAAGGTGCCTAGCCCTGGTCAGGACTCTTGCGCAGCAGAAACTCGCGCCCGATCTTGACCCGATCGACACCGTCATAGTTGACGATGTCGGCGGTGGCGTAGGTCTCGCTCCAGCGCGCAGGCAGAAAGCTGCCGCTGCCGATGACGTCCACCGGCGCTGCTGCATCGGCCATGATCCGGCACTTGCGCGGATCGAAGCCGGAAGAAGCCACCAGCCTCACCTGGTCGAAGCCGGCCTCGTCCAGCTTTTCGCGCATGTACCAGAGCGCTGCTGCCGTCACACCGGCGCCGACCAGGTAGCGCAGCTCCTCCTCCGTCCGATAGCCACGGATGGCGGCCGGCGCGTTGCGCTCCAAGACGGCATAGGAAATGGTCGGGTCCAGCCCTTCCACATAGCGGCTGCCGGGAGTGTCGAGCCGTACCGAAAGCTGGCCGCTGGCTGCGCGTTCGAGGAAGGCCTCCGCCACGGCCAGACTGTCCGAGACCTCTTGCCCGAAATAGTCCACCAGCACGGTCATCGGCTCGTCGGGATAGAGGCTATCGTACATCTGGGCTGCCTTGAGGGTAGAGCCGGCATAGCCGATCAAGGCATGCGGCATGGTCCCCTTGCCGCCATCGGCACCGAAGAAGTGGGCTGTGGCATCGGTGGCATTGCCGACGAAGCCCAGCGCGCCGACCTTACGCTGCGCCCGCGCCGAACCGACGGAGGCCGCATAGGCCATCATCTCCGCCATCTCCGTGCCGGCGCAGTGGCGGGCGTCCATTGCCAGGAAGGCCACCTTCGGCAGGTCGGCGCACATGGTATAGGCGTTGAAGGCAGCCACACAGGCCGGCCCCAGCTTTTGCAGCAGCAGGGTCTCCAGATCCACCAGCTGGCTGAAGCGGCCGGTCAGGTAGAAGAGCGGCTCGCCCGCACCGACCCACTTGCCCTCCGGATGCATTACCTCGATCTCGACCGAGCCGCCGCGCGCTGCGACGACGGTCTCCAGCCAGCTCAAGGCCAGGCGCGGGGCAGAGACCACCGGCCGGCGCATGAAGACGGCATAGGTGACCTGGCAATCGCCGACATGCTCGATGATCTGCTTGGTGCGGCGGAAGTAGTGGTCGGTCCAGGCGCCGACCTCTGCTTCCGCGCCGGGCCAGGTCTGGCTCAAGGTCCGCTTGTCCCCTCCTGAGGCGTCTGCCATGGCAGGCTCTTTCTTCTCCGATTCCCAAGAGCCCCGCGTTAGGGCGTCAGCATGATCTTGCCGATATGGCTGGAGGATTCCATCAGTGCATGTGCCTCACGCGCCTGCTCCAGCGGGAAGGTTGCATGGATCTGCGGTGCCAGGGTACCAGCGTCCAGCAGCGGCCAGACCTTCTCGCGCAAGGCCTCGGCAATCGCCGCCTTGAAGGCGACGGAGCGGGCGCGGAGCGTCGAGCCGGAGATGGTGATCCGCTTCAGCATCACCGGTAGGAAGTTGACCTCCGCCTTGCTGCCGCCCAGGAAGGCGATGAAGACCAGGCGGCCGTCGGGAGCGAGGGCGGAGATATCGCGCTGGACGTAGCTGCCGCCCACCATGTCCAGGATGACGTTGACGCCCTTGCCCTCGGTCATCTCCTTGGCGATCTCGACGAAGTCCTCGTCGCGGTAGTTGATGGCACGGGCCGCGCCCAGCTCTACGCAGGCCGCGCACTTCTCCGCCGAGCCGGCGGTCGCCAGCACCGTGGCGCCGAAGGCCTTGGCCAGCTGGATCGCCGTGGTGCCAATCCCCGACGAGCCGCCATGGACCAGAAAGCTCTCCCCCGCTTTCAGGCCGGCGCGGTCGAAGACGTTAGACCAGACGGTGAAGTAGGTTTCCGGCAAGGCGGCGGCCTGCAAAGCACTGTAGTCCTTGGGCAGCGGCAGACACTGCGCGGCGGGAGCAAGGCAATAGTCGGCATAGCCGCCGCCGGTGACCAAGGCGGTGACCTGGTCTCCCTCTGCCAGACCGGTGACGTCTGGCCCGAGTGCGATGATCTTTCCGGCTACCTCCAGCCCGGGAATGGGGCTGGCGCCGGGTGGGGGCGGATAGCCGCCCAGACGTTGCAGCACGTCTGGCCGGTTCACCCCGGCCGCCGCGACTTCGATCAAGACCTCGCTGGGCCCGGGTGACGGAATCGGCAGAGAGGTCACACGCAGCACCTCCGGCCCGCCCGGCTCGGCAATCTCGATGGCCCGCATGTGTCCGGACGTGGGCATGATCGGTATGGCTCCCCTTCACCTAAGCCTGCTCTGGATTTTGGCTTAGCGTCTCTCCTACCCTTTGGTCTAACGGACCAGCAGGGCAGGAAACAAGGCTTGGCCGGTAGACCGCTTTTAGGAGAGGAGAGGCAGCATGGACGAGGAAGACGCAGCAGCCCCAGCCCGCTGGGGCTTGGGCCGTGATCTGGAACCGCTGGGCGTCGGCGAACTGGAGGCCTATGCCGCGGCCCTAGAGACAGAGCTGGCGCGGGTAAAGGCGATACGCCAGGGCAAGCAGGCCTACCTGGGCGATGCCGCTAAGTTGTTCAAAACCTGAGGCTCTTTCCACCACGCCTAGCATTCGCAAGCGAGCACATGGCGAATCAGTGACAAGTCTCTTGATTCCCACAGTCAAGTCGTTAGCTTGCCTCCCGCGGCAAGTTGACAGGGGGCCGACAAACGAAAGGGGCCGAGGGGACGCAACGATCCCCCGGCCCCTTTTGTGATTCGTGGCACCCCGTTGGTGACCTGAGGGACAAGCAGCCTCGCCGTCGCGTCATTGTTCTCGCGCCCCGGCTTTGGCAGTCTCACGCCACCAATCGCTTCAGGGAGCTTGTCCACCATGCCAGAGATGACCTTTGCCACCGCTGACGGAGAAATGGGCGGCTATGTTGCCTTGCCTGCCGCCACCCCCGCCCCCGTCATCCTGGTGATCCAAGAGATCTTCGGCGTGAACGGCTTCATGCGCGCCACCTGTGACGAGCTGGCAGCGCAAGGCTACGTCGCCGCCTGCCCCGACCTCTTCTGGCGGATGGAGCCGGGCGTGCAGCTGACCGATCAGACAGAGGCAGACTGGGCCCGTGCCTTCGACTTCTTCGGCCGCTTCGACGTCGATAAGGGGGTTGAGGATCTGACCGCAGCGCTCACCACCCTGCGCCAGCACCCCGCCGGGAACGGCAAGGTCGGCAGCGTGGGTTACTGCCTGGGTGGCAAGCTGGCCTATCTGATGGCGACCCGAAGTGATAGCGACTGCAACGTTAGCTACTACGGTGTCCAGATCGATCAGTTGCTGGACGAGGCCGGCAAGATCGCCAAGCCGCTGCTCATGCACGTCGCCGAAAAGGACGAGTTCGTCCCGCCCGAGGCCCAGGCCGCGATGAAGGCAGTCCTGGCTGGCCTGCCGCCTGTGACCTTCGAGAGCTATCCGGGCTGCGACCATGCCTTTGCGCGGGTCGGTGGCGCGCACTACCAGGCCGCGGCCGCGGCCAAGGCCAATGGCCTCTCCGCTGCCTTCTTCAAAGACAATCTCGGGGGCTAGGGTCCCATGCAGGCAACAACAATCACCATCACGGAAGCTGGCGGGCCCGAGGTCATGGCCGTGCAGACGGCCGAGGTCGGGGCGCCCGCTGCGGGCGAGGTTCTGGTCCGTCAGACCGCCGTGGGTTTGAACTACATCGACACCTATCACCGAAGCGGCCTCTACCCCCTGACCTTCCCTTCCGGCATCGGGCTGGAGGCCGCGGGCGTGATCGAGGCCGTGGGCAGCGGCGTCCATGACTTTGTCGAGGGCGACCGGGTCGGCTATTGCACCGGACCGCTGGGGGCCTATGCCTCGGCCCGGGTCATGCCGACCGGCACCCTGGTGCGCCTGCCCGACGCGGTGGATGACCGCACTGCCGCTGCCATGTTGCTGAAGGGCCTGACGGTGCAGTACCTGATCCGCCAGCTCTATCCGGTGAGCGAGGGCGAAACGGTGCTGTTTCATGCCGCTGCCGGCGGGGTCGGCCTTATCGCCTGCCAATGGCTCGATGCCCTGGGCGTGCGGGTCATCGGCACCGTGGGCTCTGCAGAGAAGGGCAAGCTGGCGCGCGATCACGGCTGCCATCACGTCATCAACTATCGCGAGGAAGACGTGGTTGCCCGGGTCAAAGAGCTAACCGACGGCAAGGGTGTGCCCGTAGTCTATGACGGCGTCGGCGCCGACACCTGGGAGATGTCGCTGGACTGTCTGCAGATGTTCGGCACCATGGTCTCCTTCGGCAATGCCTCGGGCGCAGTGCCGCCGGTGAATCTGGGTCAGTTGGCGGCCAAGGGCTCGCTCTTCGTCTCGCGGCCGACCTTGCTGAACTATGCCGGCACGCCTTTGCAGGTGCAGACCATGGCACGCGACCTCTTCCGCCGGGTGAAGGCCGGTGACGTGACCATCCGCATCGATCAGACCTACCCCTTGAGCGAAGTGGTCCAGGCCCACCGCGATCTCGAGGGACGCAAGACGACCGGCTCGACCGTGCTGCTGCCTTAAGGCCCAGTGGTGATGCGGGAGGAGCGCGATAGCCTGGGCCTCGTCCAGGTGCCCGCGGAGAAGTACTGGGGCGCGCAGACCCAGCGCTCTCTCACCTACTTCTCCATCGGGGATGAGCGGATGCCGCTGCCGGTGATCCATGCCTATGGCCTGCTGAAGATCGCCGCGGCGCGGGCCAATTGCGATCTCGGGCTCCTGTCGCCAGAACGCCGCGATCTGATCGTGACCGCAGCGCAGGAGGTGGCGGACGGCCAGCTGGATGCGCACTTCCCTCTCCACGTCTGGATGACTGGCAGTGGCACCCAGACCAACATGAACGTCAATGAGGTCATCGCCAACCGCGCCATCGAATTGGCCGGCGGGGTCCTGGGCAGCAAGGACCCCATCCACCCCAACGACCACGTGAACCTCTCGCAGTCCTCCAACGACAGCTTCCCGACCGCCATGCATATGGCTGCGGCCCGCGAGGTGACGGCGCAGCTGCTGCCGGCTATCCGCAGGCTCCGCGACGCGCTAGCGGAGAACGCGGCGCTCTGGTCGGACATCGTGAAGATCGGGCGCACGCACTACCAAGACGCCACGCCACTGACCCTTGGCCAGGAGGTCTCTGGCTTCGTCGTGCAGCTGGACCAAGCGCTGGCGCGGATTGAGCGGAGCCTGCCGGATGTCTACGCCTTGGCGCTGGGCGGCACCGCGGTCGGTACCGGCATCAACTGCCCGCCGGGCTTCGCCGAAGAGGCGACGGCGGAGATCGCCGCGCTGACCGGCCTGCCCTTCACCTCGGCTGAGAACAAGTTCGCAGTGCAGGGCTCGCACGATGCCCTGGTGGCGCTCTCTGCGGCCCTGCGCGGGCTGGCGGTGGGCCTCAACAAGATCGCTAATGACATCCGCCTGCTGGCCTCCGGCCCGCGTTGCGGCCTAGGCGAGCTGGCCTTGCCGGAGAACGAGCCGGGTTCTTCCATCATGCCTGGCAAGGTGAACCCGACCCAGTGCGAGGCGCTGACCATGCTGAGCCTGCAGGTGATCGCCAACGATCAGGCTGTGGCGCTGGGCGGCACCAGCGGCAGCCTCCAGATGAACGTCTATAAGCCGCTCATCATCAACGCGTTGCTTCAGTCCATCCGCCTGCTAAGCGACGGCTGTACGAACTTCTCGGCTTTTCTGGTCGAGGGCATGACGGCGCGCGAGGAGCGGATCGCCGGCTTCGTCGAGCAGTCCCTCATGCTGGTCACCGCCTTGAGCCCGCTCATTGGCTATGACAAGGCGAGCCAAGTCGCCCATCACGCCTTTGAGAAAAACCAGACACTGCGCGAGGCCTGTCTGGAACTGGGCTATCTGGATGGCGCGGCCTTCGACCGCGCCATCGATCCCTTGGCGATGACGCGGCCGGGCTAGTGTAGGAAGAGCTCAGTTAGAAACAGCGTTTCCGCAAGCCCTCCCTCGTCTTGAGCAGCGAGCGCTAGCGAGCGTCCGTCGAAAGGCGGGCCGTTAGCACCGAGCTTGAGGCCCGCCCTTCGACAGGTGCGGTCTACGACCGCTGCTCAGGACGAGGGTGTACGTGGGTGGAGGGGTATTCAATCCCACTCATTTCCCTTTAGAGGGCCTTAACGGCCTCCAGCACTGCCTCGACGTGGCCTGGGACCTTCACCTTGCGCCACTCCTGGCGCAGGACGCCCTCGCCGTCGATCAGGAAGGTGGCCCGGTCGATGCCCATGTAGGTCTTGCCGTACATCGACTTCTGCACCCAGGTGCCATAGGCCTCGCATACCTTGCCTTCCTCGTCGCTGGCGAGCGTGAAAGGCAGCTCGTACTTGGCCTTGAACTTGTCGTGCTTGGCGACGCTGTCTTTGGACACGCCGATGACTACTGCATCGGCACCGGTGAAGTCGGCCAGGTTGTCGCGAAAGCCACAGGCCTCCTTCGTGCAGCCGGGCGTGTCGTCCTTCGGATAGAAGTAGAGGATGACGTTCTTGCCCTTCAGCTCAGAGAGGCTGACTTGGCCGCCGCCGTCGGTCGGCATGGTGAAATCGGGGGCGGCTTCGCCGATGGCTGTGGTCATCCTGCTCTCTCCTTGTCGGGATTCTTATGCATCCGCTTGTGCTGACGGCTGCGCGGGCGTGGCTTCCTGTGCTTCGAGCGCACGCGCCGGGGCGGCGATCTGCGCTTCGAAACAGTCGGCAATGTAGCCCGCGACCTCCTCCAAGGTGATTTCCAAGGCAGCGAAGTCAAGAGCGCTGGCGGCGTCGGTCACGCCCTGGCGTATGGCGTCGGGTACCAGCGATAGGTCTTGGCCGTCGTCGTTGCCGCCAAGGGTCAGACGCAGGTAGCCCTGCAGCCGGCGTAGGAAATGCGTGCAACGCTCCAGGCACTCCGCCATCTCAGGGTCGATCAGGCCGGCGCTTGCCAAGACGGTAAAGGCTGCCGCCGTATCGCCAACGAGCACGTGAGGATGGTGCTCGGCATGGCGGAGCTGCCAGTACTGTGCCAGAAATTCAGCCTCGACGAGACCGCCCTCGCGCTGCTTCAGATCCCAAGGCCCCTTGGCCGGCTTGTCCCGCTTCAGCCGGACGCGCATGTCAGCGATGTCGCGCAGCAGTGCTTCCGGCCGTCGTGGGGCTGTAAGGAGCGCGGTCAGTCTCTGCTGACAGCGGCAGGCGAAGTCGGGGTCGTTGGCGAGCAGGCGACCGCGGGTCAAGGCCATATGCTCCCAGGTCCAAGCCTCGTCGCGATGATACTTCGAAAAAGCGGTCAAACTGCTGGCTAAGGGTCCGGCATTTCCAGCCGGGCGCAGCCGCATGTCGATGGTATAGAGCGGCCCTTCTGCCGTCGGCGCGGTGATGGCAGCGACCAGACGCTGACTGAAACGCAGGAAGTAGGTGGTGGGATCCAGCGGTCGCTCCCCATCCGACGCCTCCACGCCGTCGGGCACGTCATAGAGGAAGACCAGGTCTAGGTCGGAGGTGAAGGTCATCTCTCGGCTGCCGAGCTTGCCAAGCGCCAGCAAGGCGAAGCCAGCCCCAGGGATGATACCGTGCTGCTGGGCAAACTCGGCCTGCACCTGCTCCAGCACGACCAGCAAGGCGGCATCGGCGATGTCGCTCAAGCGCCGGCTCAAGGTGGCTTCCTGCGCGATCCCCAGCAGAAGCTGGACGCCCGCCTGAAAGCGGCGGTCGTGCACGGCACGCCGCAGCAGGTCCAACTCCTCTTCATAAGAGCGCGCGGCAGCCAGGAAGGTGCTGAACTCCTCCTGTAGCCCCTGCCGCTTAGGCAGCGAGCTGTAGAAGTCGGGTGAGAGCAAGGAATCGATCAAGACCGGCCGGCGCGCCAACTGATGGGCCAAAGCAGGGGCAGAGCCCATGACCTTCGCTAGCAGGGTTAAGAGATGCGGATTGGCTTGCAGCAGCGCGAAGAGCTGCACGCCGGCTGGCAGACCGCTCAGGAAGGTATCGAAGCCGACGAGCGCGGCATCGGGATCAGCGCTCTCGCCCAAGGCCTGCAGCAGGCGGGGCATCAGCAAGGTCAGGCGCTCTCGGCTGGCGGTGCTGCGGGTCGCCCGATAGCGCCCGTGGTGCCAGGAGCGGACCAGGGCGAAGACCCGTTCGGGATCGGTGAAGCCCAGTTCGGACAGGGTTTCTGTGGTGCCCGGTCCTGCGGTGTCGCCGGTGAAGACCAGATCGCCCAGGGCCTCGGCGATCTCCGTCTCCTCAGTCTTCTCCTCCCCCTCTTCTTCAAAAAGACGCGCATAGTGGTCTTCGATTCGGCGCAGATGCGCGGTGAGTTCCTGGCGCAGCGCAGCGCCGTCAGCCAGCCCGAGAAAGGCAGCCAGGCGTTCGATCCCTTCGGCGGTGTCCGGCAGACTGTGGGTCTGCTGATCGGCAATCATCTGCAGGCGATGTTCGATCCGGCGCAGGTAGGCGTAGCTCTCATAGAGGTCCTGTGCCGCTTCAGGCGTAATCAAGGCGGCATCAGCCAGCGCCAAGAGCGACTCGCGGGTGCGGTTGTCGCGCAGGGCTGGGTGACGACCACCCCAGATCAACTGCTGGGTTTGGGCGAAGAACTCCACCTCGCGGATGCCGCCGCGGCCCAGTTTGACGTTGTGACCCTCAATCGCCACGACGGCGCCGCCCTTGGTCGCGTGGATCTGCCGCTTGATGGCATGGATGTCTTTGATCGCCAGGAAATCTAGGCTGCGGCGCCAAATGAAGGGATGGATCTCCTTCAGAAAGTCGTCGCCCAAGCGCTCGTCGCCAATCATGGGGCTCGCCTTGATCATAGCGGCGCGCTCCCAATTCTGACCCAGGCTCTCATAGTAGACGAGGGCTGCGTTGACCGACACCGCAGGCGGGGTAGCGCCCGGATCGGGCCGCAGCCGCAAATCGATGCGGAAGGCGTAGCCATCGGCGGTTCGTTCGCTGATCAGGATGATGAGATCCCGGGTCAGACGCTGCGCCAACTCGTTGGCGCTGAAGCGGCCATTGCAGGTGAGCCGCTTGGGATCGAAGAGGATGATCAGATCGACGTCGGAGGAGTAGTTGAGTTCTCCCGCCCCCAGCTTGCCCATACCAAGGCCCACGAAGCCGCAATCGCGCAACGGCTGATCAGGGTGGGGTAGCTCCAGCAAGCCGCGGCCGGAAGCTTCGCGCAGCAGGAAGATAAGGGCTTGGTTCAGCAGACCCTTGGCGAGCGCACTTAGACTCTCGGTGACCTGGCGCAGGCTCCACTGGCCGGTGAGGTCTGCCAGCGCGATGATCAAGGCGGCCCGGCGGCGGGCCTGACGCAGGCTGCGCTGCATGCCGGTCCGGTCTTTCGGCTGATCGGACCCATCGCTCTGTTCGCTCCGTTGTAGCTCGGCCAGCAACGCCTTCATCACCGCGTCCGGTCCTTGCTCTTGCAGCGACACCAAGAGGGCTGGCTCCTTGAGGACACAGTCAGTTAGGAAGGGGGACTGCGCGAAGACGGCGGCAAGCACGCCCTGGGGGCCCGGCGCTTGCGACAGCTCTTGAAGAGCTGTGGTCAAAGCTGGGTCGTCGAGCGCTTCCAGCCGCTCTTGCCAGCGCTGAAAGCCCAGCGCTGCGTCTTCGGCGTGGTAAGGACGTGGGAGCAAAGGCGGAGGTGGATCTGGTAGGAGCGACATCGTCAAGCTCTGAAGGGCAAGGCACCTGTTGGGGGAATGATCCCCTGGCCGGGCGCTGCTGCGTTATGCCGTGAACGGGATGGCCCAGTGAGCGATCGCCCCGCAGACCTTGCCGATTCCGGCGCTCAGCTGGAGCCTGCGTCGCCCGAGGGCGAGGGTCAAGGCGCGCCTGCTCTCCGGCCCCGGCGGCGTTTGCGTTTTCGCGCCCGCCGCGCGCATCGCCCGCGCAGCCGCTTCTTCCGCATCTGCGCGCTCACCATCGAAATCCTCATTGGTGTGATTGCGCTTCTGCTGGTGCTCTCGGCCTTCCTCTTCTGGCGGCTGGTGGATCGCCCCATTTCTCTTGATTTCCTGACACCCTTGTTGGTCCAGGCCTTCGATGCACAGACAGCCGTAGAGGGCAGCGCAGAGATTACCGGGACGAGGCTGCTCTGGGACGAGCAGCGACAAAGCCTGGAACTGCAGGTCACTGGCCTGCGTGTGGATGATGCCGAGGGTGAACAGTCCTTCTCCCTGCCGCTGGCCAACATCGATTTCTCCGTCGCCCCCTTGTTGGAAGGCAAAGTGGAGGTGACGGATTTGGATCTGGTCGGCGCGCGGCTGACGATGCGCCGCGATCCCGATCAAGGCTTCGAGGTCTTGTTGCTGCACAGCAGTGCTGAGCGCGCTGAACGAGTCTTTGCGCCAGATGAGCGCCGCACGCGACAGGAGGAACTGACCGACCCGACTCGCACGCCGCGGACCGCACCCCAGGAGGCCAACGAGGCGCTATTGGCCATCAACGCCTTGTTGAGCGACCGCGACCTGGGCCCGCTGTCGGACCTGCAGTCCGTCTCTCTCGTGAACTCCGAAATCGTCGTCGATGACCGGGTCTTGGGCTTTACCTGGATCTTGCCGGCTGACCTCATCATCCTGCGCCGGAGCCCAGAAGGTCTGACCGGAGAAATCGATCTCTCCCTACCACTGGGCGGCCATATGGCCAGTGCCGACTTGGCCTTCATCTACGACAAGACCAGCGGCACCTTGGATGTCGCCGGCCAGATCGGCGACCTCAACCTCGCACGGCTCACCACACTCTTGCCGCAGGTCCAAGGCCTGGCGGTGCTGGAAAGCGAGCTCAATGGCGACATCTCAGCCACTTTGGCCGAGGAAGGATCGCTCTTCTTCGTCGATTTCGAGCTGACCGCTGGTCAAGGTCTGCTGCGGCCGGCGGCTGGCGGCATTGACCCGGTGCCGATCAGGACGGGTGCCATCAACGGGCGCATCGATCTGGCAGAGGCGAAGCTCACCATCTACGATTCTCACCTGGCGACTGGCACGGAGGCCAATCCAGGCCCGGTGATCACGAGCCGCGTGTCATTAGAACGCGCCGAGGCTGATACTCCGCTGCGCCGCTGGCGGCTGAAGTTTGAAGCAGAGGCCAGCAGCTTTGCTGTCAACAAGCTTTCCTGGCTCTGGCCCTCGGTCTATGGCGCCAATGCGCATGATTGGGTGACCCAGAACATCACTGCTGGAATGGTAAGCGACCTGCATGCCGCGCTCAGCTTCGACCTGGGCGCGGAAGGGGCCAGCAATCAATCGATCAGCGGATCCTTCGGCTATTCCGGTCTCACGCTGACCTATCTGGAGCCCTTACCGCCCTTGCTGGGCTTGGGCGGTGTGGCTCGGGTCGAGGACGATCGGCTGATCTTCGAGGTGCTGGGTGGCAACTCCCAGGGGCTCACCTTGGGTCCAGGGCTGGTGACGCTCTACGACCTGGCGGATGACCTGCCAAAGATTCTGATTGAGAGCCCGGTGGCCGGCAGCCTGTCGAACATGCTATCCGCCCTGAATCAGCCTGGACTGGCGCTGATATCGCGGACCGGGATCGAACAGCGGGGCGTCCAAGGTGAGGGCCGGGTGGACGTCACCCTCGGCTTTCCGCTGCTGAATGATCTGGACGCGCCCGACATCGCGCTGACGGCGAAGGGCAACTTCACCGAGGTGCTGATGCCCGACCTGGTGCTTGGCCAGGATATCAGCGGCCGCGCGGTGGCGGTGGACGCGGACATGCGCCGGCTGATCGTCACCGGTGATGCTGCTATTGCCGGCAGCCGTTTTCAGGCACGCTACCGTCAAGACTATAGCGGCGCGCTCTCGCTGGAGGCTCGCAGTGACCGGATCGCGGCCACGACCCTGGCGGCCTTGGTGCCCCCCTCTGCCGACCGCGTGAGCGAGCACTTCGCCGGGCGCTTCACCATCACTGGAAACCCCAGCCGGCGCCTGACCATTGATGTCGATGCGGACCTGACCGACGCGAGTCTGACCCAGCCGCTGATAGACTGGCAAAAGCCGCCCGGAGAGGCCGCCAGCCTGAAGGGCAAGCTGGACGTGGAAGCCGGCGCCCTGCGGCACGTCCGGGACGTTAGTCTTTCCGCACCTGGCTTTCAGGCCGCAGGCGCCTTCGACTTCAACGCGGAGAGTGTGTTCACCCAGGCCCGTTTGTCGCGCGCGGCCTTCAAGAACTATGATCTGAGGGACATCGTCATCGACGAGATGCCGGATCGGGTCCACGCCAGCATCGGCGGCGGGACGATCGATGCCCGCCCCTGGATCAAGGATGGCGCGCTGCCGAACGTTGATCCTGAGGAACGCCTGGAAGAGGTCGATGCTCCCCAACGTGCCGACCTCACCTTGCAGAACCTCGACCGCATCATTCTGCCTGCCGGAAGCTTGCAGAACGTTCGCGGAAGCGCAACGAACATCGCCGGCGACATGGGCCTCGATCTCGCAGCCCAGCTGGTGGAAGGAAACAACCGGGGTGCGTTAGACCTTGTCTTCGGGCCCCATGACGGCGGGCACCGCGCGGATATTGAGGTCAGTAATCTCGGCGCCCTGCTGCGTGCCTTGGACCTTTATGATGAGCTCGAAGGTGGTCAACTCTCGTGGAAGGCAAGTGCGCCACCAGGGCCGGGAATGGCCCTCTCCGGGGCCCTATCGGGCGAGAACCTGTACCTGACGACGGTGCCGGAGGGCGTGACGGCACTGGTCAGTGGTCCGGGTCTGACCATCGACCGCTTGACCGCTGGGCTAACCATCCAAGGCTCGAAGGTACAGTTGGACGACCTACGGGCGGTGGGATCGGACATCGCGGTGACCGCGAACGGAAGCCTTGATTCCGAAGCAGACACCATCGACCTGCGTGGACGGGTGATACCGGCCTACGCCTTGAACGACTTCCTCAATCAGATCCCAATTCTGGGCTGGGTGGTGACGGGCGGCGAGAACCAGGGGCTTTTCGCCATCAGCTATGCGATCTCTGGTGCTCTGCGCGACCCACGCATCGTCATCAATCCCCTGTCGGCTGTAACGCCGCCGATCCTGCGTTCCTTCGTCGAACTGCTGGCGGATGGAACCCGGCTGGGCGGAGGAAAGCCATCAACCTCCATGGAAGAACCGCCGGGGCCGATGCGTTAGCCCATCTGCATGACCTGAACACCAGCCCCCTCCAGTCGGCTGCGGATACGTTCCGCTATGCGCAGGGCTTCCGGGCCGTCACCATGAACGCAAACGCTGTCGCCGGGTGTGTCGATCTTGCTGCCGTCTAGCGCGCGGATCGCTTTCTCCTCCACCATCCGCAAGACCCGGTCGGCTGCCTCGTCTGGATCATGGATCATGGCACCGGGTTGGCCACGGCTGACCAAGGTGCCGTCGGGGTTGTAGGCGCGGTCGGCATAGAGCTCGCGCGCCAGCGGCATGCCGGCCTTGGTCACCGCGGCCTCCAGCTCGGTGGTTGCCATGGCGACGACGATCAGGTCCGGATCGGCGGCCTTGGCGGCGGCGACATAGGCCTCGGCAATCGCGGCTTCTTCGCTTGCCATGTTGGCGAGCGCGCCGTGCAGTTTGACGTGTCGCACCTGCTGACCGGCACCCCGCGCAATGGCTTGCAGCGCACCGATTTGATAGAGCAGCAGGGCGGTGGTTTGTTCTGCGCTCATGCCCAGGATGCGGCGCCGGCCAAAGCCGCGCAGATCGTCGAAGCCCGGGTGGGCGCCGATCCCGACACCCTTGTCACGGCAGAGCGCGACCGTCTTGGTCATCACCAAGGGATCGCCGGCGTGGAACCCACAGGCGATATTGGCGCTGGAGACCAGGTCTAGCAGTTCGGCATCGTTGCCCATGGTCCAGGCGCCGAAGGACTCGCCGAGATCGGCGTTCAGATCGATTCTGTCGCTCATGTCTGTTCCTCTTCGCTCCCTAGTCTCCGCCCGTCACCACCCCGTCGATCAGATTGTAGGAGAGGAGATCGGGCAGCTCACGCGGATCACGCAACAAGGGCGTGATGCGCTTGCTCAAGCCGGCAATCTTCCTCCGCCAGGCGGCCAGGGCCTCCAGCGCCTCCTCCTCTTCCACCAGGCGAAAGCGGAAGGGCTGGCCACTCTCCAGCTGGGCGAAGGCTGCCAGGTCGGCGCTGATCACCGTGGCGATACGGGGATAGCCGCCGGTGGGCTGCCGGTCGGCCAGTAGAACCAGCGGCAGGCCGTCACCTGGAACTTGGACGTCACCCAGCGAGACGGCATCCGACAGTCCGGTCAGCTGCCCCTCAGCCTCCAGGCTGGGCCCCTCGAGCCGTGCTCCCATGCGGTCGCGTTTGGCCGAGACGCGGTAGTCTGACTCTAACAGGCGCTGGCGGACCGCGGGAGAGAAGCGCTCTGCCTGCGGTCCCCAGAGGATACGGATCTCGCGCTTGCCGAGATAGTCAGGCTCCGGGAGCCGCTTGCGGCGTAGCTCCTTGTCCGCGCTTTGGTCAGGCCCGACCGACAGGCTCTGTCCTGCTTCCAAGCGCGGCGGTCCAATAGCGGCGCGCAGATGGGTGGCACGCGCGCCCAGTTCACGCATGACCGCGATCCCACCGCCTAGGTGCAGGTAGCTGACCAAGCCGCCCTCCGCTGCGCCCAATTCCAGCACCTCGCCCTCTTGCAGCAGGCCGCTCGCCCGCCAGGTCAGGCGTTCCTTCTGGCCGGTAGCATCCATCTGATAGGCAGCCATAGGCGCACCGCTCAGCGCGAAGCGTAGGGCGCCGCCCTTGGCTTGAAAGCGGCCGCCGAGCCCGAAGCATTCAATGGCTGCCGACGCCGGGTCGTTCTGCAAGAGTGCCGCCCCCTCAGCCAAGGCATAGCGGTCGAGCGCCCCGCCTTCTGCCACGCCATAGCGCTGATAGCCTGGGCGGCCTGCGTCCTGCACCGTCACGCAAGGTCCGGCGGAGAGCACCGCAAGCGACACCGGGCTCACGTCAGCTGCTCGCGGCTGGCGACCTGGCCGCCTGCCTCAGCCTTGGCCTGCAGGCGGTCGTAGGCGGCTTGATCCACAGGCTCGAAGGCGACTTCGTCGCCAGGCTCCAGCTGGAAGGGCGGATCACGGCTGAGGTCGAAGCTGCGGAAAGGACTGCGCGCAATGGTACGCCAGCCGGTGGGGATAGTGGTAGCACAGAGCACGCTTTGGCGTACCGCCACCGAGAGCGAACCTGGCGGGACCGAGGGCTTGACCTTGGGCAGGCGCGGCAGATCCCAACGCTCCGGCAATTCGCCCAGATAGGCAAAGCCGGGAGCGAAGCCCAGCATCATGACCCGCTGCCGACAGGCTGCGTGCTCTGCCACCAGGGCCTCTGCCCGAACCTCCAGCCGCTCAGCGATCTCCGCCAGATCGGGGCCTGCCTCGCCGCCATAGAGCAGCGGAACGCGCCAAAGGCTGCGTCCCTCCGGCGGGCCAGCCGCCAGCCAATCGGCCTCGGCTAAGAGGTCTTGCAGCCGACGGCGCAGCTCCGCCGGCGCCAAGGTGAGGGGGTCGAAGCGCACCAGCACTGAGCGGAGGGTCGGCGCCGTCTCGCTGATGCCGGCGATCTTGGCCGCCGCAAGCCGCCGGTCGAAGGCGAGAGCGGCGTTGTTGATGCGCTGATCCAGCTGGTCGCCGAATTCCACGATCAGGCCGCTGTCGCCGGCTGCGCGAAAGCGCGGCCAGGTGGGCCTGTCGGCGGGCGGAGCTTCGGGATGACCGGGAACTGTCATCTGCGAACTATAGCCAGCCGCTTGGCCGCTGTGCCACTCTCCCGCGGCAGTTAAGTGTAGCGGCGCCGGCCCTCTCCCCCGCCC
>JBCBSF010000074.1:0-28508 GCA_039819325.1 Pseudomonadota bacterium | reverse complement strand
CGCGCAGGATCTGGCTGTGCGGCCGCGCCTCGCCCAAGGGTGCGATGGCCGGCTGGTTCAGGCCGACATACTCATGTCCCCAGGAGCCCTGGATGTCGAAGTGCTCCAGCTGCGTGGTGGAGGGCAGGACGATGTCGGCGTGGCGGGCGCTATCGGTCATGCAGTGCTCGATCACCACGGTGAAGAGGTCCTCGCGGGCCAGGCCTCGCTTCACCCGCCCGGCATCCGGCTGGTTGATCAGGGGATTGTGGCCCCAGATCATTAGCCCCTTCACCGGCGGCGAGAGCGTCTTAGAGGTCAGGATCTCGCCCAAACGCGTGCGGTCGAGGCTGCGCGTCTCCCGCGGCAGCAGGTCGGCCCGTTCGGCCGCCGTGTCGTCGAGGGTCGGGGCGGAGTAGACATAGAGCCCTCCACCTGGCTGGCGCCAATGGCCCGATAGCAGCGCGAGTGCAGAGAGGCTGCGCATGGTGATATCGCCGCCAAGCGTCTGCTGCAGCCCGACCCCGGCGCGAATGGTGCCCGGCTTGGCCTGGCCATAAAGCAGCGCGATGCGGCGGATGTCGGCTGCCGCAACACCGGTGGCCTCCGCAGCACGCTCGGCCGTCCAAGGAGCGATCTCCGCCAGATAGGCCTCGACCTCCACAGCGGAGGCCTGGGCGTAGTCCAGATCGGCCAGGCCCTCATCGACCAGGATCTTGGCAATGGCCGCCGCCAGCATAGCGTCAGTGCCGGGCCGGATCGCCAGATGCTCGTCGCACTGCCGGGCGGTGCGGGTGCGGCGCGGGTCGATGGCGATGATCTTGGCGCCGTGGCGCTTGCGGGCTTCTGCCAAGGGCTGCCAGTGGTGATGGGCGGTGGAGAGCAGGTTGGCACCCCAGAGCAGAATGAAACGGCTCTCGGCGATGAGCTCCGGATCGAAGTTCATCACGTGCCCCTCCTCCAGCAGGTAGATCGCCGATTGGGAGCAGAGGCTGCCGTGGATCTGGCTGGTACCCAGCGTGTGGAAGAGCCGCATGAGCGCACGCCGCTGCAGCACGCCGGCGGAGCCCATGTCGTGCAGCGGCATGATCGCCTCCGCGCCGTCTCTCTCAATGATCCCGCGGAAACGGGCGGCGATCTCATCCAAGGCGGCACCCCAAGAGATGGCTTCGAAGGCGCCGGAGCCTTTGGCGCCCTTGCGGCGCAAGGGCTGCAGCAGGCGATCATCAGCGTAAGTCTTGGTCTGATAGTCATTCACCTTGGCGCAGAGCACACCGCGGGTGAAGGGATGCTCCTTGGCGCCGGTGACCTTCACCACGCGGCCCTCGTCCACCTCTGCGACCCAAGAGCAGCCATCCTGACAGTCTAGCGGACAACAGCCCTTGACCTCTTGTGCGCCCGGCATCGGTTACTCTCCCTTTCATCTCGCCCGGCCAAGCCTAGCATGCGGCACGCCACCTTCAACCAAGAGACAGGGGATTTGGATATTACTTAAGGTTGTTCACCTTCTACTGGCGCCCAAACAGAGGAGGGGGCGTGAGGGCTTCACAAAAACCTGATCCTGATGATAATGCGCAGCAATCCCTTGTGGATAGCCTTCGCAGTCACCTTGCCCTTGTGCCAGGCTTTGACCCCTTTGCCTCGCTGTTTGGAGTCCTCTCATGGTTACCACCCCCACCCTTTGGAAAGACCTGGGCCAGGTGAATACCGGCGACGTGGGAGCGACCGGCGACTTTCAGTTCGATCCCGTGGTGACAGGCCTCGCCAATGGGAACTTCCTGGTCGCCTACACTGACGATTCCAACAGCGTCGACAGCGACACCGGTACCGACATTATCGGGCGCCTCTATGATGCCGAGGGCCAGGCGCTGGGCAACTCCTTCCAACTCAATAGCTTCCGCAACATCCACGAGGAGAGCGACCCGGAGATCGCTGCACTCTCCGACGGCGGCTTCGTCATGGTCTATGAAGACTTCGACACGGCGGTCGACATCATCTTCCAGAAGTACAACGCGAACGGTACGTCCGTCGACACAGGCACGGTCGCCTTCGATCCGGCCGGTGCTGACGGCATCGCCGATCCAAAAGTCGCAGTCTTCTCCGACGACAGCTTTGTGGTTGTCTACACCCGCTCTGTCGGCGCCGGCACGGACGTCCGTGCGCGCATCGTCGATTCCAGCGGAACCGTCGGTAGCGAAATCACCATCCGTACCGGATCCGGCGATCCGCGCGAACCGACGGTCACCGTTTTGGAGAACGACAATTTCGTCGTGAGCTTCGTCGAGGACGACCCGGCGGGCGCCGGCATAGAGTTCAGCATCCTCGACAGCTCCGGCGGCTTTGTCCGTAGCGGGATCAACGTCGTAAGCCCGCAAACAGACGAGAACGAAGAGCCCTATGTGGAAGCGCTAACCGGCGGTGGCTTTGTGATCGCCTGGACCAACGAAACCAACTTTGCGGACGAGAACATCTACGCCCGGGTCTTCAACGCCTCAGGCACGGATATCTCCGGTTTGGTGAATGTTGCCACCAACGCCGACGATGATGCGGAGCCCTCAGTCGCCGCGCTCAACGACGGTGGCTTCATGGTCATCTACGACGACGACGGTACCGAGGCCATCCGCGGCCGCCGCTTCGACGCAAGCGGCAACACGGTTGGCGCAGAGATCACCCTGCAAAGCAACGGCGAACTGGTGAACACGCCCGAAGTCGCAGCCTTAGGCGATGGCCGCTTCGTTGCCACCTGGCAGATCTTCGAGACCCCCGGCAACGACTTCGAGGTGGAGGCCGCGATCTGGGACCCGCGTGACAACTCGATCTCAGGCACGACCGGCAACGATGTGCTGACCGGCCGCCAAAATGCTTCCACCGTCTTCGGGTTGAACGGTGACGACACCCTCTTCGGTGTCTCCGGCAATGATAGTCTCTATGGCGGCAACGGTCAGGACTCCGTCTTTGGCGGTAGCGGAAACGATACCATTTTCGATACCGATAACCTGAGTGGTGATACCCACGACGGCGGCAGCGGCATCGACTTCATCGACTTCAGCCAAGACAGCTTCGGGAGCTTCGTGACCATCGATTTGGGCGTGGGGATCGCCAGTTTCTCTGGCGGGCAGACAGATTTCATTCTCAACTTCGAGAATGCACGTACGAGCCGCAGCGCCAGCCTTCTGGGCAGCAGCGGTAACAACAGTCTTTTCGGAACCAACACGGGCAACAACTACATCCGCGGCCGCTCTGGCGACGATCGGATCTACGGTATCGGAGGCACCAACCGCCTCTTTGGCAATGCGGGCTACGACAACATCTTCGGCGGTACCTACTCCGACAGTCTGTTCGGTGGCAGCGGCAACGACTCCCTCTATGCCAGTGATGGAGATGATACAGCCTATGGCGGGGAAGGCACAGATCGTATCTTTGGCGGCGAAGACGATGACCTGATTGGCGGCCTCGATGGCAACGACATCCTCTACGGCGATACCGGCAACGATACTGTGTCCGCTGGATCAGGCGGGGACCTCGTCCTCGGCCGTGAAGGGACCGATACGCTCTTCGGTGGCAGCGGCAACGACAACCTCCAAGGCGACTCAGGAAACGATCTCTTAGACGGGAGCCAGGGTAACGACTTCCTCTTCGGCAGCGATGGCAGTGACACGCTCGTTGGCGGTCTTGGCGTTGACACAGGCTTTGCCGGCACCGGCAGCGACCGTTTCTTTGGCGGCTCTGGAAATGATTTCGTTCAAGTAGGCCTTGGCACAGATACCGTCTTTGGCGCATCGGGTACCGACGTCATACAGTTCACCGGCGGCAACAACCTTTTCTATGGCGGTGTCGGCGATGATTTCGCTCTTGGCGCCAATGGATCAGCCCGACTCTATGGTGGTAGCGGGATAGATCGCTTTGCAGCGGCCTCGGGTGATGACGTTTTCTTTGGCGGCTCTGGATTGGACAGTCTTTTCGGGGACAGCGGCAGCGACCGTTTTGTCATCCGCAGCGGAGAGCAGGTACTAGGGGAAATGATCGACGGCGGCTCCGGCAGCGATACGATCGAGGTCAATGACGGGCTGCAACTGATCAGCGATAACTCCTACACCAGCATTGAGCTCGCGGACTTCTTCGGGACGGACAAAAACGATAGTTTGCGCGGTACCGACTTCGCCGGGCGCGACATCCTGCGCGGACTATCCGGGGACGACGACATTCGCGCCGGCGATGGCGGCGACACGCTGTTCGGTGGCTCTGGCCGCAACGCGCTGCGCGGTGAGGCCGGTGACGATACCATGGTTGGCGGCGACAGCAACGACACCATGTTAGGCGCCGATGGCGACGATATCGCAACTGGCTTGCGCGGCCGTGACATCGTCGCCGGCGGGTCCGGCAGCGATATCTTCTTCGGCGGGTCCGGGCGCGACCGGCTCAACGGCGGCAGCGGCGTTGATACAGTTGAGGGCGGCAGCGGCGACGACACCTTCATCGTCGACAGCGCCGGCGACGTTCTGCGCGAGACGGCCAACGGCGGGCTTGAAGACGTCATCCGCTCCAACGCCGACGACTACACCATCGCCGACGGTTTTCAGGGTCATATCGAGCGCGCCAACATCAACAACGGGGTTGGGCCGGCAAACCTGCGCGGCAATGCCTTCGACAACACGCTCTTGGGCAACACTTCCGACAATCGCCTCTTCGGCAATAGCGGCGACGACATCTTGAATGGGCAGCAGGGTGTCGATTGGATGGTTGGCGGCTCCGGCGATGACACGGTGGTGGTCGACACCGTCACCGACGACATCCGCGAGTTCGCCGGGGAAGGCACCGATCTGGTCCGCACCGACATCAACTTCACCTTGCCCGACGGCGGCCCGCGCGACTTCTTCGAAAACCTGCGCTTGCAGGGCAACAGCAACCTCAACGGCGGCGGCAACGGGCTGGACAACTCGATTCAAGGGAACGACGGAGACAACGACCTGCGCGGCTTCACCGGGGCGGACACGCTCTCCGCCCGTGACGGCGACGACCGCCTCTTCGGCGGCGGCGACGGCGGCACCATGGAGGGCGAGAGCGGGAACGACACGCTCTATATGGGTCAGGACGATGTGGCCTTCGGCGGATCGGGCATGGACAACTTCCGCTTCAACGGCGCCAGCCTCGGTTTCGGCGGCTCCGGCGGTCCGGTGATCCGCGACTTCGACGGTGAGGACTTCCCCGGCGGCAATGGCGAAGACAAGCTGGTCTTCGCCACGGGCCTGGAGGTCGGCAGCTTCGCCTACATCAACGGCCAGGCCTTCAGCGCCAGCGGCAACAGCGAGGCGCGCTTTGCCGGAAACCGGCAGCTGCAGGTGGACCAAGACGGCGACGGCACGGTGGATCAAGCCATCCTGATCGACGGCTTCTCCATCGCCGGACGGCTCACGGCGACAGACTTCGTGTGGCTTTAGGTCCGGCTTGCGCCGGCGCTCTCCAGCGAGCGGCGCAGGCGGCCTTGGAAGTAGGCGACGCCGGCCTCGTGGCGGGGTGACAGCGGGCCGGTCTGGAAACCGCCGGAGCGGTAGTTGGCCTGGGTCTGCTCGCAGATGCCGAAGTCTTCGCGCACGACCTGGCAGTTTCCCTCGATGGTGCGGCGGCGATCCTCTTCGGCCACGCCGTCAGCAAAGTAGAAGTGGTAGATCAGCTCTGCACGCTCCGGACCCAGCGGGTTGATGCGGCTGGTGTTCATGCCCTGGGGGTAGACCGAAAGGGTCCAGTTGGGCCAGGCCCACATCCAGGTGCCGCCGTAGAAGCCGCCTCCCTTCAAAGGCGCGGACATGCGCACCAGGCTGTCCAGCGCCACGGTCTCAAAGCCCTCGAACTCCAGGGTCTTGTAGAAGCCTGGGTGGATGCCCGGCACGTGATAGCCCTCGACGAAGTTGTCGGTGTAGAGCTTCCAGTTGCAGGCGATCTCAAAGCGCTCTTCCGCCACGGCCGCGAAGGATTCGAGCGGTTGATGAGCGACCTGATCCGGCAAGGCACCCAGCTGCTGTTCCAGCGGCTCGGCCGGTTCGATGGCGATGAAGAGCAGGCCGCGCCAGACCTCCAGCGACACCGGCTCTAGCCCGTGATCTTCCAGCTTGAAGGCCGGGTCGTCACCGAACCAGGGCGCCTTACGCAAGCGGCCTTCCTGGTCGTAGAGCCAGAGGTGATAGGGGCAGCGCAAGACATCGCAACGGCCAGAGCCTGTCGCCAGCAAGGGCGCACCGCGGTGCCGGCAGACATTGTGGAAGGCGCGCAAGACGCCGTCGCGCCCGCGCAGCACGAAAATCTTCCAATCGGCAACCTCGACCGCCAGATAGGTGCCTGCCTCGTCTAGGGCTGAAGCTGGGCCCAAGAGTTGCCAGGTCCGCCGAAAGATAGACTGACGCTCGGCCTCATAGACGGCCGGATCGACGTAGAAGGTGGCAGGCAGGTTCTCGTCCAGGGGCATGGGCAGCGTCAGACCAATCGATAGTGCTTCGGCAGCTCCTCGGTCAGGAGCGCGTTGTCGGTTATCGGCGTGCGGCTGGCAACGAAGATGGCGCGGGTCAGCTGGCCGGGCGCCTTCTCTAAGGTCCAGTCCAGCGGGAACTGCTCGTGGGCAGGTTGCGTGACCGGAAAGTAGACATACTCGAAGCCCTGTTTCAGCCAAGCCAGCAACTCAGGACGTGAGGGGCGCGAGCCTTGACCGTGCAGCGCCTGCGTCGGGCAGTCGATATCCTCGTCCTTCTTCCGGCCCGGCCGCTCGTCGTGGTAGGAAACGCAGGTCTCCAGAAGCAGCAGGTTCGTGCACTTGCGCGCCATCCAACGGACCAGGCGCGCCGGCGCAGAGACGTGATAGAGCAGGCCATAGCAGTAGACGACGTCGTGGGCCGGCACCTTGATCGGTCTGGGATCATCCAGATCGCCCAGCAGCAGGCGGAAGTCCTTGCCCTCCTGATAGCGCTTCAGGCTGACCAGGGCGTCACGCATGTAATCGATGTTGTCGTCCCGCCCTTCGATCGCCAAGACCTTGCAGCCCCGATCGAGGAAATAGGCCGTGTGGTCACCAATACCGGCGCCCAACTCCAGGATCTCGCGCCCTTCCAGCGGCAGGCCGAGAGAGGTCAGGTGCTCCAGCCGGCGCATATTGTGGCGCACGTAGTTGGTGGTGCGAAAGCGCTCTTCCTGCAGCGGCATGGGCTAGTGGGCCTCTGCCCAGGACGGTCCGGAACCGGCGTCGGCCACCAGATCGACATCCAGTTCCAGCGCAGGGGCGCAGGCGCCCTCCATGACCGAACGCACCAACTGAGAGGTCGCCTCCAGCTCCCCATCGGGCACCTCGAAGATCAGCTCGTCGTGCACCTGCAGCAGCAGGCTAGCCTTTAGCCCCTCGCCCGCCAGCGCGTCGGGCAGGCGGATCATCGCGCGCTTGATGATGTCGGCCGCGGTGCCCTGGATCGGCGCGTTGATCGCCGCGCGCTCGGCAAAGGCGCGGCGCGCGGGGTTCTTATCCTTGATCGCCGGCGTGTGCACCCGCCGGCCGAAGAGCGTTTCGACATAGCCTTCTTCGCGCGCACTCTTCTTGGTGCGGTCCATATAGGCGCGGATCTCTGGATAGCGCTCGAAGTAGGCTTGGATGTAGGCCTTGGCCTCGCTCTGCGGGATACGCAGGTTGTTGGCCAGACCGAAGGCGGAGATGCCGTAGATGATGCCGAAGTTGATCGCCTTGGCCTTGCGCCGCGTCTCCCCGTCCATCTGATCCAAGGGCACGTCAAAGACTTGAGAGGCCGTCTTGGCATGAATGTCCTGGCCGTCCGCGAAGGCTTCACGCAGGGCGGGCACGGCTGCCATGACGGCCGTCAGGCGCAGCTCGATCTGGCTGTAGTCGACGCTGAGCAGAGTATGCCCCTCCTCCGCCACGAAGGCCTCGCGGATGCGCCGCCCGGTCTCGGTGCGGATCGGGATGTTCTGCAGGTTGGGATCCGACGAGGAGAGGCGTCCGGTCGAGGCCACGGCCTGGCTGTAGGAGGTGTGGACCCGGCCGGTCTCTGGGTTGATCTGCTCCTGCAGGGCGTCGGTATAGGTGGACTTCAGCTTGGCCAGCTGGCGCCAGTCCAAGACCCGGGCCGGTAGGTCGTGACCAAGCGCCGCCAGGCTCTCCAGGATGTCGGCGCCGGTGGCATAGGCACCGGTCTTGGTCTTCTTCACCGCCAACCCGCCGGTATCCAGCGCCAGCTCGTCGAAGAGGATCTCGCCCAGCTGCTTGGGGCTGCCGATGGCGAAGGGGCGGCCGGCCAGCTGGTGGATCTCGCTCTCCAAAGTGCCAAGGCGCGCCTCGAAGTCGTCCGACAGCTCCTTCAGCTTGGCCTTATCGACCTTGATGCCCTTTGTCTCCATGGCCGCCAGGATCGGCACCAAGGGACGCTCCAAGGTCTCGTAGACCCGGGTCACGCGCGCCGGGACGAGCCGCGGCTTCAGCATGCGGTGCAGCCGCAGAGTGACGTCAGCGTCTTCGGCGGCGTAGGTCAGCGCCTTATCCAAAGGCACCTTGTCAAAAGTGATCTGCTTCTTGCCGCTGCCCGCCACCTCGCTGAAGGGGATGGGCTTGTGGCCCAGGTGCAGTTCCGACAGCTCGTCCATGCCGTGCCCGTGCAGGCCGGCGTCCAGCGCGTAGGACAGCAGCATGGTGTCGTCGATCGGCGCCACGGTGATGCCCTGGCGGGCCAGGACCAGCAGGTCGTACTTGATGTTCTGCCCGACCTTCAGCACCCCGGGGTCTTCCATAACCGGCTTCAAGGCGGCGACGGCTTGCTCCAGCGGGATCTGCTCCGGCGGCTCGGCGGTCAAGTCCAGGCTGCCGCTCTCGTCCGGGATCAGGCCGTGCTGCAGCGGGATGTAGCAGGCCCGCCCGTCGTCCAGCGCTAGCGACACGCCGACCAGGTCGGCCTGAAGCGCATCCAGCCCGGTGGTCTCGGTATCCACCGCAAGGATTCCACGCTCGCGCGCGGCCTCCAGCCAGGGCGCCAAGGCCTCTAGGCTCTGCACCAACTCATAGCGCGCCTCGTCGGGGCCTGGGTCGGGCTCTGACTTTTCCTCCGTCGCCGTCTCACCGCCGTTCAGCTGATCGGCCAGGCGGGTCAGGACCGAACGGAACTCGTAGCGCTCCAAGAAGGCCCGCAGATCGTCGCTCTTCGGATCCTTCAGCGTGAAGCTTTCCAGATCCTCCTCCAGCGGCACCTCGCTATGCAGCGTCACCAGCCGTTTGGAGATCCGCGCCTGCTCGGCGAAGTCGATCAGGTTCTGCCGGCGCTTGGGCTGTTTGATCTCCTCCGCCCGCTCCAGCAGCTCTTCCAAGGTGCCGTAGGTCTCCAGCAGCTGCGCGGCTGTCTTGATGCCGATGCCGGGCACCCCCGGCACGTTGTCGACGCTGTCGCCGGCCAGCGCCTGCACGTCGACCACGCGGTCGGGCGACACACCGAACTTCTCCGCCACCTCCGCCGGCCCGATGGGTTTTTGTTTAATCGGGTCCAGCATAGAGACGCCGTCGCCCACCAGCTGCATCATGTCCTTGTCGGAGGTGACGATAGTCACCTGCCAGCCGGCCTCACGCGCTCGCTTGGCCAGGGTCGCGATGATATCGTCGGCCTCATAGCCCTCCAGCTCAAGGCAGGGCAGGTTGAAGGCGCGCGTCGCCTCGCGAATCATACCGAACTGCGGGATCAGGTCTTCCGGCGCCTCCGGCCGCTGCGCTTTGTAGTCAGCGTAGATCTCGTTGCGGAAGGACTTGGAGGAGGCGTCGAAGATCACCGCCAGGCCATCGCAGCTGCTGTCACGCAGCAGCTTGATCAGCATGTTGGTGAAGCCGAAGGCGGCGTTGGTCGGAATGCCGGTCGAGGTGGAGCGCGGCGGGATCGCGAAGTAGGCCCGGAAGATGTAGCCGGACCCGTCGACGAGAAAGAGGTGGCGGGGGTCCTGGTCACTCATGCGGACGACTTCTCACTTGGTACAGGGCTAGAGGCCCACTGTCTGGCAGGCCTCAGGCAGCCGGCTGTGTCGGGGCAAAGGCCGGTGTCGCGGGTGCGAAACCACGCAAGACGAAGCGGCGGTCGCAATAGCCGCACTCGACCCAGCCACGCCCGCGCATGTTAAGCCAGACTTTCGGGTGTCCAAGGGCGCCACCGCCCCCGTCGCAAGACACGATCTCCTTCGTCACCTCGATCACCTCGGGTGCCTCGGCGTCGAAGGGGGCGTCGTTCTGGGCCATGCGGGTCGTCTCCTCTAAGAACAAGACGGCTGAAGCGTTTCGCGGATCATAGCGCGCGGCCTGGCACATTCAACGCTGGTGATGACCAGCAGCGGTCTTCCTGCATCTTGCCGCCAGTCTGCGAGCTTGCCAGGTTAGGCCGCAAACAATCGCTAGACAGTGAACCCCATGTCGCTCGCCGAAGCCCTCGATACAAGCGAAACTGGCCTGCCAGAGAACGCCGTCTCAGTGACCGGTCTTACCAAGACCTACCGCTCCAAGCGCGGGCCGGGCAAGGAGGCGCTGAAAGGCGTTGACCTGGCCATTCCCCGCGGCAGCCTTTTCGGGCTTTTAGGTCCCAACGGTGCCGGAAAATCGACCCTGATCAATATCCTGGCCGGTCTGGTGATCAAGACTGACGGCCAGGCCAGCATCTGGGACTACGACATCGACCGCGAGCCGCGGCAGAGCCGGGCCGCCATCGGCGTGGTGCCGCAGGAACTGAACATCGACCCCTTCTTCACGCCGCGCGCGCTCTTGGAGCTGCAGGCCGGCCTCTATGGCGTGCCCCGCTCCGAGCGGCGGACCATGGCGCTTCTGGAGTCCCTCGGCCTGGCCGACAAAGCGGAGGCCTATGCCCGCACGCTCTCCGGCGGCATGCGCCGGCGCCTGATGGTGGCCAAGGCCATGGTGCACAGCCCGCCGGTCTTGGTGTTGGACGAGCCCACGGCGGGTGTTGATGTGGAGCTGCGCCAGCAGCTCTGGGCGGAGGTGAAGCGGCTGAACGATCAGGGTGTCACCATCTTGCTTACCACCCACTACCTGGAAGAGGCCGAAGAGCTTTGCGACCGCATTGCCATCATCAACCACGGCCAGGTGATCGCCTGCGACACCACCAAGGGCCTCTTGGGGCGGCTGGACACCAAGGAGGTGCGGGTGCTGGTCGACCGCGATCTAGACCAGCTTCCGCAGGTCTTGGCCGCCTACCACGGTGAGCTGCACGACGCCCGCACCCTGCTCTTCCGCTACAAGGCGAGCGAGAGCCCGCTGGCCGGTATCCTGGCGACCCTGCAGGCCTTGGGCCTCGGCGTCGTCGATCTCTCGACCAGCGAGCCTGATCTGGAAGACCTTTTCCTGCAGCTGACCCGCGGATGAGATTTCTCTTCGTAGCACCCCTTCTGCTCTTCGTCTTGGCGGCCTGCGTCCCCCGCCAGGCGCCACCCGGTCCAGGCGCCCTCGCCGCCGCCATCGCACCGGCCCCCAGCGAGACCGCAGAAGAGCAAGACTTCGAGATCGAGACCGAGGAGGTCTTCATCACCGCCGACGGCTATGCCTTAAGCCTCCGCGCCTGGCTGCCGGAGGAGCCGCCGACAGCCGTCATCCTGGCGCTGCACGGCTTCAACGACCATTCCACCTTCATCGCGCCTGCAGCAGAGGTCTGGGCAGCGGAGGACGCTATCGCCACCTATGCCTACGACCAGCGCGGCTTCGGTACGGCGCCCAATCGCGGTCTCTGGGCAGGGGCTGCCACCTATGCAGGCGATGCCAGTGAAGCGGCTCGTCTGCTGCGCAACCGCTATCCTGAGGCCGAGCTTTTCCTGCTCGGCGAATCCATGGGCGGCGCCATCGCACTTGCCGCGGCGACGGGCGAGGAACCAGCGCCGGTGGACGGCGTCATCTTGGCGGCACCGGCGGTCTTCGCGCGGGAGACCATGCCCTTCGGCCAGCGGGTCAGCCTCTACGTGATCAGCCACACCCTGCCCTGGCTAGCCTTGAAGCCGACCGGCGTGCGCATCCAGGCCTCCGACAACATCGAGGCCCTCATCGCGCTGGGCCAAGACCCGCTTACCATCAAGCGCACCCGGATGGACGCGGTCTACGGTCTGGTCGAGGCCATGGACCTGGCGCTGGCCTCAGCCGGCGATCTCCAGGTGCCAGCCTTGCTGCTCTATGGTGAAAAGGACGAGCTAGTGCCACCTGGCGCGACCTTGACCTTTTGGGAACGCCTGCCGGAAGACCAAAAGGACAGCCAACGCCGGGTGCTTTACCCGGAAGGCTGGCACCTGCTCTTCAAAGACCTACAAGGCGTCACGGTCTATCGCGACGTGGCGGCTTGGATTGAGGACCCGATCGCCCCCCTACCCTCCGCGGCCGATAGCGAGGCGCAGGAGCGTCTGAGCGTGATCGTCGAGGGGGATTAGTCGACCGCCAGCTTGGCGATGGTATTGGTCGTCGAATGCCCTGGTGCCAGCTCCGCCAGCAGGATCTCGCCGCCATAGCTCTGCACGAAGTCGGCGCCGACCACCTTGTCGACGGTGTAGTCCGCGCCCTTCACCAGGACGTCTGGCTTCAGCGCACGGATCATACGCTCTGGCGTGTCTTCCTCGAAGATCACCACGCCGTCGATGCTGGCCAGGGAGGAGAGCACGGTGGCGCGCGAGACCTCGCTCTGCACCGGACGCTTCGGGCCTTTCAAGCGGCGCACCGACTCGTCGCTATTGAGACCGACGATGAGGCGATGACACTTGGCGGCTGCCTGCGCCAGAAGCGAGACGTGGCCCGGGTGAAGCAGGTCGAAACAGCCGTTGGTGAAGCCGATCTTCAGGCCGGCCTGACGCCAGCGGTGCACCTTGGCCCGAGCCTCGTTCAGACCCAGGATCTTAGAGCCGGCGATCATGAACTCCTGCGCATGCAGGGTCTGCATGATCTCGTCCGGGGTGGTGACCGCAGTGCCCACCTTGCCGACCACGATGCCGGCGGCGACGTTGGCCAGTCTTGCAGCGTCGAAGATCTCCAGTCCACCGGCGAGGCCCGCGGCCAGAGCGGCGACCACGGTATCGCCGGCGCCGGAGACGTCGAAGACCTCCCGCGCGCGGGCCTCCAGATAGCGCGGTCCCTCGCTGGTGTAGAGCATCATGCCCTGCTCGCTCCGGGTCGCCAGCACCGCGTCGATGCCGCAGGCCCGGGCGATCAGACGGGCGGCGGCCACCACCTCCTCATCCGTCCCGGTCGGCAAACCGCTGGCATCGGCCAGTTCGCGCCGGTTCGGGGTGACGATGGAGGCCCCTCGGTAGCGGCCGAAGTCGCGGCCCTTGGGATCGACCAGCACCGCACAGCCCCGGCTGCGGGCGGCACCGATTAAGGCCTGGGTCGTGGCCGCACCAAGCACGCCTTTGCCATAGTCGGAGAGCACCAGGACCTTGGCTTCCTCCAAGGCCTGCTCGACCGTGCTGACCAGGGTGTAGGCCAAGGCGGTGGAGAGCGGCTGGGTGGTCCCACGGTCAACACGCAGCAGCTGCTGATGCAAGGCGACGTGGCGTTCCTTGATGGTGTTGGCGCGGTTGCGGTCCAGAAGCAGGTGGCCCAGGTCGCCGCTGACCTCGCTGACCAAGGCCTGCAGCTGCTGGCCGGCCGCGTCGTCGCCGATGACCGAGACGAAGGCCGGGCGTGCGCCCAGGCCGGCCAGATTGCGCACCACATTGCCGGCACCTCCTAGCATCACGTCTTCGCGCTCGACATGCATGACCGGGATCGGCGCCTCTGGCGAGATGCGTTCCACCGTGCCGTGGACGAAGCGGTCCAGCATGACATCGCCGACCACCACGACCCGCGTGCCGCGCACCTGCTCCAGCGCCTGGCTGAGATCCTGCCCGTCGTCCATGCTCTCTCTGTCCTACTCGTGCTCTATGCTGTCTCGGTCAGGCCCAGACCTTGCTCCAGCGCAGCGCAGAGCAGGTGGCCCAGAGTGATGTGCATTTCCTGAATATGCTGTGTGATATTGCTGGGCACCACAAGCAAGTGGTCGCAAAGGTCGCCCATACGACCGCCGTTCCGCCCGGACAAGCCAGCGGTCACCAGACCGCGGGCGCGGGCTTCCTCCAAGGCTTTCAGAACATTGGGGCTATTGCCGGACGTAGAGATGCCGATGGCCAGATCGCCGGGCCGGCCCAAGG
Organism: Pseudomonadota bacterium; assembly: GCA_039819325.1. Taxonomy (GTDB): domain Bacteria; phylum Pseudomonadota; class Alphaproteobacteria; order Kiloniellales; family JACOMY01; genus JACOMY01. The sequence goes on along the minus strand of JBCBSF010000074.1, from coordinate 14,342 downwards.
CCTCCACCTGGCGGGAGAAGAGGTAGTCGAAGCCCAGATCATTGCCGATCGCGGTCAGGGCAGAGCTGTCGGTGGTCAGCGCTATCGCAGGAATCGAGGGACGGTCGCTGATGAAGCGGACTGTTAGCTCTGTCGCCAGGTGCTGTGCGTCGCTGGCGGAACCACCGTTGCCGAAGAAGAGCAGCTTGCCGCCGCCCTTGAGCGACGTCAGCGCCGCCTCCACCAGACCGGCGAAGTCATCCTGCAGGGCCGCGCGCGTCTTGGCCGCGACCTCCAGGTGTTCAGCGAAACCCGTAGCGTAGAGTGCGTTGCTTTCCATGGCGGTCATCTTTGCCCTTCTTGGCTGCCCCCCGGCGGCGCTCAGGCTCTATGAGCCCGCTTGGCGCTCTAGATCGCATTGCCCAGCCAGGCCCGCAAGTCCTGGGCCCTGCTCGCTTTGCAGATCAAGAGCGACGAGAAAGCGGCGAATCGTGTCGGCCCGCTGCGGGCGAAAAGGCCCGCTGCCGGGCTCGCGCGCCAGGGCCGGCCTCAGATCGCCACCAAGCGGGATGATCGGCGCGCCCTGGAAGGCTGGCGGTCGATCGAGTTGTGGCGCCCCTGCCCCCACGAAGATCGGAACACCTTGCGCAGCTGCCGCGGCGGCGGTGCTGGCCTTACCCAGATAGGCCAGGGGAGTCGGGGTCAGCAGGAGGTGCAGGACATTCAAGAGCGCCACCAGGCGCTCGGCCGGCTGCGATCCCAAGGTTAGGAAGCAGAGGTCAGGATGGCGATCGCGCCACGTCTGCAGGCGTGCCGCCGTCAGCTGACTCTGCCCAAAGATCAGCAGTAGCGGCTGTCGCCCTAACTCTGCTGCGGTGGCGCTGATCTGGCCGAGGCTCTCCTCCGCGCTCCAGTCATCCCGCACTCGTCCGAAGAGACCGATCAGCAGCCAGTTGCCCTCGCGGGCCAAGCCAGCTTCTTTGAAGGCCTGGTCCAGCCAAGCGCCCGGCTGGCGGGCAGACACCGGCAGATGACTGAAAAGCGGCAAGAGTTGGCTCGGCAGGTCTGCGGCTGCGAGTGCGGATTGAAAGGGGGGGTTGGTGGTGAAGACCATAGCGGCTTGGAGCGCGCGCAAGGCGCCGAAGAAAGACGGATCACCACCCGCTTGCTCCGGTGGATCACTGAGCAACGCGCCTGTTTCATGAACCATCACCGCAAGCCGCTGTCCTTGTAGAGCCCCCGCCAGCAGCGGCAGCGGCGCCGGCCCATAAAGGTCAGGCGCCATCTGCAGGAAGACGCAGTCGGGCTGAAAGGACAAGAGCGCAGCGGAGGCGCGCTCTGCGCGCAAGGCAGGGTTGAGGCTCGCGGGAAGCGACAGCAAGCCAGCCTCCGCATCACCCTGCGCTGCCAGGGCAAAAAGACCGGTCGTGACGCCCGCTTGCGCCAGCCCCTCTGCAAAACAGAGACTGTAGTCGCCTATGCCGCCGACCCCGGGTCTGAGATCGGCGGTGACGATGGCAATGCGTCTTGCCGACCGCGCCATAGAGGTCTTCGCTCCCTAGCGGTTGACGTGCGACCAGCGGCAGCGCCTGCCATGCGCTTTTCATGGCACGCCGCGTGCTGCCCATGCTAAAAGGCCGGTCTGTCTTCACGTGCAAATGACTGTGGTGCCGAGTGAAAAGAGATTGCGTCTTTCCCTCGTACCAAGGCAAGGACGTCGGGGAAGTGGACTCGAGACAGAGGCGGGTGACAGATCTGCAGAATTTGTCACAGAACCGCCCGAAACGCAGATCCATATGGCGGCCCTCGAACGTAAGAGTAGGATCAGGCCTTTGTCGATAGGGCCCGGTGCTTAGGATCTAGGAAGGACTTCGACCCTGACGAATCTGCAGACCAGCGACGTGGAAGAGGCCCCGCCGCAGAAGCCCGCAGCGTCCAAGAGCAAGGCCCTGGCGCCGCAGGCGCCGGACAGCGTTGTGCGCTGTCTGGCGCGCGTCAGCGTCGAGTTCGGCCGCCCGGTCGACGAAACCGAGATCCGTGGCCTCGCGCCCTTGACCCCATCTGGCATGTCGGTGGATCAGGCCTGCCGCGTGGCCGAGCGCATGGGTTACTACACCCGCCGTGAAGGCAAGGTGGACGGCGAGATGCTGGCAGAGATGCCGGCCCCCATCCTGCTGATCGGCCGGCGCGCTAACGCTGCGCGCCTGGTGCTGGGGCACGAGGAAGACGGCCTCTTGGTCTATGACGGTGCGCTGGACGAGACGGTAGTTCTGCCTGCCGGCGCGCTGGCGGCTGCGTCGCTTGAAGCGGTCATGCTGAAGGACAAGCCGCCCAGCCACAAAGAGGCCCCCACCTGGTGGAAGCTGGCGCACAAGCGGGTGCGCTCGGTGATCTGGGAGATCATCCTGGCCTCCTCGGCGATCAACATCCTGGCACTCGCCATGCCCTTCTTCGCCATGACCGTCTTCAACAAGGTGGTGGGGCAAGAGGCGATCGATACCCTGACCGTGCTGGTCATCGGCATGATCATGATCTTTGCCTTCGAAGGCGTACTGCGTGCGCTTAGAGGCTATGTCTCCGCTCATACCGGCGCGCGTATGGATGCGCTCTTGGGCGGGGAGGTGATGCACCACTTCCTGCGCATCCCCTATTCCGAGTTCGAGAAACAGTCCGCCGGCACCATGGTGGAACGGGTGCGTCAGCTGGACATCATCCGGGCCTTCTTCACTGGACAGATGCCGATTCACATCGTGGATTTGGCCTTTGTCGTCCTCTTCATGGCGGTGCTCTTCTTCATCCAGCCTTACATGGCTTACATCGTCATGGTGGCGGCACCGCTGCTGATCGGCGTTGCGGCCTTTATGCACAAGAAGCAGATGGAGCTGGTCAGCGAGACCTTCCAAGCCCAGGCCGCCAAGTCCTCGCTGCTGAACGAGACGGTCAACAATTCGCTGACCGTGAAGTCGCTCTCTCTGGAAGCGGAGATTGAGCGGCGCTGGGAAGCGCGGGTGGCCTCAGCTGCCTGGACCTCCTACCGGGCCGGCCACCTGGCCAGCCTGGGTCAGGCCGCCGGTCACATCCTGCAGCTCTTGACCACCATGACCCTGCTGGCCGTCGGCGCCTTGCTGGTGATCGACGGGCAGATGTCGCTGGGTGCGCTGATCGCCGGTAACATGCTGGCCAGCCGCGTTCTCATGCCGCTGCGCCAGGTGGCCTCGGCCTGGCATCAGGTCACCCAGGTGCGCGACGCCTTCCGCCGCATCAACGAGATCATGGACGAGCCGGGCGAGCCGGAACCGGGCGCCAACAGCCTGCTCCCCGACTTGCGCGGTAAGATCAAGGTCGACAACCTCACCTACTATCACGACGAGACGCGCCCGCCGGTCCTGAAGAACATCGATCTGGAAGTCGCGCCCGGCACCATGCTGGCGATCATCGGGCCCTCCGGCTCCGGCAAGTCGACGCTCGCCAAGTGCATCCAAGGGCTCTATCCGCCCAAGAGCGGCCGGGTTGTCATCGACGGGACCGATGTCCAGCACATGTCGCTGGCCGCCTTGCGCCAGCAGATCGGTGTGGTGCCGCAGGACAGCCAGCTCTTCGCCGGGACGGTGCGTGAGAACATCTCCATGGGCGGTTTCCAGCGCTTCCCCGAGCGCGTGGCCGCGGTGGCCAAGTTCGTCGGCGCGCATGAGTTCATCCAGCGCCTACCCAAGGGCTATGAGACGGTCTTGAGCGAGCGCGGCGTGGGCCTCTCGAACGGCCAGCGCCAGCTGATTTGCATCGCGCGGGCGCTGGTGCGCAATCCGCGCATCCTGATCCTGGACGAGGCCACCAGCGACCTGGACCCGGTGGCGGAGGACTTCTTCCTGCGCAACCTGCGCCGGGCTGCCCGCGGGCGGACGGTGATCATGGTGACCCACCGGCTGGCACCGCTGTCGATCGTCGACCAGGTCGCCCTGGTGATCGACGGCGAGATCGAACGCATTGGTGAGCCGAAAGAGGTGATCGGCTACGCCAAGACCCGCATGGCGGAGGTTGCCCGACCCTCGTAGCTGAGCGGCTCAAAGGGCCGCGAGCAGTCTTGCAGCGGCCAGGCAACCCACCATGTCTTTGACAAAGCGGCGCGCCAGCATTTTTGGGCGGGCATTGCAGTTAAGGAGTTTAGGAGCGAAGATGAAACCGCCCGTCCCTATTCAGGCCAAGACGCCGTCGGTCCCGAAGCAGCGCATGCCGGACAAGATGTCCAAGAAGTCACGCAAGCGCTTTTCGGAGTTCTTGCCGGAGACGCAGGCCATTGTCGAGCGGCCGCATTCACCCTACGCGCGGACCATCATGTACGTCTTCGTCGGCCTGGTGGTCTCGCTGATCGCCTACATCTCCTGGGCTGAGGTCGATCAGGTGGCGACCGCACAGGGCGTGGTGCGCCCCGACGGCCGGGTGAAGGTGGTGAACCATCCAGAAGGCGGCCGTGTCACCGCCATCATGGTGCGCGACGGCGACCGGGTGAAACAGGGCGACGTGCTGCTCTCCCTCGACCCCAACATTATGACCGAGGAGGTCGAGAAGCGCCGCGACCAGTGGATTGCCACCAGTCTAGAAGTCGAGCGTCTGCGGGCAGAGGCGGAGAACCGCCTGCCGAGCTTTGACGCCACCTTGACCAATGAGCGTCCCGACCTGGCCGCAGCACAGATGAATCTCTACAAGGCCCGGACCGAGGCGATGGACACCCGCCGCGCGTCGGCCGAGCAGGTGGTGACCCAGCGCACTCACATGGTGCAGACCCTGAACAGCCGCTTGGCCAAGGCACGCCGCAGCTATGACTTGATGGACGAGCAGGTCAGCAAGCTCAGCACGCTCCGCGACAAGGGTTACTTCCCCGAGCTGCAGTTCATCGGCGCCCAGCGTCAGTTAAACGATGCTGAAGGCACCTGGTTGGAAACCCAGAGCCAGCTGGCTGAATCGCGTGCGGCGCTGGAGGAGGCGAAGGAAACCCTCGCCACTATCACGCAGGAGAACCAGGCGCAGGTGAAGCAAGAGCTCTCCGCCGCGCTCAGCCGCTACGATCAGCTCGACTCCGATCTTGATCAGAGCAATCTGGCGCTGAAGAACCTGGTGATCACCGCGCCAGACGACGGCATCGTGCAGTCCTTGGCCGTGAACAACATCGGCCAGTCGATCGGCGCCAATCAGGAGATCATGCGCCTGGTGCCCGAGGGCGATACCCTGATCATCGAGGCCAAGCTGTCGAATGACGACATCTCTTGGGTCTCGGTCGGCCAGGAAGCCCGGGTGAAGGTCGCGACCTACAACTACATCCGCTACGGCACCCTGACTGGAGAGGTAGCACGCATCTCTCCTGACGCCGTGCAGGACGAGGAGACCGGCCAGCTGCTCTTCAACGTCTGGGTCCGGACCACGACCGCTTACATGGGCGAGGTGCCCTACAAGTACCCGGTCTCCCCCGGCATGATGGCGACAGTGGATCTGGTGACCGGCAAGCGGACCATCCTCTCTTTCCTGACCGACAAGCTGCGCCGGACGGCCCTGGGGGCCTTCGACGAGAGCTGATGCGCGTCCTCCTGCTCGGCGCCACCGGCAGCATCGGCAGCGACCTGCTGCCGGCTCTGGTGGCGCGTGGGCATGACGTGACGGCCCTGGCACGCTCTGAGCAGTCGGCTGTGGCTGTGACAGCTGCTGGGGCTCAGCCGCTGTCAGGTGACCTGCGGGCACCTGAGGACTGGGCTACCGCGGTTCGAGAGGTGGATGCGGTCATCCAGGTGGCTGCCACCTTCACCGAGGACATGGGGGCCGTTGACCGTGGGGTGGTCGAGGCCCTGATCGCGGCTGCGGACGGCAGGCCCAAACGCTTCCTCTACACCGGCGGCTGCTGGCTCTTCGGCGCTACCGGCGACCGGGTGGCCGACGAGGAGAGCCCCTTCGACTGCCTGCCCTCCTTCACCTGGATGCTGGAGAACCACGCCCGGCTGCGCGATAGCGGTGCCTTTGACTGCCTGCTGCTGCACCCGGCCATGGTCTACCGTGGCGACGGCGGCGTGCTGGACCGCTTCTTAGAGACGGCGCGCCACGGCCAGGCGATCGAGGTCTGGGGCAGTCCGGACACCCGCTGGCCGCTGGTGCACAGCGCCGACCTGGCCGAGGCCTACTGCCTCGCCCTCAAACGAGGCGCGCCAGGCGGGAGTTACTGCCTGGCAGCCGAAGAGGGGCGTCGCGTTAGCGATCTCGTCGCCGCCCTCTCCCAGCGCTACGGTGTCACGGCGCCGCCGCTTGTACGCTCAGTGGCCGAGGTCGTGGCCGAACAGGGCGACTGGGCGGCCGGACCGGCGCTGGACCAGCAGATGAGCGGCACCAAGGCACGGCGTGATCTGGGCTGGCAGCCGCAGCACCTGGACGTCCTGGCGGAGATTGCAGCGTCTTAGCCCGCTTCCCGCTCCGCCGGCTTGCGGCCGACCCCCAGGCCGCGGACCAAGAGAAAGAGGCCGATGGCGATCCCTGCGCCGATCACGTCGCTGATCCATCCGCCTTCGATCATGAAGAGCGCTGCGGCCAGCAAGGCGATGCGCGGCAAGGCCCCCACGTCACGGCCGACGAACCAGCCGCGCACGGCACCCGACAGCAGGTAGACGCCGACCAGCGCGGTGGCCAGAGCGCGCAGGATCACCAGGGTCGAGCCATCCATCAGAAGGGCGCCGTTATAGAAGAACATGAAGGGCACGATGAAGGCTGCCAGGCCGATCTTGAAGCTGGCGACCGAGGTCTCCATAGGATTGGCGCGGGAGATGCCGGAGGCTGCATAGGCCGCCAGCGCCACCGGTGGGGTGATGGCCGAGACCACGGCGAAGTAGAAGACAAAGAAGTGCGCGACCAAGGGCTCGATCCCGAGCTGCACCAGGCCGGGTGCTACCACCGAGGCCGCAACGGCATAGGCCGCCGTCGTCGGCATGCCCATACCCAGCAGGATCGAGACCATCATGGCGAAGATCAGCGCCACCAGCTGGTTGGCCGCCGCCAGGTCCAGCAGAATGGCAGAGAAGCGCGAGCCCACGCCGGTGAGCGAGATCACCCCCACGATGATACCGGCGCAGGCGCAAACGACGATGATCTGAATGGCCATGCGGCTGGCCAGATCGAAGGCATGCAGGAAGGCGCGCGGCCCCATCTTGTTTGGGCTGATCCAGGACACGACTGCGGCGGCTGCCGTCGCCAGAGTGCCGGCCCGGATCACCGAGTAGCCCATGAAGAGGGCGACGATCAGAATGATGATGGGCACGAAGAGGTAGACCTGGGTCACCATCGCCTTCCAGGGCGGCAGTTCCTCCTTCCGCAGGCCCCGCATGCCACGCTTGGCGGCCTCGAAATCCACCATGAAGTAGATGGAGGCGAAGTAGAGAACGGCCGGGATTACCGCGGCGATGGCGATCTCGGTGTAGGGGATGCCGGTGATCTCCGCCATGATGAAGGCGCCCGCACCCATAATCGGCGGCATGATCTGCCCGCCGGTGGAGGCTGCAGCCTCGATCGCACCGGCGGAGCGCGGCGGGTAGCCGACCTTCTTCATCAGCGGGATGGTGAGCGAACCGGTGGCCACCACGTTGCCGGCGGAGGTGCCGTTGATCATCCCCATCAGGCCCGACGCGAAGACGGAAACCTTTGCCGGCCCGCCGCGTGCCCGCCCAGCGACGGCAAAGGCGAAGTTCACGAAGTAGTCGCCGACTTTGGAGGCCTGCAGGAAGGCCGCGAAGATGATAAAGAGGATGATGTAGGTGGAGGAGACCGCTGTCGTCGGCCCAAGGATCCCGTTGTCGGTGTAGATGTAGGAGAAGAAGCGCCAGATGGCATAGCCGCCGTGGTTCAGGAAGCCCGGCAGCCAGGGCCCGACGAAGGCGTAGACGACGAAGAGCCCAGCGATGATCACCAAGGCCAGCCCGGCAACCCGGCGCGTCAGCTCCAGGATCAGCAGAACCGCCGCCAGCGCTGCCCAGCCGTTCTGCGGATCGGCGAAGGAGGTCCCGGCCCGCAAGCGCAGGCTCAAGTTATCCAGGCTGAAGAGCAGGAAGCCGGAGGCCGCAATGGCAGCGGCCATCAGCACCCAGTCGGCTAGGGGAATGGCACCGCGCTCCCGCGGCACGGCAATGCCGGCGATGATGGCGACGACGGTGGCGGCGACCAGCGGCTGCCCGAAGAGGGAGAAGACCCAAGGCTCTGGCTGGGCGATGCCGGCCGTCCAGAAGCCGAAGAAGGCGTAGGCGACCATAGCAAGCGGCCAGACCACCAGCGCCAGGCCCACCCAGCTCAAGCTGCGCGACAGCCACACGGCGTAGCCCGCACTCACCCCACCTGTCGTCCCAGCCGAGATCCGCGGCAGCGCCAGAGCGAAACCGATGGCCAGCGCGCCCGCCACGTGGGCGATGCGGTAGGTCATGGTCTCCAAGGGCGCCACGTTCAGCACCCAGAGATGCCAAACGGCGTAAAGCGCGCAGACCAGGGTCAGCCCGATCGAGAGCGCCTTGCCGCTCAGCTTGCGCTCATAGCCCTGGGGCGGCTCCTCGTCGGCGCCGATGGAGCGGATGATGTCGGGGGTGGCGTCGCTGTATTCCGGCGCGCCTTGGCCGCTGCTGGTCATACCGCAGCACTAAAACACAGAAGGGCGCCGGCTAAAAGGCCGGCACCCTTCTTCACAGTGCGACAATGAGGAGCTTACTAGCCCTTCATGTTGTCCGGGATCTCGTAGCCGTTCTCCTCGAACCAGCGCACGGCACCGGGGTGCCAAGGCAGGACCGAGTTCTGGATGGCGTTCTCCGGCACCGTCTCCTCGGCGGCGCGGTGGATCGACATCATCTTGTCGTGATTTTCCATGACGGTCTTCACCACCTCGTAGACGAAGCTGTCGGGCAGGTCGGACGAGGCCACGGCAAAGTTCCACATGGCGACCGAGGGATGATCTTCCGTCTGGCTTTGATAGGTGTCGGCAGGAATGGTGAAAGTACCGACCGGCTGGCTCGCAGCCAGCATCTCCGCCTGCTCCGGCGTGAAGCCGAAGAAGACCACCGGGACCTGGGCCTCCAGCTGCGAGTAGGCCGGGAAGGGCATACCGGCGGCGAAGGCGAAGACGTCAATCAGGCCGTCCTGCAGCTGGCCGGCCAGGTCGGCAGCACCGCCGTTGCGGATCTCCACGTCCTTGCCCAGGGCCTCGAAGAAGCGCGGCCAGTAGGTGCCGGGCGTGCCACCCGCCGGGCCGACGCCAACGCGCGCGCCATCAGGGATACTTTCGATCGAATCGATGCCGGAGGACTCCAGCGCGGCCATGTGGAAGGCCGTCTTGTACATGGGGAAGATGGCGCGCAGCTTGTCGTGCTTTAGGCCGGGGGCCAGCGCGCTCTTGCCGTCAACGGCGTCCTGTGCCGGACCCATGGTCATCATGGCCATATCCAGCTCACCAGTCTGGACGAGGGCTGCGTTCTGCACCGGTCCGCCGGTCACTTCCGGCCCGCCGGGCACGCCCAGGGCATCGGAGACCATGTTGGTCCAGCCAGAGCCGTAGACGAAATAGGTACCGCCCTGGCTCGCCGTGCCGACGGTGAAGCTGTCCGGCCAATCGGCGCGATCCTCGGCCATCGCCATGCCGACCACAGCCGGTCCGCTCAGCAGGCCTGCAGTGGCCAGTGCAACAAGGGTCTTCTTCATGAGGGTCCTCCCAAAACACCGGGGTGATGGTTCCACCCCGCTCCCAGTTCGGACCCTCAGATAAGGGCAGCGGGGCCAAATTCCACCCTTGAATAGGGAGAATTGGCTCAGAACAGCGCTTTGTTATGATTTACGGGTGCGGTGTGTCAAAAAAGGCGCCCGCCGAGCGGCACCTCCTGATCGGGGGTAATCAGCACCACCTCCCCCTCTGCGTCGGGCACGCCCAAGACCAGCACCTCGGACATGAACTTGCCGATCTGGCGGGGTGGGAAGTTCACCACAGCGAGCACCCGCCGCCCGACGAGGCTCTCGGGCGTGTAATGCCGGGTAAGTTGGGCTGACGACTTCCGCTCGCCCAAGTCCGGGCCGAAGTATAGCCAAAGCTTGATCGCCGGCTTGCGGGCCTCAGGATAGGGTTCAGCGTGGGTGATGGTCCCGACGCGGATATCGACCTTCTGGAAATCGCTGAAGGCGATGTGGTCATCGCTCATGCTGGCTACCGGCTAGGCCGGCTCTTCGGCCGGCAAGGGCCCCTCGTCCGCGTCACGGTCGCGGCGGCGGGGTCCGGTCGCGCGGGAGAGCCAGCCGGCAAAGCGCTCGGCCCGGCGCAGCTGGCTGTCCAGGGTTGCCATGGTGGGCGAGAGATCCTCGCTCTCGTCGCGCAGGAAAGTGCGTAGGGTCGCCAACCAGACCAGCGTCACAATCTTGACCCGCACGGCACCACGCCCGCCTTCGATCGGCAGGGCAGCCGCCAAGAGCATGGCGCGCATCGACTGAAAGAGCCCGGCACCGCCACAGAGGGCACCACCGGGATTGCGGCCGAAGGATTGCACGACAGAGGCCAAGCCGGCCCGATAGGGACGCAGAGCGTCGAAGCGGCGCATCAGGACGTCGAACACGCGGTCACGCGCATCGCCGTCCTCCAGTGCCGCCGGCTCTTTCAGCACAGCTTGATCGGCCATCCGCGAGAGGTGGCCAAGAATGGCCTGCCGCCCGGGTGCTGCGGCCCAGGCCTCCGCTAAGGGGACGCCGGCTTTTGCGGCAATCTCACGATACCCGACCTCGTCCCACGGGCGGTCGGCGGCCAGTTCCATGGCCGCCTCCACCAGGCGTTTCTCGGGATTGCGAACCGCCATGCCAGAGCCTCTTCCGCTACTTCAGGTCCGACCAGACCTTGCGCTTCACGGCATAGAGGATGCCGGTGAAGATCAGCAGGAAGATGATCGCCTTGATGCCGGTCTGCTTGCGCGTCTCCATGTGCGGCTCGGCCGCCCACATGAGGAAGTGCGACACGTCTTGAGACATCTGGCTCACCGTAGCCGGCGTGCCGTCGGCATACTCGACGCTGTCCGGCCAGAGCGGCTGCGCCATACCGAAGGCGCCCTTGTACTTGTTGTAGTACTGACCGGGTGCCAGCGTGACGTCCGAGTCCGGCGGCGGCTCGTCCTCGTAACCGGTGAGGACGGCATAAATGTAGTTGGCGCCGTACTTGGTCTGCTTGGCGATCAGCGAGAGGTCGGTGGGATAAGCACCGCCGTTTGCCGCGCGCGCAGCCTGCTGGTTGGGGAAGGGCTGACGGAAGCGGTCGGCCGGAATCGCCGGGCGCAGGAACATGTCACCGAACTCGTCCGGGCCGTCCTCGACCTCATACTCGGCCGCGATGGCTCGCACTTCCTGTGGACTGAAGCCGATCTCTTCCAGGTTGCGATACGCCAAGTACTCCATCCCGTGACAGGCGGAGCAGACCTCCTTGTAGACCTGGAAGCCACGCTGTAGGGCGGCCGGATCATAGCTGCCGAAGACCCCGTTGAAGGACCAGTTGAGCGAGGGATACTCGACGGCGGGACCGGCAGCCTGCACCGATCCTCCCGCTGCGACTGCCAGGCCCCCCGCGAGGAGCAAGCCTCTGGTGACGGACGTGATCGACATTATGCCTTCTCCATCGGCTTTGCGGTTGCCCCGGCGACAGTGCCGCCGCCTTTCAGCACAGGCTTACTGATCGATGCCGGCAGTGGCTTGGGTCGCTCAAGGACCGACAGCAGCGGCAGGAGGATCAGGAAGTGCGCCAGGTACCAGAGGGTTCCTAGTTGCGAGATGATCACCCAGGCGCCTTCCGCCGGCATGGCGCCCGCGAAGCCCAGGATCACGCAGTCGATCACCAGCAGCCAGAAGAACCACTTGTAGATCGGGCGGAAGCGGGCCGAGCGCACCGGCGAGCGGTCAAGCCACGGCAGGACCATCAGCACCAGGATGGAGCCGAACATCACGATCACGCCACCCAGCTTGGCCTCGATCAACACGATCCCGGTGAAGGGGATCACGATGTCGAAGGTCACCGCGCGCAACATGGCGTAGAAGGGCAGGAAGTACCACTCCGGCACAATATGGTCCGGCGTCACCAATGGGTTAGCCGGGATGTAGTTGTCCGGGTGGCCCATGTAGTTCGGCGCGAAGAAGACCACGGCCGAGAAGAGGATCAGGAAGACACCCAGTCCGAAGGCGTCCTTCACCGTGTAGTAGGGGTGGAAGGGGATCTTGTCCTGCGGACCCTTGGCGTCGATACCCAGCGGATTATTGGACCCGAAGCGGTGCAGCGCCCAGAGGTGCAGGAAGACCACGCCCACGATCACGAAGGGGAGGACGAAGTGGAAGACGAAGAAGCGGTTCAAGGTCGGGTTATCGACCGCGAAGCCGCCCCACAGCCAGGTGACGATGTAGTCGCCGACCAATGGCACTGCTGAGAAGAGGTTGGTGATCACCGTGGCGCCCCACAGCGACATCTGACCCCAAGGCAGCACGTAGCCCATGAAGGCGGTGCCCATCATGAGCAGCAGGATGATGACACCCAAAATCCACAGGATCTCGCGCGGCGCCTTGTAGGAGCCGTAATAGAGCCCGCGGAAGATGTGGATGTAGACCACCATGAAGAAGAAGTGCGCGCCGTTCATGTGGATGTAGCGCAGAAGCCAGCCGCTGTTCACATCCCGCATGATGCGCTCGACCGAGCCGAAGGCACCGGCGGTGCTGGCGTTGTACTGCATGGCCAAGACCAGGCCACTGGCGATCATGATCACCAGAACGATGCCGGCCAGCGAGCCGAAGTTCCACCAGTAAGAGAGGTTACGCGGCGTGGGATACTCCTGTGTCTCATGCCGCATAAAGGTAAAGATGGGCAGGCGGTGGTCGATCCACTTGACCAGGCCGCTGCCAGCGGGGGGGGCGCTGTTCGTCGTTGCCATAATAAGCCTTTCGGGTGTCCCTAACCGATCTGAATGCGCGTATCGGTGAGGTAGCTGTATTCAGGAACGGCCAGGTTCGTAGGCGCCGGGCCTTTGCGGATGCGACCGGAGGTGTCGTAGTGAGAGCCGTGGCAGGGGCAGAACCACCCGCCATACTCACCACGGTCCGATCCGGGCTTCTGTCCAAGGGGAATGCAGCCGAGGTGGGTGCAAACCCCCACGACCACGAGGAAATCCTGAGTCGGCATCGCCGCGGGACCGCCAGCGCCGGCAGGCTGCATCTGCGGCGGGACGGCAACACGCGAAACGTCGGTCTGCGGATCCTTCAAGTCAGCGACGTCGACGTCGCGCGCTGCCTCGATCTCTTCGGCGTTGCGATGGCGGATGAAGACTGGCTTGCCGCGCCACTGCACCGTCAGCGACTGCCCAACCTCGACCGGTCCCAGGTCCACCTCGATGGTGGCGAGTGCCAGCGCGTCCTGGGCAGGGTTGAGGGAGTTGAAGAAGGGCCAGAACACCGCGGCGGCGCCGATGGCGCCCAAGGACCCCGCCGTCAAATAGAGGAAATCACGACGCGATCCGCCCTCATCTTCCTCTGCCGTCGCGGCACTACCTTTGACCTCGTCGGACATCAATCCGCTCCCAACCCCTTGACGTTATCACTGATCCAACGAGCCGGTTGGCCACGCCTCACGTCGGCGCGGCCCTTGTGGCTCGCGGTTTGAGCGCAGACAATAGCGCTCTTGACCTCTTCTGCACCGCCTGTGCGGCAGGAGGCCGCAAGATTTAGCCGATCTATTCCGCCGCAGCCTGGATGACCAGACACTTTTGCACGAAGCAGCGCGCTTGGTTACAAGTCCATATCATGACGTCAAGCCCTTCCAACGACTTGCGACTGGTTCTCTACCAGCCTGATATTCCGCAGAACTGCGGCGCGCTGATCCGTCTAGGCGCCTGTCTCGGCGTCGGCTTGGACCTGGTCGAGCCTTTTGGCTTCCTGATGGACGACCGTCGCCTGCGCCGCGCCGGTTTGGACTACCACGCACTGGCCGACTGCCAACGGCACAGCTCTTGGGAGGCCTACCATGCACAGGAAACTGGGCGCTTGCTGCTGCTGACAACGCAAGGAGCCACATCCTATCTCGATTTCGCCTTTCAGCCGGGCGACCGGCTGATCCTGGGGCGCGAATCCGCCGGCGTCCCGCCTGAGGTGCACGCACAAGCAGACGCCCGCCTGGTCATCCCCTTGCAAGGCCAAGCCCGCTCCCTCAACGTGGCGCTCGCCGCGGCCATGGTGCTGGGTGAAGCGCTGCGGCAAGTGAGGCAGGATGCTTTTTCGGGTCACGGAACGTGACCCCCGGCACCGGCCCACGCCCTCTCCCGGCCACCCAATAGGATACTGGCGTGGGTGGCCGGCCCGTT
>JBCBSF010000073.1:0-28550 GCA_039819325.1 Pseudomonadota bacterium | reverse complement strand
CCGGCCACGTCGTGGTTGCGGAACAGGCGTGGCTGGCTGATGGTCGCCGAGTCGCCGGAGGTCTGGAAGGCCTACCAGAGCAAGCTGGAGCTGCAGCGCGCGTTCCAAGAGGGCGGCCAGGGCCTTGGAGATCTCCTCGATTCGACTCGGCCGGCTGGCTGCGGCAAAGCGCAAGAGCCAAGGGGTGAGTTGCGGCAGGTAACGCCAGCGGATCGACAGCGGCCCCAGGGGATCGCTCAGGAGTCGCGGCAAGTCCTTTAAAATGCCTGGCCCTGCGGTGGGAATGACGGCGCTCGGCGAGATGACGGCGGCGTTGCCGAAGGAGGTCCCCTCCCCGGGGCCGCCTTTGTCAACCAGGGTCACCTGCCAGCCGTCGCGCTGCAGCAGCAGGGCTGAGGCCGTGCCGACGATGCCGGCACCGATCACCACGATATGGCCGCGCCCGCCGCCCGCGCTGGCTTGCGTGGAAGAAGACATGGGCGTTCAAGCTCCCTCAGAAGGTCCCGCTGGTGGGGCAGCCGGTTTGGCAAAGCGGTCGGACAGGCGCTGACGCGCCGGCGGCAGACTTCGATTTTGCGGATGGCAGATGCTGCGTTCCAGGAAGTAGGCGGTCAAGCGCAATCCCTGGGCGACTTCCTCTGCACCGCCGGCGGATTGTCCCAGCAGAAAGGGCGGCAGCGACAAGAGCCGGTCTTGGTAGGGCGCGCCAGCCTCACGACTAACCGCCCGGCCAGACTTCGGACTGACATAGACCAGATCCTCCGTCACGCCAGTGGCGGCACAGGCCGTCAGATCCAGCCCGAAGCCTAGCAGGCCCAAAAGCTGCAGCTCCCAAACGACATAGGCCTCCGCCCAGTGACCCTCGCTCAAGGCCTCCAACAGGGCTTCCAGCCCCTCGTAGGCGCCGGGCAAGGGCGCACGCTCCGGAAAGGCCGTCTCGGCCACCGCCAGCGCCGCGTTCAAAGCCGCCAGCGGGCCTGGCGCGTCCAGCAGCAGGCCGAGAGGCGTTCCCAGCGGCTCGCAGCGGAAACTCCCCAGCTGGTCGGCCAGGCGGCCACGCCAGGTGGCGGTCACCGCGCTACCGGGCTGCGCCAGGCCCATGCCGCGCCGCCCCTGCCCGCCGCGCAGCAGGCCGGCATGCCGTCCCTGGCTGCGGGTCAAGAGCTGGAGGATCACGGCATCCTCGCCGTAGGGCCGGCGCGAGAGCACCAGGGCTTCGTCAGTCCATTCCATGACCGTGTCCGGCCCGGCTAGCCGGGGATGTCGAGGCCCAGCAGGCGCAGGCGGGCGGGGTCCTCGCTCCAGCGGGCATCGACGCGCACGGTGATGAAGAGGTGCACCTTGCGGTCCAAGAGCGCCTCCAGCTCCTGCTGGCTCTGCCGGCGTACGGCGGCGATGGTGCGGCCCTGCTTGCCGATGGCGATGCCGCGATGGCCTTCACGCGCGACCGAGACCAGCTGGGTGATCTTCACGCTACCGTCCTGAAAGTCCTCCCAGCTCTCGGTCTCCACCATGAGGCCATAGGGGATTTCTTCATGCAGGTTGAGGAAGAGCTTCTCCCGCGTAATCTCGGCAGCCAGCAGGCGCGCCGGCAGGTCGCTAGCCTCGTCTTCCGGGAAGAGCCAGGGGCCGAGCGGTGCCGCTTTTGCCAGGTGGCTGCGCAGGTCATCGACACCGCTGCCGGTCTCGGCCGAGACCATGAAGACCTGCTCCACCGCCGGGCTCTCGGCGAAGCGGGCGGCTAGCGGCATCAGCTGCGGCTTGGCCACCAGATCGACCTTGTTCAAGACGGCCAAGGCCTTACGGCCCTGCTGCTCAAGCTTCTGCAGGATCTCTTCGCTGTGCGGATCGAGGCTACTGCGCTGGGCGTCATAGACCAGCAGGATGGCGTCAGCGTCCTGCAGGGCGGCCCAGGCGGCCTGCACCATGACCCGGTCCAGGCTGCGGCGCGGCTGGAAGATGCCGGGGGTGTCGACCAGCACCAGCTGGCTGTGTCCTTCGATCACCAGGCCGCGGACCCGGAAGCGGGTAGTCTGCGCCTTGGGCGTGACGATGGAGACCTTGGCGCCCGTCAGGCAGTTGACCAGGGTGGACTTGCCGGCGTTGGCCGCACCCAGCACGGCCACCAAGGCGCAGCGCTGCTGGCTCTCCGCGCTCACCTCGTCTCACCTTCAAGCCGGCGCAGTAGAGCCTCCGCAGCCGCCCGCTCGCCCTGGCGCTTAGAGCGGCCTTGACCTTGCTCGGGCGGGCTGCCGGCGACCTGCACCTCGATGGTAAAGTCGGGGGCATGCGCCGGGCCTTCACGCCGGACTTCGCGGTAGACCGGCAGGGCCAAACCCCGGGCCTGGGCCCACTCCTGCAGGCTGGTCTTGGGATCACGCGGCGGGCGCGGGTCTTCCTCGATGCGCGGCAACCAGAGCCGACGCACAAGGGTTTCCGCTGCTGCATAGCTTCCGTCGAGGAAGAGCGCGCCGATCACCGCCTCACAGGAATCGGCCAGGGTCGCAGCGTTCTCGCGGCCCCCACCGGCCTCTTCCGAGGGCGCCATGCGGATGGCTGCCGGCAGCTCCAGGCCTTTGGCTACGGCGGCCAGGCTCTCGCGCTGCACCAGCACCGCGAAGCGCTTGGCGAGCGGCCCTTCGGCCTCCTCGGGGAAGCGCTCGATCAGCAGTGCGGCGACGGCCAGGCCCAGCACGCGGTCGCCCAGGAACTCCAGCCGCTCATAGCTGATGCGCTTGCCGCCGGGCGAGAGGCTGGCGTGGGTGATGGCCTCGACCAGCAGATCTGGCTGCTGAAAGCGGTGGCCGAGCCGGTCTTGCAGGGCGTCGAGTGCCTGATGTGGCGCCGGGCTAGTCAATGATCTGCCCGAGCCGGCCCCAGCGGATCAGTTCGCCCCAGGTGCCGGGGCTGAAGAGGCTGGATTGGTCGTCGAAGGACATGAAGATAATGTCGGCGCGGCCGACGAAGTTGTCCAGCGGGACCGACCCCAGGGTGCCGCGGCTGTCGTTGGAGTTATCGCGGTTGTCGCCCATCATGAAGAAATGATCGGGCGGTACGGTGAAGACGCGGGTGTTGTTGGCCGGACCGCTGCTGCGGCACTTGACGATCTCATGGCTCACCCCGCCGGGCAGCGTCTCTTCATAGAGCGTCGCCGTGGCGAAGTTGGGATTGCCGCCGCAGAAGGAAGGCTCGCCCGGCCCCAGCTCGCGGCGCGGCACCAGCTGACCGTTGATGTAGAGCTCGCCCTCCTGCAGCTGGATGCGGTCGCCCGGCAGGCCGATCACCCGCTTGATGTAGTCGGTGCTGTTATCCACCGGCGACTTGAAGACGGCGACGTCGCCACGCTCTGGGTTGCTGCCAAAGATGCGGCCATCGTAGGGCGGAAAGCTCCAGGGGAAGGCGTGGCGGCTGTAGCCATAGCTGGTCTTACTGACGAAGAGGTAGTCGCCCACCAGCAGGGTCGGCTTCATCGAGCCAGACGGGATGTTGAAGGGCTCGAAGAAGAAAGTGCGGATGCCGACGGCTACCAGGATGGCGACGACAATGGTGCGGTAGGTGTCGCCCCGCCCGCGCCAGATCAGATTCCAAATACGACCCACGTCGGCCCTATCCCCGCTTCTACCCCCGGCGCCCTCAAGACAGGTCCGGCGCTTAAGGCCCGCGATCCAGGGCCGGTTTCAGCTCACCCGTGCCGATCTCTGGCTGCAGCGCAGCGGCCGCCGGCTGGATTGGAACCGCAGAGATGATGACGATGGCTTGCGCGAGGGGATAGTCGTCCGTCAGCGAGACGTCAATGCGTGCCTCCATGCCCGGCGGCAGCAGCTCCTCCAGCCGCCGCTGGGCGCCGTCGGTCAGGCTCATGGTGGGCTTGCCGCCGGGGAGGTTGGTGACACCCATGGAACGCCAATGCACCCCGCGGCGCGGCACCCCGGTGCCCAAGGCCTTGGCGCAGGCCTCCTTGGCGGCGAAGCGCTTGGCAAAGGTCTCCGCCTGGGTCACCCGGCGGGCTGCCTTGGCCTGCTCGGCCTCGGTGAAGACGCGTTGGCGAAAGCGGTCGCCGAAACGCTCCAGGGTCTTCGCGATGCGCCTGATGTCGATCAGGTCGCTGCCGATGCCGATGATCATGGCTTTGCTTTCTTGCTGAAAGAAGGTGGCTAGCCCCGCGCCCGCTCGACCGAGGAGATTGAGGGCGTGGCCCGCAGGGCTGCGGTGATGTCGGTCAGATGCTTCAGGTCCTGCACCTCGACGTCCACCAGCACCTCGAAGTAGTCCATGGAGCGGGTGACGATCTTCAGGTCGGCGATGTTGGCCTGGGCCTTGCCGATGATGGTGGTGAAGTCGCCCAGGCTGCCGGGTTCGTTGGAAATCAGCGCGCGCAGGCGGCCTTGGAAGCTGCGCTCCTCCCCCGGCTCGTCCCAGGCGAGGTCGATCCAGCGCTCCGGCTCGTCTTCGAAGTTACGCAGGGTGTCACAGTGGATGGTGTGTACCGTCACCCCGCGGCCGGTTGAGATGATGCCGACGATGCGGTCGCCGGGCAGCGGGTGGCAGCACTGTGCATAGTGTACCGCCATGCCGTCGATCAGGCCCTTGATCGGCATGGCGCCATTGGCATGCCCGTTCATCGGCCGGCGGCGGCCATTGGCAGCGCCGATCGGCGTCTTCTCGCGCAGGGGCTGGCGCGCCTGAGGGTAGACCGCGACCAGCACCTCGCGGGCTGACAGCTCGCCCTGACCGACGGCGACCTGCAGATCGGTCACCGTCTCCATCTTCACCGCCTTCAGCGCGCCTTCCAGCAGCTTCTCGCGCAGCTCATAGCGTTCCTCGCGGAACTTCTGCGCCAGCATCTGCCGGCCCAGCTTGGCGTACTCGTCGCGCTTTTGCAGGCGGATGAAGCGGCGGATGCAGGCCTTGGCCTTGCCGGTGACGACGAAGTTCTCCCAATCCGCCTTGGGCGAAGAGGTGCGGGAGGTCTGGATCTCCACCTGATCGCCATTCGACAGGTTGGCGTTCAATGTCACGATGCGGCCGTTCACCTTGGCGCCGACGCAGCTGTCGCCGACCTCGGAATGGACGGCGTAGGCGAAGTCCACTGGGCAGGCGCCTTGCGGCAGGGCGATCACCGCACCCTTGGGCGTGAAGCAGAAGACCTGGTCCTGGAACATCTCCATCTTGGTGTGTTCTAGGAACTCCTCCGGGCTGGAGGCATGGTCCAATATGTCCAGCAAGCCGCGCACCCAGCGGTATTGGGTGCCGTCGCGACCGGCACCTTCCTTGTAGGACCAGTGCGCTGCTACGCCGAGTTCGGCGACCTCCTGCATTTCGTGCGTTCTGATCTGCACCTCGATGCGGTGGCCGCGTGGGCCGACCAGGCCGGTGTGAATCGACTGATATCCGTTCGGTTTGGGCAGCGAGATGTAGTCCTTCATCCGCCCCGGCACGACGGGGTACTTGTCATGCAGGATACCCATGGCCTGATAGCAGTCGGCGCGCGTCGCCACCTCCACCCGGAAGGCCATGATGTCGGAGAGGCCTTCGAACTCGATGTTCTTGCGGCGCATCTTGGTCCAGATGGAAAAGGGCGTCTTCACCCGGCCATAGACGCTTGCCTGTAAGCCATCTGTCGACAGGGTCTTGAAGAGCTTCTCGATCACCTCGTTGGTTAGGGTCTCGCCCTGTTCGCGCAGGAACTCAAGCCGGCGCACGATGGAGGCGCGGGCTTCCGGCTGCAGCTGAGCGAAAGAGAGGTCTTCCAGCTCGTCCTTGAAACGCTGCATGCCGATGCGTTCGGCCAAGGGCGCATAGATCTCCAGGGTTTCGGCTGCGATGCGCCGGCGCTTGTCCTCAGAATTGATGAAGTGGAGGGTGCGCATGTTGTGCAGCCGGTCGGCCAGCTTCACCAGCAAGACCCGGATGTCTTCAGAGATGGCGAGCAGCAGCTTGCGGAAGTTCTCAGCCGACTTGCTGGATTCCGAGCGCAGCTCCATCTTCGTGAGCTTGGTGACGCCATCCACCAGGCGGGCGATGTTGCCCCCAAAAAGCTGCTCGATATCGGCGACCGTCGCACTGGTGTCTTCCACCACGTCATGCAGCAGTGCGGTGACGATGGTCTCGCAGTCGATGTGCAGGTCAGAGAGGATGCCCGCAACCTCGATAGGGTGCGAGAAATAGGGATCGCCGTTGGCCCGCAACTGCGATCCATGCATCTTCATGGCGTAGACGTAGGCTTGGTTCAGCAGCCCTTCGTCGGCTTGCGGGTCGTAGCTCATGACCCGTTCGACCAGTTCGAACTGCCGCAACATGGCTCAGCGCGCCCGGACAGCGGCGGTGAGGTCTTCAGACCATCGCACCGCCGCCTGTTTTCGAGAGCTGAGCGGCCACTGCGTCAAGGCTAGACCTTCCCGCCGTCCTCCGCCTCTTCGCGGGCAACGTTGGACATCTCACGCTCGAACTGCGCCTCGACGGAGCCATGCGAGCGCGGCTCGGCGCTTGCCTGCTGCAGTGCAGTCATGGCCACACCCAGCTCTGCCGTGATCGGGTCGAAGTCGGGGCGGTCTTCCTCCGGCTCATCACGCTCAGCCTGCTTCTGGAAGCGGCGGACCAGGCCTTCCTGCACGTCGTCTAGAGAGACCGCCTTGTCGGCAATCTCGCGCAGGGCCACGACCGGGTTCTTGTCGTTGTCGCGCTCGACGGCGATCTCAGAGCCTGCGGTAATCTCCCTTGCGCGCTGGGCGGCCAGCAGCACCAGGTCAAAACGATTGGGGACCTGCTCAACGCAGTCCTCGACAGTTACGCGCGCCATGGCGGGGCGTCTCCTTAGGAACTCTAGCGGTGTTTGAATAGCCTTTTAACGTAATCGCTCTGCGTCAGAAGAACAAGCGCTTAGGGGCCTTCCTCCACGCGTCAGCTGGACGCGATGCCGTGCGCTTTCAGCTCGCGATCCAGCTTACCGCTCAAAAAGAGGAAGAACATGCGGAAGTCGCTGTAGAGCGACCAGAAGGGATAGCGGAAGGTCGCGGGCTTGTTGTTCTCGACCAAGAGGTGGGAGACCCAGGCGAAGGCATAGCCGCAAACCACCGCTGCCAGGATCAGCCACCAGGTGGCGGTCACCACGCCAATCGCCAGCAGGAGCAAGCCAGAGCCGGTTCCGGCGACATGGATCAGCCGGGTCAGCGCACGGCTGTGCTCCTGCAGATAGAAAGGCCAAAACTCGCTATACGTCTCGATCCTGCCCGCCATCGTTCCCCACACCCCCCGCAAATCGGGTTTGCGCACGGCTCCCTATCTCAAAGGCTCTAAGGTTTCCTGTCTATCCGAGGTGCGAATGCCGGCCCTGCACAGGAAGACCCTTGTCAAGCCCTGCTCTCAGCCTCTACGTCCAAAAACGGAAATGGGGTCTTGCTTTCCTGCAATCCAGATCTGGCCGTCCAGATCTGAAGGAAGCGGGCCCCGCGGCAAATCTCTAGAGGACAAGAACGATGGGCTATCGTGTGGCAGTGGTCGGAGCAACCGGGAACGTCGGCCGGGAACTCCTGAAGACCCTGTCGGAGCGTGAGTTTCCGGCCGATGACGTGGTGGCACTGGCCTCTTCACGCAGTGTCGGGGTTGAGGTCTCCTATGGTGAGGAGGAGGTGCTGAAGGTTCAGGATCTCGACACCTTCAACTTCAAAGGCACCGACCTGGTTCTCTCCTCCCCCGGCGCCAAGGTCTCTGCGGTCTTCGCACCGGCAGCGGCCAAGGCCGGCGCGGTGATCATCGACAACACCTCCCACTTCCGGATGGACCCCGATGTGCCCTTGGTGGTGCCGGAGGTGAACGCCGATGCCCTGATTGGCTATCAGCGCCGCCATATCATCGCCAATCCCAACTGCTCGACCATCCAGATGGTGACGGCCTTGAAGCCGCTGCACGATCTGGTGCCGATCACCCGCGTGGTGGTGGCCACATATCAGTCGGTCTCCGGCAGCGGTAAGGAGGCGATGGACGAGCTCTTCCGTCAGACCCGGGCGATCTATGTGAACGACCAGGTGCTGCCGGAGAAGTTTCCCAAGCAGATCGCCTTCAACGTCATTCCGCAGATCGACGTCTTCCTGGACGGTGGCGACACCAAGGAAGAGTGGAAGATGGCGGTGGAGACCAAGAAGATCCTCGATCCCGGCATCAAGCTGACCGCGACCTGCGTGCGGGTCCCGGTCTTCATCGGCCATGCAGAGGCGGTGAACGTGGAATTCGACGGTCCGATCGACGTGGAAGAGGCCCGCGCGGCCCTGCGCCAGGCGCCTGGTGTCGCCGTTGTGGACCACGCCGTCGATGGCGGCTATGTAACCCCGCAAGAATGCGCAGGCGAAGACAAGGTCTATGTCAGCCGCCTGCGCCAAGACCCCACCGTGGAGAACGGCTTGAACCTCTGGGTGGTGTCGGACAATCTGCGTAAGGGCGCCGCCTTGAACACCGTGCAGATCGCGGAGACCTTGGTGCGCGATTACTTGAACTAGAGAGGGTCCGGCCTCACGGGCGTGGACCTAAGGCGTGCAAGAGGGGCGGAGTGGTGACGATGAGCATGGGTGACGAGGATTGGGCACCGCCCCCGCCGGAGACTGACGCGGGCAAGGCGCCGGCAGCCACCGAAAGCCCCGCCCCCCTGCCGACCTCGCTTCTGAATAAGCCGCCGCGCCCCTCAGCACCCGGGCCGAAACCGGCAGCAACGCCGGCGCAGAGGCCGGCCACAGCCGCGCCTGCCAGCCAGAAGCCTGCAAGCGATCAAGTGCGTGCAGCCGTGGCCGCACTGCGCGAGCGCTGCTTGGGTCTGCATCGTCAAGGCGACCTAGAAGAGACGGTCAAGCACTACCGCCGCTATCTTAAGGTGGCCCCACGCGACCACGCCATCTGGTCCAACCTAGGGGCGGCCCTGCGCTCCTTGAGTAAGTTCGAGGCGGCGGTTGCCGCCCAGCACCGCGCACTGGAACTGCAGCCCAAGTCCGCCGGCTATTGGAGCAACCTGGGCAACGTCTACAAGGACCTGGACCGGGTGAAGGAGTCGGTGGAAGCGCACGACAAGGCGGTGAAGCTGGACCCGCGCAACCCCTCCTGGATCCACCACCGGGCCGTCGCCAAGCGCGAGGCCGGCATGTTCAAGGAGTCACTCGAGGATTTCGACGTCGCCATCCGCCTGGCGCCGAAGGAGTACAGCTACCGCTGGGACCGCGCCGTGGTGCTGCTGCATCTGGAAGACTTCGAAGAAGGTTGGATGGGCTACGAGTGGCGCTACCGGCTAGACCAGGCGCCGCCGAAGCGGGCCAAGGTGCCACGCTGGCTGGGCGAGGAGTTCAAAGGCAAGCGGCTGGTGATCCACCCGGAGCAGGGCTTCGGCGACACCATTCTCTCCACCCGCTTCCTGCCGGAGGTGAAGCGCCGCGGCGGCGAGGTGGTGCTTCTGGCCAAGACGCCGCTCTTGCGTCTCTTCGACGGCATCGAAGGGGTCGACAAGGTCATGCCCATCGAGGACCCGGCGCCGCCGATGCACTATGCCTGCTCGCTCCTGGATCTGCCGCGTATTCTGGAGATCACCGACAAGAACATGCCGCCCCTGCCGCGGCTGAACATCCCCGATCAGGCGCGCGCCAAGGCCAAGGCGATCCTGGGCCCCGCCGGCGACCGCTTCAAGGTCGGCGTCATTTGGTCGGGTAGCGTCACCTTCAAGAACAACCGCAAGCGCTCCTCCAGCGCCGAGCGCTTCCTGGAGTTCGGCGAGGTGCCCGGCATCCAGATGGTGAGCCTGCAGAAAGGTCCGCGCGAGGACGAGTTGGACACGAGCGGTGCCGCCGGCATCATGCTGGACGCCGGTCGCCTGGTGAACGACTTCTCCGAGACCGCGGCTGTGATCGAAGAGCTTGACCTGGTCATCATGACCGACAGCTCCGTCGCGCACTTGTGCGGCTGCCTACGAAAGCCGATCTGGAACCTGCTGAACTACGTCCCCTATTGGATGTACGGCTGGGGAACGGAGGATACCTACTGGTACCCCTCCATGAAGCTGATCCGCCAGCCGGACGCCAACGACTGGGACAGCGTCTTCGAGCGGGTGAAGAAGGACCTGGCCGTCGCCGTCCAGTCGAAGAAGGACGGCACCTGGCCGAAGTTCATCGAGTAGGCAGGGCGCAGAACAGGTGGGACGCCCGTCCCTAGCCCAGCTTCTCGACCCTCACCAAGTCCGGCTCCGGCGCTGCGGCGACCAGCTCTTGCGCCTGCACCATGACCAGTTCGCGCTTATCCTGCCGCGCCGTCTCGCGCAGCAAGGCATGCAAGCGGGCGAGCGCCAGGCGGGCGCCCTCTAGGTCCGCATGCCCATTTAGGGTCTCGAAGAGCCAAAGGGCGGCCAGCAGGTCGCCGGCACCATTGGGCTCGATGGTGAAGGTCAAGGCTTCCGTCGACAGCAGCCAGGTCTCCTCTGCCGTCACCAGCAGCACCTCGGCCCGGCCCGGCTGGCTTTCGGCGGTGTCGGCAGAGGTTGCTAGCACCGCGCGCGGGCCGCGGGCGATCAGGCTGCGGGCAGCGGCCACGGCGTCGGCGCGGCTTACCACCTGCATCTCCGCCAGGGTCTCCAGCTCGAAGAGGTTGGGGGTCATGAGGTCGGCCAGCGGCACCAACTCGGCGCGCATGGTATCGACCACGCTGGCCGGCATGTAGAGCCCCTTCCCACGGTCGCCCAAGACGGGGTCCAGGCAATAGGGCCGCTCCGGGTTGGCGGCGCGATAGGCTGCCGCGGCCTTGGCGGTGGCGGTCGCCGTCTCAGGCTTGCCCAGAAAGCCGGAGAGGAAGCCGTCGCTGGCAGCCACCACGCCCAGTTCGGTCAGGCCTTCCAGCACCTTGGCGACCATCTCGCCCGGCAGGATCTGCCCGCCGTAGCGCTCATAGCCCAGGTGGTTGGACAAGAGCACCGTCATCACCGGCACGACCTCGACGCCCAGGCGGCGCAGCGGGAAGGTGAGCGCGGCGTTGCCGACATGACCGAAGGCGACGTGAGAGGAAACCGAGAGGATCTGCATAGACACTTGCACCGCGTGCGCGAGGTTGGCTCGCAATCCCGGTGCCCTTAACGAGGAGTGGAGGCGCCTGTGAGGCCGCAAGAGATCAGCCTAGTTACGCAGGCCCGTTGGCGGCTGACAAATGCTTTTCCGTGTCTCAAAGCTTGCCTTGCTGGCATGGCTGCCTATGATCGCCCGCTGCGCTGCACCATTTCCACTCTTTCGCTGGGTTTTGCCTGATGTCCGTCGCCGCCCGTCCTCGTCGCTCTGTGCTCTACATGCCGGGCTCCAACGCCCGTGCGCTGGATAAGGGACGAAACCTGGCAGCCGACGCGCTGATCCTGGATCTGGAAGATGCCGTCGCCCCCGACGCCAAGGCGCTGGGCCGCCAGCAGATTGTCGAGGCACTGGCCGCCGGCGGCTACGGCCACCGCGAGCTGGTGGTGCGGGTGAACGGCCTGGACAGCCCCTGGGGCCGGGATGACCTGCAGACCATGGCCAAGGCCGGTGCCGATGCCATCCTGCTGCCCAAGGTCGAAAGCGCGGCCATGGTGGAGGAAGCGCTCTCCGTCCTCGATCACGCCGGCGCGCCTGGCGATCTGCCGATCTGGTGCATGATGGAGACGCCGCTCGGCATCTTGAAGGTGCAGGAGATCGCCGCCGCCAGCCCGCGGATCGCCTGCCTGGTGATGGGCACCTCCGACTTGGTGAAGGAGCTGAACGCCGCCCACACGCCCGAGCGCCTGCCGGTGGTGACCTCCCTTTCGCTCTGCCTCCTGGCCGCGCGAGCCTATGGCCAGGCCATCCTGGACGGCGTGCACCTGGATCTCGCCGACGATGAGGGCTTTCGCTTGGCCTGTGAGCAGGGCAAGGCCTTCGGCTTCGACGGCAAGACTCTGATCCATCCCAAGACCCTGGCGGTGACCAACGAGGTCTTCTCCCCCAGCGAGAGCGAGGTGAGCCAGGCCCGCCGCATTATCGAGGCCTTCAGCGCCGCCAATGCCGAGGGTAAGGGCCTGGTGGTGCTAGACGGCAAGCTGATCGAAAACCTGCATGTCGAAACCGCCAAGCGCACCGTTGCCTTGGCCGACGCCATCGCACAGCAAGCAGCTTAGGATCCATGGACGCAAGCGCAATGCAGAGCCAGGCCAAGACCACAGGCGGCAACTACTTCGAAGACTTTCAGATCGGCCAACGCCTGGTCCACGCCACCCCGCGCAGCGCCGGAGAGGGCGAACGCGCACTCTACCAGGCGCTCTACGGCAGCCGCTTTGCGCTGCAGAGCGCCGACAGCTTCGCCCAATCTCTGGGCCTGCCCTCCTCACCGCTGGACGACTTCCTGGTCTTCCACCTGGTCTTCGGCAAGACGGTCCCTGACATCTCGCTGAACGCCATCGCCAATCTGGGCTATGCCGAGGGCGTCTTCGGCCAGCCGGTCTATCCCGGCGACAGCATCACGGCTGAGAGCGAGGTCATCGGCCTCAAGGCCACCTCAGCGGGCGACAGTGGCATCGTCTATGTCCGCACCACCGGCGTGAACCAGCACGGCCAAGAGGTTCTGCGCTACGTTCGCTGGGTGCTGGTCCGCAAGCGTGACAAGAGCTCCGCCGACCCGGCCCCGCAAGTGCCAAGCCTGGCCAAGGCAGTAGCGCCGGAAGATACCAGCCTGCCGCAGGGTCTTACCTTCACCACCTACGACAAGGCCCTGGGCGGCAGCCCGCACGGTTTCGCCGACTATGCCGTGGGAGAGCGGATCGACCATGTCGACGGCATGACCATTGAGGAGGCCGAGCACCAACTGGCCACCCGCCTCTACCAAAACACCGCCCGCGTGCACTTCAACCAGCATGTCGAGAGCCAGGGCCGCTTCGGCAAGCGCATCGTCTATGGCGGCCACGTGATCAGCCTGGCCCGTGCCTTGAGCTTCAACGGCCTGGCCAACGCCGGCAAGGTTTTGGCGCTGAATGGCGGCAGCCATACTGCGCCCTGCTTCGCCGGCGACACGGTCTATTGCTGGAGCGAGGTTCTGGAGACCCAGACCCTGGCCGACCGCGACGACTGCGGCGTCCTGCGTCTGCGCACTGTGGCGACGAAGAACCGCGCCTGTGCCGACTTCCCAGACAAGGGCGAAGACGGCAAACGCGACCCCGCCGTGGTCTTGGATCTGGACTACACGGTGTTGGTTCCGCGCTAGAACTGCCGACGGCGGGCGGGCCGGGTCTCTATCGGAACAATACGCTGTCGCATGCTATGCCGCACTCTGGGTGCGTCTAGATTGCCGCTCGTCGCAGCCTAGCGACAAGCAACGCGGCATCATCCAGGGAGGAGCGACCATGCAAGCCGTCCTATTCGAGGCCTTCGAGGAACCGCCGAAGCTGGTCACGCTCGATGACCCAAGCCCTGACAAGCACGGCCTTGTCATCAAGGTAGAGGCCACCGGCGTCTGCCGCTCCGACTGGCACGGATGGATGGGCCACGACCCTGATATCGTGCTGCCGCACGTGCCGGGGCATGAGTTTGCCGGGGTAGTGGAAGCTGTTGGCGGCCAGGTCACAAACTGGGCAATCGGCGACCGGGTGACGGTTCCCTTCATCTCCGGCTGCGGCGCTTGCCCGGAGTGCCATGCCGGCCATCAGCAGGTCTGCCTCAACCAAGAGCAGCCGGGCTTCACCCACTGGGGCTCTTTTGCCGAGTACGTCGCCATTCACCAGGCCGACCTCAACGTCGTGGCGCTGCCCGAGACTATGAACTTCGCTACGGCGGCAAGCCTGGGCTGCCGCTTTGCCACGGCCTTCCGGGCAGTCGTGGACCAAGGCAAGGCCCAGGCCGGACAGTGGGTCGCGGTGCACGGCTGCGGCGGCGTCGGCCTATCCAGTGTGATGATCGCGAATGCGGTCGGCGCCAATGTGATCGCCATCGACATCGACGAAGCGAAACTGGCACTAGCCAAAGAGCTGGGCGCAGTGGCAGCCATCAACGCGACCATCACTGATCGGGTGCCCGAGGCTGTGATCGAGATCACGCGTGGCGGCGCGCAGGTCTCGCTCGACGCGTTGGGCCATCCCGCCACCTGTGCCAACTCGATCCTTTGCCTGCGCCCGCGCGGCAAGCATGTGCAGGTCGGCCTGCTGCTCGGCGATCAGGCAACGCCGCCCATACCCATGGCGCGGGTCATCGGCAAGGAGCTGGAGATCCTGGGCTCGCACGGCATGCAGGCGCACCGCTATGGCGCCATGCTGGACATGATCGGCTCTGGTAAGCTCGACCCGGCCCGGCTGGTCGGTCAGGAGATCAGCCTGGCCGAGGCACCAGATGCCCTGGTCAGCATGGACAAGTTCCAGTCGCTGGGCGTGACGGTGGTGACCTCCTTCTAGAGGCGCAGGCGGCGCAGACGCAGCGCATTGCCGATTACCGAGACGGAGGAGAGGCTCATCGCCGCCGCCGCGATCATCGGCGAAAGCAGAATGCCGAAGAAGGGGTAGAGAATGCCCGCAGCCACAGGCACACCGGCTGCGTTGTAGACGAAGGCGAAGAGCAGGTTCTCGCGGATGTTGCGCAAGGTGGCTTGCGACAGGCGCCGCGCGCGTAGGATGCCGGTGAGGTCCCCCTTGATGAGCGTGATGCCGGCACTCTCCACCGCCACGTCGGCGCCTGCACCCATAGCAATGCCGACATCGGCGGCAGCCAGCGCCGGGGCATCATTCACGCCGTCACCGGCCATAGCGACCTGGTGCCCTTGCGCCTTCAAGTCGGCAATCAGGCTCGCCTTGCCTTCCGGGCTGAGGCCCGCATGCACCTCGGTGATGCCCAAGGTGCGGGCGACGGCCTGTGCCGTGCGCGGCGTGTCACCGGTAGCCATAACCACACGCAAGCCCGCCTGCTGCAGGGCGGCGATGGCTGCAGGCGTCGTCTCCTTGACCGTATCGGCAACCGCCAGGAGGCCTGCCAGCTGGCCGTCGAGCGCGAGGTAGAGCGGCGTCTTGCCCGCGTCGGCGAAGGCCTCGGCGGTCGCGGCCAGGGAGGCCGGATCCAATCCCAGGTCCGTCATGTAGGCCGCATTGCCCAAGGCCAGGCTGCGGCCCCCGACCTGGCCGGTCACGCCCTTGCCGGCCACCGCCTCAAAGGCCTCTGCGACCGGGATCTCCAGACCGCGCTCTTGCGCTGCCGCGACCACGGCCTCGGCTAAGGGATGCTCCGAGCCGCGCTCCAGCGCGGCGGCATCAGACAGCAGACCGGCCTCCTCCTGGCCCGGCAGGACGTGGAGGTCGGTGAGGCGCGGTTTGCCTTCCGTCAAGGTGCCCGTCTTATCGACCACCAGAGCCTCGACCCGTGCGAAGCCCTCCAAGGCCTCAGCAGAGCGCACCAGAACCCCGGCGGCAGCGCCGCGACCAGTCGCCACCATGATCGATAGGGGCGTTGCCAGCCCCAGCGCGCAGGGACAGGCGATGATCAGGACCGAGACGGCGGCGACCAGTGCATAAGACAAGACCGGCGGCGGTCCGAAGATCAGCCAGAAGACCGCGGCCACGGCGGCGATCGTCAGCACGATGGGAACGAAGATGCCGGCCACGCGGTCGGCCTGGGCCTGGATCGGTGCGCGGCTGCGCTGGGCCTCGGCCACCAGGGTCACGATCTGCGCCAGCAGGGTGTCGCTGCCCACCCGCTCGGCCTGCATGATGAAGCTGCCACTTTTGTTGAGCGTGCCGCCGGTGACGGGATCGCCTGGCCCCTTCTGCACCGGCAGGCTCTCCCCGGTGATCAGGCTCTCATCGACCGCCGAGCTGCCGTCCAGCACGCTGCCGTCCAATGGCACGCTGTCGCCGGGCCGCACGCGCAGGCGATCGCCGACGGCCACAGCGTCAAGCGGCACATCCTCTTCGCCGCTGTCGCTGATCCGCCGCGCCTGCTTCGGCGCCAGGTCCATCAGCGCGCGTAGGGCATCACCGGTCCGCTCCCGCGCCGCTACCTCCAGCACTTGGCCCAAGAGGATCAAGGCCAGGATCACGGCTGCGGCCTCGAAGTAGACCGGCAGCTGGCCGTGCGGGCCCAGCATCGAGGCGGGAAAGATCCCAGGCAGCAGCAGGCCGGCGACGCTGTAGAGATAGGCCGCCCCGCTGCCGATCGAGATCAGGGTCCACATGTTGAGCGCGCCGGTCTTGATCGAGACCCAGCCGCGCTTGAAGAACGGCGCTGAGGCCCAGACGACGACGGGCGTCGCCAAGAGGAATTGCAGCCAGACAAAGAGGCTGGGGCCGATCCGGTCGCGGAAGGGCAGGCCCAGATGGCTACCCATCTCCAGCACGAAGATGGTCAGCGCCAAGGGGCCAGCGATCCATAGCCGGCGGCGCAAATCCAGCAGCTCCGGATTGGGGCCAGCCGTCTCCGGCGGCGGTCCCTTGACCTCCAGCGCCATGCCGCAGATCGGACAGTCTCCTGGTTCCGACCGCTCGACCTCTGGATGCATCGGGCAGGTGTAGATGATCTCGGCTGCTTGCCCCATGCCAGACACCCCCGTCATCCTCGCTAAGACGCAGCTGTGCGCTCCGCCGTTAATCCTGCTCTTCGAAGCCGCTGTCCACGAGACTCGTCAGCGCGTCTAGCGCCGCCTCGGCTGCGGTTCCCTGCGTTTCGATGCGGATGTCCGATCCCGGCGAGGCGGCCAGCATCAGCAAGCCCATGAGCGAGAGGCCGGAGACCCGCTGGCCCTCCCGCTCGACCACGACCTCGGCATCGAAGCTGCCGGCAAGTTTTACGAACTTAGCGGCCGCACGAGCGTGCAGACCGCGGCGATTGACGATGGTGACCGCGCGTTCCGGCATTCTTGTCTAGGCGCTCCCTTTGGTCCTGCCGAGGAGACAGGACCTGGGAGCTTACGCCCCGCGACGCGCCGCTGGCAAAGGGGAGCGGCGCCGCAGGGGGGCCCGGCGAGGGACCGGAGGGGTGTTAGGCCGTGCCGACCAGCTTGCGGTCGATGGCCGCGTTCTTGATCGAGCGCTGCAGCTTCTCAAAAGCCCGCACCTCGATCTGACGCACCCGCTCACGCGAGATGGAGTAGACCTGGCTCAGGTCCTCCAGGGTGGTGGGATCGTCCTTCAAGCGCCGCTCTTCCAGGATGTGGCGCTCACGGTCGGTCAAGGTCTCCAGCGCGGCGGTCAAGAGCTCGCGGCGTTTGGTCAACTCGTCGCTCTCGGCCAGCTGGGTCTCCTGGCTGACGGCATTCTCATCGACCAGCCAGTCCTGCCATTCCCCGTCGCTGTCGATGCGCAAGGGGGCATTCAGCGAATGATCGGGGGCGACCAGACGGCGGTTCATCTGCACCACATCGTCTTCCGGGACCGAGAGGGTCTCGGCGATCTTGGCCACATGTTCGGGCTTCAGGTCGCCGTCTTCGATGGCCTGCATCTGGCCCTTGAGGCGCCGTAGATTGAAGAAGAGCTTCTTCTGCGCTGCCGTGGTGCCCATCTTCACCAGCGACCAGGAGTGCAGGATGTATTCCTGGATGGCCGCGCGGATCCACCACATGGCATAGGTCGCCAGACGGAAGCCGCGGTCGGGATCGAAGCGCTTCACCGCCTGCATCATGCCGACGTTGCCTTCCGAGATCAGCTCCGACACCGGCAAGCCATAGCCGCGATAGCCCATGGCGATCTTCGCAACTAGGCGCAGATGGCTGGTGACCAGCTCGTGCGCCGCGTTGACGTCTTCCTTCTCCTGCCAGCGCTTGGCCAGCATGAACTCCTGATCGGCCTCCAACATGGGGAAGCGCCGAATTTCCTGCAGATAGCGGCCGAGGTTGCCCTCACCCACCGCCAAGGGAACGTTACGTTGTGCCATAATGGCCTCCTTCACGTCGTCTTGTGCCAGGCCCGCTAAGCGGCACCCGGTCTTGAACGGCCCTCATCAAAGCGCGCCGCTCAGCGTTCTACGCTGTCTCAGCCCTGCGCGCGTTCAATTCAGACCAGATTGGTCATCATTAGACCGGCTCACCCTCAATTTGTCCAGGAGAGATTGCTGGTCCGCCGGCAAGGCAGCTTCAAACTCCAGCCAAATACCGGAGAGAGGATGGAGGAATCCGAGCTTTTCCGCGTGAAGCGCCTGCCGCCCGAAGGCTTGTAGCGCTGCCAGCGCCTCAGCGCTCAGCGCCTTTCGCCGCGCCGGGCTTGCCCGGCCATAGAGCGGGTCGCCCAAGAGCCCGTGGCCGATCTCAGCCAGGTGCACACGGATCTGATGGGTGCGGCCGGTCAGCAGGCGGCAGGTGATGCGACTAACCGCCCCGCCGGCCAAGACCTCTTCCACCTTGTAGCGGGTGACCGCGGGGCGGCCGCCCTTGGCCAGGACTGCCATCTTCTGCCGCAGCTTGGGATGACGGCCGATGTTGCCGCTGATCTCCCCCTCCATCTCCGCCGGCAGGCCCCAGACCAGCGCTGCATAGCGCCTGAGAATCGAGCGCTTGGCGAACTGCGCCACCAAGCCTTGGTGCGCCTCGTCGTTCTTGGCGACGACCAGCAGGCCGCTGGTGTCCTTGTCCAGCCGGTGGACAATTCCCGGCCGCTTCACCCCACCGACGCCGGCCAGGCTGTCGCCGCAGTGGGCCAAGAGCGCATTGACCAAGGTTCCGTCCGGCGTTCCGGGGGCCGGATGGACCACCAGACCGGCGGGCTTGTTGACCACGATCAAGGCCTCGTCCTCGAAGACCACATCGAGCCCTAAGTCTTGCGCCTCAGGCTTGGCCTCGACCGGCGCCGGCACCGTCACAAGCAGTTCCTGGCCAGGTTTGACCTTGGCCGAGGCCTCGCTTAAGGTCCCGCGCGCGTCAGACACATGGCCTTGGCTGATCAGCGCCTGAACGCGTGTCCGCGAGAGAGCCGGCAGTTCTTCGGCCAGCGCGTCGGTCAGGAAGGCGTCCAGGCGCCTCCCGGCATCCGCCTCTTCGACGGTCACATAGAGGGGCTGTTCAGGAGACGGGTCAGCGGTCATGGCGCTTTCACGAAGACAAGCGAGCGTGGGCGATAAGGCATGAAGGCGATCAAGGCCGCCGTCATCATCATGGCGGTTCTTCTGGTTCTGGGCTTCGGCTTCGTCGCCGTCACCATCATAGGCCGCTTGAGCGGCGATCAGACACCTGAGGTCCGGGGCGATGTGACGCTGGCCGTACCCGATGAGTGCCGCCTGGCCGATGCCTGGAGCGCCGGCGGCCTCTTGTACCTGCGCCTCTCCGGTCCCCGGGCCTGCGATCTCATCCTGCTGGTCGATCCTGATAGCCAGAAAGAATTCGGGCGTATCGCGCTTTCCAACCAAAGTGACCGTATTTCTGGCCCTGGCGTCATCTCGCTGGAAGAGTGGGAATCGAGAAGTCAGGGCCAGCCCGTTGAGTGACCGGCTGGACTTCCGCTCCGACAATGTTTGGGGCGCCTCGCCTGAAATCCTGGCAGCACTGGCTGAAGCCAACGCGGGTGCGGCCGTACCCTATGGCGGCGACGACTGGACTAAGGCCTTGGACGCGCGCTTTGCCGAGCTCTTCGAGACTGAGGTAAC
This sequence comes from Pseudomonadota bacterium, assembly GCA_039819325.1. GTDB lineage: Bacteria > Pseudomonadota > Alphaproteobacteria > Kiloniellales > JACOMY01 > JACOMY01. Next base: position 8,994 of record JBCBSF010000073.1, on the reverse strand, counting down.
GGTCTTCCCGCTGGCCATCGGCACCGCGGCCAACGCGCTGGCCTTAGCGGCGATGAGCCCGCCCTGGGGGGTCATCTACTGCCATGCCAGCGGCCACGTGCAGGTGGACGAATGCGGCGCGCCGGAGTTCTTCACCGGCGGTGCCAAGCTGCTGCCGCTACCAGGCGCCAACGGCAAGCTGACGCCGGAGGTGCTGGAGCCCGCCATCTTCGGCGCCGGCACCGTGCATCATGTCCAACCAGCCGGCGTCACCCTCTCGCAAGCCACAGAGTGCGGCACGGTTTACAGCGTCGCGGAGGTGCAAGCCCTGTCGCAGGTTTGTTTGGACCAGGGCCTGGCGCTGCATATGGATGGCGCACGCTTCGCCAACGCGCTGGTCGGGACAAATGCCAGCCCAGCGGAGATCACCTGGAAGGCCGGCGTAGACCTCTTGACCTTCGGCGCCACCAAAAACGGCTGCTTTGCTGCCGAGGCGCTGGTCGTCTTCAAGCCGGAACTGGCGGAAAGCCTGGCCCTCCGCCGCAAACGGGCCGGGCATCTCTTCTCCAAGATGCGCTTCGTCTCAGCCCAGCTCTTGGCCTATCTGGAAGACGACCTCTGGCTTGCCAACGCCCGGCGTGCCAACGCCTGCGCCCAGGTGCTGGCAGCGGCGCTGCAGCAGGCTGGTGCGACCCTGGCCTATCCGGTGCAGGCCAACGAGATCTTCGCTCATTTACCGGGCGACCTGGCGCAGCGGCTCAGCGATCAGGGGCTCCTCTTTCTGCCCTGGCCGGATGCCGGGCCCGACGCGCACCGCTTCGTCACGAGCTTTGCGGGCGATCCGGAGGCGCTTCGAGCGCAGCTGGCGGCTCTGCTCTAGCTGCCGGCTTCATCACCCCTGCATGGATCTGATCGGCAATCGCCGGATGGCGCCGGCCTAGGCGGCGCAGGTCACGCCGGCGCAGCACCAGCAAGCGCCCGAAGGAGACCGAGACGACGGAGGTGGTGCGCCGGCGCAAGGGATGGGTGATGGCTGACTTGCCGAAGAACTCGCCATTGGCCAGGCGCTGGGGGCGGCCGCCGGTGCGGATCTCCAGCGCGCCGGAGACGACGAAGTACATGGCATCGCCACGCTCGCCGGCCGCCACCACTACCTCGTCCGGAACGATGAAGCGGGTCCTGAGGATGCGGGCGACGCGCTTGCGCTGGTCCGCGTTCAGCTGAGCAAAAAGCGGTACCTGTTCCAGAAGCGCGTGCGGCGACAAGGAGAGATCCAGCCGCGGAGAGAGACCAACCACCCGCTCGCGGCGATCCAGCTCCGCCACTAGGTGGTCATGCAGCTCAGAGCCGATGGCGCCAGCGTTCATCAGGCGGCTGTACTCCAGACGCTCGCGGCGCAGGGCAGCCCGGGCGATCAAGGCATGCTCCAGCGCGCGGGTGTAGACCGGATACTGCAAGGTACTAAAGGCGATCTCTTCACGCACGCGCCCCAGGCGCCAGGCCAGCAGGTCTCGCAGGTTGCCAGCCGCATCCTCGCCGATCATCGGTGTCACGGTGTTCGCCGTGAAGCGATCCAGCTCGCGCAAGGCCCGCTCCCCCTCCAATAGCGAGGTGATGTGCAGCTCGATCTCACGGCGCAAAGGCTGGTCCCAGCGCAAGAAGCGGGACGCCAGCAGCCGCCAGCGGTAGCCCTTGGCGGAGCGCAGCTGTGCCTCGGCTGCAATCTCATAGCCGGCGCGCCCGCTGATCCGCGCGGCGTCGGCAATGTTCTCCGCCCCCAGGCGCAGATCGTTGAAGGCACGCGGGCCGATGGCCCCTTCCTCAAAGGCGCGGCGGATCAGGCGTACCTCTTGGGCGCTGATGATGGCGAGGCCCAGGCGCAGCCGTTCGCCGAAGGGAACGCGGGTGCTGCCCGCCTGCGCCTCCAGTTCGCGGTGCTGATCACCCAGCGCGCGCTCCACCACCTCCAGCGCTTCCGGCTCCATAATGCGTTGAGCGGCCAGATCAGCGACGACATGGCGCACCCGCTCCAGGGCGCCGCCGACGATGCGCTCGCGCAAGGCCAAATCGCTTGCCGAGAGGCGGTTCAGGCCCAAGAGACGCGTGGCAATCGCCAAGGTCGAGGCATTGATCGCCAAGGTCATGAGGGTGAAGGCCGCCGCCAGTGCGCCGACGACCTGGGCGTCCGGTCCAAGCCCTGAGAGGTGGGAGAGGGAGAGTGCCAGAATCAAGGTCACAGCGCCGCGCACGCCGCCCCAGAGCACCAGGGTCTTCTGCGCCCGGTCCATCGGCGCAGCCAGGCCCAGCTGGCCCAGAAGCGGCAGTCCGGTGAAGAGGATGACGGCGCGCGTCACCAGCGCGCCGATGTAGACCACCAGGGCCAGAAGCGCTTGCTGCCAGGTCAAGGTCAGCAGCAGACCGGGCGTCAAGGACGCGACGAACAGCAAGATGAAGGTGCTCGCCCAGAAGCCGATCTGGGTCCAGACCGCCTGCACTGTTTGCCAGTTGCGCGGCCCCATATGAATGAAGCCGATGGTCCCGGTGGTCAGGCCGGCGAAGACCACGGCCACGACGCCGGAGGCGTGCAGGCCGTCTTCCGCCAGGATGTAGACGCCATAGGCCAGCGCCAAGGTCATGGAGGTCTCAGCCACGGCAGAGCGGCCCAGCAGCGAGTAGAGCCGCCCGCAGAAGAGCGCCACCAGGATCCCCGCCAGCGCGCCGGCGATGAAGCTGTAGAGGAAATCGACGACGGCCAAGAGGCCGTCAGCGCTTTCCGTCCCGATCATGCCTAAGAGCAGGGTGAAGAGCGCGATCGCGGCAGCGTCGTTCAGGAGGCTTTCGCCTTCCAGGATCGCCATCAAGCGGCGTGGCGCCCCAACCTCCTTAAAGGTCGCAACGACGGCGGAAGGATCGGTGGTGGAAACAGCCGCGCCCAGCAAGAGGCAAGCGATGAGGCCCAGTTCGGAGAAGGCAAAGACCGCCAAACCAATGACAGCAGTCGCGGCAATGACCGCGAAGACCGCCATCAGGACGACGGTGGGTGTGTCGGCCATCATGCGCCGCACATTCACCGCCAAGGCCATCTCGAAGAGCAAGGGCGGCAGGAAGATGTAGAGCAGCCCGTCGCTGTCCAGCGCCAGGCTCTCCAGGAACCAACGGTCATAGGTATCCAAGGCCCGGTCGGCGACCGTGACGTTCAAGACCTCCGTCGCCAAGCCATAGGCCAAGCCGATGGCGGCAATGGCGACTGGCAGCGGCAAGGCGACGCGCCGGGCCAGCGGAACCGTCAGCGCAACCAGGGCGAGGGCGACGGTCAAGGAGGCTATGACGAAGACGATCAGGCTCACTGAAGACGGCTCCCAAGGGGCTGGAGACCCGCGACGCTATGGCCTCTCTTGTCGTTGTGTGAAATCCTGCTTAGCATTGCCGGACTATCAGGGGCTGCGGCCATTGCGTCGGTCAAGCATCACGAAATCCGTAACGTTTCCACGGAACGCCAAACGGTTAGGAAGAACATACGCGCGTGAGGCGGCTTTCAGGCCCTTGGTCCTTTGCAAACTAAGAACGGGAGAGACTCTTCATGGCTTCATTGAAGCTTTTGGCCGCGGCGACCGCCGTGGCTCTCTGCTCCACCGGCCTGCAGGCTGAGGAGAAGTTCATCACCATCGGCACCGGCGGCCAGACCGGCGTCTACTTCGTCGTCGGCCAGTCGATCTGTCGTCTGGTGAACCGCGGGCAGGCAGACCACAACATCAAGTGCACCGCGCCCTCGACCGGCGGCTCCATCGCCAACATCAACGCCATCAAGGCGGGCGACCAGGACATGGGCGTAGCCCAGTCGGACTGGCAGTTCCATGCCTTCAACGGCAGCTCGAAGTTCGAGGGCGAGGGCGCCTATCCGAACCTGCGTTCCGTCTTCTCCGTGCACCCGGAGCCCTTCACCGTCGTGGCGCGGGCCGATTCCGGCATCTCCACCTTCGACGATCTAAAGGGCAAGCGGGTCAACATCGGCAACCCCGGTTCCGGCCAGCGCGGCACCATGCAGGTCATCATGGACGCCAAGGGCTGGACGATGGATGACTTCGCGCTGGCTTCTGAGCTGAAGTCGGCCGAGCAGTCCCAGGCTCTCTGCGACAATAAGGTTGACGCCATCATCTTCACCGTCGGCCACCCCAACGGCTCGATCCAGGAGGCCACGACCTCTTGCGATGCGGTGATGGTGCCGGTGACCGGTGCGGAGATCGACAAGCTGGTCGCGGACAACCCCTTCTATTCGAAGGCAACCATCCCGGGCGGCATGTACAACGGCACCGATACGGACACCAACACCTTCGGCGTGCGTGCGACCTTCGTCTCTTCGGCCGATGCGGATGAGGAGACCATCTATCAGGTCACCAAGGCCGTCTTCGACAACATCGACCGCTTCAAGCGTCTGCACCCGGCCTTCGCCGTGCTGGAGCCGGCTGAGATGGTCACCGCCGGCAACTCCGCGCCGCTGCACCCCGGTGCCGAGCGCTACTACCGTGAAAAGGGCATGATCAACTAAGGCCAGCCCTGACTTAAGGAACGGGGGCTGACCAGGGAGAAAAGCGGCAGCCCCCGCTTCCTACCAAGAAGAAACGAACACGAGCGCCACGCCATGAAAACAAGCCGGCGCCGCCCGAGAACAGGACAAGCAGGCCTATGAGCGATCCGCAGACCAGCGGCAAAGGCACAGCCTCAGCCGGTATGAGCCAGGACGAGCTGGACTCCCTTGTCGCCTCCAGCGACACCGGCGGGCGCACGCCACCCGGCGGAACAGGAATGATCGTGCTGGGCGTCGCGCTGCTCTGGTCGCTGTTTCAGCTCTGGTATGCCTCGCCACTGCCCTTCATGACCGGCTTTGGCGTCTTCAACGACACCGAAGCACGCTCTATCCATCTGAGCTTTGCGCTCTTCCTCACCTTCGCCGCCTTCCCGGCCACGCGCTCGCCCTTCCAGCTGGGGCTCGGGGTCTTGGTGCCGGCCTTGCTTTGCCTTCTCTTCATGGTGGGCGCAAAGGAAGACACACCGACCTGGTTCGTCCCCATCGTGGGTATCCTGGTCATTGGCGCTATCGTCCTGGGCTCACCGCGCGACCGTATCCCCGTCTGGGAATGGGCGCTGGCCTTGGTGAGTGCTGCCTGCGCGCTCTACCTCTTCGTCTTCTACCGAGAGATCGCCAACCGCGTCGGCGCACCGAACATGCAAGACATCATCATCGGCGTGATCGGTCTGATCCTGCTGCTGGAGGCCACGCGCCGATCGCTCGGCCCGGCCTTGATGATCGTGGCGACCCTCTTCCTGGTCTACACCTTCCTAGGCCCCTACATGCCCTCCATCATCGCGCATAAGGGCAACTCGCTGTCTGAGGTGATCAATCACCAGTGGATCACGACGGAGGGTGTCTTCGGCATCGCGCTCTCGGTCTCCACCTCCTTCGTCTTCCTCTTCGTGCTCTTCGGCGCGCTGCTCGATAAGGCAGGTGCGGGCAACTACTTCATCCAAGTCGCCTTCTCGATGATGGGGCACTTGCGCGGCGGTCCGGCCAAGGCGGCCGTGGTCTCCTCGGCCATGACCGGCCTCATCTCCGGCTCCTCCATCGCCAACGTGGTGACCACGGGTACCTTCACCATCCCCCTGATGAAGCGGGTGGGCTTCTCTTCCGAGAAAGCCGGGGCCGTGGAGGTCGCTTCCTCCGTCAACGGGCAGATCATGCCGCCGGTCATGGGTGCGGCTGCCTTCCTGATGGTGGAGTACGTCGGTATCCCCTTCTTCGACGTGGTGACCCACGCCATCGTGCCGGCCACCATCTCCTACATCGCGCTGGTTTACATCGTGCACCTGGAGGCTATGAAGGCCGGCTTCAAAGGGCTGCCGCGGGCCTATGAGCCGCCACCGCTGCTGCGTCGCCTGGTCGGTTTCGTCTTCGGCGTGCTGCTGGTCTGCGTCATGAGCCTCGCCGTCTACTACGGCATGGGCTGGATCCGCGATGCCTTCCCGGATACCGCCGGCTTCATCGTCTTCGCGCTTCTGGTCGCGGCCTACCTGGTCCTCCTCTACATCTCCTCCAAGGAAGAGCCCTTGAAGATGGAGGACCCCAACGCGCCGGTGACCAGTCTGCCGCGGCCAGGCCCCACGGTACGCTCGGGCCTGCACTTCCTGCTGCCGGTGGTGGTGCTGGTCTGGGCCTTGATGGTGGACCGCCTTTCGCCCGGCCTCTCTGCCTTCTGGGCGACGGCCTTCATGATCTTCATCCTGGTGACCCAACGCCCGCTCTTGGCCGTCATGCGCGGCGAGGGCGCGCTGCCCCGGGCCGTGCGCCAAGGCGTGATGGACCTGCTGGAAGGCCTGATCGCCGGGGCGCGCAACATGATCGGCATCGGCATCGCCACGGCGACGGCCGGCATCATCGTCGGCGCGGTCAGCCAGACCGGCGTCGGCTCGGCGCTGGCCAACGTGGTGGAGGTGCTGTCTGGCGGCAACATCCTGGCGATCCTGCTGCTGACCGCGATCCTCTCGCTGATCTTGGGCATGGGCCTGCCGACTACGGCCAACTACATCGTGGTCTCGGCCCTGCTGGCACCCGTCATCGTCACCCTGGGCCAGCAGAACGGCCTGATCGTGCCGCTGATCGCCGTCCACCTCTTCGTCTTCTACTTCGGCATCATGGCCGACGTGACGCCACCGGTGGGGCTGGCCTCCTTCGCTGCAGCGGCCGTCTCCGGCGGCGATCCGATCAGAACCGGCGTGGTGGCCTTCTTCTACAGTCTGCGCACGGCGGCCCTGCCCTTCCTCTTCATCTTCAACACCGAGCTGCTGCTGATCGATGTCGACGTGGTGCAGGGCATCTTCGTCTTCCTCGTGGCGACCGCCGCTATGTTACTCTTCGCAGCTGCAACCCAGGGTTTTTTCCTGGTGCGCAGCCGCATCTGGGAGTCTGTCATTCTGCTGCTGGTCGCCTTTAGCCTCTTCCGGCCCGGGTTCTGGATGGACATGGTGGCCTCGCCCTACGAGAACCTCCCGCCCTCTCAGATCGCGCAGGCAGCGGCAGACACCGAACCTGGCGAGACCTTGAGGCTCACCATATCGGGCATCGACGACATCGGTGATCCGATCGAGTTCGTGGCACTTCTGCCGATCGGCGACGAGCAGGGCGGTGAAGCACGCCTGGCGGCCACCGGACTGACCCTGATCGAGGGCAGCGGCGGCTCCACCGTGATCGACGACGTCGCCTTCAACAGCCCAGCGCAGAATGCCGGCCTGGATTGGGATCAGACCATCCTGACGGTGCAGAAGCCCGTCGATCAGCCGAGCAAGTACCTCATGTTCCTGCCGGCGCTCTTGGTGCTGGCCGGGGTGATCTTCCTGCAGCGCCGGCGCATGCCGGCCAAGGAGCCGGAAGCGGCGACGGCCTAACGGCGAAGGCAAGGAGCAAAGCCCATGTATCGCAACATCCTGTTGGCGGTCGACCTGAACCACGATTCCTCCTGGCAGTCCGCCCTGCCGGCAGCCATGGAGATGACGCGCGGTGGCGGCGGCACCCTCCACCTGGTCGCCATCGCGCCGGACTTCGGTACGGCCATGGTCGCCGGCTTTTTCTCGGAGGACTATGAGCGCAAGTCACTGATCGGCTTTCAGGACAAGCTGCTCGAGTTTGCAACGACCCATGTCGATGCCGACCTCGAGCGTCAGATCCACATCGGGCAGGGCGCCATCGCCAGCGAGATCATTCGTATCGCCACAGCCCACAAGGTGGATCTGATCGTCATGGCCTCGCACGAACCGGAGGAGCTGCGCGAGTTCCTGGTCGGCTCTAACGCCGACCGGGTGGTGCGCCACTCCCCCATCTCGGTCCTTGTGGTGCGCGGCTAAGCAGCTCATCGAAGTCGCAAGGGCTGCTTTACAGGCCATAGCGGCTTTGCTAGTGGCTGCGGGAGTAGCAACCAATAGGTGAAGCCCGCCGTGCGTCGCTCTCTGCTCGCCCTTGCCACCAGCTTGCTCTTGCCGCTGACCGCTCTGGCAGAGACACCCTTCATCATTCTGCAGTCCACCACCTCGACGCAGAACTCCGGCCTCTACGAGCACCTCTTGCCGCTCTTCCAGGCTGAGAGTGGCGTAGAGGTGCGGGTGGTAGCTGTCGGTACCGGTCAGGCCATCAAGAACGCCGGCAACTGCGATGGCGACGTTCTGCTGGTGCACGCCAAGCCTGCCGAAGAGGCCTTCGTCGCCGCCGGCCACGGCCTCGCCCGGCATGACGTCATGTACAACGACTTTGTCCTCGTTGGCCCCAGCGACGATCCCGCGGGGATATCGGGCGAGACGGATATTGCAGTCGCCCTGGCCGCCGTCGCTAACAGCCGTGCGCCTTTCACCTCACGCGGTGACGAATCCGGCACGCACCGCAAGGAACTGGCGCTCTGGGAAGATGCCGAGACGGATCTAAGCGGCGCGTCGGGCAGCTGGTACCGCGAGACCGGGTCAGGGATGGGCGCGACCTTGAACGTCGCCAGCGCCATGAGCGCCTATGCACTGACCGACCGCGCCACCTGGATCGCCTTCGCGAACAAGGGGACCCTAGAGATCCTGGTGCAGGGCGACCCACGCCTCTTCAACCAGTACGGCGTGATCCTGGTCTCGTCCGAGCACTGCCCCCGGGTGAAGAGCGCCGAAGGTCAGCGCTTCATCGACTGGCTGCTCTCGCCCACAGGGCAGGCGGCCATCGCTGATTTCGAGGTCGCAGGCCAGCAGCTCTTCGTGCCGAACGCTGAGCAATGAGAGAACGCCTAGGACCTTGGCGCGCTAGTCGTCCTGGCCTTCAAACCTTGGCGGAATGCGACTTGTGTGCGCCACGGTTATGATGTTGACGGTCCCAGCCGCTTCCTCGATGGCGTAATGGACGCAATAGGGGAAGCGGGGCACAGCTAGAGCAGGAAGAGTTCAGATAGAAACAGTGTTTCCACAAGCACTCCCTCTCCTGAGCCTGCCGAAGGAGGG
>JBCBSF010000072.1:0-28679 GCA_039819325.1 Pseudomonadota bacterium | reverse complement strand
TGGAGAGCTGATTGTCGATGGCATCGCAGCCGTCCTTGTCGTAGCCGCCACCGAACCCGCCGCCAAAGGGCTCCAACTGTTCCAACACGCCGGTCGAGGCCTTGGATGCGGGCTATGACTTCTTCCGCATTCTCTCCTACGGCCTGGTGCCGGATTCCTTCGGCCATGGCCGCCGGCGCGGCGGGGCGGGTTTCCTGCGCTCCTACGAGATCCTGAAGGAGGGGGCGCAGTTCGCCATCTACTCCGACCACCACAAGTTCGCGGCCTCTGGCCTCTTCGGCGGCGGTGACGGGACCTTGGGCTACTGCCACGTCAAGCGCGGCGAGGAGATCATAGTCGTCGGCTCCAAAAACCTGGTGCCACTGAAGAAGGGCGATATCGTCGAGGTCTTCTGCGGCGGTGGCGGCGGCTACGGCGACCCGCGCGAGCGCTCGGAGAAGGACGTGGCCGACGACCTGGCCGAGGGCCTCTTGACCCCGGACGAGGCAGCGCGCCACTACAGCCTGGCAACCGCAGCCGAGTAGCACTTCGCCCAAGGACCCGCGCCATGCTCCGTTCGAAAGCCATGATCTCCACGCCGCAGCCGGAGGCCAGCGAGACCGGGGTGGAGATCCTGCGGCGGGGCGGCAACGCGGTAGACGCGGCCATCGCCACCGCGCTGGTGCAGGGCGTGGTGGATCCGCAGATGTGCGGGATCGCCGGTTTCGGCTCCCTGCACATCTATATGCCGGGCAAGGGCTTCCACGGGCTGATCGACTTCCACGGCAAGACACCGGCAGCGGCCACGCCGGAGATGTGGGAAGACCTGATCGAAGGCGAGACGCGCGACGGCTTTGGCTTCATCCTGAAGGGCCGGGTGAACGATGCCGGCTATCAGTCGATCACCGTCCCCGGCAGCCTCAAGGCCTACTTCGAGGCGCAGACCACCCACGGCGTCATGGATTGGGCCGACGTGGTGCAGCCGGCGATCGACGAGGCCGAGGCCGGCGTCGTGATCCGCCCGCACGTCCACTACTTCTGGACGGTGGAGGAGGGGATGGGCCGGGTCATGACCACCGAGCGCTTGGCCATGACGCCTACCGGCCGGCGCATCTACTTCCATCCCGACGGCAGCCTGAAGCGCCCCGGCGAGCGGCTGGACAATCCTGACATGGCGCGCACTCTGCGCCTCATCGCCAAGGAGGGTGCCAAGGTCTTCTACGAAGGCGAGATCGCTGAGGCAATCGACGCCGACATGAAGGCCAACGGCGGCCTGCTCTCCGCCGAGGACCTCAAGACCTACACCACCACGCACACAGAGCCCCTGCGCGGCGAGTTCCGCGGTTACGAGATCACCAGCAACCAGCCGCCCGGCGGTGGCATCATGCTGATCGAGATGCTGCAGATCCTGGAAGCCTTCGACCTCAAGGCCCTGGGTCACAACAGCGCCGACTACCTGCGGATCGTTTCCGAAGCGATGAAGCGGGCGACCAGCGACAAGGACTCTTGCGTCGGCGATCCCGCCTTCTACGACGTGCCGATCGAGCGGCTAACAGATCCGGCCTACGCGGCCGAGCTGGCGGCGGCAATCAAGGCCGGAGAGGTGGCGCATGTCGAACGCCACGGTGGGAGCTTTGCTGAGTCCAAGAACACCACCCAGATCTCCATCGCCGACGCCGATGGCAACCTGGTCTCCATGACCCACTCGCTGGGCATGCCGTCCGGGGTCATTACTGAAGGCTTGGGCTTCATGTACAACGGCTGCATGGGCGTCTTCGACCCGCGCCCGGGCCGCGCCGGCTCTATCGCACCCGGCAAGGCGCGCTTCAGCTCCATCTGCCCCTCGATCATCTTCAAGGAGGGCGAACCGCGGCTGGTCATCGGCGCACCGGGCGGCACACAGATCGCTATGGGCGTCTTACAAGCTACCTTGAACGTGCTGGAGTTCGGCATGGGGATGCAGGATGCCGTCTCCGCCCCGCGTTTCTCCGCCACCAGTAACCTGATCGACGTCAGCAACCGCATCCCCCGCTACACCACGCGCGCGTTGGAAGCCCAGGGCTACGGCATCGCCCGCAGCCACGAGAGCTTCGGCTTTGCCGCCGTGCACGGCCTGCTGCGCCACGAGGGCGGGACCTGGTCGGGTGGCGCGGACCCCGGGCATGACGGGATGCCCCTAGGGGTTTGATTGGGGCCTGCAGAAGGACCAACCGTGAGGGTCCGATAGCTCTACTCGTCGTAGCAGTTGCTGCCGATACGGTAAGCCGTCTGTTCGCCAGGACGAAACTCTAGCACCAGCTCTTCTCCGTCCGTCAGCTCTACGGTCGGTGCGAAAGCCCAACACTGGACTGTGGCGCTCAAGAACCCTTGGTCTGCGATCAGGTAGTAGCCGATGACATGCCAGGTCCCGGTCGGCAGCCGCGGAAAACGGCAGGCGTTGTCGCGTCCGCAATCCTGCCGGCGAAAGATCTCTGGGTACTTGGACCGGAGCGAGCGCATGCTGTCGTCTTCTTTGGTGAGGTCGTTCCGCGCCACCTGGTCGTAGCGATCGCGCGCGAAGGGAACCGAGGGGCTTATGTGGACTATGGCACCGCTGATATCGACATCTTCGGCGAGCGCATTGAAGGCGTCTGCATCGAACCTGACGAGCAGCGTGGCCGTATGGGGGGCGTCAAGGAAGGGCTGCAGCTCAGCGGCGATATCAGATTCTTGAACCTGGGGCCCAAGGGGGCGGCTGCTGCGCGCGCAGCTTGTCAGTGCAATGACCAAGAGACACAGCAACGACAGCAGCAGGACCTGCCTGCCAAGTCCGGAAGATTGCCCGAGCATTTGAACCCGCCCCCTTGATCACAAGGTCTGATAAGCCTTTTTCGGTACCATCATAGGATGCCGCATCGGCATCTGTAACGTGATCAAGAGCTGGCGGGCGATCGTGTCGCGGACCTGCGCGCTGCGCGGTTAGCCGATGACCATGCGGAAGGTCACCTAGCCTCAAATAGAGCAGCCGAAGACGGCTGGGCGCCCCTCATCGCCCAGTGGCACATCATCCAGTTGGTTTGGGCCAAGCGCCGCCTTCGCGACCTCTCTAGTCGCGCTTCATGCGGATCAGACCGAAGTCCTTGTCCAGCCTGAACTCAAAGCGCTGGTTATCGGCGCAGATCGCGTCATCTATCTCGAAGCGGTTGTCGTCGTAGTCCCATTCGGCGCGGCCGCCGCTGCAGCCCTCTTTCGCCAAGGCCGCATCGATCTGCTCTCGCTCTTGGGCCGTCACCGGGCGTTCGCCGTCGACGATCACATAGTTCCGATCGAGCTCGAAGTCGAAGCGTCCTTGGTTGCCACAGCGGGCGTTATCGACCTCAAAGCGGCGGTCGCTCTCGTCCCATTCGATATCGGTGGCGGTGCAGCCGATCTCGGCCAAGGCGGCTTCTACCTGGGCCCGTTCCTCCGGCGTGGCCGGGCGGTCTGCCACGGCGGCGCCGGTGGAAAAGAGCAGGAAGACGAGGGCTGTCGCTAACTTGTTCATAGCGGGCATATCTCCATTGAAAGGGGGAGGGCTGGTCGCCCTTTCCCGATAGGTGGCGACTGTTTCGACGCGCGGGCGCGCAACCTGCCATGGGGCTGATCTGCGTGGCGCGCAGCCCTCAGCTCGCCACTAGGCCCTATCCAAGGCGCTCAGCGCATCGCAGGTGACGGCTGCGTGGAAGATGCGGCGGACCAGAGCCTCCATCAAATCACGGCCGCGTTTGCCTTCGTTGGCAAGGTTGCCATGGAAGCAGACGGGGAAGTAGGCGGCGTTCACGATGCCCAGGCGAAAGTCCTGCCAGGCCTGGTCTGGGCTGTAGTGCGCCACCCCGCCCTCGGTCAGCTGGCCATGCCAGCGATAAGCGAAGAGCCGGAAGTCGGCTTCCTCCAGCTGCCGGGTCAAACTACCGGCGACCAGCCTGGCGGCGTCGACGGCACCCTTGGAGCGGCTGACGGTCTGCCAATCGAGCACCATCACGGCCTTCGGCGGGTCTGGCCCCTCCACCAGCAGGTTGTCAGCCCGGATGTCGCTGTGGACCAGGGTCCAAGGTGGCTCTTGAATGGCCTTCAAGAAGGCCGGCCCGACGGCGGCGATACGTTCGCCCATCCTGATCTGTTCCGCCGTCATGAGGCTGCCAAAGCTGTCAAGGAAGCTCGGCCAGACCTCTCCATAGAGCTGGGTGAGATCCACAGGAACGCTGGGCAGCCAGGTGAAGCCTTCTAACCGGGGCGAGAGCCACCAGCGTGCATGCATGGCGGCGATCCCATCCAGAAGGGTCCTAAGGGTCTCTTGGTCCAGTCCCGTTATCTGGTCGGGAACCCGCCAGGTCCAGGCGTCCTCCATGACGATCATGGTGCTGCGCGGTGCCTCGGTCTTCCCTGCGTAGTAGCACCGAGGCACGCGCAGGACGGCGTCTGCTGAGATGTCGCGATAGAAGCGCATTTCGCGCTCGAAGAGGTTCAGCGACGCGCCGATCGCGTAGCGTTCCTCCGCCGCCGGCGGCAGCTTGACGATCAATGTGTCGGGGGCGGTGCCTCTTGGACCTTCATAGTCCAGATGCAGACGGATGATCCCGCTCATGTAGCCGCGCGTACCGCTGAGCCACTCGAGCCTGAACGCGGCGACCTCGCCTCTTCTGTCCAGATCGCCGGCGCGGCGCAAGATCTCCGTGAGCCAAGCAGGGTTTATCTGCGTGAAGTCGTCGAGGGGTGGGATGCCGTCCATTTGCTTCGGCTCTTCAGACTACAGACGAGCTCTCATGCTCTGTCTGTATAGAGCCTTATAGAACGGGCATCGGCGCTAACCAAAAGCAAACCCTCGTCTTGAGCAGTGAGCCGCAGGCGAGCGACCGTCGAAAGGCGGGCCGTTAGCACCGATGCTCGGGACACATCCTTCGACGGACACTCGCTAACGCTCGTTGCTCAGCCCTTCGACACGCTCAGGAGAGGGGAACACGGGTGGGAGCATGCGTTCCCGCCCAAAGTCATCATCCCGCTCTAGAACTTCCGATAGGCCTTGTTCAGCTCCACCATAGGGTGGCGCTTGGACATCTGGAACTTGATCAAGAGCTCGCGGGCGATCATGTCCCGGTCTTGCTGATTGTCCGGCAGGCTGGTGCCCTCCGGAATGGTGACCCAGCCGTTGATGTTGCGGTCGAAGACGGCCGGGCGGCCCTCCTCGTAGCCCATATGCACGTCTTCCAGCCAGTTCAGATCGTCCCAGCCCATGACCTCCATGTAGTGCTTCAGGAAGGGGGTTACACGATCGTAGTCCGGCAGCAGGTTGACGTCGTAGCGATAGCCGATGTGCTGACCAATCTCCTTCTCCCGCTCGCTGTCCAGGCCGGAGCTGTCGGAGAGGAACTGATCGATGTTCTTGATGTCGGAGCCTTTGTAGGAGGTTCCCGCCATTCTCATGTCTCCTCTTTTGCAGCAATGCGCAGGGCGCATCGCGCTCGGCACCGGCCCTCTCCCCCTCCCGGCCACCCAATCAAGGATACTCCCGTGGGTGGCCGGGAGGGGGAGAAGGCCGGTGCCGCTAACCGCTAAAGATGATGGTAGTCGTCCACGCCGACTGTGTAGTTGGTCCCGGCCAAAGGCACACCGGCCAGGGCCGAAGCCTCCATCGTCAAAGCCGCCAGATCCTCCGGCTCCAAGGAATGGATATTCGTCTTACCGCAGGCGCGGGCCAGCATCTGGCACTCCAAGGTCAGGGTGTGCAGAAAGTTGTAGACCCGCTCTGCCGCCTCATCCGGGTCCAGGCGGGCACGTAAGGTCGGGTCTTGCGTGGCAACGCCCACCGGGCAGCGGCCGGTGTGGCAGTGATAGCAGCTGCCGGCCTCGACACCCATCTCCGCCTCGTAGTCGGCCTCCGGGATGTCCTTGTTGCAGTTGAGCGCCATCAGCGAGGAGTGGCCGATGGCAACGGCGTCGGCGCCCAGCGCGATGGCCTTGGCGATGTCGGCGCCGTTGCGGATGCCGCCGGCGTAGACCAGGGATACCTTGCCGCTGGCACCCACGTCATCCAGCGCCTTGCGGGCCTGGCGTACCGCCGCGATACCCGGCACGCCGGTCTCTTCCGTGGCGATGTGCGGGCCGGCACCGGTGCCGCCCTCCATACCGTCCATGTAGATGATGTCCGGGCCGGTCTTGGCCGCCATGCGGACATCGTCATAGACGCGGGCCGCACCCAACTTCAGCTGGATCGGGATCTGATGGTCGGTGGCTTCCCGCACCTCTTCGATCTTCAGCGCCAGATCGTCCGGGCCCAGCCAGTCGGGATGACGGGCGGGGGAGCGCTGGTCGATACCGGCGGGCAGGGAGCGCATCTCAGCGACCTGGTCGGTCACCTTCTGGCCCATCAGGTGGCCGCCCAGGCCGACCTTACAGCCCTGGCCGATGAAGAACTCGACGGCGTCCGCCAGGCGCAGGTGGTGCGGGTTGAAGCCATAGCGGCTCTGGATGCACTGATAGTACCACTTGATGGAATAGCGCCGCTCGTCCGGGATCATCCCGCCCTCGCCGGAGCAGGTGGCAGACCCGGCCATGGTGGCGCCGCGGGCCAGCGCGATCTTGGCCTCGTAGGAGAGCGCGCCGAAGGACATGCCGGTGATGTAGACCGGGATATCCAAGACCATGGGGTTCTTACACATCGGCCCCAGAACAGTCTTGGTCTCGCACTTCTCGCGGTAGCCCTCGATCACGAAGCGGGTGAGGGTGCCCGGCAGGAAGGTCAGGTCATCCCAGTGCGGGATGTTCTTGAAGAGCGAGAAGCCGCGCATGCGATAGCGGCCAAGCTCTGACTTGATGTGGATGTCGTCGATGACATGCGGTGGGAAGACGAAGGAGTTACCCAAGTGGTAGCGGTCGCGCTTGCTCGACTTCGCCTGCGGCTCGACCTTGGGCTTCGGCTGGTTGGCCATGGGTGTCTGTTCCTCTTCGAGAATGGTGGGAAGACCGGCGGGCTTAGCAAAGGGATGGGGGCGAGAAGCCCCCGAGCCCTTACAGCACCAGCTTCTTCTCGGTCGGCTCCAGGTTGTCGTAGTTCCAGAGTTGCTTGCCGGCGACGAACTTCTTGTAGTGGCCGACACCCTGCTCCGGCAGCATGTCGTAAAGCGACAGCTTGCGGGTCAGCCACTGGCGGTCCAGATCGGTCATCTCGCCGGGCACGCAGTCCACGCCCAGCGACTTGACCTCGCCGCCGACAAAGATGGTTCCGTCATACATGGAATCGCCCAGGTTATGCCCGGCATTGCCGCCGAAGATCATCCGCCCGCGCTGCATCATGAAGCCGGAGAAAGCACCGGTGTCGCCGCCGACGATGATGGTACCACCCTTCATGTCGATGCCGGTCCGCGCACCGACGTGGCCCTTGCAGACCAGGTCGCCGCCGCGGATGGCCGCCCCGAAGAGGGAGCCGGCGTTCTTCTCAATGACGACGGTGCCGGCCATCATGTTCTCAGCACAGGACCAGCCGACGCGGCCGGAGATGCGCACGTTGGGGCCGTCGATCACGCCGACGCCGAAGTAGCCCAGCGAGCCCTCAAAGTAGAGGTTCAGCCGGTTCAGGATGCCCACACCGAGCGCGTGGCGAGCTAGGGGGTTCTTCACCACGATGGTGCCGTGGCCCGACTTCATCAGGTCGCGGATCTTCAGGTTGGCCTCGCGGGCCGTCATGTCCTTGGCGTCGAACTCAGCACGCTTGTTGTAGTCGACGTCGTAGGCATCGGGGTAGACGAAGTTCTCTTCCTCGTCCGGCTCGAAGAACATCTGCTGGCTACGGCCGCGCAGCTGTTCGGTGTGCATGCCCATGGCATGCGAGCGATCCTCCTGGTTTTCTAGGCTTTCCATACCCGGACCTCCCCGTCGTAAGGGTCGAAGGTGTCGATCTCCTGCGGGAAGATCGTGCGAATGGCGATTTCCTCGGACGCGATGGCCACCACCTCGTCGCTCTCGAAGAGCACCAGGGGCTTGGCGGCCATGGTGTCCTTGGCCATGCCCAACTCGTCCTTGGTGGCGACGAAGTAGGTGAAGACGCCGTCGATCTCCTCGACAGAGGCCTTCAGCGAGTCTTCCAGGCTGATGCCCTGCTCCAGCTTGTCGGCGGTGTAGACGGCCAAGAGTTCGGAATCGCAGTTGGAGACGAAGCGGTGCCCCTTGCGCTCCAGATCGCGGCGCTTGTTCCAATAGTTGGTGATCTGGCCGTTATGGACGACGGCGATGTCGGAGTAGGGGTAGGCCCAGTAGGGGTGGGCGGAGCGGATATCCACGTCGGACTCGGTGGCCATGCGGGTGTGACCGATGCCGTGCGTGCCGGTGAAGCCGCCCAGCTTGTACTGGCCGGAGACATCGTCGGCGTCACCTAAGTCCTTGATCAGCTCCAGACCACGGCCGATGGAGAGAATCTCCACGCCCTCGATATCCTCCAGCATCTCGGCCAGCTTGGTGAGATCGCCATCGTAAGCAAAGCGATAGCGGAAGGCGTACTCGGTCGCCTCCTCGACGTCGGTCAGGCTGGCACCCAGCGCGCTCAAACGGCTGTCGACTTCGGCCCGGCGGTCCTTCACCTGCTGATGGATGGCGATGCCTTTGGCTAGGTCTTCTTGCTCGGCCACTTTGAAACGCATGACATAGTCGCTGTCGCTCGGCTCGCCGTAGACAGCAAAGCCAGTGGAATCAGGGCCGCGATGTTTCAGCGCGCGCAACATGGCGGTCATCTCCGCGCCGATGTTCGCTGTCTTGCCCCGGTAGATGAGGCCGGCAATTCCGCACATGGCTGCAGGGTCACTCCTCTGCTTGGTTCATCGAAAAAAGGGCGGCGGCCCAGGCGGGCGGCATGGCTCCACCCGGACCGCCAGGGGGGACCAATTCTTAAGGCAGGCAGTCGAGATAGGTCTCGACGTCCCAGTCCGTGACGGTGGCGTTGAAACGCTCCCACTCGTCGGTCTTGTACTCCATGAAGACCTTCAGCATTTCGCCTGGCATGGCCGACTGTATCACCTCGTCCTTGGAGAGACGGTCCAGGGCGTCGCCCAGGCTCATCGGTAGCTTCTTCACCTGCTTGCCGGCTTCCATGGCCTGATAGATGTTCCGCTCCTCCGGCTCGCCCGGATCCAAGTCGCGGTCCAGGCCATCGTCGAAGGCCTTCAGGATGGCACCGGCCATTAGGTAGGGGTTCACCATGGAATCCACCGCCCGGTACTCGAAGCGCCCAGGCGCGGAGACGCGCAGGCCACAGGTGCGGTTCTGATAGCCCCAGTCGGCGAAGACCGGTGCCCAGTAACCCGTATCCCAGAGGCGCCGGTAGGAGTTCACAGTCGAGCAGCCGATGGCGGTCAGGGCACCCAGATGCTCAATCACGCCGCCAATGGACTTGAGGCCGATGGGACCGGGCTTGCGCGGGTCGTGCGCCAGGTCCGGCATGAAGGTGTTCTCCCCGCCCTTGCGGTAAGAGAAGGTGTCTTCCATGCCGGGCAGTGTCTCGTTGCCCAAGCTGTTCACCTGATCCTCACCGCCGCGCCAGAGCGAGACGTTGTGGTGACAGCCAGACGCCGAGACCTTCATGAAGGGCTTCGACATAAAGCAGGCGATGAGGCCGAACTCACGTGCTACCTGGGCGCAAATCTGGCGATAGGTCGTCAGCCGGTCCGCGGTGCGCAGCGCGTCGTCGAACATGAAGTTCAACTCCAGCTGCCCTGGTGCGTCCTCGTGGTCGCCCTGGATCATGTCGAGACCCATGGCGCGGCCATACTCGATCACCCGCATGAAGACCGGGCGCAGCATCTCGAACTGGTCGATGTGGTAGCAGTTGGGCTTGGTGTAGCCGGTCAGCGCACCGCCTTCCTCGCGCTTCAGCCACATCATCTCCGGCTCGGTGCCGTGGCGCATCTGCAGGCCGTGCTTCTCTTGGAAGGCATCGTGGATGCGGCGCAGGTTGCCGCGGCAGTCGGCGGTCAGGAAAGCGCCGGCGTCCTCCCGTTCCTCGCGGTTACGGAAGAGGGTGCAGAAGACCCGCGCGACCCGCTTGTCCCAAGGCAGCTGGCAGAAGGTCTCAGGGTCAGGAATGCCGACCAGCTCTGAGGCCTCTGGACCATAGCCCAGATAATCGCCGTGGCGGTTCAGGAAGAGGTTGGCGGTTGAGCCGTAGACCAATTGGAAGCCGCGCGCGGCCGTGGTCTCCCAATGGTCGGCCGGGATGCCCTTGCCGACGATACGGCCGGTGACCGAGACGAACTGATAGTAGATGTACTGGATGTCCAGCGCGTCAATCTTGGCGCGCACAGCCTTCACCATATCGGCGCGGCCAGGCGCGTCTACATAGGCCTCCAGATCGGTCGTATGAGCCATGCCACTCGCTCTCCCTTGTTGCTTGCTCTGTCCAGTTTCTGGTCTCTCCGGTCCGGCTCGTTCGCATCGGCCGGACCTCTTGCAAGACCGTCAATCCCCAGGGACGGGATGACAGCACACTGCTGACCTATTTGGAACCAAAATTTTCTAATGGACTGGGAATGGTTCAAATTGGTATTGATGATGCTTGGTAGACAAAGGAGAGAGGCATGCCGGAGGATAAGGGCCAAGACGCAACGGCGGTCGAGCAGGCCCTGCTCGACGCCGTGCCGTTGCCCAGCGCTTCCGGCGGCTCGGCCAGCATTGCCAGCCAGCTGCGCCGGGCGATCCTGGACGGAACCTACGCCTACCGCGAACGGCTCCCGGCGGAGCGCGACCTGGCACAGCACTATGGCGCCTCCCGCTCCACCGTGCGTGAGGCGCTGCGCCAGCTGGAAGAGGGCCGTCTGGTCACTCGGCGGGTCGGCAGCGGCACCTTCGTCTGCTACCGCTCCAGCAGCGAGACCGATGATGTGGCTGAGCGCACCAGCCCACTGGAGCTGACCGAGGTACGCATCGCCGTGGAGCCGCAGATGGCGCGGCTGGCGACCCTGCACGCCACCCAGCGTGACCTGGACCGCCTGGGCGAGGCCTTGGCGGCGGTCGAGGCCTGCTCCAACCGCGACCGGGAGGCCTTTACCCGCAGTGACGCGGCCTTTCACCAGGCCTTTGCCGACTGCACCCGCAACCCGCTGATGATCGACCTCTACCGGCAGATCAACGAGGTGCGCAGCCACGCCCAATGGGCGCGCATGCGCGACAAGGTGCTCTCCCCCGACCGGCAGCGTGACTACAACGACCAGCACCGCGCCCTCTACGACGCCATTCGCGCGCGGGATGCCGAGAACGCCGTGCGGATCGTCTTGGAGCACTTGGAGATCGCCCGCTCCGACCTCATCGGCGCTGGTCGCAGCTAGGCGTCTTCTACAGCTCTTGGCCTTTGCCTTGGCCACACGGTCGCGAGCATCGGCTCTAGCTGCTGACCGCCTTGGCAACCATGGCCGTCAGCACAACCGATAGAAAGGCGAAGAAAACGGCGCGCTGCTGAGCCTCGCTTAGGCGGCGCGCCAAGGCAACACCGCGCGGGACGCCCAGCTGACCGCCGATGATCAGGCCGGCCAGTGCCGGCAGGTAGAGGTACCCCAGGGTCCAGGGCGGCAGGTCGGCCGCATCGCCGCCGACACCGGCGTAAGTGAAGGCCGCGGCAACACCGATGATCGCGCTCAAGGCCGCGGCCTGTCCTGCGGCTTGGCCTATGGCGTAGCGGCGGGCGACCAGGAAGGGCAGCGCCAAGGTCGCAGCCCCGCCACCGGCCATGGCACCGGTGATGCCAGTGACGAAGAAGTAGGGAAACCAGATCGGGGCTGCTGGCAGGTCTGCTGCCGCATCAGGTGGCGGGGCTTGCGTCTGCGGCTTGGGCCTGATGCGGCGATAGAGCGAGCGGATCAGCACTAGGGCGACGAAGCCGATGAAGCCCCAGCGCAAGACCCAGTCCGCCAGGCTGTCGGCGAAGACCGCTCCGGCGACGGCCCCAAGCGCGACCGGGATCGCCAAGAGGCCGGTCAGGCTAAGGTCGAGGTGTCCGGCCCGCCAGCGCCACCAAGCTGCCGTCACCGTGTTGGCGATCATCATGGAGAGAGAGGTGGCGATGGCTACGTGCATTAGGTGCTGACTGGGGACGGCGGCGAAGGGCAGCAGGAAGTTCAAGGCCGGGACCGTCGTGAAGCCGCCGCCCACGCCCAAGAGACCCGACAGAAGGCCAGCCAGCAGACCCAAGCCGATGCAGGCCAAGAGGATTGGGAGCAAATCGATCATCGCGCGGCGCACAGGACGCCAGCAGTAGGCACTCGGCAAGAAAAAAGCCGCGGCGAGGGGGCGCCCCGCCGCGGCGTGTGGGTTTGTGCCGCCGGCGATGAGCCACGCCCATCGCCGCACAGTACAAGGGCTTTACTCTCCCTTCTCAGCCTTTCGGAAGCTCTCGTTCTCATGCTTGGCGGAGGCGCCGATGACGCCCACGATGACGGCAACCATGAGAACCAGAAAGAGGCCGATGGCGAAGGGATTGTCGGCGAAGGTGAAGATAACCTCCGCTCCCTCCCAGCTATCGATCGGTGCAGAGTCCATGAGTTCAGTCTCCTGCTAAGCGGCCTTACTCGGCCGGCTGATGACGGTGGGCGGACGGGGTGCCGGCCTCCGGATAGGGGCGGATCGGCAGCTCGGCGGCATCCAGACCCATGATCTCGGCCTTGCCGCCAACGCGCAGCAGTCCGACCGCTTTCAGTATCGCGGAGACGACATAGCCAGGGATGAAGCCCAAGGCCATCATCACCGCTGCACTGACCAGCATGCCGCCCAGGTTGATGGCGGGCCAATCGGCGTTGATCTGCGGGTAACCGGCGGCGAAGATGCCCAAGGCCACCATCGACCAGACACCGGCCACACCGTGCACGGCAAAGGCGCCCACGGCATCGTCGATGCGCAGCTTCTCGATCAGTGCGTTGGCCGGGTAGATGATGCAGCCGCCGATGAAGCCGATCAGGAAGGCCAGCGGCGGATAGTAGAGATCCAGACCCGACGCGGCCGAGATGATGCCCGCCAGCGCACCCGACATCATCCAGAAGGGATCGCGGGTCACCAGGAAGGCACCGATGATGCCGCCGCCAAAGCCCATCAGCGTGTTGAAGGCGATGGAGGAGAGGGTCATCGGCTGGCCGAAGATGTTCACCCACTGATCGCTGCCCAGATAGATGGCACAGCCGCCCAGGAAGCCGAAGAAGCCGACGATGATCAGCATCAGGCCGATGATGGTCATCGGCACCGAGTGGCCGGGGATCGGGTTGTGCGAGCCGTCGGCGTTGAAGCGACCGATACGCGGGCCGAGGTTGATCAAGACGCCAAGCGCGAAGAAGCCAGCGACCGTGTGCACGCATCCGGCAGCGCCGAAGTCGTGGAAGCCGAGCTCAGTGGTGAGCCAGCCTTCCGGATGCCAGCCCCAAGAGGCGCCGAGGATCCAGACCACCGCACCCAGCAAGATCGCCAGGATGATGAAGCCGGAAACCCGAATACGCTCGATCACCGCGCCCGACATGATGGAGGCCGTGGTGGCGGCGAAGAGGGTGAAGGCGCCCAGGAAGATGCCGGTGGCGTTGTCGGCCAGGTTTGGTCCCATGGCCGCGGCCCAAGGCAGGCCGTCTGGAGCCGCAACGGGCACGAAGCCGTTGGGGAAGGCCAGGTAGATCCACCAGCCGAAGAGGTAGAAGGTCGGGATCAGGAAGGCGAAGGCCAGGATGTTCTTCACGCCTGAGGCCAGCGCGTTCTTCATCCGCGACGCCCCCATCTCATAGGCCAAAAAGCCTGCGTGGATGATCACCATCAGGGCGATACACCACCAGTAATAAACCTCCATATTGATGACATTCATCATGTCAATGGCGGCTTGGAGTGCTTCAGCGTCCATTCTTGTCCTCTCTTCACGCGTCAGAGCGTCGGTTTTCTGGCGTCGGTTTTCTGGGGCCGCGTTCTGCCATTGTGTCGCAGTGAAAAAACCTGCGCCGGATAGTGCAGGTGCAGGATTGTCAACAGAACAGACTGCCCTCCAACAAGCAGCATATCTGCGAGTTTTATGCGTTCAATGGGAAAAATCAGCCTTGCACCAACGAGATGCCTACGAATACTCCACCTCTATTGATTATCTTTGAGGCAGAGCGGTCCTTGCCTAGGCGGAGAAACGGGAGGCCGGCCAGCAGGGATTCCTCATGAAAACAGTGTGATAGCTGGTGATTCTTTTCGAGCTCACGGCATTGTGAGTGATTGAACAGTTTTTGGGCAAATGATAGTGGATTGAGCAGAAATCGAGCGGCTTATGCTTTCTGTCGCAGCAGTTCGCTCTGTCTGAAGCCCCTTGGCTTTGCGGCCCTCTGCCAGCCCCGTCTATACCAGGCCGGTAGAGGCGCTCTTGGCGCGCGTTTGGGAGACAAGATCATCGCAGAGGAGGCGAAGAGGCGCGGGAAGGCGGCTGCGGACAGCAGTGGGCCGGAGTCCGCGCCTGAGCAGAACCCGCACGCGCTCAGCGGCGCGCAGGAGAATCGGCTGGAAGTAGCCATCGGCCGCGAGGTGCGTGCCTTTCGCCGGGCACTTGACATGACGGTGGCCGAGGCTGCGCGCGCTGCCGGCCTTTCCGTCGGCATGCTGTCGAAGATCGAGAACGGTGCGACCTCGCCCTCGCTGGCGACCCTACAGGCCTTGTCGCGTGCACTGCAGGTCCCGGTCACCGCGTTCTTCCGACGCTTTGAAGAGGCGCGGGAGGCGACCTTCGTCAAGGCCGGCGAAGGCTTGAGCATTGAGCGGCGCGGCACCCGGGCCGGGCACCACTACCAGCTCTTGGGTCACGGGACGGGCCGCACGCTGGCCGTCGAGCCCTATCTCATCACTTTGACGGCCGAATCGGATGTCTTCCCCCTCTTCCAGCACAGCGGGGTTGAGTTCCTCCACATGCTGGAGGGCCGGGTCGGTTACCGCCACGCCGATAAGACCTATGTGCTGGAGCCAGGCGATTCGCTCTTTTTTGACGCCGACGCGCCGCACGGACCCGAAGAGCTCTTGACCTTGCCTGCCCGCTATCTTTCCATCATTTGTTATGCACGAGACGGCTCCGAGCCGGCGTGATATGACCTGCTGGCCTCCACGCGGCGCCGGCGGTCTGCGCCAGGCGCGCTCGGCAGCCTTTGGCTTTTCGGAGTCCTGCAGTCGCATGAGCGAGAATACCATCCAGCGTCTTCTTACCCGCACACCCTTGGGCCTCCTCTTGGCTTTGGCCCTGCTCTTGGGTTTGGCGGCCTGTTCCAGCGACGACGAGGTGATCCCCACCGACCCCAACGAGGCCTCGGTAGAGGAGCTCTATCAGCGCGCAGTCTTCACGCTGGAAGCGGGCCAGTACTCGCAATCAGCGGTCCTCTTCGATGACGTGGAGCGGCTCTATCCCTATTCCGTCTGGGCGCCCCGCGCGCAGCTGATGGCGGCCTACTCCTATTACCTGGCCAATTCCTACAACGACGCGATCAACGCGCTGGACCGCTTCATCGCGCTGCATCCCGGCAGCAAGGACGCCCCCTATGCGCACTATCTGAAGGCACTGTCCTACTACGAGCAGATCTCGGACGTAGAGCGCGACCAACAGATGACCCGTGAGGCCCTCTCGCAGTTGAACGAGGTCATCCGCCGCTACCCTGACAGCCGCTACGCCCGCGATGCCCGCTTGAAGCGCGATCTGGCGAACGATCACCTGGCCGGGCAAGAGATGCTGATCGGCCGCTACTATCAAAGCAAGGGCGACTATCTGGCGGCGATCAACCGCTATCGCTCGGTGATCACCCAGTACCAGACCACGACCCAGGTACCGGAGGCCTTGCACCGCTTGGTCGAGGCCTACCTGGCGCTGGGCGTTGTCCGTGAAGCCCAGGCCACCGCGGCCGTGCTGGGCTACAACTATCCAGGCAGCCAGTGGTACACCGACAGCTATTACCTGCTGACTGGTGTCGACCTGCGTCCTGAAGAGCAGTCGGACTCTTGGATTGCCGGGGTTTGGCCTTTCTAGACTCCGGTAGCCTGCCGATTGTCACCGCATGCTCACCGCCCTGGCGATTCGCGATCTGGTGCTGATCGAACAGTTGAGCCTGGATTTGGAACCGGGCCTGGCTGTGCTGACCGGCGAGACCGGGGCCGGTAAGTCCATCCTCTTGGATGCCTTGGGCCTGGCGCTGGGTGCGCGCGCCGAGGGCCGACTGGTGCGGAGCGGCGCCCGTCAAGCGCAGGTCACCGCCAGCTTCGACCTGCCAGACGATCATCCGGCCCTGCTTCTGGCTGACGAAGAGAACCTGGCGGAGCCCGGAGAGCCCTTGCTGCTCCGCCGCAGCGTGACGCCAGAGGGACGCAGCCGCGCCTTCGTCAACGACCAGCCGGTCAGTGCGGGGCTGCTGCGCCGTATGGGTGATCTGCTGGTCGAGATCCAAGGCCAGTTCGAACAACGCGGGCTTCTGGATGCCGGCCGTCACCGCGGCCTGCTGGATGCCTATGGTGGCCTGCAGGAGCAGGCAGCAGACTTGGCCCAGCTGCATCGAGCCTGGCGCCAGGCCGCCGAGGCGCTGGAGACCGCGCGCGCCGGGTTCCTGCAGGCGCAAGAAGAAGAGGAAGAGCTGCGCCACCAGGTCGAGGAGCTGGAGGCCCTGGCCCCGCAGGAAGGCGAGGAGGCCGCCTTGGCCGAGGAGCGCCAGGCCTTACTGCACCACGGCGCCATCGTCGAGGCCCTGGAGGAGGCGCAAGCCGCGCTTTTCACCAGCGGCAAGGGCGAGGCGCAGCTGGTCCAGGCCCTGCGCGCGCTAGAGCGGGTGGCCGACAAAGCCGGCGAGCGGCTGCAGCCGCTGTTGGAATGCCTAGAGCGCAGTCTGGCCGAGGTGGAGGAGGCTGGCCGCCTGCTGGCCGGCCTCAGTGCCGACAGCGACCTTGACCCCAACCGCCTGGAGGCGGTGGAGGAGCGCTTCTTCGCGCTGAAAGACCTGGCCCGCAAGCACGCAGTCTCGGCCGACGAGCTGCCAGCCCTGTGGCAGCGGGCAGCTGCGCGCTTGGAGCTCGTGAGCGGCGGAGAGAGCGATCTGGCCTGCCTCCAAAATGAGAGTGCGGCTGCCGAAGCGGCCTTCCGCGCCGCTGCGCGCGACTTGACCAGCGCGCGACAGGCAGCAGCCGGGCGTTTGGACAAGGCCGTGATGGCCGAGCTGGCGCCCTTGAAACTGGAGCGGGCCCAGTTCCAGACCGCCGTCACCCCGCTGGAAGAGTCGGCTTGGGGCGCCAAAGGGGCGGAAGAGGTGCAGTTCCTGGTCGCCACCAATCCCGGCAGCCCGCCAGGCCCCCTGGGTAAGGTGGCCTCGGGCGGTGAGCTGGCGCGATTTCTCTTGGCGATCCGCGTGGTGCTGGCCCGGCTGGGGGCCGCGGAGACCCTGGTCTTCGACGAGGTGGATGCCGGCGTCGGCGGTGCCACGGCTGCTGCGGTCGGCGCGCGCCTGGCGCGCTTGGCGGGCGAGCTGCAGGTGCTGGTGGTGACCCACTCACCGCAGGTGGCCGCACGCGGCGGCCAGCACCTCCAGGTGGCCAAGGGCGACGTCAAAGGGGCGGTGCGCACTGAAGTCGCGGCCTTGGGCGCGGAGGCGCGGCTGGAGGAGATTGCGCGTATGCTCTCCGGCGCCGAGATCACGCCGGAGGCCCGCAAGGCCGCCGCCAAGCTTCTGGAAGGCCAGAGATGAGCGAGACAGCAGCCGTCGAGAATCTGGACCAGGCCGCCGCCGAGGCCGAACTGGAACGGCTGGCCGGCCTGATTCGCCACCACGATCAGCTCTATCACCAAAAAGCAGCGCCGGAGATCAGCGACGGCGACTACGACGCCCTGGTCCGCCGCAACCAGGCGATCGAGGCGCGCTTCCCCGATCTGGTTCGCGCAGACTCCCCCTCCACGCGCGTGGGCGGTCCGGTGGCACCAGGCTTTGCCAAGGTACGCCATGCCGTGCCCATGCTGTCGCTCGGCAATGCCTTCGGCGCTGAGGATCTGCGGGAGTTCTTCGCCCGGCTGGAGCGCTTCCTCGGTAAGGACGGGGCGGCGGCGCAGGAGGTGGTGGCGGAGCCGAAGATCGACGGCCTCTCGGTCTCGCTGCGCTACGAGCAGGGGCGCTTTCAACGCGGTGCCACCCGCGGCGACGGCAGCGAGGGCGAGGACATCACCGCCAACCTCCTGAGCCTGGACCAGGTCCCCGCGCAGCTGGAGGGCGCGCAGGAACTCCTGGAAGTGCGCGGTGAGGTCTATATGACCAAGACTGCCTTCAAGGCGCTGAACGAGCGCCAAGCAGAGGCCGGGCAGAAGGTCTTCGCCAACCCGCGCAACGCCGCTGCAGGCTCTCTGCGGCAGCTGGATCCCAAGATCACGGCGGCGAGACCCTTGCGCCTTTTCGTCTATGCCTGGGGCGCGCTCAGTGGTCCGGCCGAGGAGATTTTGGGCGCAACCCAGTGGGACGCGCTCAGCCGCCTGGCCGCCTGGGGCTTTCCGACCAACGAGCGCTCCCGGCTCTGCGGCGGGGTCGAGGAGGCGCTGGCCGCCTACGAGAGCCTGGCTGCCGAGCGGGCGGCGCTGGACTACGACATCGACGGCGTCGTCTACAAGGTGAACCGGCTGGACCTGCAGGCGCGCCTCGGCTTCGTCAGCCGCGCGCCGCGCTGGGCCATTGCCCACAAGTTCCCGGCCGAGCAGGCTGAGACCACCCTGGAGGACATCTTCATCCAGGTTGGCCGTACCGGTGCCCTGACGCCGGTCGCCGCCTTGGCCCCGGTCACCGTCGGTGGGGTCGTGGTCTCCCGCGCCACCCTGCACAACGAGGATGAGATCATCCGCAAGGATATCCGGGTGGGTGACCAGGTCGTGGTGCAGCGCGCCGGCGATGTGATCCCCCAGGTGGTGCGGGTGATCGAAGCGCAGCGGCCAGCAGACAGCCAGCCCTTCGTCTTCCCCAAGACCTGCCCCTGCGACCTGGAAAGCCCGGTGTTGCGCGACGCAGGCGAGGCCGTGGCGCGCTGTAGCGGTGAGCTGGCCTGCCCCTTCCAACAGGTGGAAAAGCTGCGCCACTTCGTCAGCCGCGGCGCCTTTGACATCGAGGGGCTGGGCGAAAAGCACATCAAGGCCTTCTTCGACAAGGGGCTCTTGCGGTCCGCCGACCAGCTCTTCACCCTTCAGGCCCGCGATGGCCAGGACCTGCCGCCCTTGAAAGAGTGGGAGGGCTGGGGCGAGCGTTCGGCCCAGAACCTCTTCGCGGCAATCGAGGCTAGGCGAGCCATTGCGCTGGAGCGCTTCATCTACGCACTCGGCATTCGCCAAGTGGGGGAGGCAACGGCCAAGCTGCTGGCGCGGCGCTATGGCAGCCTCAAGGCCTGGCACGCCGCCATCACGGCAGCCACGGAGGAACGCACCGCGGCGCCCGAGGCGACCAAGCCGGCGGAGGTGGGCGAGGCCTTTGCCACCCTCTGCGACATCGACCAGATCGGCCTTTCGGTCGCCGATGAGCTCTGCCGCTTCTTCCGGGAGCCGCACAATCTGGCGGTGCTGGAGGCCTTGGAAGGCGCACTCGAGATCGCCGACGCAGAGGTCCCCAAGTCCGGCAGCTCTCCCCTGGCCGGCAAGACCCTGGTCTTCACCGGGACCTTAGAGCAGATGACGCGTAGTGAGGCTAAGGCCCGGGCCGAATCGCTGGGCGCCAAGGTCGCTGGCTCAGTCTCAAAACGCACCGACTTCGTGGTCGTCGGCGCCGACGCCGGCAGCAAGGCTGCCAAGGCGGAAGCACTGGGCGTGACCGTGCTGAGCGAGGCGGAGTGGCTGGACCTGGCCAGTAGCTAGCCTCCTGGGCTCAGTCAGCGGCGAAAGGCAGCCTTCGCTGCATCGCAATAAGGTCATGGTCGTAGCCCTTCAGCATAGCCCACAAGCAGCTAAGATTCCCTTCGTCTCTTAGGGCCTACGCTGACACCCGCTACCTCGCTGCAGGCCAGAAATCCATCACAGGTTGACCCCCCTTCACGCTGCCTATCGGTATGCAACCGAGTGACGAGCACCTGCTTCATCGACCGCCCAGCGTGGTTGAATAGGGAGAAAATGCGCCTTTTTCTAGAAAAACCCTTTTCATTATGACGGAACTCTCTAACCTATCTTTCATTGTGAATAGCCAGAAAGATATATCTGACAGGGGTGTACTCGTATGAGTGATATGAAGAATGGAGCACGCAAAGGTCGTAGTATGATTAACGGTCATGTGGGTAGTCGCTTGCGTGGACGACGGGTGCTTTTGGGCTTGTCGCAGGCGCAACTAGGGCGAGCATTAGGTGTAACCTTTCAGCAGATCCAGAAGTACGAGAATGGCGCCAGCCAGCTGACGCCGGAGCGGCTGCAGAAGGCCGCCGACGCCCTGGGCGTTACCGTCGATTTCTTTTTTAAGGGCCTGGAAGGCGGCGAGAGTGGTTCGGATGGCTCTCCCGACATCTTCGCCGATGCCGCCAGCAAGGATGGCCAGGTGCTGGCTTTAGTACGGTCCTTCACGCGGATCGAGGATCCGGCGCAGCGGCGTGGCTTCCTGCATCTTGTCCGCTCCATTGCCAAGAGCGAGCTGTCAGGTTCCCCGCCGCCGGCTTGCTAGCGCTCTCGCCGGCTGGCTGCTAAAGCCTTGACGCGGTTGGCATTTTTTTCTTGATCTCAGAGCCGCTTCCCCGGCAGCCTAGTTCCTCACAGAAAAGACTGACGAATCCGTAGATAAAGCGGACAGACGCAGGCTGATCGTGTGCAGGAGGTCGTTTGGAACATGGGAAGCATGTCTGATCGGGGCCTTGAGCTACAGTTACAAGGCTATCGTTTAGCAACGGCAGAGATCATCTACCATATGCCGGACCATCCGGGGGTGCTGCAAAGCTTCATTTGGCAACACTATGACTTGGATCCAGACTACCCACGCTTGAGACAGTTTCTCGATTATTGGCGACGAGAAATCGATGCTGCCTTGCACTCCGTCACCGTCGGCCGTCGCGCGCTGGTCTCAGCCCCGGAGGTGAAGCAAGCTTCCGGTCTCTTTGCACTGCATTAGTATGCAGCAGCGGGCCCGCTGATCCCAGGACGCCTCGGATCAGGGTGCCTACGAATCGATGCTGGTCGAAGAGGGGCGCCAGCGAAGGCAGGGACAGTGTCATGCAGGATGTCAGTGCTCTTGCCGAACAGGCCTTGTCGGAGCTGCGGGCGGTGGCCAGAGGGCTCTTGCCAGGGCAGTTGGACGCTGCTGCTGCTGCTATCGTCGGCGCCAGGCGGATTGCTCTCTACGGCGTCGGCCGCGAGGGGCTGATGATCAAGGCACTGGGGATGCGGCTCTACCACCTTGGGCTGGACGCCCATGTGGTGGGGGAGATGGGGACGCCGCCTTTGGGGCCAGGTGATCTCCTTCTCGTCTCTGCCGGTCCGGGCGACTTCGCCACCGTTGCTGCCTTGGTCACCATTGCGCACAAGGCTGGCGCAAAGACACTCTGCTTCACTGCGCAGCGCGACGGTCCTGTGCCAATGGCCTGCGATTTGGTTTGCCTGGTGCCGGCACAGACCATGGCGGACGACCGAGAGAGCTCTGCCTCGGTCCTACCAATGGGCTCGCTCTATGAGGGTGCGCTCTTCCTGCTCTTCGAGCTTCTGGTGCTGGATCTCCATGCGCGCCTGGGCGAGACACCAGATAGCCTGCGTGCCCGCCACACCAATCTGGAGTAGCTGCCACAACGGCCCAACGGCCTGAGCCGCCTTGGTGCGCCCGAAGACCCTGGTTGACGCGCTGAGATAGCTTGGCGCGATATCCGGGGCTGCGTTGACAGCAGCTCTACCGCTCTTCATCCTGAGCGACGTGCTTGTGAAGACGGCGCGAGAGGGAAGAGCGGCATGGCGGGCATCACGCATCGACCCCTGTCTCCAGCAGTGGGCATCGCGGTCGATCTCGATCTGGAATCCGATCTGACCGACGCCCGCTTTGCGGAGCTCGCCGCCCTCTTTCGGCGCTATCACCTGCTGCTCTTTCGCGGACAGGACTTGAGCGAAGCAACACAGGTTGACTTCTCGCGCCGTTTCGGCCCCATATCGAAGCGCAACCCGGCGCAGGGAACGCACGATACGGTCCTAGTCTCCAACGTCGCCCCGGGCGGCGTGCTGGGACAAGGGCTGCTGCACTTCCATTCCGACAACACCTTCTTCGCCGAGCCATTGAAGGCGATCGGTCTCTACGCCATCGAGGTGCCGGAGAGCGGCGGGGACACCCTCTTCTCCAACGCTTTCCTGGTCTACGAGCGGCTACCCGCTGCTTTGAAGGCGCGGGTCGAGGGGCTCTCCTCCCACCAACTCTTCGACTACCACGGGGACTACAATCTGAGGCCCGACCTGGAGACCGCGCCCAAGGATGCGCAGCAGGCCTTGCACCCCCTGGTCTGGCGCGACCCGGATAGCGGCCAGAAGGCCCTTTTCTTGAGTGAGCACACGACGGCAGCCATCCCCGGCCTCTCGCGCGACGAAGAAGAGGAGCTGATTGGCGAACTGCGGAACCGTATTGCCGACCCAGCCGTGCTCTATCGCCATCACTGGCGGCCTGGTGATTTCCTCTTCTGGAACAACGTCGCGCTCCAGCACGCGCGCGATACCTTCGATCCGACGGCCCGCCGCACCTTGCGCCGCACACCGGTGCTGGATCCGGAGGGCGCCCGCCGCTTTCCCCACTCGCGCGATCTCCGCCAGCCTGCAACACGCCTGCAAAGCGCCTGATGGCCGCGCTTCCACAGAGGTTTCAAGGCAAACGCGCGCTGGTGACCGGGGCCGCGCGCGGTGTCGGCCGCGCCATCGCCGAGCGTTTCTTGGCGGAAGGTGCCGAGGTGCTGCTGGCCGACGTCCTGGAGATCGAAGGGCCACTGCACGACAGAGCGCGTTCCCTTACGCTCAATGTGGCGGACCCTGGAGCTGCTGAAACCTTGCTGAAGGAGCTCGGCGAGGGCCCCTTGGACTTCCTCATCAACAACGCCGGCATCGGTGGCTCCAAGGCGCTCATGGAGACCAGCGATGCCGATTGGGAGCGCTTCCTCGAAACCAACCTCACAAGCGTCTTCCGGCTTTGCCGCGATCTTGTCCCGTTGCTGCCGGCACCCGGCGGGCGGATCGTGAACATCGCTTCCGTCTTCGCGCTGACCGGCTTCCCGGGCTCGCTCTCCTATTCCGTCGCCAAAGCGGGTGTGGCGCAGCTGACCCGCCAGATCGCGGTGGACCTGGCACCGTCGGGCATTCTGGTGAATGCCATCGCGCCGGGCGTGATCGAGACCGCGATGACCGCGCGGCGCATCGCCGGTGACGCCTGGTATCAAAAAATCCAGATCGAGGCGACGCCGCTGGGCCGTGTCGGCCAGCCGGAGGATATCGCCGGCGTGGCCGCCTTCCTCTGTTCCGAGGATGCCGCCTTCGTGACCGGCCAGGTGCTGGCGGTGGACGGCGGCTGGCTGGAATCCAAGTACCTGCCGAGGCATGGGTGATGCAGCACAACCTCTTCTCAGAACGCGAGATCCTGGACGGCATCATGGAATGGGTCGGGATCGAAAGCCCGACCTACGACCGCGAGAAGGTCACGCGCATGGTGGGCCATGTTGAGGGCCAGCTCTCCGCCCTGGGAGCCGCGACCGAGACTTTCGATCTCTCGCCCGACTATGCGCCAGCGCTCCGGGCACGCTTCCCCGGCAAGGAGGGGTCGGAGGAGGGCGGCATCCTAGTGCTGGGCCATCTCGACACCGTGCATCCAGAGGGCACTGCCGAGGGGCCGCTGAAGATCCGCGTCGAGGGCGACCGGCTCTACGGCCCCGGCGTCTTCGACATGAAGGGTGGCTTCTATCTGGCCTACTACGCGCTGAAGAAACTACGGCAGGCCGGCCTCGGCCCGCGTTTGCCGGTGACCTTCCTCTGCATCACGGAGGAGGAGATCGGCAGCCCAGCGTCGCGCCAACTGATCGAGGAAGAGGCGCGCAAGCACGCCTATGTCCTGGTGCCGGAGCCGGCGCGGGAGGGCAAGGTCGTCACCGGGCGTCATGCCTTCGCCCGTTACAGCTTGACCACGCGCGGCCGCCCAGCCCACGCCGGTGCCGACAACAAGAAGGGCCGCAGCGCCATCCGCGCCATGGCCCAGCTGGTCGAGGTGATCGAGAGCGCCACCGACATGGACCGCCTGGTCTCCTTCTCCGTCGGCGTGATCAACGGCGGCAAGTGGGTGAACGTAATCCCCATCGAGTGCCGGGCGGAGGTCTTGGCCGTCGCCTCGACGGAGGCGAACCTGGCCTACGTGCAAGACTTCATGGCGCAGCTGACCTCGCCGCTGCCCGAGGTCTCGCTGGAGGTGGAGGCAGGGCCAGTCCGGCCGCTCTTCAAGCCGCATGCCGGCACCATGGCGCTCTACGAGAAGGCGCGGGGCCTGGCGGAGGAGATCGGCTTTCAGCTTGACCACGGCCAGTTCGGCGGTGGCAGTGACGGCAACTTCACCGGCGCGCTGGAAGTCCCCACCCTCGACGGGCTGGGCGTCTGCGGCGCCGGTGCGCATACCCTGGAGGAGCATCTTGAGATCTCCTCCCTCGTTCCCCGTGCTCGGCTGCTGGCCGGCCTCCTCTCAGAGCTGGAGTAAGAAGCCATGGCCCAGCGCTTCGTCTGCCTGACTTTCGATCAGGACAATGCCTCTGCCGCAATCGCGCGCGGCATGACCTCCCCCACTATGATCTCACGCGGCGACTTCGGCGTGGCGGCGACCGAGCGGCTCTTGGCCCTGCTGGCGCGGGAGGGCGTTCCCACCACCTGGTTCGTCCCCGGCCACACCATTGAGACCTATCCCGACTCCGTCGCTGCCGTCGCCGCGGCCGGGCACGAGATGGGCCATCATGGCTGGACCCACCGCCTACCGGTGAACCTCAGCCGCGAGGAAGAGGCCGAGGAGCTGCGCCGCGGCAATGAGGCGATCGAGCGTCTGACCGGCCGCCGCGCACGCGGCTATCGCTCGCCGGCCTGGGACTTGAGCCCCCACTCGGTCGAACTGCTGCTGGATGAGGGGCTGGTCTACGACTCAAGCCTCATGGGACACGACTATTGGCCCTATCAGGCGCGCCTGCCCGACCAGGTGGAGCTGCAGGAGCCGATCCGTCGGGGTGCCGATACGGCGCTGGTGGAGATGCCGATCTCCTGGTCCTTGGACGACTATCCGGTCTTCGAGTACCTGCGGCTCCCCACCATGATCCAGCCCGGCCTGATGAACGCGGGTCTGGTGCTGGAAAACTGGCTGGACGACTTCCGCTACATGGCCGACCACTATGACTGGGGCGTCTTGACCTACACCTTCCACCCCCACGTTATCGGCCGCGGCCACCGGCTCATCATGCTGGAACGCCTGATCGCCGGCCTGAAGGAAGCCGGCGCCACCTTCCTCACCATGGAAGAGGCCGTCGGCGCCTACCGCAAACGCTGGCCGGAGGGACGAAGCGAGGATGTGCGTTAGCTAAGCTTGGGCGATGATCGCTGCGCGTAAGGGGGGCGCGGATTGCGCTCCAGCGTGCCAGTGCTCTGACTGCTTGTGATGCGCCTGGTGTCTTGCACAGCTCGATGCGTCAAGCATGAGGGTGCTTCTGCCAATGATGCGCGGCTTCACATAGAAAGCTGGACACTCTTCAGGCTGATCTGCGCCTTACTGATAGTCGTGCAGCAGATCGATTCACCCTGTTCAAACACCAGAAAGAAATGCTATAATTTATGCTCTAAAGTTGCAAAGAGATCGACCTTGGTCCCAATGTGGAGTTTTGAACAGAGAATGAGGCTTCGATTGACGTTTGATCGTTGTGCGCCACTGATTGTGGTCCTGCGCAATTTGGCCTTGACGTGCTTTTTTCTTCCCCAGTTTGCATTGTTGACCGCGCTGAGCCCGTCAACCGCCCATGCCGATAGCCTGACTGTCGTCGTGCCTGCGAACGCGGAGGAGCGCTGGACCAATAGGGTGACCCGGCTGAAGGACCTACTACGCAAAGACGACACGCTCTTGCTGACGCAAGGGCAAACAGGCAGCTGGGGCGAGATCGTAGAGGGGCTGAAAGAGGGTTGGATTGACGTCGCAATCTTGCCTCTTGGGGTCCTCCGCCAGATGGTCCCTGCAACGGCTGTATGGCACTTGCCGTTTGTTCAAGTCTCCCCTGGCAAAGCGGAGTCAGCGGTTGCGAAGTCCGAGGCTTTCACGAAGTTGCAGGCCTTCTCGCTGCAGCAAAATTGGCCAATCCTCGGTTTGTTTGCTGAGCGCCTCATTCTGCTCTCGACGCATGATTGCCCCGCGACACCAAGGGATTTTTTGGGTCGTAGAGTCGTCTCTTATCCCTTTTATCATCCGCTATTGGTGCAGTTGGGGGCGGCCCCCTTCACCATGCCAGTTGGGGAGATCTTCGCTGGCCTACAGAAGGGGCACGGAACTCTGACGTTGGTGCCCGTCCACATGGCGGTGGCGGCGGACCTTCCATCCATTGCGGTTGGGGTGCCAGATCCAAGGAATGCCCCCATGACTCTTGGATGGCATGCCGTAGTCGCCTCACCAGCGCTCTGGGCAAATCTAAAAAAGCCCGTCCGCAAAGAGATCGGCGCGCTTACGACAGAGTGGATCGCGCAGGATCGCAGGCATGATGAGCAGCGCTACGACAGCTTTCACAAAACGCTGACGGAGAGCCAGCTTTGCCAGGTAGACGCGGAGGCCTGGGCCACCTTCATTGAGGCCTATCGTCAGCACATCAGAAGTGAGAACGCTGCTTATGTGGAGCTGCTGGATGCGCTCTTTGCTGCTCTGCCACTAGAGAGGGATCAATAGGGCGCCTTACGCGGCATCGATACCATCAAAACACAAAGACTGCTTCAGTTCGGCGTACTTCCTGTGCCGGACATAGGCGACCAGTGCGGCCACCAATAGGCCCCCGATGTAGGGACCTTCTAGCGTCCGCGGAATGGACTCCCACTGCACGACCACAACTGACAACGCCAAGAAGACGGTGAACAGCATAAGCCAGTCGCCGACGAAGAGCCCGGCGCTTCTCGCCTCCAAGAAAAGCCCGAGCATGGGATAGCGGCTCTTGTCGGGCAGGAGGTTCTTCAGCCTGGCTGCTTCCCCAACGTCCCGCCAGGATAGGAAGAACCCGACGATCAGCGCCAGCGGCGCAAGGAGAATCACCTCTCGTAGGGCCAGGGTTCCCGGCACACCCGGCAAGGAGATCTCGACGAATCCCGCCTTCCGTCCCAGAAGTTCGGTACGTTCCTCCTGCAGCGCGTACATGCGATCGAGGACTTGGCGAAGAGATAGATCTGCAAGGCGCGTATCCCAGCTGTCGGCCTGCCTGATGGCCCTTTCGTCCAGATCGCGCAGCAGTACAGTAAACAGCGTTCGATCAGCGATACGGATACTGCCGACGAGACTCTGGATTTGCGCCGCCGTACTCTCGTCAACCTCTTCCCCACGCGCCGCCAGCAGTTCCAGTTCACGCTTTAGGGCTTTAGCCTGCCCACCGCTGACCCACCCAAGGTATAGTAGGTTTCTCAGCTTTAGGTTTTCGCACCCTTCGCTTGGTTCAAAATGGGATCCATTGATGTTCAAGCCCTTTAGGTTTTCGATTTTGATCTGACTGAAGTAGAGACGTATCTTTTCCAGCGTTTCTTTCTTTGTTGTAATGCTGAGTTCGGCAGAGCGGAGAACTTTCTGTCTGATGTTAGGCAGGATGCGGTTCTCCAAAGCAAGAATCGTACGGACAGTGTCAACTGCAGCAGCGCAATTGATGTCCCCATCCTGACTGCGGAGCGACCTGAGGCTCTCAAGGGCGGTGCGCGCGCTATGAATGGTGGCTTGCAGCAATGCTGTCTGGTTGTTCAGTCGTTCGATCCGATGGTCGCGCTCCACCGCACCAGACAAAGAAAGAATCGCTATCGTGGCAAAGAGCAGAAACAAGATGGAAAGCGTCCGATGCGCCTTCGAACAAAAGAGGCTGAATCGGGATTGGATGAGGTCTTCATATGCGTCACCGGACATCGATAGCCTTTCCGATTTTCTCTCCAGCCGTTTCTAGAGGCGTCGCAGGTCATTGGTAAGTTTGAAGCACTCTTCTCGAGCAGGATAGCTGTTGGATCATTCGCACCTAAGTCTACTCAGACTGGACGGAGGCATCCACAAATGTTGCTCGTAAAATGGACGAAGTGGACTGGCGATGCCTATCGGTTTCCTCGGCTCGGAGCGGCCCACAAGAGTCCTTCTCGGATGCCATGTCACCTCGATCCACCACGGCGCGGCCGCGAATTTAGTTGACAAAATCAAGTAACTTTTGAGAATGGTTCGGGCCGCGCGCGGAACTGAGAAGGTGCTGCTTTGGAGTACAAGAACGAGATTCCGCTGGCCGAAGCCGTGGCGGCAGTGCGGCGCTTCAATCGCTTCTATACCCGCCACGTCGGGGCGCTGGACGAGGCACACTTGGACAGCCCCTTCTCGCTCGCCGAGGCCCGGGTGCTCTATGAGCTGAGCGTGACGCCCGGGACCACGGCTACGGCTTTGAGAGAGCGGCTGAACATGGATGCCGCCTATCTCAGCCGACTGCTGAAGGTGGACCTGTCGCGTAAGAGTGCCGCTCCTTGTGATCATGTATCGTGTCGCAAAGGAGATCAGAGATGGGATCACGAC
>JBCBSF010000071.1:0-29597 GCA_039819325.1 Pseudomonadota bacterium | reverse complement strand
TGCCAGCGCCACACGCAGGTCTTCGACGTGCCACTGCGGCGCATGATCTCCATGGTGCCGAGACCGTCGGCCGTGTGGAGGATGATGGCCGCCCGCCAGACATGCTTCTGAGGGCTATTGCGGTCCTGAACCAGCGCCTCAAGCCGGCGGCGGTCCTCGGGCGATAAAGTGATCGATACTCCTGTGCGCATCCCCAAGATTCGCACAAACCATCGAGCCGCGGAATCCCCCAACGGACTCTTCCGTTAGGGCTTATCCACTAGCGCAAAGCTGGTCTCCGTGAAGTGGTCATGGGGGTATCGGGGGCAGCAGGCTCGTTCTCCAGATCGGTGATCAACTTGGTGGCAGGTTGTCCATGGTTCGATGCAGGTGGAGAGCGACGTCTCTTTGCTCGTGGTTGAGCGGCGAAACGCTGTTTGGCTGGATGATGGGTTCAATGCCCTGAAACCAGCCACAAGCCGGGGGGATGCAACGGGGGCGCGCAGCGGGTCCCCTTGCCAAGGGGGTGTTGTACTACAACACACACCTTGCGGACTGCGCTAACCGGTAACCACTGCCTCACCACCCAACGTTCAATGCCTCTTGCCTGCCAAGGAACACCACTGATTACCGCACTTCATACCTCTGATCGCGCACACCTGCCGCATCACGTAAACTGACAACAATCTATTTTCTCTGGGGAGCTCCGTGAGCCGTCAATTCAGCATGTCGGCACCCTCGCGTTGAGTTTGCAGTCACGTTTCAGGGCCCGGGTCAGAGACCAGGGGGCGACGCCGTAGTCGCGGGCGATGTCCTTGACGCGGTGCTTGCCGGTGGCAAGACGCTTGCGGGCCTCTTGAAGGTCAGCGGCGGTCATTTTCGGCGGACGGCCCAATCGTGCACCGCGCTTGCGAGCAGAAGCCAGGCCTTCCTTGGTGCGCTGGGACAACATGCGTCGTTCGAACTCGGCGCAGGCGCTCAAAACCGTATAGACCAGCATGCCGCCTGGGGTGGTGGTGTCGACCTGCAAGTTGACGATCTGCAGGGAGACGCCTCGCACTTTCAAGGCTTCGACCTGCTGAATGGCGTCCACCACAGACCGAAAGGCGCGATCCAAGTCCCAGATCAATAGCGCATCGCCAGGCTGCAGCTGGGAAAGCAAGCGTTCCAGGACGGGGCGTGTCCGGCTGACGGCGGAAAGGCGCTCAATGAAGAGCCGGTCACAGAGGGCCTTCAGGCCGTCAATCTGGCGGTCTGGGCGTTGCTCCTGGGTGGAAACCCTTATGTAACCTAGCTTTTTCATAGTTTGCCCTCGCGCGCTCGCGTCTTTCCGTGCGCGCATCGCACAAAATCGACCCTTTTCGTTTGTTGTCGGAATCTGGCGAACACGATGGGCTGCAACAGCCCTAACGCCCTCATCCTCTTGTCACTTTCCTATTGTAACAGAACACAACCATGGATACAAGTTTTCTCAACGATTTCGGTCGTTTATGTGGACTTTCAGAGGTATTCAACAGCAGGCTATCGGCCTCGTCTCCGCAGCGGTGATGCTCGGCGCCACATCGGCGCAGGCCGATGAGATGTCAGCCGGCAGCGTTTTGGAGCGCATGAGCTTCGAGGATCGCTTTGTCTTCATGGCTGGGATCATCGAAGGCTTAGCTTATGCCCGCTACAAATCGGATGGAAACCAGACCGACGGAATGGGATGCATTTATGACTGGTTCTATGGGCAAGACGATACCAGCGAGCGCGCGAAAGCCAGCTTCCAGATTGAAGAGGCCTTCGCCCGCTACCCTGACCACACTCCAGGCGCCGTTGTTGGCGCGCTAGTGACGATGAGGTGTGGCAGATGAGGCATTCCTTCCACATGGCGACCTTAGGCACGACCCTGCGCAGCGAGGAGCTGGAGGCATTGGCCGAACGGGAAGAGGGATTCCGCCAGCTTCGAGACCGGATTGAAGAGAAGAAAGAGCGCGCCGAAGCCAGAGCTGACGCGGAAGAGCTAACAGACACGCTGATCCTACTGCAGCGCGCCAGTCCTGAACGGATCGCCCAGTTGAACGACCGGATGGACCTGCACCAGGAGAAGCTTGTGGAAGCCCTGCTGGCCAATCAAGACGCACTCGACGAAACACAGGAACGTCTCGACGGGATGTTGGAGGAGGCTTACGTCCTGGAGGATGGCCGTCGCGTCTTCAAAACCCGCGATGGCACGCAGGTCTTCGATGAACAGGGCCAATCCGTCCAGATGGATGCAGATGCAATCGAAAATCACAGGCCGGTGTGGGAGACATTCCAGGCCACCACAGAAAACCGCAATGCGCTACGGCATGAGCGCGCCTTGCTCCTCACCTACCAGCAACGCCTGGATGAGGCCCAAGAGCGGTTGGAGAGCGGCGATCTGAGCACCGCAGATATGGATGAACTCGACAACCTGATGATGGACGCGCCGTCCGCCGTCCGCGTTCGCCTCCCAGAAAGCGACCCGGCAAGCCCCTCAAACACTCAAAGCAACATCGCTGCGCCAGCGGTCTCTGGCGACTCACTGGCGCCCCAGGACAACGCTCCGGGCCTATCTGGACTGACCAGCCCCTAGGGTGCCGAGCCTCGCGCAAAACGTCGAGCACGGTTGCCGATGTCCCATTTATCAGGGCTATCCAGAAACGCAGGAGGTGACCGGGATGCTAGGCGGATCACGCCTCATGCAACTTGATAACTGTCCGGTTCCAATTTGAGGTGAGGTTCTACGAAGTGAACGAAAGAGGATAACTCTACACTTCGGATCGGATTCATCTTTCGTTTGAAACGATCAAGGCTTGGCGTTTCCGATCCACCGATGCAAACCTCCTTAAAGCCCTTCGCCGAAAGATCGCAGCACATGCGATAATAGCTATACTCAGAGACTCCTTTATGGGCAGACACGTTCAGGTTCATCAGGGAGTTGGCGGTGCCCTTCGCAGGATCAGTTTCTTCCCAGACGATAAAGGCAACCAGCGTCCCGTTCTCCTCGAAGCCCAGAGACTGTATTTTCTCGTCCCGCAGCATCTCTATGACATGTAAGAAGGGCTCTGTTTGCGCGGCTGCCTCCTCGTCCGGGCAGTGGCCTTTTACCCACCGCGCGACAAGCCGTTTCAGTTCGGTTGAATCGCCAGACGTCTGTAACGGGCGGCAAGAAAGGTTCAACCGCTCAGCGCGATGGATGTTCTGCCGGAAGTCTCGAAACTGTGGGCCCTGGTGCTCTGAGACGAGCTCCGTTCCCAAGACATGAACCGGATAGGCCCAATCCAGGACGCGTTCATCGATTGGCGCGTAGACGGTTCCGGAGCTGACCGTTGACCCACCGTCCAAAAGCGCCGTTTCAGCTGCGGTGAAGCGTGCCAACTGAAACCCGCCCTGCGGCGACGGTACGGACTTGAAGAAGCTCTCTAAGAGCTTCGCACCGTCTGCCCCAATCGGCGGGAACACCAAAACAGTCTCCTCCACGTTCGGGTGACGGCAGAAGATCACAGTGCCTTCCAGGGTCTCGAATAGCCACAAGCCCCTGCGCCCTGTGAACTGGAAGTAGGCGGGTGAGCTCCGATAGGGATCAGGGCCGTCATAGGCCCCCAGAACACGAGCAAGCGTGTCGTGATCCATCGCCGATAAGGGGCGGATGAAAGGGTGACGGCTTACCGCCTGCTCAAAGTCTCTTAGAAAGGATGTGCGAGCCGGCTCAATCATCGCCGTCCCCGCTTGGTGGGATCAGGGCGTTGTCCCATACGAAATTGAACAGGGTGCGGAAGGCCTGCGCCGTTAAAGGGTTGTTGATGACAACAATCTTCTGCGGCGGCCCCCATGTGATGATGGCAAGCTTGTCACCGTAAAGCTGGAAGGTATTCGCGCTAAAGTACTGCCGGGGCAGCCAGCGATACCACTCGGCAGGTGCAACGAAGTCGCTATCACCCTCTTCCACCAAAATGCGCTCGGTAATGCCGGCCTTCTTCAGCCGATCCAGGTGCTCCTGCAGGAAGAGAAAGTCAGAGCGCTCGACTACCGGAACCTCCTTCAACCCTGCAATGATGACCTCACCGCCAGTCTTCCCCAGGGTGCGGTAGATATCATCCAACATGGTGCGATTGGCAGTCTCTCCCTCCCATAGCGTGACCGTGTTGTTGGTTCTCTTGACACCGTCATCCTCCAGAAACTCGATGCCCTCTCGCCTGAAGGCTCCGGCGATGGTGGCCATCGTCTTATGTGCTACAGAGTCCGGACCTTCTTTTTCAAACTTTAAAACAGTTTGCGTTGT
Organism: Pseudomonadota bacterium; assembly: GCA_039819325.1. Taxonomy (GTDB): domain Bacteria; phylum Pseudomonadota; class Alphaproteobacteria; order Kiloniellales; family JACOMY01; genus JACOMY01. The sequence continues at coordinate 25,333 of JBCBSF010000071.1, read as the reverse complement.
CACCCCGGCATAGTCGGCTAAGTTGGGCTGTGACCATTCCAAGAGCGCCCGTGCGGCGCGGCTTTGTGCAGGTGAAATGAAACTCATAAGCATTGTCCTAATTTATCAAAATCAACATAATATACAACAATCACAAAACAAAATAAAGCGCTTTAACACTTTCTTAATAATTTGTGTGTAGAAAATACTGCTATCGTTTAACATTATGAAAAGAAGGGCTACATTACCATGAAACGATTTGATATAGATATGACTGAAACCGACTACACGATCCTGCAAAAGGCACTTGAAAAGCGTTATGGTGAAGCTGTGGCGGAAGACATCATGAAACACATCCGATTGGCCGATCAGCCGAATGCAGAGCCGAACTACTGTTCAGTCAAGGCATTGTCGGAAGTGACCGAGAAATCACGAGACGAAGTCCGCGAAAAAGTTAAGCGCGTGAAACGTGATAAGCCTAAATCCGAAACAAGGGCTTCCGGAGTTGTCGATTTCGACAGAGAAAAAAGGCACGCCGATTTGGAAGAAGCTTTGGATTTGTACCTCCGTAGTCAGCGACTATACTACAGGTCGTACCAGAAGATGCGCAGAGCTCTTATGGACGAGGTGCCAGAACCCAAAAGATACAAGAAACGCAAAGAGCCTGAAGTGCTCTTGGCCGCTTAAAGAACTAATCAAATTACAAGAAAGTGAGGAAAAAATGACAAAACCAAACAATCAATCTAAAAATGAAAACACAAAATACTTGATGAAGAAGTCTTGGGATCATCATCAAAACGCTATTCGGTTCATCGACAAAGCGAGAGAGCAGTTAGAGCTTTCGGAGTTAGAGCTGGAGAGTGCCATCTCGGAACAGAATTCGGATCGCTAGCGTACCGAAAGGTACGTGCGGCCATAACGATCAAGTTGGAAGTGACTGCACCGGCGTTGACAAATGGCGCGGTCAGAGAGCATCCTGATCGCGCATTTCAATGTCGATACCGTCAGGGTATGTGTCACCCGAACCTCCCCTTTCGAAGGATTTCAGGATAATGGGCCAAGACCCGCGCTTCACATTGTTTGGCATAACCGAAGCCCAAGCGTTTGAGCGCGGTTGGCGGCGGGATGAGTACGGCGAGTGGCGGCTTTATCCCGAGAAGCGCGTTCGGCAACCGGATGACCCTCCGGGGCCGTATCAGCCGCCGGCTCGTGACGATGGCATCACCCCCTACTATGGTTTCTTCTACTCTGCGCCCCGCGCACAGGCAGCAGCGAGGGCGAAGACTCAACGGGAGAAAACAAATCAGAGATCTACGGCGGCGAAAGTGCATTTGCCTAGGCGATAAGAGGTTAGGAGAGTTAACAGAAATAGCACGCTGAATTTCTCAGAAGAACCGCCCTTTTTTGAACAATTTTTCTAGAAGAATCCCTCCTTGTAGAAAAATGCGATGGATTTTGAGGTCAAGCTAAAGTTTCTCGTCAGTGAATTCACCTTTGGAACATTAAGTCGGAAAGAAGCTGCATCATTTCGTCATCAGCACGTTCAAGCGCGTACAAGAACGGGGTCTTTCCAGTGTTGTCATAGACACGCGCTTCCACACCCGGTACTCGGGCGGCTTCGGTTGCAAACAAAACAGAACCAAACTGCGCCGCCAGATGAAGTGGGGACTTTCCCGTCCGTTTATCCTGCGCATTAATATTATGACCTTTTTGAATTGCTTCCTGAAATAAGTCCAACTTATCCAATATTGCTGCTTGAAAGAAATAATTTTGCATAATTCTGCTATCCGTTTCATATGATTTTTTATCAGTTTTTGATTCACGACTTACTGTCAAATCTCGATCAATATTTCTACGATCTTTATTAGCCATTTCTGCCTCCTTAGACTTCTTTTTCACCATCGTCAAGAAATTTCTCTAAGTAGTCGAGGTACTTAATCTCATCAGATGAGTCTATGTGCGCCACAGTTAATGGTTTTTGTTTGTAAAAATCAGTATGATCGAGATTGGAATTCTCTGGAACTGGGAACCTTACTAGTGACAACATGTAGGGCGACATAAGCAAATTCAGCTCCATACAATACTGTTTTGAGAAAATTTCTGTAGAATCCATTTTTGTAACTTCAAAAACTGCTGCGCTTACTCCAAATGGTGTAAATTCTTGAAGGTCAGAATCTTGTACAAGAATGAACCCTCTGGCACTTTCCGCACTTTTCCAATAAGAGTCGTCAACTTCAATTCTACTCAAAGTGTGGGGATCCCAAACTGTTTCAACTCGCTCTAACTCAGAAGTACCAAGCGCCATCCCAAATCCACTGGACCGGACGACGCCCTTAGTGCTGAAATCTTTAAAACTAGAGGCAAAGTTAGTGAAGTGATACACATCAACATCTAGTACATTGTGATCGAAAAAGCGAAATCGCAGCACAGTACTAATATTTAATACTGATCTAATAGCAGGCACAACGAAAAACGCCTTACTATCTAACATACTTTTTGCTGAAGAATATTCTTTATGGAATTCTCCATAACCAAAAAACTGTGAGAATAATGACCGCCTGTAGTTCCTGCGTTCATCGGTCACGTACTTAATAATAGACTTGAGGTCTTTTCGTAAACTAGCATCCAGGAGATATTTTTCGATTAGGGCAAAATATTTATCAGGAACAGTTTTTGTTGCAGCGCGCTCATAGTCTTCCAAACATCGTTTCAAACTCTTTATTTTATCTTTAGAATCCCCAGCCTGGTCGGTTTGCATAGTGATTAACTCGTCATACTCAATTATCCACCGCGCTACCCGTTGCCAGCCTAAGTTTCTCTTGCTGCTTTCATTCTTTATTTCCTGTTGTTTTTCATTACGATACTTTATCAAAATATCCAGAATTCTCCTCTTATAAAATTCCGGAAACTCTATCACTTTTGTCATATGGTCCACTTTACCACTAATCCCAATTTGTTGTTCAGAAGTTGGCAATAGCTATAAGGACAGAACGCGACATCTGTCGGCGTTCCTATCTGTCAGCTTCCTCCGATGACTGGGTTATGCGTGTCGTAAAGCACTGCAGGTTGCGGACTTTCTCCGCACTCGCACTGCCGAGGAATTCCGCATTTCTTGCTGTCACATATGTGCTTTCTAACCACTCGAACACCGCGTGGAACTCCATTTGTCCCCACGTTTTCGATACGAGGAGGTTTCTTTGATGGCTACACATCTTCGCAAACCCAATGGTGGTTTGCAACAGAATGACGAAATCGCCTTCGCAGAGGTTGGTCTGCCCGCATTGCGACGTTTGGCCAAGAGACCTCGTCCACGGTTCTCGAAGGTGCTGCTTCCGGTTATCGCGTTGCTCTCCGGCTTGCTCCTGGGCCTTGTTCTGCCTGAGCTAACCAATGCCAGCAGCTTCTGGGACTATGGCAAATGTATCATTGCTGCCGTCTCCGCCACCTTCACAGCCTATGCGGTGAACCGCTTCGCACTTGAGAAGGGTGCCTTTCAGGCGGCCATCGGATCGCCCGTTGCAGCGATCGTCAGCATCTTCTCAGTGCTATTGGTTGGAACCGGCCTCTTCACGGCGACCTACGCGGGCTTTGTGAGGGAGGATACTGACCGCCTTCGGCTACAGGAGTTCGCGACTGCACAGAGCGCCTGGCTGGAGCGCGAGACTAGGGCCGCCAATGGGACTTATAGCGGCAATCTCATACTCAATGCGATTATGGCCGATCTGGAGAAGAAGGTCACTTGCGAGGCGGCGTCATCGTGCGTGAGCGGGGTCGGCGCTGGGGGCGAAGGCTCAGCTTTCGACAAGTTGTCCGGCGCGCTCGCTAGTGCCCGAGCCATAGCTGCGCAGGTAGACACCGTCACTGCTGCCCGAGGCAATGCGCTGCAAGAGCTTGGCGACCTGCAGGCGAGCATACATGGCGCGCTGGTTGACGGATCGCTCTCAGCCGCCGAACGGCGGCTACAGACGGAGGAGATCGCGCAGACGTCCTTGGCGGTCTTGAACAGAGTGCAACAGAGTTCGCCCCTGGCGCTGTTGGCTAGCTTTGCCGGTCGCCTGAAGGAATATGACGGCTCTCGGCACGAAGATCAGCTTCTGGCCTCTTACGGCGCGCAGCTTGCTGCCGCAGTGAGTGAAACCAAGGACTTAGACAGAAGCCCGCCTCCTGCCTTCCCGGCGCCGACCGGCGTCGCCGATACGCTCGGGTATGTCCTGCACTTTCTGCCTATCGCGCTGCTGATCCTGGTGATCGAACTGATCCTGCCGATGACGCTCTGGCTCTACACCTTTGTCGAACTGCGCGCCCGCTTGGAAAGGCAGGAACAGGCCCAAGCAGCCGAAACGTCTGATCGGTCTGATGACCACAACGATCAAGACAGGGCAGAGCCAGGGACGCAGAGGATGCGCGGCTTCCGCAGTTCCTTCCCGCAGGGCCAAGGCCCGCAAAGCTAGGAGACCCGATCCATGCCTTTCGAATCGACGTTTTCCAATCTCGGCGGTGGCGCTCTTCTGGCCGCTGCCATCTATGCCGGGGCTAGCCTGTGGGCCGGTCAATTGATCGGCGAGCGCTCCATCGAGCGCATCGGCTGGCAGAACAGCTGTACCGCAGGCATCAAGGCCGATCTGGAAGCGACGCGCCGCCCGCAAAGCTCTGTGCCGCCGGCCACCTGCAGCGGCACCATCGGTCTGTTGCATCCAGACTTGAACGCGCTCTGCCGTGGCCTGGGCGACCCGGACCTCAACGGCCCGGCCCGGCGCGCCGAGCGGGAATTCAACCGGCAACGGCGGGAGCTGGAGAACCGGCGCCTGTCCGCCGCCGCCGCCAAAGCCGGCTCGATGTGCGCCTGCGCCGAGAACGCCTACCTGTCGGAAGAACTGATCTCTCTCGGCATCCATGCCGGTACGGCCAGGCTCATCACCCCGGCTTCCGTGAAACGGCTTGAGGCGGAACTTCGCCAGGCACTGGCCGCGCCTCAGTGTCAAGCCCTGGGAGTCCGGCAATGATCGCCGGACGGATCGACATCACCCCGCGCGCGGTTGAGACGCACAAGGACAGCTATCTCCTGGCGCACTTGACCGTTGTCTCGGTGCGCCGCCCGTTACTGGCCACTGGCGTGACGGTGGCGCTTGGTGGAGGAGCGTTCTGTGTCCGCTTTATCGATCTCCTCTACCCACAAGAGATACTTGTCTTCAGCGCTGTGATCCTGCTGGCTCTCCTGCTGGGGCTCGCCGTCGGGCAAATCCAGCTCCTCAGCCGAGACCTCCGGGGTACGGCGCTATCCGGCATGATCTGGGGGTCCTATGGCCACCTCAACAGCATTCGCCGCCAGATCGTCAAGGCGATGCACGACCAGGATGAGAGGGTATGATGGCAACCGGATACTCAGGCGCTATGTCCTTTCTGACCTTCGCGACAGCTCTGGCGGTCGCCTTTGTCACCCTCCCAGACGCCTATGAATGGTCGCGCCCGCTAGTCATGCGCCATGTTCTGAGCGGGTATGGGCCCGAGGTCCTCTCTTGGGGTCCGACGGCCTGGAAAGTCCTCCTCGCGCTGCTGATCTTCGCGGCGGTGCGCGCGGGTCTTCAACTCCTCTTCTCCGCAGTAGGCCTCGGGATCGCTCTGGCAATCGTCTCTCTCCGCCAGGGAAGCAAGCGATGAGCCATCCCTTCGGCAATGACCGCTTCCGCTTCGGCTCCGCCGCCTTCGCGACCGAAAAGGACATCAAAGCGGCGGGGCTCTTCCGGCGCTCACCGCATGCGATCTTCCTCGGCTTCTCAGGCGGCAAACCGCTTTGGTATGACGGCGAGGGGGGGCTGCTTTTGATCGCGGGAGCGCGGTCCGGCAAGCTCCGAGACATCTTAGCCTACACCATCTGCTCCGGCATCTGCAGCAGTGAATCGCTGCTGCTTATGGATTGTAAGGCAGAAATGTCAGCGATCAGCGCTGACCAGACCCCGGACCGCAAGCACTGCTACTACTGGAACCCGCTCGCTCTGCACGGATTGCCGCAGCATCGGGTCAACCCCGTCGCCTTCCTGCACGCAGGCAGCCCGACGCTGATTTCCGACATCAAGGTCTTCGTCGACGGTTTCATGCCGCGCTCCGGGGCAGCCAGTGCTGCCTACTTCGAGTTGAACGGCAGGCGTTACGCAGAAGCCATCATCCTTGCCGTAGTAGAGCGAGACGGGGTGCTGACCCTTCCGAACCTCTATCGCGTGATCACCGCCATTGCCGAGGGCGGGCGCGCTTGGAGGGACTTCGCATGGGTGATGTACAGCTCCGGGATCGAGCTCTGCCGCAGCGTGGAGGCGGAGATCGCCGCGGCGCGGGAAGATAGTAGCGGTGGCTTCAAAGGAATCATCGGGGAGTTGCAAAAGGCTGTCACCTGCCTGTCTGACCCCGTGCTGCAGGAGTCGCTCCAGCCGCCCTACACCTTCGATCTCTCGAACCTCTGCGCGCGTGATCAGCCCGTCCAGTTCTACATGATGGCGCCGCCCGAGATGATCGAGCCCTGGGCCCCGGTCATCAAGGCCTTCTTCACCTCCGCGATGATTCTGAAATCCAGGGCTCCGCAGGCGCCACGGCAGACATGGATTTTGGACGAATGCGCCCAGTTGAAAGGCTTCGATCTGGTGGAAAAGATGTTCACCTACGGGGCGGGCATCGGCATCCGGCCCTACGCTGTGTTTCAGCATGTCAATCAGATGGACGCATTGAGCCCCAACGCCCGGCGCATCATTCCGGCCAGCGCCAGCGTGCAAAGCTACTTCGGCATTCGGCAGTGGGAGACCGCACGGCTGGTATCCGACATGCTGGGCGCCGAGACCCTGGACTTCGACGATCTTGTTGCCCAGGGCCGCGCCTCCTCCGGCAGCGCCGCTGCGCTGGGTGCAGTGTTGAAGGGCGGTGACCCCTTCGAGGCCGCCCTGGGGCTAGACCAGCAGCGCTTCGAGAGCCTGCATCGCCACAAGCAGCGGCGGATGCTGCGCACGCCGGATGAAGTCCTGAACATGCGGTCCGATCGTCAGTTCATCTTCGCGGACGGCCTGCCAGGAGCGGTCTACGCCGAGCGAGCTCCCTACTGGCGGCAGCGGTTCATGGCGGGGCGCTTCCTTCCAAACCCCTTTCACCCGCCGCTTGATCGCGTGCGGATCAAGAAAGGCTTCGGCATGCGGTGGCGTCCGGTGGTGACCGAACCCGTGCCGCCGGAATTCGCCGATTACCCGCAATATCAAGACGGCCAATGGTCCTACGTCAGGAGGTAGCTCATGAGCAAGAACGGCAACAAAGACGCCCGCACATCCTTCGCCTTTCAGCGGCGCGGCGATCTCCCCGGTTCATCCAGTTTCTATCGAGATTCCAGTGAGGCTCGCGACGCTTTCGAGACGGCCCGCGCCGCGCAGATACCGCCAGCCCAGCAGCCTGCAAGAGCGGACCGCGAGGCCGGGGGCGTTGCGGCACGACGGCCCCGGGTGTCCCGCTTCGACCTTCCAGCGCCCCGTCCGTCCTTCGCTGAGCCCAACCGCAAGAGGTTTGAGGAGGACTGGTTTCAGAAATTGGAGCAAGGACCTAACGGCGCTCCACTGACGAAGCAGGCATTCCTGGAGATGCGGGAGGCTTCAAAGTCTGGAAAGCCGCATACCCATAAGTACTTACATAATAGTAGGAATAAAATCCTTGATAAGTGAGAGTTTTTTATGCTATGTTCACTATATGTTCCTAATTCAATGGCCGTAGATTGCTATAGATTGAAGAACAGAAGTTAACCCCTGCGACAGTACGCCACCAAGGAAGAAAGGAATCCTTATCATGGACAAGACAACTGGACCCAACAAGCCGATTGAAACCCTGCGCGACGGTCGCCTGAAGGCGACCGTCTGGGAGAACAAGAACGAAAAAGGCAGCTATCATACTGTCAGCCTCGCCAAGGTCTACGAAGACCGTAACGGCAAGCTCCAGGAGACGAACTCGTTCTCAGCCGGAGAACTCTTGCGCATTGCCGAACTGGCACGCGAGTCACACGGCCATATTCGCGATATGCGCCGTGAACACGCAGTTGAGCGCAGCGTCACGCCAAAGCCTGAAGCTGAGGCCTCTGCCCACGAAAGCAGGCCGCCCCGGTTCCGCGACTATGCCGATCCGGGACAGGATCGATAGGACGGATCCAGTGCGGGCACTTTGCTCTGTAGGGCAGCGCCCGCACTATTTTGGATACTCGGACGACAGATAAGGAGAACACCATGCGTGAAGGAGAAAAGACCGGACGCAAAACATCACCAGGCGGGGCGGCAAGCCCGGTGACCCTGGCAGAGCAGCTGCGCGAGACCTATGGCGATCAGCTCGAAGACCAGAACCTGAGCGAAGCGCAGGAGCTGGAGTTTCTGCTGGCGCTCTGGCAGATCATGCAGGCTTTTGTCGATCTCGGATTTAGCATCAAGCCTGGGGATAACTTCACCCCCGACTCTGCTCATGGCTTCGACGATGTGCTAGACTGTCTCATCCTTGAAGATACAGCGCATGAAACAGGTGCACTCCCAAACGAAAAGATAACGGAGAAGCAGCCATGAGCGCAGAACATCTAATCGACTCGATTACCGGCCAGCCGCAGGCGATCATTTATTGCCGCGTCTCTTCGGTCAAACAGGTTGAGGAGGGTCACGGTCTCGATTCCCAGGCGACGCGTTGCCGCGAATACGCCGTGCGTAAAGGCTACGATATCATCGAGACCTTTCATGAGAAAGGCGTCTCCGGCGGCCTGATGGACCGCCCGTCCTTCAACGCCCTGATCGCTTTCATCAAAGCACAGAAGCAGGACGGGATTGTCGTGATCATCGATGACATTAGCCGCTTTGCTCGTGACATCGAGAGCCACTGGACCTTGCGCCGTACGCTGAAAGACATTGGCGGAAAGTTGGAAAGTCCCTCCATCACCTTTGGCGAGGATTCCGACTCCATCCTCATCGAAAACCTGCTTGCCTCGGTGTCCCAGCATCAGCGCCAAAAGAACCGCGAACAGACCAAAAATCGGATGCGGGCGCGCACGATGAACGGCTATTGGTGCTTCCATGCACCGCCGGGATTCCGATACGAACGAGTTGCCGCTCATGGCAAGCTCTTGGTCCGTGACGAGCCGCTGGCCTCGATCATCGCCGAAGCCCTCAATGGCTTCGCCAGCGGACGGTTCCAAAGCCAGGGCGAGGTCAAGCGATACTTGGAGTCGGAACCGGCTTACGCCGAACGCTACCCTAACGGGCTTGTGCGCTACGAAGAGGTCATCCGCCTACTCACACGACCGCACTACGCTGGCTACATTGAGGTGCCCGACTGGGGCGTCTCTTTGCGCAAGGGGCACCATGAGGGTCTGATCACGCTGGAAACCTACACACGCATCCAAGAGCGGATCAAGGAAGGGGCAAGGGTCGCAGCACGCGCCGACATCAATGAGGACTTTCCGCTGCGCGGCTTTGTCCTTTGCGGTGACTGTGGAAAGCCGCTGACCGCCTGCTGGTCGAAGAGCAAGACCGGCAAGAAGCACCCATACTATCATTGTTTCACCAAGGGCTGTGAAAGCTATCGGAAATCGATCCGGCGCGCAGACATCGAAGACGGTTTCGCCGACTTGCTCCAGGACGTGACCCCGTCAACGGGTAAGCTGAACGTGGCGAGACGCATGTTCGCCGATATCTGGGACACCCGCCTGCTTAAGGGCAAGGAACAGGCGGCGCTCTACAGAACCAAGGTCTCGGAGCTGCAGAAGCAGGTCGACGCCCTGCTGACTCGCTTGATCGACGCCAAGGACCAGACCGTGATCGCAGCCTATGAGAAGAAGATCGCTGAGCTCGAACAGCGAAAGCTGGTTCTTACCGAAAAGGCCGCCCAAGCCGGTCAGCCGAAACGCCCCTTTGCGGAAATGTTCGAACTCGCCATGGCTTTCCTCGCAAACCCTTGCAAAGTATGGGAAACTGGGCGCTTCGACCTTCAGCGCTCGGTCTTGAAATTGACCTTCGCAGACCGCATCCCCTATTGTCGGAAAACTGGGTTTCCAACCCCGGATTTATCCTTGCCTTTCAAGGTGTTAGGGGATGATTCCGCTCGGTTTTGTAAGATGGCGGAGAGGGAGGGATTCGAACCCTCGGTACGCTTGCGCGTACAACGGTTTTCGAGACCGTCCCGTTCGACCGCTCCGGCACCTCTCCTTTGGGTCACGCTGGCGCGCTTTTCTTGAAAGCGCGCTCGCGAGGGACGGACTTCTAGCCGAAGGCTGGGACGAGAGCAAGACGCCTGTGGGTCGGAAAGGGACGGGACCTGCGCTATGCTCTATGGATCGGTCGAAGAGAGAGGGAGTGAGAGCGATGCAAACGACACCAGTCAGTCTGGCAGAGGGGCTGGACGTGCCGCTGCAAGCCTTCTCCGAGATTCCGCTGATCGACCTCAAGGGTTTCGATGACGCGGGCGAGCGCCAGAGGCTGGCCGAGGCGGTGGGTCTGGCCGCACGCGACGTTGGTTTCCTCTATATCACCAATCACGGCATCCCGGAGCCGCAGACAGCGGCGCTCTTCACCGCTGCACGGGCCTTCTTTGCGCTGCCGGCCGAGGAGAAGCAGCGGCTCTACCGCAGTGAGACGACCGGCTTTCGCGGCTACCGCGGGCCCTTCGGCCAGAACTATGACCCCAGTCGACAGCTGTCGAACAACGAGAACTACTTCGCCTGGACGACGCCGCCCGCTGGGCATCCTTGCGCCGATAGGAACCTGCCCTTGACCGCGCCCAATCTCTGGCCCGAAGGCCTACCCGGCTTTCAATTTGCGCTGGAGACCTACATGGACGCGGCGCTGGCCTTGTCCCGCCGCCTGATGCGGCTCTTTGCGCTGGCCCTGGGGCTGGACAAGAGCCACTTCGCCAGCATGATCGATGCCCCCTTGGGCACCTTGAGCCTCAATCGCTATCCGCCGGAGAGCGGGCGGATCGAGCGGGAGGTGCTGGGGATCAGCGAGCACTCGGACTATGGGCTCCTGACTGTCCTGGCGCAGGACAGCGTGCCGGGCCTGCAGGTGAAGAACGCCGCGGGCGACTGGGTCGGGGCGCCGCCGGTCCCCGCTGCGCTGGTGATCAACCTGGGCCAGCAGATGGAACGGCTGACCAACGGGCTCTTCAAAGCGACCGAGCATCGGGTGGTCAGCGCCACCGGCCTGGAGCGCTACTCCGTCCCCTTCTTTCTAGAGCCCAACTGGGATGCCGTGATCGAGGTCTTGCCCTGCTGCCAGAGCCTGGAGCATCCGCCCGCCTACCGGCCCGCCCAAGCCGGCCCCTACTACCTGGAAATCCTGCAGCGCTCCCACGCCGCGATCCCAGCGCACATGCAAGAGCACCGAGACCTTGCCGAAGCGCGAATGACGTGAGGGTTCACACGCTCAAACAAGGCTACTCCGCCGCGACGCCGCGATTGCGCGTCTTCTCATAGAGCTCGGCCACCAAACGGCTGGCGGTCTTCTTGCAAAGGCAGGGGATCAGGGCATGCAGGCTGGCAGCCCCGGCTGCCAAGAAGAGCTTGCCTGCGAAACGTACGGCGAAGAGGGCGTGCGCGCCATAGCTCTCCTGTACCGAGCGCGGATGGTCGAGGAAGAGATGCTGAAACATGGCGGTGTCTCCGGTCTGTATGCTCTACGCTAGTCTGAACCCAACCAGCGGAAAATGCTTCCCAAAGTGCCAGCTTTCTGCGCTCATCTTTGGGATGAAATCACATCAACACATGCTTTTGTGGGATGCTTGACCCACTAGACAAAAAACTGCTGAAGCTGCTGCAGCGCGACGTCAGCCTCTCGCTGGAGGCTGTGGGGAAGGCGGTGGGCCTGTCGCGTAACGCCTGCTGGCGGCGGCTACGCCGCTTGGAGACGGAGGGCTACATCACCGGGAAGGTTGCGGTCCTGGACCCGGCCAAGGTGAACCTGGGGCTCACCGTCTTCATCGCAGTGCGGACCAACCAGCACTCTGCCGCCTGGGCGGAGACCTTTCGGCGGGCAACCGCGTCGCTACCAGAGATCCAGGGCGTCTACCGGACCTCCGGTGATCTCGACTATCTGATCAAGGCGCGGGTGCCCGACGTGGCTGCCTATGACGCGCTTTACCAGCGGCTGATCCAGAAGGTCGAGCTGGCGGACGTTAGCGCCAGCTTCGTTATGGAAGAGATCAAGGAAGCAACGGCGCTGCCGCTGAGCTATGCGTAGCCGCTTTCAGGCTAAGGATAGATCACCAGTTCCACATCGACCAAGGTGACGTCGGACGGCAGGTCGACGCCCGTTGCTAGGATGAGTGTATCGGTCCCGGAGCCGCCATCGAAGAGGCCACCGGCCGACAGCTCGCCGGCGCTTGCCACGTTAAAGGTATCGTCTCCGCTGCCGCCGAAGAGGCTGTCGATACCACTGCCCCCGTAGAAGAAGGCATCATCGTCAAGACCGCCCATCAGGGTGTCGCTACCACTGCCACCGAAGAAGGAAGCATCTTCTCCCTTGCCGCCGGCAAGGCGATCATCGCCGGTCCCGCCGAAGAGCAAGCGATCGTCTCCGGCGCGGCCGCTGAGGCCATCGTCGCCGCTGCCGCCGAAGAGATAGCTGTCGGCGCCGCTGTCACCACGAAGGAGATCGTCGCCAGCACCTCCAAGCAAGGAGGTGTCGGTACCGCTGCCGCCATAGACCCGGTCGCTGCCCTTGTCGCCGGAGAGGGTCCTGTCCGCTCCGTGACTGCCATAGAGCCAATCAGCGGACTGGCCGCCATAGAGGCCGCTGTCGCTACCAGAGCCCGCCTCCAGGAGATCGTCACCCAGTCCGCCGAAAAGGCTGTCGCTGCCGCTGGCCCCGAAGAGGGTGTCCGCCCCGTTGCCGCCATCCAAGAGATCGCTGCCGCTGTCACCGTAGAAGGCAGCATCGTCACCGCCGCCGCCGACGAGGGTGTCGCTGCCGCTGCCGCCGAAGAAAAAGGAGTCGGCGTCACCCCCGCCGCTCAGGCGGTCGTCGCCGCTGCTGCCGTAGAAGAAAGCATCCTCGCCGGAACGCCCGCTCAGCCCATCCGACCCGCTGCCGCCAAAGTGATAGGAATCGGCACCGCTGTCGCCGCGCAGCAGATCATCGCCTGCGCCGCCGGTGAGGGAGACGTCGCCGCCACTGCCGCCGTAGAGCAGATCGGCGCCACTGCCCCCGGAGAGTTGAAAGTCGTCGCCGTCATCACCGTAGAGCCGGTCGGCCGCTCTGCCGCCATAGAGACCAACGTCGGTGCCACCGCCTGCGTAGAGACGATCGTCCGCATTGCCGCCGTCCAGGCGATCATTGCCGCCGGCACCAAAGAGCAGGTCGTCGCCATTGCCGCCCGCTATCAGGTCGCTGCCGCTATCGCCTGAAAGCGAAAGGTCGTCCCCGCCGCCGCCATAGAGGCGATCACCGCCGCTGCCGCCAAAGAGAAGCGAATCGTCGCCCGCGCCGCCGAAGAGTCTGTCCACGTCAGCACCGCCGAAGAGGCCGACATCGCTCCCGGCCCTGCCGGTCAGGATGTCCGCACTATCATCGCCAAAAAGCGAAAGATCGCTGCCGCTGTCGCCAGCCACAAAGTCTTCGCCGGATCCCCCATAGAAGCCCCCGTCGTCCCCACTGCCACCAAAGAGGCTGTCAGCGCCAGTGTCTCCAACGAAGATAGTGTCGTTGCCGCTACCGCCGAAGAGGACATCAGCACCGCTCAGCCCGTCGAAACCGAAATCATTCCCACTGCCGCCAAAGAGGCTATCCTTGCCGCTGTCGCCAATGAACTGGCTGTCGTTTCCAAGATTGCCTGACAGCCTGTCGTCGCCAGTACCTCCAAAAAACTCAACCTCGTCGCCGTCGCCGCCCGCGATGGTGTCGTCTCCGTCGCCGCCAAAGAACTCGTAGTCGTTGGCGCTGCCGCCCGAGAGGCTGTCGTCTCCGCTCTCGCCGAAGACTCCTGCATCGTTCCCGCTATCGCCCGAGAGGCTGTCGGCACCGCTCCCGCCTTCGAACAATCCGTCGTTACCCGTACCGCCAAAGAGGCTGTCATCCCCGCTGCCGCCGAAAAGGGTGTCGTTGCCAGCGCCCCCATAGAACTCAGCGTTGGTTTTGCTGCCGCCCGATAGGATATCGTCGCCACTGGCCCCGACGAGGCGGTAGGCATAGCCGGCGCCGCCTGAAAGGCTGTCGGCACCACTTCCACCATAGAACACAAAGGCGACCCCGCTCTCGCTCGAGAGCGCATCGTCGCCGTCGCCGCCGAAGAAGCGGGTATCGACCCCGCTGCCACCCAATAGGGTGTCATCGCCGTCGCTGCCGAAGAAGTAGGCGTCGTCTCCCTCATCGCCTGACAGAGTATCGTTGCCGTCTCCACCGCTGGCCCTATCAGAGCCACTTCCTCCAAAGAGGGTGTCGTCGCCGCTGATGCCATAGAGGGAATCCGCGCCGCTTAGCCCATAGAGTGTGTCGACGCCGCTGCTGCCGATGATGGTGCTGGCATCACCCGCCGTTCCGATGTAGAGGCCCATGCGCCCTTTCCCTTCCCAAACAAACTGATGTCGAGATCCTTCGAGAAGGATAGGGCCAACGTCCCTGCTAGAGCAAAGACGCCAGTTAAGTCTCTAAGAGACGGTCCACAGGATCTTCCGGCGGTTCGCTTTGCAAGAGAGCGTCCGGGGGGGCGTCCAGCATGTGTGTCTAGACAGCAAAAAAGGGCCGCCGCTCATCGGAGCGACGGCCCTTCTTTGTGAAGGTGTGTAAAGCGAACTAGGCCTGAACCTGCACCGGCACGCCGCGGGTGTTCAAGAGCTCCGTCAGCTCGCCCTCTTGGAACATCTCGCGGACGATGTCGCAGCCGCCGACGAACTCGCCCTTGACGTAGAGCTGCGGTACGGTCGGCCAGTTGCTGTAGTCCTTGATGCCCTGGCGCAGGCCCGGGTCCTGCAGCACGTCGATGCCCTTGAACTGGACGCCTAAGTGGTTCAGCACCTGGACGACCGCGGCGGAGAAGCCGCACTGCGGGAAGACCGGCGTGCCCTTCATAAAGAGCACCACGTCGGTGCCATCGACCTCTTCCTTGATACGCTCGAAGATCTTGTTTTCCATTGGTTTATCCTTCCTTCTGATGACCTGCGCTTGAGCGCGTTTAGCTGGGGACAGAGGTCTGCAGGGCCAAGGCGTGCAGCTGGCCACCCATGCGGCCCTGCAGGGCCTGGTAGACCAGTTGATGCTGCTGAACGCGGGTCTTGCCGCGGAAGGCTTCGGAGACGACGTAGGCGGCGTAGTGGTCGCCGTCGCCGCGCAGATCCTCAATGGTGACTTGGGCGTCGGGCATGGCGGCCTTGATCAGGCTCTCGATTTCGCTGGCATCCATCGCCATGGCGTTTGCTCTCCCTCTAGGCGGACGCGCCGCTAGCGTTCATGTAGGCGGGCATCCACGCTTCGTGCCGCTCCGACAGGTTGGCAAGCGATATGGCCCCCCCGCCAGGTAAGATCAACGCTTCACCGCCCACCGTGCCGACCAGGCAGGCGGGCAGGGACTTCTTGTCGGCCTTCTTCAAGACCTTCTTCGGCCGGCTGGTGGCCAGGAGGTAACGTCCCTGATCCTCACCGAAGAGCCAGGCGATGAGCGAGAGCGCCGCTGCCTCTTCCGGCTTCTCCAGGCTGATCCCGACCTTGCCGGCCAGCGCCATTTCCGCTGCCGCAATGGCCAAACCACCGTCGGAGAGGTCGTGACAGGCGGTGATCAGCCCCTCGCGCGCCAGCTTGCGCACCAGCTTCGCCGTTCGCCGCTCGGCCTCCAGATCCACCGGCGGCGGTGGCCCGGCCTCCAGGCCGCAGCAGTCGCGTAAATAGAGCGACTGGCCCAGGTGGCCGTCGCTCTTGCCCAACAGGATCAGGCTTTGATCCGCGGCCGGCGCAATGCGCAGCATCCCGGCATAGTCTTCCAGAAGGCCGATGCCACCGATCACCGGGGTGGGCAGGATCGCCTTGCCGTTGGTCTCGTTGTAGAGCGAGACGTTGCCGGATACGACGGGGAAGGCGAGCGCCTTGGCAGCCTCGCCGATGCCTTGAACCGCGCCCACCAGCTGGCCCATGATCTCCGGCCGTTCCGGGTTGCCGAAGTTGAGGTTGTTGGTGATCGCCAAGGGCTGGGCGCCGGTCGCCGTCAGATTGCGAAAGCTCTCCGCCACCGCCTGACGGCCGCCCGCTACCGGATCGGCCTTCACGTAGCGCGGCGTACAGTCAACGCTCATGGCCAGCGCACGTTTGGTGCCGTGCAGGCGCACCACGGCTGCATCGCCGCCCGGGCGCTGCAGGGTGTCGGCCATGACCATGTGATCGTACTGCTCCCAGATCCAGCGCCGCGAGCAGAGATCGGGGCCAGCAAAGAGGGTCAGCAGTGCTTCAGCTGGCTCTAGCTCGGTGATCTGCTCATCGTTTAGCGCCGGCTCTGGCGCTGTCGCGGTCCAGGGGCGGTCGTACTCCGGCGAGGCGGCGGCCAGCGGGTCGATCGGCAGGTCGCCGACGGCTTCCCCATTCCAGACCAGGCGCATGCGGCCGGTGTCCGTGAGAGTCCCGATGACGGCGAAGTCCAGATCCCACTTCTCGAAGATGGCGCGCGCGATCTCTTCCCGGCCGGGGCGCAGGATCATCAGCATGCGCTCTTGGCTTTCCGACAGCATGAGCTCGTAGGGCGTCATGCCGGTCTCGCGCATCGGCACCTTGTCCAGCCAGAGCTCTACCCCGCAGCCGCCCTTCGAGGCCATCTCGAAGGAGGAGGAGGTGAGCCCCGCTGCGCCCATATCCTGGATCGCCTCGATGGCGTCGGTGGCCATCAGCTCGAGGCAGGCCTCGATCAGCAGCTTCTCGGTGAAGGGGTCGCCGACTTGGACTGTGGGCCGCTGCGCCTCGGCCTCTTCGTCGAACTCGGCAGAGGCCATGGTGGCGCCGTGGATGCCGTCTCGGCCGGTCTTGGCGCCGACATAAACCACCGGGTTTCCGACCCCGGCGGCGGCGGCATAGAAGATACGGTCCGCCGGCGCCAGGCCGACGGTCATGGCATTGACCAGGATATTGCCGTTGTAGCTGGGGTGGAAGTTCACTTCCCCGCCGACCGTCGGCACGCCGACGCAGTTGCCATAGCCGCCGATGCCACTGACCACGCCGGAGAGCAGATGACGCGTCTTCTCATGCTCCGGAGCACCGAAGCGCAGGGCGTTCAGGTTGGCGATAGGACGTGCGCCCATGGTGAAGACATCGCGCATGATGCCGCCGACGCCGGTGGCCGCACCCTGATAGGGCTCGATGAAGCTGGGGTGGTTGTGGCTCTCGATCTTGAAGACCGCGGCCAGGCCTTCGCCCACATCGACCACGCCGGCGTTCTCACCCGGGCCTTGGATCACCTGCGGCCCCTCGGTCGGCAGGGTCTTCAGCCAGCGTTTGGAGGATTTGTAGGAGCAGTGCTCCGACCACATGACGGAGAAGATGCCCAGTTCCAGCAGGTTGGGCGCGCGGCCCAAGATCTGCTTGGCCAGGCTGTACTCGTCAGGGGAGAGGCCGTGCTGGGCCACCGTTTCCGGTGAGGGCTCGGCGGAAGTCTCTGTTGTGCTCATTCGGGATTGACCGGCCTCACCACGGAGCGTTCTTCGACGATGACCCAGTTGCCGCGCGGGCTGCGCTGCAGCAGGGCCTGGTAGGGAAAGGTCTCGTCGCTGAGGCGCGAGGTGCGCGAGGCCAAAACCCGCATGCCACTGCCTTCGGGCACGATGGTCACGTTGGTGTAGGCAAACCATTCCCCGATGTTGCGTGCCGTGTGCAGGTAGGGAGCGAGCGCTGCCTTGAAGTCCTTGCCGGTGGTGCGGAACTCCTGCTCGCGGCCCTGCAGGATGACGGTGGTGTAGATCTCCGCGCTGTCGGCGTAGAACTCGATGATCTCTGGGTTGTAGCTCTGCTCCAGCAGAACGAACTGGCGGAAGACCTTGCGGGCTTCCTCAAAGTCTTGCGGGTTGGTCTGGGCCAGCGCGATGGCCGGGGCCAGCAAGAAGGCCAACAGCAGGGCGATGCGGCGGGTCATGAATTGAGTGCCTCCACCAGGCCGTCGAAGAGCGGGCGCCCGTCGTCGCCGCCCAGGTCGGGGTCGGCCAGCCGCTCGGGGTGGGGCATCAAGCCCATGACCGTCTTCTCGGCATTGAAGATGCCGGCGATGTTGGAGACCGAGCCGTTGGGATTGGCCTCCGGCCGCACCTGGCCCTCGGCGTCGCAATAGCGGAAGGCGACCTGCCCCTGGTCTTCCAGCGCGCGGCGGCCGTCATCATCGATCACATAGCAGCCGTCGTGATTGGCCACCGGAATGGTGATGGCCTGGCCCTCACTGTAGCGGTTGGTGAAGAGCGACTGGCTGCTTTCCACCCGGATCGTCACGTCGCGGCAGAGGAATTTGAGATCCCGGTTGCGGGTCAGCGCACCTGGCAGCAGGCCGGACTCCGTCAGCATCTGAAAGCCGTTGCAGATGCCCAGCACCGCCACGCCCTTGCCGGCCGCTTTGACCACGGCCTTCATCGCCGGAGCGTGGGCCGCCATGGCGCCGACGCGCAGATAGTCGCCATAGGTGAAGCCACCCGGCAGCACGATCAGGTCGACCGCCGGCAGCTCCGTCTCCTTGTGCCAGACCATGATCGGCTCGCTGCCCATGGACTGGCGCAGCGCCACCTGCACATCGCGGTCACAGTTCGATCCGGGAAAGACGATGACAGCGCTCTTCATGCTCCGGTTCCCTAGCGAAGGTCCCTTGTCGAAAGCCCTTTGAGAGAGCCGCGGGCCTAGTCGGCGAGCTCCAGGCTATAGGTCTCGATCACCTCATTGACCAAGAGCTTCTTGCACATGGCATCCACCTGCGCCTTAGCAGCGGCCGGGTCGCTCTCGGTGAGGTCGATTTCGATCAGCTTGCCTTGGCGCACCGCGCCCACGCCCTCGAAGCCCAGATGGGTGAGGGCCGAGGCAATGGCACTGCCTTGCGGGTCGAGCACCGCCGGCTTCAGCGTAACGTGGACCCTGGCTTTCATCGCTGCTCTCTTATCCTCTCACTCTCGCGCCGGAGACTACCCTTGCCGCTCGCAGCGCCGCAAGCTGGCGGCTACTGAACTGCTCTGGGCCCCTCTAGATCCATCGGCCCCGCCTCTGGCAGCACGCCCAGGCGGCGGGCGACCTCTTGATAGGCCTCTTCCACCTTGCCCAAATCGCGGCGGAAGCGGTCCTTGTCCAGCTTCTCGTTGGTGGCTACATCCCACAGCCGGCAGGAGTCGGGGCTGATCTCATCGGCCAGCACGATCCGCATCTCTTCATTCTCCCACACGCGGCCGAACTCCAGCTTGAAGTCTACCAGCTTCAGCCCGATGCCGCGGAAGAGGCCGCAGAGAAAGTCATTGGTGCGCAACGACAGGTGAACCATGTCGTCCAGATCTTCCGGCGCGGCCCAGCCGAAGGCGGTGATATGCTCCTCCGCCACCAAGGGATCGCCCAGCTCGTCGTTCTTGTAGCAGTACTCGACGATCGTGCGGGGCAGGGCGGAGCCTTCCTCCACCTGAAAGCGCTTGGCGAAGCTGCCGGCGGCCAGGTTGCGGATCACCATCTCGATGGGGATGATCTCCACCTCCCGCACCAGCTGCTCGCGCATGTTGAGGCGGCGGATGAAGTGATTGGGGATGCCGATCTCGGCCAAGCGCTGCATCAAGAACTCTGAGATGCGGTTGTTCAACACGCCCTTGCCGGTGATGGTGCCCTTTTTTTGGTTGTTGAAGGCGGTCGCATCGTCCTTGAAGTACTGGACGAGCGTTCCTGGTTCCGGTCCTTCGAAAAGGATCTTGGCTTTGCCTTCGTAGAGGCGGCGCCGACGCGGACGTTGCATAGAGGTTACCTGTTGTTCCAATGGCAAGGGGCCGGCCCGGACACCCGGCACCGGCCTTTGTTTGCTTGCTATAGCAGGCCGCTGCCCTGCCCACAAACGCAATGGGCGGGGGCCTGCTGCCCAGTGTAGCCATACAAACTAGTCACGGATCGTGACCCTTGCCTCTAGGCTCGAGGCCAGGGGCGCAAGCGGTCCCGCTTGGGACTAGGTGTCGCCGCCGATGCGCACGAAATCATAGTCTCCGACGCCCTGGGTCAGTGCAAAGCGACAGCGCGCACCATCAAGGCCGCTGACCCGATGCGCCGTTTTGGGTGCTACCTGGCAGTGTTCGCCCGGATGCAACAGGCGGCGTGTGCGCGGCGCCCGCGTCTCCACCACCACCACGCCCTCCAGGCCGACAAAGATGTCGGCGACGGCGCTGTGATAGTGCCAGGGGACCTCTTGGCCCGCGTCCAAGGTGAAGAGGCGTACCAGCAGATCCGCGCTCTCCCAAGCGGTCTCAATCCGTTCGACCTGATAGGGCCGTGTCTCGCTGTCGCTCACCTCTGACCTCCACTCCAGGAGAACAAGGCCCTAGTCCTGCGTTCCGATGAAGAAGACGGCCCAGACCAGTCCGGCATCGTCATCGCCGGGGTAGGCCGGTGCTGCTTCGCCTGGCGGGAAGACCAGCCAGAGCGGACCGCGCTCACCGACTGCCAGCGCGGTGGCGTCGGCCTCGAGCGCCAGAATGAAGGTCTTGCCCGTGATCATCTCTTGCGTGAACTCGGCCGCGTAGCCGTCAAGCGCCATGACCTGCAGCTTGTTACCCGTCGCGCCGGCGGCCTTCAGGACCGATTCCAGGCTGGGGCCGACGAAGCTGATCGGCTGGTCCCAATTCGAATACTGCAGGGTCACACCTTCCTGGGGCAGGGCTGCCAGGTCGGCCAGGGTGAAGCCCCGGGCCTGCTCGAAAGGTTCCACCAAGCGGGCCATCAGGCCATCGCGCGCTTGGTCCAGGGCGCCGCGATTGGGCATGTCGACTTTGCCGGCGACGGTCAGGACCACGGGGCTCTTAGCCTCGGCTTGGGCGGCAAACGGCAAAGCCAAAAGGCAGCAGACAAGTAAAACACGCAGCATAGGGCGAGGCTCCTCTCGTTGACCCAAACAGTGTTGCGTTAGTTTAGGGCGTTCGGGCGCCTGAGGGCCAGTCTGCGCTTGAACAAAGGTGAGTTTACCAGAGGCCTCCGACAGAGAGTGTTTCAAAGGGCGCCTCATCCGGCCGGCCGTGCGAGAAGCGCCAGATCGGCAGGCGCGGCACCGCGCCCAGCTCTGCCGGCGGGCTCGGCACCGCCAGTAGTGATGAGGAGACGGTGCCAAAGTCGTTGTCGGTCACCACGCAGAGGCTTGTGTAGGGATCGCCGTCCGGCGCCCGGTCGCCCAGCAGGCCTTCCCAAGCGCTCCAATCCTCAGCATCGGGATCGGGGACCAAGGCATCGCGAAAGAGCGGCAGGTAGCGCGAGATGCGCGGGCTCTGCGGGTCGTTCAGATTGTGCGCCGTGATCATCGAGAGGCCCGGCAGGATCGGCAGGGTCTCGATGCTGTCGCCCTTGGCGCCCTCGTTGCGCAGCCAAAAGGCCTCCTGCGCGTCGGCGACAATCAAATTGAAACTGCGATAGGAGTCCGCCTCCAGGTGGCTCAAGGCCTCGGCTGCCTCGGCGGCGTTGGCGTGATCCAGCGCTTCCAGCACCAACTCGCCGCGCGAGCGCTTGTCCGCGGCAGGCCCAAGCGAGCCCACCCGGTTCAAGATACAGGCCACGAGCCCCTGCTGGTTCAGCCCCATCCAGCTACCGCCGGACAGCAGGTCGTGGCCAGCAACCACCTCTGGGCGGTCTGACCAGTGACTGCCGGGCGCCCGCCAGGGCCGGCTGGGTCGTTCGTCACGATTGGCCGCGATCAGCAGCGGCCAGGCATGGTCTGGGCGGAGCAATAGGATTAGACTGCACATGGTGCCTAGACTAGCCCTGTCCGCCCCCAATCCCGCAAGCCAGAAGGAAGCGGCGCCCATGCTGACGCAGACTATTCCGATCCTCCGTTTCTTCGACGAGGCCGCGACCAGGCGCTTCTACCTGGACTTCCTGGGCTTCACCGTGGATTGGGAGCACCGCTTTGAGCCTGCAGCACCGCTCTACCTTCAGGTGAGCCGTGATGAGATCAAGCTGCACCTGACCCAGCATCACGGCGACTGCACGCCGGGCAGCACGGTTTTCGTCGTGGCGCGCGACTTGAAAGCCCTCCACCAGGAGATCAGCGGCAAGGACTACCCCTTCAACCGACCCGGCCTCGATCCAGCGCCTTGGGGCGGACTGGTGATGGAGGTAACGGACCCTGCCAGCAATCGCTTACGGATTTGGGAGGACAGCGCCTAGCCGAGGCTGGGGAAGGGGGGACCGAGGCTTGCACTGGCGCAGCGCAGATGTCACCTAAAGCGCAAGGAGCCACACGGTAGCTAGGGAGCCACGAAGCATGTCGGGTTTGGGTGATCGCGAGAAGCAATTCGAAGATAAGTTTAAGCATGACGAGGATCTGCAGTTCCGCGTGGTAAACCGCCGGAACAAGCTCTTGGGCCTCTGGGCGGCGGAGATCCTGGGCAAGAGCGGCGATGAGGCCGAGGCCTATGCCAAGGAGGTGGTGATGGCCGACTTCGACGAGCCCGGCGATGAAGACGTGATCCGCAAGGTGAAGGCAGACTTCGAGGCCGCACAGGCCGATGTCTCCGACCACCGTATCCGCCATCACATGGAGCAGCTGCTGGCGACGGCCAAAACCCAGATTATGCAGGAATAGCTGCCCGGCGTGAAAGCGGCGGTGTCACTTCAGCTCCTCAAGCGTCTGCGTGAGAGCCGCTTCTAGCAAGGCGAGGTCGTCCGGACGCCCCGCCGACACGCGGATGCAGCGGTTGAGCGGTGCGACACCCGGCATCCGCACGAAGACCCCGCGCGCCAAGAGGCCTTCGAGGACCTGTTTGGCAAAGGCACCGTCGCGTCCGCAGTCGATAGCCACGAAGTTCGTCGCTGAGGGTAGGGCTGATAGGCCGACGCGCTCAGCGATACCAGCGATGGAATCTCGAGCATTGGCCACCTGCTGCACGACGGAGCGGAGGTAGTCTTGATCCTGCAGGGCCGCGAGCGCGCCCACTTGCGACAGGCGCCCCAGTCCGAAGTGATTGCGCACCTTGTTGAAGCAGTTGATGACCGCTGGCGCGCCGATGACATAGCCGACCCGGAGGCCCGCCAGACCACGCGCCTTGGAGAAGGTGCGGAAGCGCAGCAGGTTAGTCCGCTCGATCTGCATCGCTGGCAGGGCCTCCGCCGGTGCGAAGTCGCTGTAGGCCTCGTCCAGCATCAGCAAGCAGTCGTCCGGTAGACCGTCCAGCAGCTGCTGCACCACCGCAGCCGGGTGCCAAGAGCCCATTGGGTTGTCCGGGTTGGCCAGGAAGACCAGCCGGGCCTTTTCCCGCTTGGCCGCTTCCAACAAGGCCTCGGGATCCTCGTAGTCACCCTGATAGGGGACCGTCACCAAGCGACCGCCGAACCCGACCACGTGATAGGCGAAGGTCGGGTAGGCGCCGGCTGAGGTCACCACGGACACACCAGGCTCAACGAAGAGGCGCACCGCCGTGCCGAAGAGGCCGTCGATGCCCTCACCCGTCATCACCGCCTCGACCGGGACGCTGTGATGCGCAGCGATGGCCTGGCGCAGCTCCAGCGCCTCCGGGTCGCCGTACATCCAGGCCTCTGAGGCGGCGGCTTGCAGTGCTGCGATGGCCTTGGGCGAGGGGCCGAAGACGCTCTCGTTCGCACCCAGGCGGGCGGCGAAGGGTTTGCCGGACTGGCGCTCCTGCGCTTCCGGACCGACGAAGGGCACGGTGGCAGGAAGGGAGTCGACGAGCGGGGTGAGGGGAGGCTGGGTCATCGATGGATCTCCCCTTACTCAGGCAGCGGGATGAAGTCGGTCTCACCCGGCACCGGCGGGAAGCGCCCGGACTTCCAGTCCGCCTTGGCTTGCTCGATCCGGTCTTGAGAGCTGGAGACGAAGTTCCACCAGAGATGCCGCGGAGCGTCCAAAACCGCGCCGCCAACCATCAACACGCGCGCTGACTCTTCGGCCTGCAGCACTGGTGTCGTCCCAGGTGTCAGGACCAAAAGCCGCCTGGGTTCATAGGGGCTGCTGTCCAGGGTTACCTTGCCTTCAACCAGATACACCCCGCGCTCGGCGGCTTCGGCCGGCAGGATGACGCTTGCCCCGGCCTCAAGCGCCAAATCGACGTAGAGCGTCTCGCTGGCCATGCGCACCGGCGAGGTTGCTCCAAAGGCGCTGCCCAAAACCACACGGCCCTGCCAGCCGGGGCCAGCCACCGGCGGCAAGTCCTCCAGCGGGTGGTGGACAAAGGCCGGCTCGCACTCCTCCTGCTCCAGCGGCAGCGCGACCCAGACCTGGAAACCATAGAGACGGGTGGTGCCGTCCTCCCGCTCGGCCGCCGCATTGCGTTCAGAATGGGCGATCCCGCGCCCGGCGGTCATGAGGTTGAGTGCACCCGGCTCAATTCTGAGGTCGCTGCCCAAGCTGTCCCGGTGCCGGATCCAGCCCTCCCAGAGGTAGGTGACTGTGGCTAGGCCGATGTGCGGGTGGGCGCGCACCTCGAAATCCTGATCGGGGCCGAAATCGGCCGGTCCCATCTGATCGAGGAAGACGAAGGGTCCTAGCGCTCGGCGGCTGGCGACCGGCAGCACCCGGGCCACGGTGAAGCCGCCTAGATCGCGCTGGCGCGGTTCGATCTCCTGCTCGACGGCTTGGGGCTGGCTGGTCATACTGGCGCGTCCTCTGCAGATGTCATCCGGCTTCTTGGCTCTTCTCCTTACTGCCTTGCGGGGCGGCGGGAAAGCTCTTGCCCGTGACGGGCTCTCTTTCGCGACGGGCTGGGCGGCTTAGCGGTGTTACGGGTGGCAATTGTGCCATACGCTCTCTATTTACCAGGCGGGGTTCGGGAATGATCCCGGTGGGGGGCGCCGCAGGGCTCCCTCGCGTGCCGACAGCCCCCTCGGATCTTGACTGCGCTTTGCCGCACCATCTCAGGCTTAAGGAGGACGCTCATGGCCGCTCCCTTCGAACTACCCGCCCTTCCCTTTGAAGACACCGCCCTCGCGCCCGTCATTTCGGCCGAGACCTTGAGCTTCCACTATGGCAAGCACCACAAGGCCTATGTCGACAACCTGAACAAGATGGTTGAGGGCACCAAGTACGCCGACATGTCCCTGGAAGAGGTGATCAAGGAGAGCGCCAAGGAAGGCAACGCCGGCGTCTTCAACAATTCGGCCCAGATCTGGAATCACACCTTCTATTGGAACTGCCTCTCAGCCGACGGCGGCGCCCCCAGCGCTGCGATGGCGGAGATGATCGACCG
>JBCBSF010000070.1:0-29733 GCA_039819325.1 Pseudomonadota bacterium | reverse complement strand
CTGGACAGTGAGGCTGAAGCTGTTCGGCCCGGTCTCGAAGTCATTCGAGGCGGCGGCTGCCGCGGCACCGGCTGTGGTCAGGGCGATCTGGCCGGTGGCGGCGTCAATGCGGAAGAAGCCGTCGTCGTTACCAGCCGTGATCTCGTAGCTGGTCACCGCCTCATTGTCGCTGGCGATGACACTGCCTACGAGGAAGCCAGCAGGCTGGCCTTCCTGGTAGCTGAAGGTCTGATCCGCTGCGACGACGGGATCCTCATCGTCCACGTCAGTGACGCTGACTGTCACCGTGCCGCTGCCGCTGTTCCCTGCAGCGTCGGCGGCCTGGACGGTGAGGCTGAAGCTGTTCGATCCGGTCTCGAAGTCGTTCGAGGCGGCTGCTGCTGCGGCGCCGGCTGCAGTCAGGGTGATCTGGCCGGTGCTGGCATCGATGGCGAAGAAGCCGTCATCATTGCCGGCTGTGATCTCGTAACTGGTCACTGCCTCATTGTCGCTGGCGTTGACACTGCCTACGAGGAAGCCGTCAGCTTGGCCTTCCGCGTAGCTGAAGATTTGATCCGGGGCGACGACGGGATCTTCGTCGTCAATGTCGGTAACGCTGACCGTGACCAAGCCGCTGCCGCTGTTCCCGGCGGCGTCGGCGGCCTGGACGGTGAGGCTGAAGAGGTTCGGTCCAGTCTCGAAGTCGTTCGAGGCGGCGGCTGCCGCGGCACCGGCAGCGGTCAGGGTGATCTGGCCGGTGGCGGCGTCGATGCGGAAGAAGCCGTCGTCGTTGCCAGCCGTGATCTCGTAACTGGTGACCGCCTCATTATCGCTGGCTGCCACGCTACCAACCAGGAAGCCAGCAGGTTGGCCTTCTTGGTAGCTGAAGGACTGATCTGGTGCGACGACCGGGTCTTCGTCATCCACATCGGTGACGTTGACGGTAACCGTGCCGCTGCCGCTGTTCCCAGCAGCGTCGGCGGCCTGGACGGTGAGGGTAAAGCTGTTTGGCCCGGTCTCGAAGTCGTTCGAGGCGGCGGCTGCCGCAGCACCGGCTGTTGTCAGGGAGATCTGGCCGGTGATGGCATCGATAGCGAAGAAGCCCTCGTCGCTGCCAGCCGTGATCTCGTAGCTGGCAACCGCCTCATTATCGCTGGCGGCTACGCTGCCCACCAGGAAGCCTTCGGGCTGACCTTCCGCATAACTGAAGGCCTGATCCTCTTGCACCACCGGAACTTCCGTATCCAGGACGGCAGAGCTCTCAATCAGTTCGAGAGCTTCGCCATCGCCGTTCTGGGCGCCTTGGAGACCTTTGAACGCGCCCATCAGCACCCAGTGCGCATAGAGCTGTGATCCAGTGACGATCCCCTCGGCCGCCAGCTCTGGGTTGGCAGCTGCGTAGGCCGCAGCATCGAAACCGCTTTCCAGCTGCTGAGCCATGTTCGCGTTGGGTGAGTAGAAGAGGAACGCGCCTTCAGTCAGGAAATGCTGCAGCGGTGCTATACCCGCACTCGCGACCTCCGGATAAGCCTGCAGGTAATAGGAGGGATCGAAAAAGGGGCTCGAAGTACGCCCTTCCGCATCACCGACGCTGGTGAAGTGTTCAAGTGGATCTAGAAGTCCTTGTGCAGCCACAGCCGCAATATCGAGGTTTTCCTGTAAGTAAAAATCTATATCTATATAAAGGTTGAATGCACGGCCTTCGGCATAGCCAAACTCATTGAAGTGCTCGAAAGGCTGGATTAACCCCGCATCTACCGCTGTAGCCAAGTCTGGATTGGCGCAAAGGTAGTAGTCTGCATCGAAGTAAGGGCTTGGATTGCGGCCTTCGGTCCAGCCAACAGAGAAGTAGTGCGTCTCCGCAAACGCCTCCCAGGTTTGGCCGCTGCCCGCGCCAATAACGAGATAGGCCTGAAAGACGTCAGGATTCTGATTCTGATAAAACTCCGCATCAAAGACAATCATGATAGCCACTCCCCAAACTCTGTTTTTGTTCAGTAACCCGATGACTCGCCCGGGCCAGGACAGAAGTATCTGTTGTCCAAAAGAGAGCAAGATAACTAAAAGGCCAGAATGACCTCCTGACCTTCTGGTCAGGATCGAAGAGCGCTAAGGCTCGGCTGTGACACAGTCTCGCTTCGATGCCTCTACCGCTGCCTTAAGATCACGGGCGGTCTCCTTCGCAGAGAGCGGCAGCGTCGGTTAGAGCGAAGCAAGAGCAAAGAAGCGACAGCGCCCCAGCCGTTCCTGCTGCGGCGAGCGAACCCCAGTGGGCTTGTCCGCCCTCCACGTCAGGCGACTGGTCGCACTAGACCTCTCCTGAGGCTTGGGCCTACGATCCTTGGTCTTCACTGGACCACCAGACCCTTGGGCGCGTCTTGCCCACACCATGATGAAGAGCCCGGCGCCAAGCGACCGGGACGGGAGGCAGTTACACATGCAGACTTCTTTGCCGCGTCTCGCGGCGCTCTGTGCCGGTGCGCTAGCGCTCGGCTTGGGTTTCTCCGCACCGGCCTCGGCCGAATTGGATCAGCGCAGCTTCAAGGTGGTTGGCACCTTCGGCAGCCTCACCAACTGGAAAGGCATCGAGAAGCCCTTCTGGGACGAAACGCTGCCGAGCGATTCCGCCGGCCGCCTGACCGCCGACGCCAAGCCGATGACCGAGCTGGGCCTGAAGGGCTTTGAGATCATGCGCCTCCTGCGCCTGGGCCTCTTCGACTTCGCCCACGCCCTGCCGATCTACGTCGCCGAGGATCCGATCATCGAAGGCGTGGACTTGGCCGGTGTGGCCCGCGATTTCGAGACCGCGCGCAAGATCGGCGAGGCCTACAAGGAGACCTTGGATACCGCCTTTGAGCGGCTCTACAACGCCAAGCTTCTGAACATCTACCCCTTCCCGACACAGGCCTTCTACTGCCGTGAAGACGTCGGCGGCGTGGAGGATCTGGAGGGCGCCAAGATCCGCGTGCAGGGCGCCTCGCAGGGTGATTTCGTCGAGGGTCTGGGCGGCGCGCCGGTGACCATCACCTTCGCCGAGGTGGTGCCTTCCCTGCAGAAGAAGGTCGTCGACTGCGGCATCACCGGCACCATGCCGGCCTATCTCGCCAAGTGGTATGAGGTCGCCAACACCGCCTTCTATCTGCCGGTCGGCTATACCATGACCTTCACTGCGGTGAACCTCGACACCTGGAACAGCCTCAATGAGGAAACCCAGACCTTCATGCTGAAGGAGATGCAGGAGTTCGAGGACAACGCCTGGAAGATCGTCATGGCCGAGAACGATGCCGGCATCGCCTGCGGCACCTCCGGCCCCTGTGAGCTGGGCGATCCGGGCGGTATGAAGCTGGTGAAGCCGGATGCCGATGACCTGGCCAAGCGCGAGCAGGTGCTGAAGGAAGTCGTCCTGCCGCGCTGGGCGGAGCGTTGCGGCGAAGACTGCACCAAGAACTGGAACGAGACTGTTGGTCCGGTGGTCGGCCTGACTGCCGTCGCCAACTAGGCTCTTCCAGACGCGACGCGCGCAGAGGCCGCCTGCCCCAAAGCCCTGGGCAGGCGGCCCTTTGCGTTGCAGCCAATCCTCATGACCAGACAGCGGGATCATCATGGATAGACTTGCCCGTGGAGGCACCATCGTCGGTGGCGTGATGATCTTCGCAGCTGCGGTGATCGTGACCATCGAGATCCTGTCTCGGAACATTCTGGGCATCTCGCTTGGCGGTGCCGATGAGATCTCCAGCTATCTCTTCGCCGTCGCCGTGGCCTGGGCGCTGCCCAACGTGATGCTGTCCGATAGCAACGTGCGCATCGAGGCCCTGGTCAATCTCTTGGCCCCGCGTGCCCGCGATCTGGTCTTCCGGGCCGGCACCCTTGTGCTGCTGCTCTTCCTGGGCGTCCTGGCCTTCCGCGCGACGGAGATGGCCTGGACCTCCTTTCAGACCAACGCGCATGCGGTGACCCCACTGCAAACGCCGCTGGCCATCCCGCAGAGCCTCTGGGCGCTGGGCCTCTGTCTCGCCGTTCTGGCCGGGATCCTGCAGGTCTTCCGCCGCACCTCGAAACGTCTGGAGGAGAAAGCCAATGACGGAAACCTCTAGGCAGGGAGCGGCCGCATGATCGCCTTTGCGCTTATCATTCTACTGGGGCTGCTGATCGTCGGCGTGCCGGTCGCCGGCTCGCTCGGCATTCTGGGGCTGGCTTTGGGCGAAGAGTACAGCTTCATGCCCATCGACCGGGCGATTGCCGAGATCATCTGGCAGACCTCCGTCGACTTCCTGCTGGTCGCTATTCCGCTCTTCGTGCTGATGGGCGAAATCCTGGTGCGGGCGGGGATCGCAGGCAAGGTCTACAACGCCATCGCCGCCTGGCTCTCCTGGCTACCCGGCGGGCTGATGCACGCCAACATCGGCACCTGCGCGCTCTTTGCCGCCAACTCCGGGTCCAGCGTCGCCACCGCGGCCACCATCGGCACCGTGGCGGTGCCGGAGATCAAGCGGCGCGGCTATGGCCCGAAGCTGTTCCTGGGCTCGATCGCTGCCGGCGGCACCTTGGGCATCCTGATCCCGCCCTCGATCAACCTCATCATCTTCGGCTTGCTTACCAACACCTCGGTGCCGCAGCTCTACCTGGCCGGCTTCATTCCCGGTTTTGCCTTGGCGCTGCTCTTCATGGTGGTGATCGCCGTGCTCTGCTTGCGGCGCCCGGAACTGGCGGCCGACAAGCAGAAGATCACCTGGGCGCAGCGCATTGCCGTTCTGCCCGATCTCTTACCGCCGCTGCTGCTCTTCCTGGCCGTGGTGGGTTCCATCTATGCCGGCTTTGCCACCCCGACGGAGGCGGCCTCACTCGGCGTCGTGGTCTCGCTCATCCTCGGCTTCTGGCAGGGAGAGCTGACCTGGAGCCGCTTCAAGGACGCGCTGGAAGGGGCGATGAAGACCACGGCGATGATCATGATCATCATCTTGGCGGCCTCCTTCCTGAACTTTGTCCTGGGCATGACCGGCCTGACCCGCGCCATCTTCGGCGTGATCGAAGAGCTGGGGCTGACGCCTTACGAGACGCTCTTCCTGCTGATCGGCATCTACATCGTGCTGGGATTCTTCATGGAGACGCTCTCCATGCTGGTCATCACCACGCCGATCATCGCGCCCATCGTGGGCGACCTGGGCTTCGACCTGATCTGGTTCGGCATTCTGCTGACCCTGCTCTTGGAGCTGGCCTTGATCACCCCGCCGGTCGGGGTCAATCTCTACGTCGTGCAGTCGGTCCGCACCGAGGGCGAGATTGGCGAGGTCATTGCCGGCGCCATACCCTTCGTGCTGGTCATGCTGGTGATGGTGGGGCTGTTGGTCGCCTTTCCACAGATTGCGCTCTGGCTGCCCCAGATGTTTGGATAGCGAGGCTCATCGATGACCGCTGAAAAAGCCCCCGCCAAGGCTGGCCGCCTGGTCCGCCTGCAGGCCCGCGCCGGCGAAGGCCCGGTCCACACTGCCAGCCTGGCACCCGGCAACTTGCAGGGAAACCTGGTGATCCTCCCAGCCAGCGCCGCCGAGGACTTCGCGGAGTACTGCCGCATTAACCCTGCTCCCTGTCCGCTGCTGGGCGTCTCGGAGCCCGGCGCCCGCGGTCTGCCAGCGCTGGGCCAAGACCTGGACATCGCGCTCGACCTACCGGGCTATCGCGTCTGGCGTGATGGCGTCCTGGCGGAGGAGACGGGCGATGTCTCGGCGCTTTGGCAGGAGGACTTCGTCTCCTTCGTCATCGGCTGTTCCTTCTCCTTCGAGGCTGCTTTGGTCGCAGGCGGCGTGCCGCTGCGCCATTGGGAGGAGGGGAGCAACGTGCCCATGTACGTGACCTCGATTGCGACTAAGCCAGCGGGTGTCTTCTCCGGCCCGCTGGTCGTCTCCATGCGCCCCGTGGCGCAGGATCTGATCGAGAAAGCCCAGGCGATCACCGCTGCCGCCCCCAATGCGCATGGGGCGCCGGTGCACGTCGGCGATCCCGCGGCCATTGGCATTGCCGATCTGGCCCAGCCCGACTTCGGCGATCCGACGCGGGTCGAGGCCGGGGAGCAGCCGGTCTTTTGGGCCTGTGGCGTCACTCCGCAGATGGCCTTGCAGCAGGCCAAACTGCCGCTCGCCATTACCCACCGGCCCGGCGCCATGCTGGTCACCGACCTGCCCCTGGACGCACCGCGGCGTTCGGCTGCGTGAAGCCTCGCATGCAGAAGATCGGTTTCATCGGCATCGGCAACATGGGTGCGCCGATGGCGGGCCACCTGACCGGCGTGACCAAGACCCTCAGCCTCTTCGACCTCAATCGCGAGGCCGCCGCCACCCGGGCCGCAGAGATTGGCGCTGAAGTAGCCGACAGTTTGGCAGACCTGGGCAAGGACGCCGATCTGGTCATCACCATGCTGCCCAACGCCGATGTCGTGGCCCACGTGCTTCTAAGCCGGGGCGGCCTGGCAGAGGCGCTGCCTGAAGGCGCGCTGGTGGTGGACATGAGTTCCTCCTTCCCGCCGACGACCCAGGCGACCGGCGCCGCCCTGGCGGAGCGCGGCTGCACCCTGCTGGATGCCCCGGTCTCCGGCGGCGTCAAGAAAGCGGTGACTGGCGAGCTGGCCATCATGCTCGGCGGCGACGAGGAGGCAGCTCTGTCACGGGCTGAACCGGCGCTCTCGGCCATGGGCCGGATCTTCCGCACTGGCAAACTGGGCTCCGGTCATGCGCTCAAGGCGCTCAACAATTACGTCTCCGCCGCTGGCTTGGAAGCGGCTTGCGAGGCGGTCATCGTCGGCGAGCGCTTCGGTCTGGACCCGAAGGTGATGATCGCGGTGATCAACGCCTCAACCGGCCGTAACAACGCAACCGAAGTGAAGTTCGAGCCCTTCATCTTGAACGGCAACTTCGGTTCCGGTTTCGCGCTGGATCTGATGAGCAAGGACTTGAACGCCGCAGCCGATCTGGCCGCCGCGCTGGGCCTGCAGGCCGCGCACCTGACCCTCTCCGCCGAGCTCTGGGCGGAGGCCAAAGAGGCGCTGGGACCAGGCGCCGACCATACGGAGATCTATCGCTTTCTGGCCGACAAGGCGGAGGCATGAGCAATCCGCCGGCCTACGAGGTCTACGCGCTGCTCTACGCCAAGTCGCTGCGTCCCTCGCGCGACTACTTCCTCTTTCCCGATCCGCACGATGGGCCGCTGCCGATTTTCTA
This sequence comes from Pseudomonadota bacterium, assembly GCA_039819325.1. Taxonomy (GTDB): domain Bacteria; phylum Pseudomonadota; class Alphaproteobacteria; order Kiloniellales; family JACOMY01; genus JACOMY01. The sequence continues at coordinate 22,543 of JBCBSF010000070.1, read as the reverse complement.
CTACGTCTGGCTGATCAGGGGGGAGGGGCGCTGTCTGCTGGTCGATACCGGCTTCTCTGCCGCGCGGGCCAAGACGCGCAAACGCGACTTCCTGCGCTGCCCCTCGGACGGCCTGCGCCTGCTGGGCGTCGAAGCAGACGCGGTGGAGCAGGTGGTCCTGACCCACCTGCACTATGACCACGCCGGCAACATCGGCCTCTTTCCGGCTGCGGAGTTCTTCGTCCAGGAGGCCGAGGTTAACTTTGCTACCGGCCGCTTCATGCGCTACCCGCCGGTGCGCGCGCCTTTCGAGGCCGAGGATGTGGTGGACTTGATCCGCTGTAACTTCAATAGCCGTGTGCGGTTCCTCTCCGGCGATCAAGAGCTGGCGCCGGGCATCACCGCGCACTTGATCGGCGGCCACACCCACGGCTTGCAAGCCGTCAGCGTCACCACCCGCCGCGGACTGCTGGTCCTGGCGTCCGACGCAGCTCACTTCTTCGATAACATGGACTTACAGAACCCCTTTCCTATCGTCGCTGACATCCCCCGCATGATGGCTGGCCACGAGCGCCTAAGAGACTTGGCGCCAAGCTCCCACCACATCATCCCTGGCCACGACCCCAAGGTGATGCAGCTCTATCCCGAAGTCGGTGAGGGCTCGATGATCGTGGATCTGACGGCGGAGCCGCGGGCCTTGTCTTGATCGTGCTCCACATTTGGACTAGATCTAAGATCTAGTCCAAATGTGGAGCACAACATGTCCGAGTTGCTTCAAAGAGGTGAGGCGCCGCTAGACAGGAAGAAACTGTCGGGACCGGCGATACGGACCTTTCTGCGGATTGCCGATCAATGGGGTTTGTCGGTTGATGAGCAGATGACCCTCTTGGGCCTGACCTCGCGCTCGACCTTCTTCAAGTGGAAGCAGGCTGGCACAGGGACCCTGCCGAAAGACACGCTTGAGCGGATCTCCTACATTCTCGGTATCTACAAGGCCCTGCAGATCCTGCTTCCAAACGAAGCTGCAGCAGACGCCTGGGTCAAGCGGCCTAACACAGCACCGCTCTTCGCCGGCGGGTCTGCACTCGACCGCATGCTGTCCGGCCACGTCGCTGATCTTTACGTCGTGCGGCAGTACCTCGACGCGCAGCGTGGTGGCTGGGCGTGATCCTGCGAGAAAGCCGGGTTTCCTGGCGCCCCGCCTGGCGCATCATCGCCAGCCGCTATCCACCCATTGCCCTCTTCGAACGCGTAGCGGACCCTGATGATCTCGACGCGGTCTTCGAGCTGGAAAGCATGACTAACCCGCGTCTGCGCGATCAGGTGGGCGATATCTCTTTGGTCCCCAAGGCTGAGAGAGTGTCCGGCCCTGGCAGTAGCGTCATCATGGCGGCCTTCACGCACCTCAATCCCGAGGGCAGCCGTTTCTCCGATGGGAGCTATGGTGTCCTCTATGCAGCACAGGAACTAGAGACTGCGATCGCCGAGACTAAGCATCACCGTGCCCGCTTTCTCAGTCAGACCGCAGAACCGGCAACGGAGGTCGATATGCGTGTCTACTGTGTCGACCTCGACGCCAGCCTGCATGATGTGAGAGGGCTGCAGGATCCGGAGCTAGCCCTCTATGACCCGATAGACTATGGCGCAGCGCAAGCTATGGGGCGTCAGCTTCGTACCGACGGTGCCGACGGGGTGGTCTACGACAGCGTTCGCCTCTTAGGAGGGACCTGTGCAGGCGTCTTCCGCCCCTCCTGCCTCGCCAAGGCCCGACAGGAACGCCACCTCTGCTATCGCTGGGACGGGACTGACATCACGGAGGTCTATGAGAAGCGCGCGCTAAACCTCTAGCGCTAGTGGCTCAACAGCACCGGCACTGGGCTGTGGCGGACGAGCGTGCGGGTGACGCCGCCCAGCAGCAGTTCGCGCAGGCGGGAGCGGCCGTAGGCGCCACAGACGATGAGGTCGCACTCGTGCGTCTGCGCCATGTCCAGCAGGCAATCGCCAGCCTTGTCGTCGCTCTCATCCACCTCGGTCACATGCGGGTGCACGTCCTGGCGCTGCAGGTACTGCACGATCTCTAAGGTGGAGATCGCGTCCTCGGCTGAGGGACGCACGGTACCGACGTAAACCCGCTCGGCCTTTTGCAAGAGCGGCAGGGCATCGCGCACCGCGCGCACTGCCTCGCGCGTGGGCTTCCAGGCGATCAGCGCGCGCTTAGGCGTCCAGTCGTCGTGCCACGAGCGCGGTAGGACCATGATTGGCAGGCCTGAGGACATGACCAACTCCTCGGCGAGGCGCACGCGGATGCGGTCTTCCAAGAACCTCTCATCGGGCTGCGAAACGATCAGCAGGTCGGCTGCGTGGGCATGCTGGGAGATCATCTCCAGGTGCTCGCCGTCGGCGACGATCCATTGGTGCGGAATGCTCTTGCGCTGGCAATAGTCCTTGAACTCGGCTTCCAGCTCTGTCGCGCGCTTGGCGGCGCTGGCCGCGGCTTCTTCCAGCATGACCTTCGACACGCCCCGCCCGGCGATATGGCGGACCTCGTCGCTTGGCCGGGTGATGAAGAGTGCAGTGATGAAGGCGCCGTGCTGGCGTGCCAGGCTCTTGGCAACCTCCAGCCGGACCATGTGGTTCTCATCGTTGGTCAGGTGCACGACAATTGTCTTTAGGGCCATGGTCCTTACGCGCTCCTCACAGCAGCTTCTTGTCCAGTCTCTAGACCGCCTGGCTCGCGCAACGCTACCCCCGCCGCCCTGTGGCTGGCAAGCGAGCGGCCAAGCAAAGGTGCACGCCTTGACGGGCGCAGGCCTGCGCTATCATCAAGAGACATGGACGACCTTCTCCAGCCCCCTGGTCCCCGCCTGATCGGCAATGAGATCTATCGCCGCTCCACCTATGGCAGTAAACACCCCTTGGCGATCCCGCGTGTCTCGCTCGCCTTGGATCTCATGGCCGCCCTGGGCTGGGTGCCCCCTGGCGCCTATCTGGATTGCGAAGCCGCGACGCCCGAGGCCTTGCTGCGTTTTCACGACGCCCGCTATGTCGCGGCACTCCGCCGGGCGGAAGCCCAGGGCGCGCTCTCGCTGCAGGATAAGGAGCGCTACCGCATCGGCCGCGACGGCAACCCTATCTTCAAGGAGGTCTATTCGCGCCCGGCCACAGCCTGCGGTGCCTCGCTGACCGCTGCGGCCCTGGTGGCAGACGGCGGTACGGTCTTCACGCCCGCCGGCGGCACCCACCATGGCCGCCGCGACCGGGCCAGCGGCTTTTGCTATCTGAACGACCCGGTGCTGGCGATCCTGGCCTTGTTGGACCAGGGGCTGGAGCCGGTTTTCTACCTCGACATCGACGCCCACCATGGCGACGGCGTGCAGGACGCCTTCGTCGACGAGCCTCGGGTTTGGACCCTGTCCCTGCATGAGGCCGGGCGCTGGCCGCACCGTCCCCCGGCGCCGTCAGGCGGGCTGGAGGATCGCGGCGGCGGTCAGGCGCGCAATCTGCCGCTGCCGCGCGATTTCAATGATTCCGGCATGGAGTTCCTGCTGGAGACGGCGATCTTGCCGATGATCGAGCGGATCGAGCCAGCGGCTCTGGTCTTGCAGTGCGGCGTTGACGGCTTGGCGGATGACCCCATGAGCCGCCTCGGCCTTTCGAACCAGGCCATCTGGCAGGTGGTGCAGGCGGTCCGCGGCCTCACCCCGCGCCTGGTGATGATGGGGGGCGGCGGCTACAACCCCTACGCGGTGGCTCGTGCCTGGGCCGGCATCTGGGGCAGCCTGACCGACCAGCGCTTTCCGGAGGTTCTGCCGGAGGAGGGGCAAGCCTTGCTGCGTGACCTCTCCTGGTCTCACAGCTGGGGCCGGAACCCGCCGGAGCATTGGATCGCCACCCTGGTCGACCCGCCACGGCGTGGCATGGTCCCTGACGAGGTCCGACGCTTGCCGCAGGCCATTCTCTCCTAGCCCGAGACAAGAGCTATGCCGATCCTGTGCTTTCTTCTCTGCCTTCTGATCCTGCTGCCGGCGCCGCTGAGCGCGGAAGACTTCGAACGCAGCCCGCTGGCCATCGAGACGCAAGCCGGGGAGCGCCTAACGTTTAACGTGGAGCTGGCCTTGACCCCGGATCAGCGCGCCCAGGGCCTGATGTTCCGTGAAGACCTGCCGCTGGGGGAGGGAATGCTCTTCATCTACCCGCAGCCGCGGATCATCCAGATGTGGATGCGCAACACCTTGATTCCGCTGGACATGCTCTTTCTGGACAATCGCGGTGAGGTCTTGGTGATGGCCGACAACGCGGTGCCGGGATCGGAGGCCATCATCTCCTCCCTCATCCCCGCCCGCGCTGTCCTAGAGCTCCGCGGCGACGCCATCGAACGCCTTGGCCTCATGATCGGCGACCGGGTCCTCCATCCCTTGTTGGGTGGGGAGCCTTAGTCTTCGGAAGGTCGGTTGGTCCCAGCTTTGGCTGCTGCTCGTTCCAAGAGTTGTTGCCGCTTCGCTTCGTAGTCCGGCCCTGCTTTATCGTAGGCTGCTTTGACGGCCGGTTGGCTAGAGCACGTTCCTTGAACGCAGAAAAAGTCGGTCGATCTTTCACGGCCCATGCCCCCTGCACTGACCTCATCCTGAGCCTGTCGAAGGATCTGCCCCAAGCACGTTCTTCTCCGTGGCACATGCTTCGACAGGCTCAGCATGAGGGAAGTGCCATGGGTTTACGATGCCCAACTAGGGTTTAGTAAGAGGCGAACGCAGCTGCCTCTTATCGTCACGACTGGCGACTAGCTTAATCCTTCGCCCGCTCCACATAGCTGCCGTCGGCGGTGGAGATGACGACCTTGGTGCCGACGCCGATGTGGGGCGGTACCATGGTGCGGGCTCCGTTGTCCAAAATCGCAGGCTTGAAGGAAGAGCTGACGGTCTGGCCCTTCAGCACCGGCTCGGTCTCCGTTACCTCCAAGGTCACGCGCGGCGGCAGCTCGATGGAGATCGGTACGCCCTCGTGGGTGCGCAGCGAGCAGACCATGCCGTCCTGCAGGAAAGGCGCGGAATCGCCCAGGATCTCCTTGGGCACGCTCAGCTGCTCGAAGGTCTCGTTGTTCATGAAGGCGAAGGTCTCGCCTTCGTCATAGAGGAACTGGAACTGGGCCTCGTCGATGTAGGCGCGTTCCACCTGCTCTTGCGTGCGGTAGCGCTCGGTGACCTTGACCCCGTCAGAGATCCGGCGCATCTCGATCTGCGTCACGGGCGTGCCCTTGCCGGGCTGGATGTTATCGGCTTTCAAAATGGCATAGAGCTTGCCGTCGACTTCGATGACTTGACCGCTGCGCAGCTGGTTGGCGTTGACCTTCACGGGCGAGGCCCCTCTTACACGTAGGTGGTTGTTAGCTTGGCGGGCGTCTTAGCAGGCGGCGCAGCCGCTTCCAAGGGGGGCATCCAAGGCCATGTCGCAGCAAGAGCCACCTTGGTGGTCGCCGGAGGCCTATCAGAAACGCCGACCGCTGCTGCTGAAGCGCCAAACGATCCTGCATGAAGTGCGCGTCTTCTTTTGGCAGCAGGGCTTCGTCGAGGTCGAGACGCCGGCCCTTCAGGTCTCTCCCGGGCTGGAGCCACATCTTCAAGCCTTCGCCACCGCGCTGCAGGCGCCGGACGGCAGCCAGAGGACGCGCTACCTCCACACCTCGCCGGAGTTCTCTTGCAAGAAGTTGCTGGCCGCCGGCGAGCCGAAGCTCTTCACCCTGGCCAAGGTCTTCCGCAATGGCGAGCGCGCGGCCACGCACCATCCGGAATTCACCCTCTTAGAGTGGTACCGCGCCGAGGCGCCACTGGAAGCCTTGATCGAAGACTGCGTCGGCCTCATCCGGCATCTCGCCCGCGCCAGCGGCGTGCGGCGCCTGCGCTGGCAGGGCCAAGAGGTCGACCCCTTCCGCCCCTTCACGCAGATCTCGGTGCAGGAGGCCTTCCAGCGCTATGCCGGCATCGACCTGCTGGCGACCGCGCCCGATCCTCAAGCACCCGATGCCGACCCGCTGCGCCAGGCTGCACGCGCGCAAGGACTGCGCGTCGCCGATGACGATAGCTGGGCGGATCTGGTGACCAAGATCCAGCTTGCCCGCATCGAGCCGCAGTTGGGCTTAGAGCGTCCGGCCTTCCTCACTGACTACCCCATCTCTCTGGCCGCCTTGGCCCGTCCGCAGCCTGCCACACCGCATCTGGCTGAACGCTTCGAGCTCTATGTCGCCGGACTAGAGCTGGCCAATGCCTTCGGCGAGCTGACCGATCCTGTCGAGCAGAGGCGCCGCTTCGTGGCCGATATGGATCTGAAGGAACAGCTCTACGGCCTGCGCTATCCGCTGGACGAGGACTTTCTGGAAGCGCTTGCCGTCATGCCGCCAGCCAGCGGCATCGCGCTTGGCCTGGATCGGCTGGTCATGCTGCTGACCGGCGCCGAGGATATCGAAGAGGTGCTCTGGGCGCCGGTGCGTTAGGTCTGGTCCCGATCCAAGGCCTCGTCCAGCAAGGTCAGGGCTAGCTGCAGACTGGCCACGCGCACGGCCCTGCGGTTTCCCGGGAAGATGCGCTTCTCGACCCGCGTCGGTCGGCCTTGCCGGGCTGCGCCGAAGTAGACCAGGCCCACCGGCTTGCTGGGGGTAGCACCGCCCGGACCAGCGATGCCGGTGACGGAGACCGCCAAGGTGGCGGGAGACTCGGCCAAGGCGCCCTCGGCCATCGCCTTAGCAACCTCTCCGCTGACGGCCCCTTTGTCGGCGATCATCGCTTCCGGCACGCCCAGCAACTGCTGTTTGGCGGCGTTGGAATAGGTGACGAAGCCACGCTCGACCACGGCGGAGGAGCCAGGGACCTCAGTCAAGCAGGCGGCGATAAGGCCGCCGGTGCAGCTCTCTGCCGTCGCTAGGGTGACGCCGACACGGCGGCAGCGTTCCAGCAGGCGGGCGGCGCGGCGCTGCAGGGACTCGTCAAACAAGGCTAGCTCCCAAGAACCAGAGGAGGAGGGTCATGACCAAGGCTCCATAAAGCCCGGCCATGAGGTCGTCTGCCATCACCCCCAGGCCGCCATCAAGGCGCTCCAGCGGGTCGCAAGGCCAAGGCTTTAGGATGTCGAAGAGGCGGAAGAGGGCAAAGCTAGCGAGCCACAGGGGCCAGGACCAAACCAGATCGCTGACCGTCAAGGGCAGGAGGGTCAGCCACTGGCCGGCGACCTCGTCAATGATGACCTCCGGCGGGTCCTTGCGGCCGGTGGCCTCGCCGTAGAGTGCGGCCGACCAGATACCCAGCAAGGTGACGGCCAGGAACCCTAGGACCAGGGCCCAAACGCCACCGTACCAGGCCAGCAAGGCTGCCGGCGGCAGAGCGGCCAGCGACCCATAGGTCCCGGGCGCCGGCTTCAGAAAGCCGATACCGCCGAGGGTGGAGACCGCTAGGGCCCAGCGCGGCGGCCTCATGCCGACGCCGGCAGTTGGATGGAGACGCTGGCCAGGGCGGCCATGCCCTCACCGCGGCCGGTGAAGCCCAGTTTCTCACTGGTCGTGGCTTTGACCGAAACCCGGCTCTCTGGGACGCCGGCGATCTGCGCCAGGCTGGCACGTAGGGCCGGGCGGTGCGGCCCGATCTTCGGGCGCTCGCAGACCAGTGTGAGATCAAGGTTGATGATACGTCCGCCGCGCGTCTCTAGCAGCCCGCAAGCGTGGCGGAGGAAGAGGTGCGAGGCGGCTCCCCGCCACTGCGGATCGCTGGGCGGGAAGTGCTGACCGATATCGCCCTCCGCCATGGCGCCAAGCAACGCATCGACCAGCGCATGGATGGCGACGTCGGCGTCGGAATGGCCAGCCAAGGTCTCATTGTGCGGGATGAAGAGGCCGCAGAGCCAAAGCCCGTCGCCGGGCTCCAGGCGGTGCACGTCGTAGCCACTGCCGATGCGCGTCTCGAAGAGCTCTGCTTTTGCAGTCGCTTGGGGTTTGGCTTGCTGCAAGCGCTGCGTGGCCGTGTCGAGATCCTCGGCGGTGGTCACTTTGATGTTGCCGGCATCGCCTGGCACCAGCGCTACTGCCAATCCGGCGGCCTCTGCCAAGGCCGAGTCGTCGGTCATGGCCTGACCGGCGAAGTGGCGATGGGCCTCGAGGATCGCCCCCAGCCGAAAGCCTTGCGGGGTCTGCGCCCGGTAGAGCTCGTCGCGCGGCAGGGTGCCAAGCACGACGCCGTCGCGCGCCCGTTTCACCGTGTCTGTCACTGGCAGGCAGGGCAGGGCGCCAGGCTGTGTCGCCAGCGCGTCGATCACCCCGTCCAACAGGGCAGCCGTGGGGAAGGGCCTGGCACCATCGTGGATGAGGACCAACGCCTGGTCGCTGTCTGGGAGGCTCAAGAGGCTTTCCAAGCCCAGCCGCACGCTATCCTGCCGCTCCGCCCCGCCGGGAACCGGGTCCAGCAGCCTGGGCGTGGAGAGGCCAGCGATGGCTTGCTGATAGAGGTCCTGGTCGTCTGGATGGATCACCGCACGCACATGGGTCACCCGCGGATGGGCCAGCAGCGCCTCCAGGGTCCAGGCCAGCAGGGGACGCCCGACCAGGGTCTGATACTGCTTCGGCAGGTCGCCGCCGAAGCGGCGGCCGCGGCCGGCGGCGACGACCAGCGCGATAACGGGGTGCTCGGGAGTGGTCACAGGAAGCGCCTGCTGTGCGAAAATCGTTTAAGCCGCTGCACAGAGGCCACTGCCATGCCGGTGGGGTCAAGACTATCTCGCAGAAACCTGCCCTGCTGCCCCGCTTTGCTCTATAAGCCACGCCCATGACCCTGGAGGACACAACGGCCGCGGCCCTTCTGTTGGGCGTGACGGCGATCATGAGTCTGGTGCCGGCCGTGCTGCTGCCCTGGCGGCGCGAGGCTGGTGGCTGGCTGCTCTGGTGCCTGCACCTCGTGGCCCTGGCCGGCTGTGGGGCAGCCTTGTCCCTGCAGCTGGCGCTGGGTTGGAACGACCGGCTGAATCTGGCGCTGTGGCTCACCATCGTGGTGCTGCTGCTGCTCTATCCGATCATCGCGCTGCGTTGGCGTGGCGCCAGCCGCTTGGCGCCCCTGCTTTACCCCTATCTCCTGTTGCTCGCAGTGGGCGCCACCCTGCTGAAGAGTAAGGGCGAGGCCTACGACCTTGGCGGCCCCATGACCGGCTGGTTGATGGCTCACATCTTGTATGCGCTAGCTGCCTACGGTCTGGCCGGGCTGGCCGGTATCGCCGGTATCGCCGTCTTCTTGCAGGAGCTGGCCTTGAAGCGCCGGCGGCCGAATGCGCTCTCGCGTCGCCTGCCGGCCTTGGCGGATGGGGAGCGGCTGCAGACCGCGCTCTTGGCCTGGACGGAGCTGGCTCTGCTGGCAACCATCCTCAGCGGTATGGGGCATGCCGCCGTGACCGGCGCGCCGCTGTTGACCTTGGATCATAAGACCCTGTTGGTTCTGCTCGCCTTCCTTGTGATTGGCGCCTTGCTGCTTATCTCTTGGCGGCGGGGTTTGCGCGGACGCCAGGCGGCCCGTCTGGTGCTCTCCGCCTATGTCCTACTCACCTTGGCCTACCCAGGCGTGAAGTTCGTCAGCGAGTTGCTCACCGTGTAGTGGTCACTCTTCGTGACCTGCTGCTCGGCACCGGCCCGCTCACCCCATTGGCGTAACGGGCCGGCCACCCACGCCAGTATCCTATTGGGTGGCCGGGAGGGGGAGCGGGCCGGTGCCGGTGCGATGAGCTTGCTCATCGACGCTCAGGATAAAGTACAACCTGCCCAAAAATCGGCACGGATCGGCGCTAGACCCCTGTCTGGCTTTGTTCTAAGTTGCTGCTAAATCCAGCAGTCTGGTTGGAGTGCACAGTTGATGGGCAAGGAGCGTTGCCCTGCCTTTGGTGATAGCCTGGTCGTTGCGGCGCCCCTGTCGGGCATCAGCGATGCGCCCTTTCGCGCCGTCGCGCTGCGCTGGGGGGCGGAGCGCGTGGTGTCGGAGATGGTGGCCAGCCGCGCCTTCAACGACCAGTCGCGCCAGGCTTTGCAGGAGCGGCGTAAGTTACCGGACGAAGCGTCGGTTACCGTACAACTAGCCGGCTGTGAGCCTGCGCTTATGGCGGAGGCCGCCCGTCTGGCAGCCGATGGCGGTGCTGCAGCGATCGACATCAACTTTGGTTGCCCGGCAAAGAAGGTGGTGAACCAGGCGGCCGGCTCCGCCCTCATGGCAGACGAGGTAACCGCGGCGGCGATCCTGTCGGCTGTGGTCAAGGCTGTGGATCTGCCTGTCAGCCTGAAAATGCGCCTCGGCTGGCGCCATGACCGCCGCAACGCGCCGCGGATCGCCGCCATCGCCGAAGACTGCGGTGTCTCGCTTCTGACCGTGCATGGCCGCACCCGCGACCAGGGCTTCAAAGGTCGAGCCGACTGGGCCGCGGTCGCTGCGGTGCGGGCCGCCTGCAGCCTGCCGCTGCTGGTGAACGGAGACATCCTGACCGCCGCGGATGCGGTTACGGCGCGCCGGGAGGCGGGCGCGGAAGGGGTGATGATTGGCCGTGGCGCCTGTGGTCAGCCTTGGCGCTTCCGGGAGGCCGCTGCGGCGCTTCGCGGCACTGCGGCTCCGCCGCCGCCCAGCCTAGAGGAGCGTGCGGTATCGGCAGCAACTCACTATGAGGCCATGCTGTCTCACTACGGCCAGGCACAGGGCATCCGCATCGCGCGCAAGCATCTGGGCTGGTACCTGGACGCCTTGCCGGGCGGAGCTGCCTGGCGGCCTGCCTTGCTGCGCAGTGAAAACCCAGGCCAGATCCTTCAGGATCTGGTCGGCGCCCACAGCTATGCGCCGGAAGGCTTGGCGGCATGAACCGGCCAGAGCCAATCCGCTCCACCCCCGCCGCCAGCTATGAGCCGAGCGGCATTCTGGCCGCCTTGCCGGCCCCCGTCTTCGTGGTAGACGCCGACGACCGCTTGGGCTTCGTCAACGCCGACGCGGAGAGCCTCTTCGGCGGCTCTGCCGCCAACCTGGTTGGCCGCAGCCTGTCGGAGTGGCTGCAGAGGGACAGCCCGCTCTTCCTGCTGCTCTCACAGGTCCGAGAGCGCGGCCATAGCCTCTCCGAGTACGGTGTCTCGCTGGAGGGGCCGCGTTTCGGCAGCCGCTTCGTCACCCTAGACGCCGCCTTGCTGCCGGAAGAGCCGGGCGCAGTGGTGGTAGTGCTGCAAGAGCGCTCCATCGCCCGCAAGATCGACCGACAGCTGACGCACCGCAACGCTGCCCGCTCGGTCACCGCCATGGCGGCCATGCTGGCGCATGAAGTGAAGAATCCACTCTCCGGCATCCGCGGCGCAGCACAGCTCTTGGAACTCACCCAGCCGGATCAGGACCGGGAGCTGACGCGGCTGATCTGCGATGAGGCCGACCGCATCGTGAAGCTGGTCGATTCCATGGAGATGTTCGCCGACGGGCGGCCCCTGGAGTACCGCCCGGTCAACATCCACGAGGTGCTGGGCCATGTCCACCGGCTGATCGCCAGCGGGGCAGGGCGGCACATCAAGTTCGTCGAGCGCTATGACCCCTCGCTGCCGCTGGTGCGCGGCAACCGAGACCTCTTGATCCAAGCGATCCTCAACCTGGTGCAGAACGCAGCGCAGGCAGCACCCAAGGTCGCCGGTGTCGTGCAGCTAGTCACCCGCTATCGCCAGGGCGTGCGGCTGGCCGTGCGCGGCGGCGGCGAGAAGCTGCACCTGCCGCTCATGGTCTCGATCGAAGACAACGGGCCCGGCGTGCCGGAGGATCTGCAGGCGCGGATCTTCGACCCCTTCGTCTCCACCAAGCCCAGCGGCAAGGGGCTGGGGCTGGCCCTGGTGGCGAAGATCATCGACGACCACGGCGGCGCGATCGAGCTGGACAGCGAGCCCGGGCGCACCCGCTTCACCCTCTATCTGCCCCTTTCCAACCCGACAAAGGACGAGACGCGTGGCCTCGATACTGGTCGCTGACGACGACCGTGCGATTCGCACGGTCTTGAGCCAAGCCCTGGCCCGCGACGGGCATGCGGTGCGCAGCACCGGGACTGCCGCGCAGCTCTGGCACTGGGTCGACGATGGCCAAGGCGATCTGGTGATCACCGATGTGGTCATGCCGGACGGCAGCGGCCTGGACCTGCTGCCGCGTATCCGCAAACTGCGCCCCAACCTGCGCATCATCGTGATGAGCGCACAGAACACGCTGCTGACCGCGGTCAAGGCGACGGAGCGTGGGGCTTTCGACTACCTGCCCAAGCCCTTCGATCTGCGCGAACTGCTGCGCCTGGTGAACCGTGCCTTGATGGAGCCCGGTGCCGGGGAGGCCGATGCCGCGACGGCGCCGGCTGACGACAATCTGCCGCTCATCGGCCGCTCGCCGGCCATGCAAGAGATCTACCGCGTGCTGGCCCGCCTGATGGGGACCGAGCTGACGGTCATGATCTACGGCGAGTCGGGCACGGGCAAGGAGCTGGTGGCCCGCGCGCTGCACACCTATGGCAAGCGCCGTGCCGGTCCCTTCGTCCCGGTCAACATGGCGGCCATTCCCCGCGATCTGATCGAGAGCGAGCTCTTCGGGCATGAGCGCGGCGCCTTCACCGGCGCCACTGCCCGCTTCGAGGGCCGCTTCGAGCAGGCGGGCGGCGGCACGCTCTTCCTGGACGAGATCGGCGACATGCCCTTGGAGGCGCAGACCCGGCTCTTGCGCGTGCTGCAGGACGGGACCTACACCACCGTCGGCGGACGTTCGCCTTTGGAGGCCAACGTCCGCATCGTCGCTGCAACCCACCGCGACCTGCGCCAGCTGGTCCGCCAAGGCCTCTTCCGCGAAGACCTCTTCTATCGACTGAACGTCGTGCCGCTGCGCCTGCCGCCCCTGCGCGAGCGGGCGGTGGACGTGCCGGAGCTGGTGGCACATTTCTTGGCGCTCTGTCAGGACGAAGGCCTGCCGCCCAAACGCCTGACGCCGGAGGCCATGGACCGGCTGAAGACCCATGCCTGGCCCGGCAACGTACGTGAGCTGGAAAACCTGGTCCGTCGCCTGACCGCGCTCTATAGCCAAGAGCTCCTAGGGCTGGACGTGATCGAGGCGGAACTGGCCGATAGCCCCTTGGAGCCGCCGGCTATGGCGGTGGCGGGCGAGAGCCTGGGCGGCGCCATCGAGCGTCATCTGGCCGACTATTTCGCTGCACACGACGGTGCCTTGCCGCCGCCCGGCCTCTACGACCGATTCTTGCGGGAGTTGGAGCGGCCACTGATCGAAGCGACCCTGGCGGCGACCCGCGGCAACCAGCTGCGGGCGGCTGCTCTGCTTGGCCTGAACCGCAATACCCTGCGAAAGAAGATAAGAGATCTGGACATCGAGGTCACACGTCCCTTTAAATAGCTGTGGCTTTAGTGCCACAGGAGTCGAGTCCAGAGTGAAGGTGTCACCAGAGTGAGCGAGTCCCCAGAGTGAGTGAGTCCCTGGGGCAGGGCGCGGCCGACGGCGCCGGAGAGGGCTTTGGCCCTCAGCCGCGCCGGTCTGGCCCCCTACAGCGACTCTTAGACTGGACCCGCCGCGGACGGGTCGAGCGTTGGCTGATGGTCATCCTGCTGATCATGGCAGTGGCCAGTGGCCTCGCGACCTTCTTCGCGGTGACCGGACGGCTGCCCGGATCGGTCGGGAATACCACACTCTTTGCCCTGCTGCTGCTGGACCTGATCCTGCTGCTCTGCCTGGGTGTGATCGTCGCCCGCCGCCTGGTGGTGATCTGGGCAGAGCGAAGGCGGGGCCTGGCGGGCGCCCGCCTGCATGCGCGCCTGGTCAGCCTCTTCGGCCTGCTGGCTGTGGCGCCGGCCATCGTGGTGGCGATCTTCGCCGCCGTGCTCTTCGATTTCGGCCTGCGCATCTGGTTCAGCGATCAGGTCAGCACCGTAGTGCGTAACTCGCTGGCGGTGGCGGAGGCCTATCTCGATGAGCACCAGCGCGCCGTTGCGGGTGAGAGCGTGGCCATGGCCCGGGTGCTGACCTCGCAAGGCCCCTTGCGGCTGATGGATCAGCGCCGCCTGCAGGCTCTGCTGTCGCAGCAGGTGAACAGCCGCGCACTCTCCGAGGCCGTCATCTTTAACGGCTCCGGCCGGGAGGAAGCGCGTGGCGGCTTCCGTGTCTTCGCCGACTTCAATCCCCGTGACCTCAGCCCGCAGGCGCTGGAGCAGGCCCGCAATGGCGACGTGGTGATCCTGCCGGACGACCGCGACTCGCTGATCGGCGCCTTGGTCTATCTGGACAGCCTCTCGGACAGCTACCTCTATGTAAGCCGTCCGGTCGACGCGCGGATCTTGGGCCAGCTGGATCAGTCGCGCGGCGCGGTGGCGCTCTATGCCGAACTGGAGGGGCAGCGCAACGACCTGCAGGTGACCTTTGCCCTGGTCTTTTCTCTGGTGGCGGCCTTGCTTCTTCTGGTCGCCATCTGGATCGGGCTGGCCGTCGCCAACCATCTGACCAGACCGATCTCCGTCTTGATCGGTGCTGCTGAACGCGTGGCGGGCGGCGACCTCACCGCGCGTCTGCCTCCGGCCAAGACTGGTGACGAGATCGCTAGCCTGATCTCTGCCTTCAACCGGATGACCGAGCAGCTGCAGCAGCAGCGCGGCGACCTGCTGGACGTCAACCGCCAGAGCGAGGAAAGCCGCCGCTTCATCGAGGCGGTCTTGAGCGGTGTCTCCTCCGCCGTGGTCAGCCTGGATGCCGAGGGCCGCATCCGCTTGGCCAACAGTGCTGCCGAGAAGCTGCTGGAGAGCCGCAGCGTGCTGTTGCGCGGACGTCTCCTGGCCGACGAGCTGCCGGAGGTGCGCGATCTGGTGCGGCGCGCGCGCAGCTACCCCGGCCGCTATGCCGAAGGGCAGATCAGCTTCGTCCAGCGCGACGGTCAGGTGCATCACTTGAGCGCCCGCGTGCTGGCGCAACGTGGCGGCGCGCGCGACCTGCAAGGCCTGGTCTGCACCTTCGAAGATGTGACCGACCTCTTGGCAGCCCAGCGCAAGGCGGCCTGGGCGGACATCGCCCGGCGCATCGCGCATGAGATCAAGAACCCGCTGACCCCGATCCAGCTCTCGGCCGAGCGGCTGAAACGCAAATACCTGCGCCAGATCGAAGAGGATCCCGAGACCTTTGCGCTCTGCACCGACACCATCGTGCGGCAGGTCGGTGACATTGGCCGCATGGTGGACGAGTTCTCCTCCTTTGCCCGTATGCCGACCCCGGTCATGCAGGTGGAGGATTTGGGCGCTCTGATCACTCAGGCGGTCTTCCTGCAGCGCCAAGGCAACCGCAACATCACCATCGAGACGGATCTGCCCGAAGGGACCCTCTTGCTGTCTTGCGATTCGCGGCAGGTGAACCAGGCGCTGACCAATGTGCTGCTAAATGCCGTCCAGGCGGTGGAGCAGGCCCGCGAGAAGGGCAAGGCGGAGGCTGGCACCGTCACCCTTTCGGTGCAGCAAAGCGCAGAGAGCGTACGCCTGGCGATCAGCGATGACGGGATCGGCTTGCCGGAAGGCGATCTTCGGCGCCTGACCGAGCCCTACGTTACCAGCAAGGCACGGGGGACCGGGCTGGGATTGGCCATCGTCAAGAAGATCATGGAAGAGCACGGCGGCGAGCTGGAGCTCAGCAACCGGGCGCAGGGCGGGGCCTGCGTCGTCCTGGTTTTCCCGGCCAGCCGCCTGGCGGCGTCGGACGATCTTGCAGAGAAAACGGCAGCAGAAGCGAGTTAGGACATGCGCAATCCCCCCTTGGCCCGCGAGGTCCTGATCGTCGATGACGAGGCCGATATCCGCCTGCTTCTCTCCGGCATTCTGGAGGACGAGGGCTACACCGTTCGCGGTGCTGCCGATGCCGATCAGGCGCTCGAGGCGCTGGCCCAGCGCCTGCCGCATCTCATTGTCCTGGATATCTGGCTAGAAGGCTCGCGCCTCGACGGGCTGGAGCTTCTTGAGGTGCTGATGGAACAGCACCCGGATACGCCCATCGTCATGATCTCCGGCCACGGCACCATCGAGATGGCGGTGACCGCGATCCGCAACGGCGCCTACGACTTCATCGAAAAGCCCTTCAAGACCGACCGCCTGCTGCTCTGCATCGAGCGCGCCATGGAGGCCGCCCGGCTGAAGAGCGAGAACCAGGAGCTGCAGCAGCGTGCCGGGATGCAGGACGAGTTGATCGGCCGCTCCGCCGCCATTGCCTCGGTCCGCCAGGCGATCCAGCGGGTGGCGCCCACCAACTCGCGCGTGCTGATCACCGGCCCGCCCGGCAGCGGCAAGGAGGTGGCGGCCCGCATGGTGCACCGCCTCTCGCGCCGGGCCAGTGGCCCCTTTGTGGTGATGAACTGCAGTGCGCTCGTGGGTGAGCGGCTGGAGATGGAGCTCTTTGGCACCGAAGGCGATGCCACCGTCGGCACCAGCCGCAAGATCGGCAGCCTGGAGCGCGCGCATGGCGGTACCTTGCTGCTGGACGAGGTCGGCGACCTGCCGAAGGAGATGCAGGGCCGCATCGTGCGGATCTTGCAAGATCAGTCCTTCGAGCGCCTGGGCGGCAAGCGGCGGATCGAGGTGGATGTGCGGGTCATCGCCGCCTCCAACCGCGATCTGGCCCGTCTGATCCAGGAAGGCCGCTTCCGCGAGGACCTTTACTATCGGCTGAACGTGGTGCCGATCCAGGTTCCGGCCTTGAACGAGCGGCGTGAGGACGTGCCGCTCTTGGCCGAACACCTGATGGAGCGGGCGGCGCGGACGGCTGGTCTGCCGTCGCGTCAGCTGGCCAACGATGCGCTGGCAACCCTGCAGAGCTGTGAGTGGCCGGGTAACATCCGTCAGCTGCGCAACGCCATCGAGTGGGCCTTGATCATGGCGCCGGGCGAGAACGGTGAGGCGGTCTCGGCCGGGCACTTGCCGCCGGAGATTGCCGGGCAAGCGCCGGAGGCGCTGCGCAGCGACGGCTCCACCGACCTGATGGAGCTCTCTCTCCGAGAGGCGCGGGAAGTCTTTGAGCGTCAATACCTTGAGGCCCAACTCCTGCGTTTTGGTGGCAACATTTCACGTACTGCCACCTTCGTCGGCATGGAGCGCTCGGCCCTTCACCGCAAACTGCGCAGCCTGGGTGTACAGGCTGATCGTTAGTCTTCAGTCTAGAGCCTCGCGATCGGGAGGAAGCCCTCTACCATGAAGGTGATCATCTGTGGGGCCGGCCAGGTTGGCTTCAACATCGCGCGCTATCTCTCCGCCGAGGCCTCGGACATCACGGTGATCGACCAGAATGCCGAGATCGTGCAGAAGGCCGCCGACAGTCTGGACGTGCAGGGGATCGTCGGTCATGCCTCGCATCCCGACGTGCTGGCCTCCGCCGGTGCCGACAAGGCCGACATGCTGATCGCCGTGACCCACACGGACGAGACCAACATGGTGGCCTGTCAGGTCGCTCAGTCGCTCTTCGACGTGCCCACAAAGATCGCTCGGGTACGCAATCAGTCCTATCTCGACCCCGTCTGGTCCGACCTCTACGGCAGCGGCAACCTGCCGATCGATGTCATCATCTCGCCGGAGGTGGAGGTGGCCCAAGCCATCGCCGGCCGCTTCTCGGTCCCTGGCGCCTTCGACGTCACCCGCATGGCGGACGGCAAGATCACCTTGATCGGCGTGCGCTGCACCAATGACACGCCGATCCTGGAGACGCCGCTCTGGCAGCTGACGCAGCTCTTCCCCGACTTGGCCATCTCCGTCGCCGGGATCTGGCGTGGCGGGCGGGGCATGATCCCGGACGACGATGAACGCCTGCAGGCCGGCGACGATGTCTACTTCGTCGCCGATACCGAGCATGTGACCCGCGCCATGTCGGCCTTTGGCCACGAAGAGAAAGAGGCGCGCCGCGTGGTCATCCTGGGCGGCGGCAACATTGGCCTCTACCTGGCGACCCTGCTTGAGAAGCAGGCCGCGCATGTGTCCCTTCGCATGGTGGAACTGAGCCACCAGCGCGCTGCAGACGCTGCCCAGGCGCTGGAAGAGACGGTGGTGCTCTGCGGCTCTGCGCTCGATCAGGAAATCCTGGACGAGGTCAATATCGAGAGTGCGGAGACGGTGGTGGCCGTCACCAACGACGACGAGACCAACATCCTGGCCTCGCTCTTGGCCAAGCGGAACGGCTGCAGCCGCGCGGTGACGCTGATCAACAACGCCAGCTACGGCACCTTGACCGGAACCCTCGGCATCGACGCCGTGGTCAGCCCGCGCGCCATCACCGTGTCGAAGATCCTGCAACACGTGCGCCGCGGGCGCATCCGCAAGGTGCACCCGGTCGCCGAAGGTACGGCGGAGGCGATCGAGGCAGAGGCCCTGGAGACTTCCGGCCTGGTCGGTGTGCCCTTGCGTGATGCGCATCTGCCGGAAGGCGTGCACGTCGGTGCTATCGTGCGCGGCGGTGCGGTTACCATCGCGCGCGGCGACACGGTGATCCGGCCCGGCGACCTGGTGATCCTCTTCGCCGCACAGGGCGCGGTGCGCCGTCTGGAGAAGCTCTTCTCGGTTAAGCTGGAGTACTTTTAGGCCCGGCCACTTACCAGCCTTAGCCCATCCGCTCTCACCGACCTCATCTGCGAGCTTGTCGAAGGATGTGCCGCTAGCACCCTGCTCCTTGGCACATCCTTCGACAGGCTCAGCATGAGGGGAGCGCCTTTGTGTCGGGACTGAGAAAAGGCGACGGGATGTATCCCCTTGCCACAGCCGCCGCGCAGCCCCTTGTCATCCAAGCAAGCCGTATGATCTAGATATGTGCGCTGCAGCATAGAATGATGAGGAGAGGGTGAATGGGGCGACTGGCCTATGTTAACGGACGCTACCTGCCGCATGGCCAGGCGCAGGTGCATATCGAAGACCGCGGCTATCAGTTCGCCGACGGCGTCTATGAGGTGGTCCCCATCGCTGAAGGCACCCTGGTGGATGAAGAGCTGCACCTTGACCGGTTGGAGTACTCACTCGGCGAGCTGCAAATCGCCATGCCAATGCGCCGGGAGGCCTTGAAGCTGATCTCTCGCGAGGTGATCCGGCGCAACCACCTGACCAATGGCATTCTCTATATGCAGGTCACCCGCGGCGTGGCACCGCGCGACCATAAGTTCCCGACCAAACCCACCAAGCCAGCCCTGGTGATGACCGCCAAACAGACCAAGCCGGCCACACCGGAGGCGCTGGCCAAGGGCCTCTCTGTCGTCACCTGCCCCGACATCCGCTGGAAGCGCCCGGACATCAAGTCCATCTCGCTCTTGCCCAACTGCCTGGCCAAGCAACAGGCCGCAGAGGAGGGGGCCGGTGAAGCCTGGATGCTGGACGACCAGGGCTGCGTGACCGAAGGCAGCTCCACCAACGCTTGGATCGTGACCAAGGACAAGCGGGTCATCACCCGTCCGTCCGATGAGCGCGAGATCCTGAACGGCATCACCCGGCGCGTGCTGATCGACCTCATGGCCAAGCAGGGCTACATCTGTGAGGAGCGCCCCTTCTCTCTAGAAGAGGCCTTCGAGGCGAGTGAGGCCTTCATCACCTCCTCATCCAACTTCGTCATGCCGGTCACCAAGATCGACGATCGAGTCGTCGGCAACGGCAATCCGGGTCCCTTGAGCCAAGCCCTGCGTGAGGCTTACATCGCGGCCTTTTCCGGCAGCGGCCAGCTGCAGTGAGCCCTGCGCCAAGCGCCTTCCTCTTCGACTGGGACAACACGCTGGTCGACACTTGGGTGGCGATCCATGCCGCACTGGAGACGACCTTTACCGCCATGGGCCAGGAACCCTGGACCCTGGAGCAGTGTAAGGAGCGGGTGCGTGCCTCCGCACGTGACGCCTTCCCGCCGCTCTTTGGCGAACGGGCGGCAGAGGCGACGGAGATCTTTTACGCCGCCTTCCGCGCTAGCCATCTGGAGCAGCTGAGACCCTACCCCGGCGCCGTGGATCTCTTGGAGCGTTTGGCGTCGGCGGGACTGGCGGCTGGCGTGGTCTCAAACAAAGCGGGCCCGCTGTTGCGGGCAGAGGTTGCCGCCTTGGGGTGGCAGGCCTATTTCACCGCCTTGGTAGGGGCGAATGACGCGGCCAGGGACAAACCGGCTGCCGATGCGCCCTTCATGGCCTTGGAGGCAATGGGAAAACAGGCAAGCGAGGCGGTCTGGTTTGTGGGTGACACCGATATCGACATGCTCTGTGCCGTCAACAGCGGCTGTCTACCGGTGCTGCTGCGACAAGCTCCGCCAGGCCCAACTGAGTTCCCCGACTGCACACCACGCCACCATGTGCGCTCGGCTGCAGAGTTGAGTGCATTGATCTTCGGTCGCTAAGGCCTGGGCAACAGGGCGGGTTTTCCGCCTCAAGAAAAGAAAAAAGAGGTGATGTTATGGCAAACGAGAAGCAACAGAACGTCCAAGACGTGTTTCTCAACCACATCCGCAAGAACCGGGTGCCGGTGACCATCTTTCTGGTCAATGGCGTTAAGCTGCAGGGCGTGGTGACCTGGTTCGATAACTTCTCGGTCCTGCTGCGGCGCGACGCGCATTCGCAGCTGGTCTACAAGCACGCGATCTCGACCGTCATGCCCGCCACGCCGGTGCAGCTCTTCGAGCCGGCGCGCGAGGAGGAGCCGGTCGAGGCCTAGCGCGCGGCCATGCAGGAGAAAGAGGCGCCGGCCAAGCTGAGCGCCGCGGTCATCTGTCCGCTTCTGGCAGCCGAGCGCCCGACCGGTCCCGGATCGCGCAGCCAAGAGGCGCGGGCGGAGGAAGCGGTCGGGCTGGCCCAGGCCATCGGCCTCGACGTCACCATGAAGCGTCTGCCGGTCGTGCAGCGCCCGACCCCGGCGACCCTCCTCGGCAGCGGCCAGGTGGAGCGTTTGGGCCAGGATCTGCATGACGAAACGGTGGGACTGGCCATCGTCGACGCCGCCCTGACACCGATCCAGCAGCGCAATCTGGAACGCGACTGGGGCTGTAAGGTCATCGACCGCACCGGCCTGATCCTGGAGATCTTCGGCGCGCGCGCCCAGACCCGCGAAGGCCAGCTGCAGGTGGAGCGCGCGGCGCTTTCCTACCAACGCTCGCGCCTGGTGCGGTCTTGGACCCACTTGGAGCGGCAGCGCGGTGGCTTCGGCTTCCTGGGCGGTCCTGGTGAAAGTCAGTTGGAGATCGACCGGCGGCTCATTGCCGAGCGGATCGAGCGTATCGACCGTGACTTGGCCAAGGTCGGCCGAACGCGCGCCGAGCAGCGCAAGGGCCGGGCCCTGCCGGTGGTGGCGCTGGTGGGCTACACCAACGCCGGCAAGTCGACCCTCTTCAACCGCCTGACCGAGGCCGGGGTGCGGGCGCAAGATCTGCTCTTCGCCACTCTAGACCCGACGATGCGCCGGGTGACCTTGCCGGGCGGACGGGAGTTCGTGCTCTCCGACACGGTGGGTTTCATCTCCGACCTGCCGACCCAGCTGGTTGCCGCTTTCCGCGCGACCCTGGAGGAGGTGGTGGAGGCTGACCTGATCCTGCACGTCCGCGATTGCGCCCACCCTGACACAGCCGCACAGCGTCAAGACGTGGAGGCTGTGCTGGACGCGCTTGGCTGCGGCCCGGAGAGCGGGAAACGCATCCTGGAGGTCTTGAACAAGGTCGACTGCCTGGACGAGGAGGCCCGCGCGGCACTGCTGCCGGCTTGCGGCAGCGGCGAGCGGTTGGCTGTCTCCGCCTTGACCGGTACGGGCGTAGCGGACCTGCTGGCGCGTTTGGAGGCGGAGTTGGGCCGCGATGAGGCTCTGCTGCAGGTGGAAATCGACAGCAGCGATGGCCAAATGCTGGCCTGGCTGCACGCCGAGGGTCAGGTGCTCGCCGTTCACGATGACGGCGAGGGACATATGAGCCTCGACGTCCGCCTGGACGAGGCAGCACTGGGCCGTCTGCAGCAACAGGCCGAAGAGACCGCCGGCCGTCTGCGCGTGAGCCCGCTCCGGGCGCACTAGGGCTTTCACGACAAAGCCCAATCCCTCCTTGACAGGCCGGGGGCAGGCCTCCTATCTCCCGGCTTAGCACTCACAGTATGAGAGTGCTGACACGCGCCCACAAAGGCAAAGCTAACCGGGGCGCTCCGGCCGAGAGGCGCGGGGCAAATACAACAAGCAGGATTAGGAGACGAGCGAGCATGAATTTCAGGCCGCTGCACGACCGCGTGGTCGTCGAACCCCTCGAGAGCGAGGAGAAGACCGCCGGTGGTATCATCATCCCTGACACCGCCAAGGAAAAGCCCATGCAGGGCAAGGTCATCGCCGCCGGCGACGGCGCCCGTGGCGACGACGGCAAGGTCAACCCGCTGGACGTGAAGGCCGGCGACACCGTGCTCTACGGCAAGTGGTCGGGCACCGAGGTCAAGCTGGACGGCAAGACCCTGCTGATCATGCGCGAGAGCGACATCATGGGTGTGGTGGAAGGCTAACGCTTCGCGCGAACACGGCACCGGCCCTCACCCCCACCCGGCCACCCACATAAGTCACCTATTGGGTGGC
>JBCBSF010000069.1:0-30020 GCA_039819325.1 Pseudomonadota bacterium | reverse complement strand
TTGGCGTGGAACCACCGACGCGCCACTACCGTGCTATCTTCATTTCAGACATCCATCTGGGCACGCGCGGCTGCAAGGCCGAGTACTTGATGGATTTCCTGCGGCATACCGAAAGCGATACCCTCTTCCTGGTGGGGGATATCGTCGACGGCTGGCGGTTGCGCAAGAACTGGTATTGGCCGCAGATACACAATGACGTGGTGCAGAAACTCCTGCGCAAGGCGCGCAAGGGCACCAAGGTCTACTATGTGCCCGGCAATCATGACGAAGCCTTCCGCGAGTATTGCGGCGTGCATTTCGGCGGTGTGGAGATCGTGCGCGATCACATCTACGAAACGCCGGAGGGGCGGCGCTACCTGATCCTCCACGGCGACTCCTTCGACGGAATCGTCAAGTATCACAAGTGGTTGGCCCACTTAGGCGATCGCGCCTACAACACCTGCCTGACCCTCAACACCTGGCTCAATATGCTGCGCCGGCGGCTGGGCTTCAGCTATTGGTCGCTTTCCGCCTATCTGAAGTTCAAGGTCAAGAACGCGGTTCAGTTCATCGACAACTACGAGACCGCGGTGGCTGAGGAAGCCCGCAAGCGCGGCGTCGATGCCGTGGTCTGTGGCCACATCCACCATGCCGAGATGCGGATGATCGACGGCGTGCTCTACTGCAACGACGGCGACTGGGTCGAGAGCTGCACCGCTCTGGTCGAGCATCACGACGGCCGTTTGGAAATCCTGCACTGGGCGGAGGAGCGCAACTTCTCAATGCTGCCTGCTCCCGAGCAGCGCGTCGACGCTGCCGCCTGAGATCCCCTCCTTCTAGAGAGAACGCCGTGCGAATCACCTTGGTGAGCGATGCCTGGTACCCGCAGATCAACGGCGTGGTGCGCACCCTCAATCGCGTGCGTGAAGAGCTGGAGGCCCTGGATCATCAGGTCACGGTGATCGCGCCCAGCGACTTCAAGACCATCCCTTGCCCAACCTATCCAGAGATCCGTTTGGCCCTGCGCCCTGGGAAGCCGCTGGCCGCTAAGCTGGAGGAAAGCCAGCCACAGGCTATCCATCTGCCAACCGAAGGGCCCCTAGGCCTGGCCGCGCGCAGCTACTGCCGAAAGCGCGGACTGCCCTTCACCACCAGCTATCACACGCGCTTTCCAGAATACATCAGCGCCCGGGCACCGGTGCCCGTGTCTTGGGGCTATCGCTTCATGCGCTGGTTCCACGGCGGATCTTCGGGCGTGATGGTGGCGACGCCTTCGCTGAAGCGGGATCTGGAGGGGCGCGGCTTCACCAACCTGCGCCAGTGGTCGCGTGGCGTAGACCTGACCCTCTTCCGGCCGGAACCGCCGGGCCCGCCGCCCTTGGACCTGCCGAAGCCGGTTTTTCTCTATGTCGGCCGCGTGGCGGTGGAGAAAAACATTGAAGCCTTCCTGAAGCTGGATCTGCCCGGCAGTAAGCTGGTGGTGGGCGACGGGCCGCAGCTCGCCAGCCTGCGCAAGAGCTATCCGGAGGTGCACTTCGCCGGCGCCAAGGTTGGCGAGGAGCTGGCCCGGCACTACGCGCTGGGCGACGTCTTCGTCTTCCCCAGCCGCACCGATACCTTCGGCCTGGTGCTGCTGGAGGCCATGGCGTCGGGCCTGCCAGTCGCCGCTTACCCAGTGACCGGCCCCCTGGATGTGGTCGGTGGCAGCGGCGCCGGCGTTCTGGACGAGGACCTGGCCAAGGCCGCCAAAGCGGCGCTGGAGCTGGATCCTAAGGTGGCCCGCGCTTACGCCGAGCGCTTCTCCTGGCGGGCCTGCGCAGAGCAGTTCCGAGGATTCCTCGCCCCCTTCGCCTGAAGTCGGTTGGTGTGAGACGGCACCAGCCCGCTGGCCGATTTCCAAACGCTTTGGCGGCGTGGTAAGCCTCCGCTTCAGTCAAGCCCGCAGGATCATCCTGCGGTGCAGTAAGGAGCGGCGAGCAGCCCCGTGAGCAAGAACGAGAAGCGCAAGGTCAAGCTGAACGCCGAGACCTGGCCGTTGGTCAAGCGGCTGGTGAACGACTATGTGCGCAAGCACGCCTGGCGCTTGGCGCTCGCCGTCGGCTGTATGCTGATCGTCGCCGGCGCCACGGCTGGCATGGCACAGGTGATGGAGCCGCTGGTCAACGAGGTCTTTGACGAGCGCAATCCCGTCGCCATCAACACGCTGGCCATCTCCATCGCCGTCATCTTCGCCACCAAGGGCTTCGGCGCCTTCGGTCAGGGCGTGCTGATGAGCTACGTCGGCAACCGCGTCGTGGCCGACGTGCAGCAGGACCTCTTCGCCAAGCTCATGTCGATGGACCTGGCCTACTACAACAACAACTCGCCGGGCACGATGATCTCGCGCTTCACGAACGATGTGGGCCGCCTGCGCGGCTCGGCGACGGATACTCTGGTGGGATTCGGGCGCGATTTCTTCACTGCCGTGGCTTTGATCGGTGTCATGTTCTATCAGGATTGGTACCTGGCGATCTTGGCATTGATCGTCATTCCCCTGGTGGCCGGGCCGATCATCGCTATCGGCCGGCGCATGCGCCGCGTCTCGCGCACCAATCAGGTGCAGATGGGCCTCTTCAACACGCTTCTAGACGAGACTTTCCAGGGTGTGCGCCACGTGAAGGCCTATGGCATGGAGGGCTATGAGACCAAGCGCGCGAACGGCGTCATCAACGAGGTCTTCCGCCTGAGCCAGAAAGCAGCCGTTATCCGCGCCATCGTCAATCCCATTACCGAGCTTGCCGGCGGCCTCGCCATCGTTGCCGTGCTGCTCTACGGCGCCGAGCAGGTCTTGGGCGAGGGCGGCGACCCGGGCTCCTTCTTCGCCTTCATCACCGCCGTGCTTCTGGCCTATGAGCCCTTGAAGCGCCTGGCGAAGCTGAACACCAACCTGCAGGACGGCCTGGCAGCGGCGGAGCGCATCTTCGAGGTTCTGGACACCGTGCCGGAGATCATGAGCGCGCCTGATGCAAAGCCCTTGGTGGTGCGCGGCGGCGAGGTTGTGCTGAAGGACGTGAACTTTGCCTACCACGTCAAAGCGCCGGCCCTAAATGGGCTAAGTATCACAGCGCCAGCGGGCAAGACCATTGCCCTGGTCGGTCCCTCTGGTGCAGGCAAGACGACCATTCTGAACCTCTTGCCCCGCTTCTTCGATGTCGACAGTGGCCAGGTGATGATCGACGGGCAGGACGTGCGTGGCGTGACACTGGGCTCGCTCCGGGCCGCGCTCTCGCTGGTCTCG
Organism: Pseudomonadota bacterium; assembly: GCA_039819325.1. Taxonomy (GTDB): domain Bacteria; phylum Pseudomonadota; class Alphaproteobacteria; order Kiloniellales; family JACOMY01; genus JACOMY01. Next base: position 26,764 of record JBCBSF010000069.1, on the reverse strand, counting down.
CAGGAGATCGTCCTCTTCGACGAGACGGTCCGCACCAACATCGGCTATGGCCGGCCCGACGCCACCCAAGAGGAGATCGAGGCCGCGGCCCGCAATGCCGGCGCCCACGACTTCATCAGCCAGCTGCCGGAGGGCTACAACACGCAAGTCGGCCCACGCGGCGTGAAACTCTCCGGCGGCCAGCGGCAACGCATCGCCATTGCCCGCGCGATGATCAAGAACGCGCCCATTCTGCTGCTAGACGAGGCGACCTCCGCCCTGGATACCCAGTCCGAACGGCATGTGCAGCAGGCGCTGAAGAGCCTAATGGTCGGGCGCACGACCTTGGTCATCGCCCACCGCCTCTCCACCGTCGTCGATGCCGACATCATCTTCGTGATGGAGGGCGGGCGCGTGGTGGAATCCGGCAGCCACAAGGAGCTGCTGGCCAAGCAGGGTGTCTATGCCAAGCTCAGCAGCCAGCAGTTTCTCTCGGACGGCAAAGAGGGTGGGGCAAGTGAGGGCGAGAGCGCCGGTCTGACGCCCGCCGGCTCCTGAGCGCGGCCGCGAAGGCGGAGCCATGGCCGCACGCAAACGCCTGCTGCAACGCCCCTGGGTACAAGCCGCTCTGGCCTGGCTTCTATCGCTCTACATCAAGGGGCTGCGTCTCACCACGCGCTGGCAGGTCGAGGCTCCGGAGGAGACCAAGGTCTTGCTCGACCAGGGCAAGGGCTTCGTCGGCTGTTTCTCCCACAGCCGTATCGCCATGACCTACCCTGCCTGGCCGGTGCCGGTGCGCCGGCTGACGGTGCTGACCTCCAGCCACCGCGACGGCTTACTGGTCGCCCGCACGGTGGAGCATCTGGGCGCCAAAACGGTCAGTGGCTCTGGCAGCGCGCCTGGCAAGGGCGGTGCCGAGGCCTTGGCAGCCCTCAGCCAAGCCGCCGCGCGCGGCGAGATCATCGGCATCACCCCGGACGGGCCCAAGGGACCCTTCCTGCGGGTCAAGGGCGGGGCGGTCAAGGTGGCGAAAGAGGCCGGCATACCGCTGGTGCCCTTTGCCTTGGCGCAGCGCCGCGCCAGCTATCTCAAGACCTGGGACCGCTTCGTTCTGCCCTGGCCTTTCAGCCGCGGTGTCCTGCTCTTTGGCGCACCCATCGCCCCGCCGGAGGGTCGCAGCCTCACCAGTCTGGAGATGACCCGCCGTGCAGTGGAGGAGGCGTTGATCGCGCTGACGCAAGAGGCCGACCGGCGCTGCGGTCAGCCGCTTCCGGAGCCCGGCGGCAGCAGCGGTCGTCGGCCCAAGAGCCGGCGGACCAAGCCGCCGCCAGCCGCTTAAGGCCGCCATGCGTGCCCCTAACTTCTGGCGCCGCAATGGCCTGGTCCCGCGACTGCTGAGCCCGGTTGCGGCCCTCTATGCCCAAGCCGCACGCCGGCGGATTGCCCGCGGCCGGCCGCAGCGGCTGCCGGTACCCTTGATCTGTGTCGGCAACCTGGTTGCGGGCGGCGCCGGTAAGACGCCGGTGGCGTTGGCAGTTGCAGCAGCCTTGCAAGACGGCGGTGTGACGCCGGTCTTCCTGACGCGCGGCTACGGCGGCAGGGAGGCTGGTCCTCTCGTGGTGCAAGCTGACCAGCAGAGTGCCGAGGCAGTCGGGGATGAGCCGCTGCTCTTGGCCCGACAAGCAGTCACCGTGATGGCACGCGACCGTCCCGCCGGTGCGGCCTTGGCGATCGAGAGCGGGGCGCAGGTCATCGTGATGGACGACGGTTTCCAGAACCCCAGCCTCGCCAAGGACCTCTCGCTGCTGGTGGTGGACGCTGCCTATGGTTTCGGCAATGGCCGGGTCATGCCGGCTGGCCCCTTGCGCGAAGACCTCTCCGCCGGCTTGGGCCGCGCGTCGGGCGTCGTCGTCTTGCGTGGCGCCGAGACAGCGCGTGAGGTCGCCTTACCCAGCGGCTTGCCGCGCTTGGACGCCGCCCTTCGCCCGGCACGCAGTGATCTCGCCGGGCGCCGCGTCCTGGCCTTTGCCGGCATCGGCCGGCCCGAGAAGTTCTTTGCCAGCTTGGAGACGCTCGGTGCGGTCCTGGTCGAGCGGCTTGCCTTTGCCGACCATCACCGCTATCGCGCAGACGAGCTGTCGCGCCTGCGTCAGCGTGCCGAGGCCGCTGGCTGCACGCTCATCACCACGGAGAAAGACATGGCCCGCCTGCCTGCGCCGGAGCGCTTCGGCATCGATACCCTGCCGGTGTCCGTGGTCTGGGACGACCCGGCCCAGCTCGAGGCGCTCTTGCGCCCAATCGTGGAGGCAGCGGGTGGCTAGACCTCGCCGCTCGCCGGTCCGCCGCTTCCTGCAAGACCCGCTGGAGGCGCTGCCGCTCTTTCTTATCTTGGGTCTGGCGCGATTGCTGCCGGCGGATCGGGCTTCCGCGCTTGGTGGCTGGCTGGCCCGAACCATCGGCCCGCGCATCGGCGGACTGGCCCGCCGCGCCGACCGGGGGCTGAGTCTCGCCTACCCAGAGAAGAGCGCCGAGGAGCGCGCGGCCATCGCGGCTGCCATGTGGGACAACTTCGGCCGGTTGGTTTTCGTGTATCCACACCTGCCGATGCTGACCACGCCTGAGCGCGGCCGGGTCGAGGTGGTGGGGGAGGAGCGCATGCGGGACCTGGTGTACAGCGGCCAGCCGGCGATCCTCTTCGGCGGACACCTGGGCAACTTCGAGATCGTGCCGCGCTACTGCGCCAGCCGTGGCCTGCGGCTCAACATCTTCGCGCGCGGGCCCAACAACGCCATCCTGGATCACGCTTTGAAGAGCTGGCGGGGTGCTGCGCGTATGTTCGACCGCGGCTTTTCCAGCGGCATGCAGGCTGCCCACGCGCTGCGCGAAGGCGGCTACGTCGCCCAGCTGATCGACCAGCGCTACGACAGCGGCGTGCCGGTCCCCTTCTTCGGTGTCGAGGCCAAGACCAACCCGGCCATGGCCCGCACCGCTCTGCACCTGAAGCTGCCGGTAGTGCCCTGCCGCACCGAGCGGCTAGGGGGTGCCCGCTACCGGCTGACGGTGGAGCCGGCGCTGGAACTGCCCAACAGCGGCGACCGCGAGGCGGATGTGGCAGCGCTGACAGCCGCGATGACAGCCCGCATCGAGGCTTGGGTGCGCGACGACCCCGGCCAGTGGTTCTGGCTTCACCGCCGCTGGCCCAAGGCGCACTACAAGCAGGGGTGATCGGAGCGACCTGCGGGTTACCCCAAGGGACAAGCAAGACAGGGAGGAAGCATGGAGCGGAGGGCTCTTCTCATTCACGGCGCCTTCGGTGGGCCCTGGACCGTGCAGCCGCTTGCCGATGCTCTGGAAAAACGCGGCTGGCAGTGCCATGCGCCGCCGCTGCGGCACCATGGCGGCGATCCGGGCGATGCCGACGCGCTCGTCGGCGTCAGCATCGCCGACTATTGCAGCGATCTGGCGGCCTTCGTGGCGTCCCTGCCCAGCAAGCCCGTGATCCTTGGCCACTCCATGGGCGGCGTCATCGCCCAGAAACTGGCGATGGAGGGCTTGGCGTCAGGCGTCGTCCTGCTGAACGGCTCCGTCATCTCCGGCATCCTGCCGGTCACCGCTGCAGAACGCTCGATCGGGACCGGCTTCATGCGTGCCGGCGCGATTTGGGAGCAGGTAATACACCCAGACATGGAAACCCTGTCCCGTTTGGGCTTCAACACGCTCAGTCCAGAGACCCAGGCCGCGACCTTCGCTCGTCTTAGTCCCGAATCCGGCCAGGCGCTCTTCGAACTCTTCTTCTGGATCTTCGATGACCGGCAGACGACAAAGATCGACGTCGAGCGGGTGACCTGCCCGATCCTGGTAGTCTCAGGGGCTGAGGATCACGGCGTTTCGCCGGCGATCGCCCGGCAGATCGCCGCGCGCTATGGAGAGCAGGCAGAGCTCCACATCGCCGAGGGCTGCTGCCACTACCTGATGCAGGATGCCCGCTTCCCGGAGGTCGCGGCGGTCATTGCGGATTGGATGGAACAGCTATAGCGGGGATCTTTCACCTGACCACCTATCGCTCCACCGCAGTACTATCAGGATGTGTGGATAGAGGGCATATCTAGCTCACCAGTCTTGGTACATATCCGTTTGTCTCGCGTGGCGGATGTTGGGTCAGTCAAGGATGCGGTCCCTTGAATCTCGTCTTGGACTTGCGATATCCTTACATACGTGAGGAAGTAACTTGGTGCGCTCATCACCGTAATCGCGATTTGGTTGCTTTTTTCGGAGATGCGAGGCTCGGTTCTCGCTTAGTCCTGGTGCGGTCTCCGATCGGGCATTGGATGGAATAGGCACCCTGCGTCAGGCGTGTTGCGCTGGCTTAATGCCACAGCTATGCTGGAATCGCTAGCGCAAGCTTTTGTTGTGAAAAGGAGAGATAGATGAGGTACGGTATCCTGCCGATCGTCTAAAAGCTAACGAAGCTTAGTGGAATAGCTATGGATGATCTCGTTCAGACTGCGGCGGCTGTAGTAGCGGCATCGGCTACGTTTTATCTTGCAGTCGCTGCTGTACACCAACTGCGCCTAATTGGCGTGCAGTTGGAAAATCAAAATCGCGACCTAGCGAAACAAGCAGAGGCGCTTCAACTTCAAAGAGAGCAATTGAGGCTTGCCGGTGAGCGAGAAAGAAAGTGGGCAACACTCCGCGCATGCGATCGTCTCATTTGCGATGCTACGCTTTTGGCTGCAGCGAAGACACTCTCAACAAAGACTAACTATGGGACTGACTATACAAGCCCAGATCTAGCGAGAGACCTAGACTTAAAATTTGTTCTCAATCAGTTGGAGTCAGTGGCACTGGGCATTGATCAAGGTCTTTACATCGATGCACTTGCCTACGATCATCTACACGAAATGGTTAAGAAAATGGTCCGTGTGCTGATAAAGCGCGAAGCAGAGCCGGGTACCTTGCCGCCCACAAGCACCTTGTTCAGCGCTGAGCAACTGCCGCACCTGGTCAGATGCTATGATCGGTGGTTTCCAGAAGACGGACGGGACCCAAAGTTCAAAGATGCGGACGGTTAAGGTTGGCGGTGTCCGATCAGCCCCGACCATACTTAGAATTGTAGGATACCGTTGCTGTTCTTTTACTGAAGCGGCTCGCGTGTTGCTGCTAACGCCTTTCTGATCTGCAAGAAATACCACTAAAGCCCGGCACATATTGCCAGCCTACGCGCTCGTGACGCAGGCTCTCTAAGGTCTGCGCGAACGCCACATCAGGCCGCTTCCCGGTCGCTCCCTTCCAGCAGGCCGGTGATGTCGGCGATGATGGCGGTCAGGTCGAAGTCCTTGGGCGTGTAGACCGCGGCGATGCCGGCCTGGCGCAGCTCGGCTGCATCCTCCGGCGGGATAATGCCGCCGACCACGACCGGCAGCTCGCCCAAGCTCTCGGCCTGCATCAGGCGCATGATCTCCTTCACCAGCACCAGGTGCGAGCCGGAGAGGATGGAGAGGCCGATGACGTGCACGCCCTCCTCCAGGGCGGCGTTCACGATCTCCTCCGGGGTCAGGCGGATGCCCTCGTAGACCACCTCAAAACCGCAGTCGCGTGCACGCACGGCGACCTGTTCGGCGCCGTTGGAATGGCCGTCTAGGCCGGGCTTGCCGACCAGCAGCTTGGGCCGGCGGCCGAAGGACTGGCTCAAGGCCTCAACGCGAGCACGAACCTGGCCAACCCGCGCCTCGTCGGCGCTGGGCAGGCCGGCGCCGACGCCGGTGGGGGCGCGGTACTCTCCCAGCACCCGGCGCAGGGCTGCACCCCACTCGCCGGTGGTCACGCCGGCGTGGGCACAGGCGATGGAGGGCTCCATGATGTTCTCGCCTGCCGCTGCGGCGGCTTCCAGGGCCTCCAAGGCCGCCGTTGCCGCGGCTTCGTCGCGCTCTTCGCGCCAGGCTTTCAGGCGTTCAACCTGCTCCGCCTCCGCAGCCGGATCGACGGTCATGGCGCCGCTGTCTTCGGCGCCCTCGGTCAGCGGCGAGGGCTCGCTCTGGGTGAAGGCGTTGACCCCAACCACGGTCATCTCGCCCTCTTCGATCGCCTGCATGCGCAAGGTAGCGCTCTCCACCAGCGCGCGCTTCATGGCGGCGTTTTCGACGGCCGCCACGGCGCCGCCCATGGCCTCGATCCGGGCCAATTCGGCGCGGGCTTCGGCGCAGAGATCGGCAACCTTGCCCTCGATCACCGGCGATCCGGTGAAGATGTCGCCGTATTCCAAAAGATCGCTCTCGAAGGCCACGATCTGCTGCAGGCGCAGGGACCACTGCTGGTCCCAAGGGCGCGGTAGGCCCAAGGCCTCGTTCCAAGCGGGCAGCTGCACGGCCCGCGCGCGGGCGTCCTTTGACAGCACCACGGCCAACATCTCGATCAGGATGCGGTAGACGTTGTTCTCCGGCTGCTGCTCGGTCAGGCCGAGCGAGTTCACCTGTACGCCATAACGGAAGCGGCGCAGGGCCGGGTCTTCGACGCCATAGCGCTCCTGGCAAATCTCGTCCCAGAGCTGGGTGAAGGCCCGCATCTTGCAAAGCTCGGTGATGAAGCGCACGCCGGCATTCACGAAGAAGGATATGCGGCCCACCACCTTGGCGAAGTCGGCTTCCGGCACTTGGCCGCCGGCCTTCACTGCATCCAGGACCGCAATGGCGGTGGCGAGCGCATAGGCCAGCTCCTGCACCGGGGTCGCGCCAGCCTCCTGCAGGTGATAGCTGCAGACGTTGGTAGGGTTCCAACGCGGCACCTCGGCCACGGTGAAGGCGATGACGTCGGCGGTCAGCTTCAGCGACGCCTGCGGCGGGAAGATGTAGGTGCCGCGGGAGAGATACTCCTTGATGACGTCGTTCTGCGTGGTCCCGGTCAGGTCCTTGCGCGCCACGCCCTGTTTCTCGGCAGCCGCGATGTAGAGCGCCAGCAGCCAGGGGGCGGTGGCGTTGATGGTCATGGAGGTGTTCATGCGGTCCAGCGGAATGCTGTCCAGCAAGGTCATCATGTCGCCGATGTGGCTGACCGGCACGCCGACCTTGCCGACCTCGCCCTTCGCCAGGACATGGTCGCTGTCATAGCCGGTCTGGGTCGGCAGATCGAAGGCGATGGAGAGGCCCGTTTGCCCCTTCTCCAGGTTCTTGCGGTAGAGCGCGTTGGAGGCCGCCGCCGTGGAGTGGCCGGCATAGGTGCGCATCAGCCAGGGCCGGTCGCGCTTGACCGCTGTGTCCGTCTTCTTATCCGCAGCCATACTGGCCTCCTTCGCCCATCACCGCCCGTTCTGTCGAGAGGTTGCGCGCAATAATCTGTCGCTTCTGAGACGTCCAGGGTATGAAACGTTCTGCTGCAATGCAACAGTCCCTGCCGTCTAAAGTGGTAGACTCCGCAGCTGCGAAGGCTGCCTCCCCACCATCACGCGCCTTTTTCTTTCGCAGTGCAAGCCCAGCCTTGTCATGCGAAACCGCCTAGTTTCCTAGGGGTAGAGAAGGTCGCTGAAAGAAAGTTGCTGAAAAAATGGCCAAGGCGGTGAGAAATTGCGCATTGCCAAGCTGTGGCACCTCGGGCTAAAGGAGAGAGATGTTGCACTGCGGCATTTAACACTGGTGCCCTGCAGTGCGAAAGGACGCATGCTGGTAGGATGATCCGGCACCGACGGCAGCCGGCTTCCCAGAGGCGGCCCATCGAGAGGAGCAAGGACGGTTATGAGTGAAGTAGCGAACGTGGTTCCTCTGCGCGAGACCGCGGGGCCAGGGGAAGCCATGAAGGATCTCTACGAGATGGGTGAGATCCCGCCCTTGGGTCATGTGCCCAAGCAGATGTATGCCTGGACCATCCGCCGCGAACGCCATGGTGAGCCGGAGAAGGCCTTTGCCGTTGAGGTCGTCGACACCCCGACCCTGGACAGCCACGACGTGCTGATCATGGTGATGGCCGCCGGCGTCAACTACAACGGCGTCTGGGCCTGCCTGGGCACGCCTATCTCCACCTTCGATATTCACGGATCGCCCTATCACATCATCGGGTCGGACGCGACCGGCGTGGTCTGGGCCGTGGGCTCCAAGGTCAAGCGCTGGAAGGTCGGCGACGAGGTCGTGGTGCACTGTAACCAGGACGACGGCGACGATGAGGAGTGCAACGGCGGCGATCCGATGAACTCCCCCTCGCAGCGGATCTGGGGCTTCGAGACGCCTGACGGCTCCTTCGCCCAGTTCTGCCGCGTGCAGGACCGCCAGCTGATGCCCCGCCCGCGCCATCTGACTTGGGAGGAGAGCGGCTGCTACACGCTGACCCTGGCGACCGCCTACCGCATGCTCTTCGGCCATCGCCCGCACATCCTGCGGCCTGGTCAGAACGTGCTGGTTTGGGGTGCCTCGGGTGGTATCGGCTCCATGGCCATCCAGCTCATCTCCACCGCCGGCGCCAACGCCATCGGCGTGATCTCTGACGAGACCAAGCGCGACTTCGTGCTGTCGCTGGGCGCAAAGGGCGTGATCAACCGCAAGGACTTCAATTGCTGGGGCCAGCTGCCGCCGGTCAACGGCGAGGGCTACCGCGACTATATGAAGGAATGCCGCAAGTTCGGTAAGGCGATCTGGGAGATCACCGGCAAGGGCAACGACGTCGATTTCGTCTTCGAACACCCGGGCGAGCAGACCTTCCCGGTCTCCTGCCTGGTGGTGAAGCGCGGCGGCATGGTGGTCTTCTGCGCCGGCACCACCGGCTACAACCTCACCTTCGACGCCCGCTTCGTCTGGCAGCGGCAGAAGCGCATTCAGGGCAGCCACTTCGCCAACCTGCTGCAGGCCGCACAGGCCAACAATCTGGTGGTGGAGCGTCGCATCGATCCTTGCATGAGCGAGGTCTTCGGCTGGGACGACATCCCCCGCGCGCACACCAAGATGATGAACAACCAGCACAAGCCCGGGAACATGGCGGTGTTGGTGCAGGCCAAGCGTCCGGGCATGCGGACCTTAGAGGACGCCCGCTCCGCCTAAACCAATGGCCACTTGCTCGCCGCAAGTGGCGCGCTAAGCTATAGTGCCTGATGCAAAACTGAGAGAGGCCGCTGTTCCGTGAGAAAGCGGCCTCTCGTCCACATGTGATTCGAGGTCCATCATGTCTCCAGCCGCGACACTGCAGGCCGTCCCCGAGATTGAGCCCGGGATTGAGAGCGACAGTCTGATCCTGCCGACCCTTCTGGCCGACTGTGCCGAGGCCGTGGTGGCCGTCGAACGCTTCGGTGCGGCAGCGCGCAGTGCTGTGGCCGGCCTGGTGGCGCCCAGCGGCAAGGTGGACCCGGCGCTCTTGGAGCGTGAGCAGCAGGCAGCGCACGGACTGGCCTGGACCTTGACCTATGCCGCAGCCCTGCGGGAGCTCTTGGCCTGGGCCAAGCGGTTGGAGGAAGAGGAGGGTAGCTTCGACGAGGCCGAGGCGCTGATCACGCAGATCGCCTTCGGGGAGTACATCCAGCAGCTCTGGGGCGGCCTGCCGATGAGCCAAACGGAGATCCTGCGCCCCGCCGACATGGGCCTCTCTGATGAAGAGATCCACGCGCTCTGGAGCCCCGCCATCAAGCGCCTGGTCGAGAAGGGCAATACCGCAGCCACCCGCGCCCGTCTGGCCGAGATCCTGGCCGAGGGCAGCTTCGGACAGCTCAACCTGGGCGACGAAACCCTGGATATGATCCGCGAGCAGTTCGCCAAAATCGCCGACGATCACGCCGAGGATGCGCACGAGTGGCACCGCGCCGACGACCTGATCCCCGATGCCGTCGTGCAGGAGCTGGCCGATCTGGGCGTTTTCGGCCTGACGGTGCCGGAGGAGTACGGCGGATCGGGCCTCGGCAAGATGGCCATGTGCGTGGTGACGGAAGAGCTGTCGCGCGGCTACATCGGCCTGGGCTCGCTCGGTACCCGTTCCGAGATCGCCGCCGAGCTTATCCGGCTGGGCGGCACGGAAGCGCAGAAAGAGCACTATCTGCCGAAGATCGCGTCGGGTGAGATCCTGCCGACGGCCGTCTTCACCGAGCCCAACACCGGCTCTGACCTGGGCTCTCTGAAGACCCGTGCGATGAAGGAAGGCGAGAGCTACCGCATCCAGGGCAACAAGACCTGGATCACGCACGCCAGCCGCTCTGACCTCATGACCCTGATGGCGCGCTCGATCCCCGATACCGACAACTGGCGTGGCCTCTCCATGTTCCTGGCGGAAAAGCCGCGTGGCACGGAGGAGAACCCCTTCCCGGCAGAGGGCATGACCGGCGGCGAGATCCACGTGCTGGGCTATCGCGGCATGAAGGAGTACGAGCTGGCCTTCGACGGCTTCACCGTTCCGGCCGGCAGCCTCTTGGGCGGCGAGGAAGGCCAGGGCTTCAAGCAGCTGATGGCGACCTTCGAATCGGCGCGGATCCAGACTGCAGCGCGGGCCGTCGGCGTGGCGCAGAACGCGCTGGAGCTGGGCCTGACCTACGCCAAGGACCGCATTCAGTTCGGCAAGGCGCTGATCAACTTCCCCCGCGTCGCCGGCAAGCTGGCGATGATGGCGGTGGAGACCATGGTGGCGCGCCAGCTGACCTATTTCGCCGCGCGCGAGAAAGACAGCGACCGGCGCTGCGACATCGAGGCCGGCATGGCGAAGCTCTTGGCCGCCCGGGTCGCCTGGGCCAGCGCCGACAATGCCTTGCAGGTCCACGGTGGGAACGGCTATGCGGAGGAGTACAAGATCTCCCGCGTGCTCTGCGACGCCCGCATCCTCAACATCTTCGAGGGTGCGGCCGAGATCCAAGCCCAAGTGATCGCCCGGGGGCTCTTGGCCAGCGGGCGTAACTAAGTCCCCCCTCCCAGCTGGCCCTCGGCGGTCGACACCTTAGGAGACGCTATCCATGCGCATCGACGCGGTACCCATCGGCGCTAACCCGCCGGAGGACGTGAACGTCATTGTCGAGGTTCCGGTTGGCGGGGAGCCGATCAAGTACGAGATGGACAAGGCTGCCGGCGCCATGTTCGTCGACCGCTTCCTCTACACCCCGATGCGCTACCCGGGTAACTATGGCTTCGTGCCCCACACGCTGTCCGATGACGGCGACCCGATCGATATCTTGATCCCGAACCAGCGGCCGATCCTGCCGGGTGCCATCATGGCCTGCCGGCCCATCGGTGTCTTGCACATGGAAGACGAGGGCGGCGGCGACGAAAAGGTCATCGCGGTGCCCAGCCACAAGCTGACCAAGCGCTACGACCGGGTACGCTCGGTCGAAGATCTGCCGGTCATCACCATAAAGCAGATCGAGCACTTCTTCGAGCACTACAAAGACCTGGAAGACGGCAAGTGGGTGAAGGTCGTCGGCTGGGGCGGCATCGACGAGGCCTTTGCCATGGTGAGCGAGGCGATCGAGCGCGCAAAGGCGAGCGAGCAGTCGTAAGAAGCGGCGGCTGAGGCCAAAGGCCTCTGGCCGCCGGGCGCTCCCTGCACTAATTTCGAAGGCGTTATGGAATCTTTCGCAATTGTTCTGATGATCATCGCCATGGTGGTGACCTTGGTGGTGCTCTTCACTGGGCTCATCTCCTTTGCGCGAGGGGGAGAGTTCAATCGCAAACATGGCAACAAGCTTATGCGCTGGCGGGTCACGGCCCAAGGGGTGGCGATCGCCATGTTCCTCTTAGCAGTGCTGCTGAAAGGGACGAGCTGAGCGCTTGGGATTGCACCTAGGGGCTGACGAAAAGGATATCCCAAGAGTGCCGTCCTCATGCTGAGCCTGTCGAAGCATATGCCAAAGAGACGTTCGCGCTTGAGGCACATCCTTCGACAGGCTCAGGATGAGGTCGGGGCGCGTGGAACCGCTGCGCCGAATCGACCTGATCATGTCCTTTGAGAGGCGCATCCTTAAGGAGAAGCAGCCGATGGTTAAGCTGACGAAGATCTATACGCGCGGCGGCGACAAGGGCTTGACCTCCTTGGCCGACGGGCGCCGGGTGTCCAAGCATCACGCGCGTGTCATGGCTTACGGCACCGCGGATGAGCTGGGTGCCGCCATCGGTCTTGCACGCCTGCACAACGATGCGGCCTACGATAGCCTCTTGTCCTTGATCCAAAACGATCTTTTCGACCTGGGCGCCGATCTGGCGACTCCAGAGGCAGAAGACCCCAAGTATCCGCCGCTTAGGATCACGGCAGCGCAGGTGGAGCGGCTGGAGCAGGAAATCGACCGTCTGAACGCCGATCTCTCGCCCTTGGAGTCCTTCGTTCTCTCCGGCGGCAACCCAGGCGCTGCCCATCTGCATGTGGCACGCACCATTGCAAGGCGTGGGGAGCGGGAGATCACAGCACTGAGCGACATGGAAGAGATCAACCCGCAGGCAGTGATCTATATGAACCGCCTGTCTGACCTGCTCTTCGTCATGGCGCGCCATGCCAACGATTTGGGCAAGGACGATGTGCTCTGGGTGCCGGGTGCCAACCGCTAGTCACGGGGTTTTCTTGGGTCAAGGGGGCGCGGCCTTGTTCCAGACCAGAGCAGCGCTGGATTGTCCAAGAGGATACTGGCGTGAAAGGCCCGGCGGGGGTGTCGGCCGGTGCCGCTGCGATAGGGATGGGGATCGCCGCGTCAGCAAGGGCCGAAATCACGGCCAGCGGTGATTGACAGTCTTTCTCCCGCCCTTTTATTGTGCAGCGCGAAATGCGACGTAAGGCCCCCAGGTGAACTATGGACGCGCCGGGGTCTCCGCGCGATTTCTCGTCTTTTCCACCCCGCGACCGCGAGCGCCTGTTACACGCGCCAAAAACCAGCGGCGCCTTGTTGAGGGATCGTCTGAGGCAGAAGCATGAAAGTTCTCGTACCCATCAAGCGTGTCATCGACGCCAACGTGAAGGTTCGCGTGAAAGCGGACAAGAGCGGCGTCGAGACGGCCAACGTCAAAATGGCCATGAATCCCTTCTGCGAAATCGCCATTGAAGAGGCCGTGCGCTTGAAGGAAGCGGGCACCGCGACTGAAGTGGTCGCCGTTGCCGCCGGCGTGAAGCAGTCGCAAGAGACCCTGCGCACCGCACTCGCCATGGGTGCCGACCGCGCCATCCTGATCGAGACCGACGTGGCGCTGGAGCCCCTGGGCATTGCCAAGCTCTTGAAGGCCGTGACCGAGAAGGAAGAGCCCGGCTTGATCATTTTGGGCAAGCAGGCGGTCGACAACGACAACAACCAGACCGGCCAGATGCTGGCAGCCCTCCTGGGCTGGTCGCAGGCCACCTTCGCCTCCAAGATCGAGCCCGAGGGCGACAGCCTGTCGGCCACGCGCGAGGTTGATGGCGGTCTGGAGAAGATCTCCTTGAAGATGCCGGCCATCGTCACTGCCGACCTGCGTCTCAACACCCCGCGCTATGCCAGCCTGCCGAACATCATGAAGGCCAAGAAGAAGCCCTTGGACGCCATGACGCCAGAGGATCTGGGTGTCGACGTCACCCCGCGTCTGACCGTGGTCCAGGTGACCGAGCCGGAAGGCCGCAAGGCCGGTATCAAAGTCGAGTCCATCGCTGAACTGGTGGAGAAGCTCCGTAACGAAGCAAAGGTGCTGCCATGAGCATTCTTGTCATCGCTGACCACGATAACGCCAGCCTGAAGTCAGGCACCCTGAACGCCGTCAGCGCCGCCAAAGAACTGGGCGGCGACGTCGTCGTCCTGGTCGCCGGCAGCGACTGTGGCGGTGCCGCCAATGCAGCCGCCGCGCTGGAGGGTGTGGCCAAGGTCCTGAAGGCCGACGCGCCGGAACTGGGTCACGGCCTGGCCGAGAACATAGCCCCGCTGGTGGCCTCTATCGCCGGCGACTACAGCCACCTGGTGGCTGCTGCCAATACCTTCGGCAAGAACCTGCTGCCGCGCGCAGCCGCTTTGCTGGACGTGCAGCAGATCTCGGATGTGGCCGCCATCGAGGCGCCGGACACCTTCGTTCGGCCGATCTATGCCGGCAACGCGCTGGCCACGGTGAAGACCGCGGACGCGATCAAGCTCTTGACCATCCGCACCACGGCCTTCGAGCCGGTGGCGGAGACGGGCGGTTCGGCCGCGATCGAGGATGTTGCCAGCACCGGCGACGTCGGTCTTTCCAGCTTCGTCGGTGAGGAGCTGACCGAGAGCGAGCGGCCGGAGCTGACCACGGCCCGGGTCATCGTCTCCGGCGGGCGCGGCATGCAGTCTTCCGACAACTTCGCCATGCTGGACCGGGTGGCCGACAAGCTGGGCGCCGCCGTCGGTGCCAGCCGTGCCGCCGTCGATTCGGGCTATGCGCCGAACGACTACCAGGTCGGCCAGACCGGCAAGGTGGTGGCACCCGACCTCTACATCGCCATCGGTATCTCCGGTGCTATCCAGCACTTGGCCGGCATGAAGGACTCCAAGGTGATCGTTGCGATCAACAAGGACGAGGAGGCACCGATCTTCCAGGTCGCCGACTACGGCCTGGTGGCCGACCTCTTCGAGGCGGTGCCGGAACTGGAGAAAGAACTGGGCTAACGGCCCAAGGGTCTGCCGGACCGGGTCTCTGCCGTTCCAGCGGTAGCGACCCGGCCAGCGGATCGGGGAACTGCTGAGGACAAGAGGGACTCTTCTCGCATGGACACGATTCAATCGGTCGGCATCATCGGCGCAGGGCAAATGGGGGCAGGCATTGCCCACGTCTGCGCGCTCTCCGGTATCGCGGTCAGGATGAGCGATATCAGTGAGGATGCTCTGGCCGGTGGCATGAAGACCATCGCGCGAAACCTCGACCGGCAGACCCAGCGTGGCAAGATTACCGACGAGCAGCGCAAAGGCGCCCTAGAGCTCATCGAGAGCGGCATCGGCCTCGACGGCATGGGCGGCTGCGATCTGGTGATCGAGGCTGCCTCTGAGAACGAGACGGTGAAGCGGGCGATCTTTAAGGAGCTCTGCCCGCTGCTGAAGTCCGATGCGCTGATCGCCAGCAACACCTCCTCCATCTCCATCACCCGTCTGGCAGCCGGTACCGATCGCCCGGAACGCTTCATGGGCATGCACTTCATGAACCCCGTGCCGGTCATGAAGCTGGTGGAGCTGATCCGCGGCATCGCCACCGATGACGATACCGTGCAGATCTTCCGCGATCTGGCAGTCACCCTGGGCAAGACCCCGGTCTCGGCCGAGGACTTCCCGGCCTTCATCGTGAACCGCGTGCTGCTGCCGATGATCAACGAGGCCGTCTACACCCTCTATGAGGGCGTGGGCTCGGTCGATTCCATCGACACGGCGATGAAGCTGGGCGCCAACCACCCCATGGGGCCCTTGGAGCTGGCGGATTTCATTGGCCTGGATACCTGCCTGGCCATCATGCAGGTGCTCTACGAGGGTCTGGCCGACTCCAAGTACCGGCCCTGTCCCTTGCTGGTGAAGTACGTCGAGGCCGGCTGGATCGGCCGCAAGGCCGGGCGCGGCTTCTACGACTACAGCGGGGAGAAGCCTGTTCCTACGCGATAGCGCTGGCCCGTCAATCGCGTGCGCCGAAGCCGGTGACGTAGTCCCAGACCACATCCATATCGATGAGCGCCCAGGCGATCAGGATCAAGATCATCGCGCTTAGGATCGGCAGGTACCAAGGATAGCGCACTGGAGTCCGCGCACCGCAGCGCGGGCAGCGAATCTCGTCGATATCCAGCTCGGCGCCGCAGCGTTGACAGAGGCGCTCACTCACAGCGATGACGCTCCGCTAACCGCAGTTCGAATAGCCGCAGGCGGTGCAGCTGAGGCAGCCCTCGCGGCGCACGAGGCTGGCTTCGCCGCACTGCGGGCATTGCGCTGGCGGACGCTCTAAGGTGGGGCCGCTGCTCGCCTCTGCTGCCTGCGGCAGAGCTTGGCGCGACTCGACGATTGCCGGGGCATCGCTGGCGAGGAAGCCGATGGCGCGCAGGTGCTGCTCAATGACCCCGCCGATGGCGGCCAGCAGCGAGGGCACGTAGCGGCCTTCCATCCAGGCACCGCCACGCGGGTCGAAGACGGCCTTCAGCTCCTCCACGACGAAAGAAACGTCACCACCGCGGCGGAAGACGGCGGAGATCATGCGGGTCAGCGCTACTGTCCAGGCGTAATGCTCCATGTTCTTGGAGTTGATGAAGATCTCAAAAGGCCGCCGGCGCTCCTGCCCGTCGGCGCTGCGCTGCTGGATGTCGTTCAGCGTGATGTAGAGCGCATGGTCGCTATCCGGCCAACGCAGCTTGTAGGTCTGGCCGGTCAGCGCCTGGGGCCGGTCCAAGGGCTGGCTCATGTAGACGACGGCCCCCTCTTCGGCTGGCGCCGGTACCGGCTTGGCTGCCGGTTCCGTCTCCAGCACCGCGCCGCGCAGCTCTGAGGGGCGATAGGTGGTGCAGCCCTTGCAGCCCAGTTTCCAGGCCAGGCGATAGACGTCCTTGAAGGCCTCGAAGCTGGTCTCTGCCGGCAGGTTCACGGTCTTGGAGACCGAGGCATCCACATAGTCCTGCACGGCGGCCTGCATCGCCAGGTGCTCTTCCGGCGTCAGCTCGCCGGCGGTGACGAAGGCCGGACCGGGCTCCGCGTCGCCCTGCTCGGCCTGGAAACGCCGCCAGGCGGCGTCGCTGACCGTTTCCTGATCACGGCTGCCGTCGGGGCGCAGCAGGTTGCGCCGGTAGGTGAAGGCGAAGACCGGCTCTAGCCCGGAGGAGACATTGCCGGCCAGCAGCGAGATGGTCCCAGTTGGCGCGATAGAGGTCAGAAGCCCGTTGCGGATGCCACTCTGGGCAATGCCATCACGCAAGGCTTGAGGCAGGGCAGCGATACCCGGCGTTGCCAGAAAGGCCTCGCGATCGAAGAGCGGAAATGCACCCTTCTCCTCCGCCAAGGCGATGGAGGCCGCATAGGCCTGATCGCGGATGATCGCCATCCAGCGCCGTGTCTCAGCCACGGCCTCCGGACTGCCGTAGCGCAGGCCGCAGTAGATCAGCGCGTCGGCCAGCCCGGTGATGCCCAGCCCGATGCGCCGCTTGGCCTCCGCCTCGGCCTGTTGCGCCTCCAGCGGAAAGCGCGAGACGGCGATGGCGTTGTCCAGCATGCGGATGGCGATCTGCACCAGCTCCGCCAAGCGTGCCTCGTCCAGCCGGGCCTCGGGCGTGAAGGCTGCCTGGACCAGCCGTTCCAGATTGATCGAGCCCAAGAGGCAGGCGCCGTAGGGCGGCAGGGGCTGCTCGCCGCAGGGATTGGTGGCGGCAATGGTCTCGCAATAGGCCAGGTTGTTGGTCTGGTTGATGCGGTCGATGAAGATCACCCCGGGCTCTGAGGCCTCGTAGGTCGCGGCCATGATCTGGTCCCAGAGCTCCCTCGCCGGCAGTTCCTTGTAGACCTTGCCCGCGAAGGTCAGCTGCCAGGGCGCGTCGGCCTGCACGGCCTCCAAGAAGGCGTCGCTGGCCAAGACTGAGAGATTGAAGTTGGTGAGCCGCCCGGCCTCCCGCTTGGCGGCGATGAAGGCTTCGATATCCGGGTGATCGCAGCGCAGGGTGGCCATCATGGCGCCGCGCCGGGAGCCCGCCGACATGATGGTGCGGCACATGGCGTCCCAGACCTCCATGAAGCTCACCGGGCCGGAGGCATCGGCGCCGACACCACGCACCAAGGCGCCCTTGGGCCTGAGCGTCGAGAAGTCATAGCCAATGCCACCGCCCTGCTGCAGGGTCAGTGCCGCTTCGCGCAGGTGGCTGAAGATGCTGCCCATGTCGTCGGCGATGCTGCCCATGACGAAGCAGTTGAAGAGCGTCACCTGCCGCTCGGTGCCGGCGCCTGCCAAGATGCGCCCGGCAGGCAGGAAGGCGAAGTCGTCTAAGGCCGCACGAAAACGCGGCTCCCAGACCGCGGGCTCGGCCTCGGCGCTGGCCAGGCTGCGGGCCACCCGGTCCCACGACTCCTCAACTGAGGTCTCGGCCTGCCCGTCTGCCGTGCTCAGCCGGTACTTGGCCTCCCATATCCGCTGGGCGATAGGCGTCATCTCTGCCATGGCACGCGAGCCTCATGCAGGCTTGGTTATCAGGACGAAGAGGCTAGGCGCTGGAGGCCCGAGGGTCAAGCGTTTGTTCTTTTTTCGTTCTTGCATCTTTCGAGTGAAACAGCTGCGTAGGCGCCTGCTTATCCCCGCACACGGACCTCTCCTGAGCGTGTCGAAGGGCTGAGCTTGTCGAAGGATGTGCCCCAAACGCGATCTTCTCCGTGGCACATGCTTCGACGGGCTCAGCATGAGGGGAGTGCGCTTGGGTAGTGGCGGTGCGCAAGTCCTTCTCACTCACCGGACAGATCATCCAGCCCGCGCCGTCGCAGGTCGGCACGGCCTTCCTCGACCAGGCGTGCCGTGGCGGTCTCGATCCGCTCTTCCAGTTCACGCAGGAAGGTCTTGCGGTCTAGGCCGGGGGGGATGGGTGGCAGGGCCTCAATGATGATGGTACCGGGCGTCTTGGCGAGCTGCCCGCGCCGCCAGTAGAGGGCGGAATTGAGCGCTATCGGCACCACAGGCACGCCCAACTCTTTATAGAGGCCGGCGACACCGGGGAAGTAGCGGGGCTTCTGGCCGATGGGGGTGCGGGTGCCTTCCGGGTAGATGATGATGGTGCGCCCCTCGTCCAACCGCTGGGCGGCCAGGCGGATCATCTTGCGGATGGCACCGGCGCCGCCCTCCCGATCGACCGGGATCATGCCGGCGCGGCGGAAGTAGTAGCCATAGAGGAACATGTGGGCGAGCTCGTTCTTCAACACGGTCGAGGGCAGGTCGACCAGGTTGGAGAGCTTGATGGTCTCCCAGGCGGACTGGTGCTTGGCGGCGACGATGACGCGCTTGTCTTGCAAGTGCTCGCGTCCGCGGATCTCGGCCTTGATGCCCATGAAGACCGAGGCGAGGACGGTGACGCCGCCGGACCAGACCTGGGCGATGCGCATGACATAGCGCGAAGGCAAAAACAGGCTGGGCGCGAAGACGAAGGCCATGCAGATCGTCCAGATCTGCAGGAAGATGTTGAAGAGGATGGCGCGGAAGAGGTTCATGGCGGACTCTCCTGCGGCACCCCCTGGCAGGCGTCAAGCGCTAAGCGGGCAAGAGATCCAAGCCCATGGCCTTCGCATAGAGCAGCTGGAAGTGATGCACGCCGTTCTCGCTGATCCCAGGACGCTCAGGATGCATGATGAAGCGGCCCTGGCGGTAGCCCTTCGACTTCAGGCCCTGGTGCACCGATTCGCAGAGCGCCTCGTCCTCCGGCCAGAGCACCTCGTTGACGTAGGCCACCCGCTCCGCTGTCGGCGCATCGCCCGGCACGGCCAGCAGGAAATAGCGCATGGCCGTCCGCTCGGCCGTCACCGGCAGGAAGTTGAAACCGGAGACGACACGCTCTCCCGGCATGGCGCCAATCTGGCTGTTGGGGAAGAGGTGCCAGAAGAGACCCTGCTGCACGGCCGCATCGGCCTCCACCGGATAGGCCTTGTTCTCGCTCCGGCGCAGGTCGCCTGCGCTCTTCATCCAGTGTGGCGCCGTTGCGCAGCTGTAGCTCTCGATCGAGACCAGATCGACGAAGGCCGGGTGTGCCGGCGTGCAGTGGTAACACTCCAGGCAGTTCTCAGCCAAAACCTTCCAGTTGGCCGCCAGCTCGCCCGCCGACAGATTGCCGGCCGCAACGTCGGTCAGGACCTCCACCTCCTCGATCCAGCGCAGGGTCTCTTTGATGTCGGCCAAGGCGCCGCCCAGCGTTGCCTCAAGACCGGGCGCCGTCTCGTCAAAGCAGACGAAGAGAAAACCCAATCCCTCCTCCAGCCGCACTGGGGTCAAGCCATAGTCTTGCGGTTGGAAGGCCGGCATCATCTCGCTGCCGCGCGCGGTGCGCAGGCTGCCGTCCAAGCGATAGGTCCAGGCATGGTAGGGGCAAACGATGGTGTTGCGCGTGTTGCCACTCTCACCCGACAGCAGGCCATGGGCGCGGTGCTGGCAGACGTTGTAGAAGGCACGGATCTCGCCGTCGTCACCGCGCAGCGCGAAGAGCTTCTGGCCCAGGATCTCGGCTGTGATGTAGTCGCCGGGATTCTTGATCTGGCTTTGATGGCCGATCAGCTGCCAGGTCCGGTGGAAGATGGCCTCGGTCTCCGCCTCCAGCACCTTGGGATCGTGATAGTAGCGCCCGGGCAGGGTGGGGGAGAGGGCGGGGTCACTGTGCAGCGACTGCAGGGATCCTGGCATGGTCGGGCTCCTCGCTATCGGGGGGTTAGCTCTGGACCGGCGGCTCGGCCGGAATGTGGTCGGGGAAGAAGCGGTTCAGGGTCGACCGGCAGATGCGGATGGCTTCGTCCAGATCGAAGTGATCGGGTTCGGTCAGCAGCTCGAGCCAGAGGCCGCCGGTGAGCGCCCGCAAGCTGCGGGCGATCTCCATGCCGGGGCCGAGGCC
Source organism: Pseudomonadota bacterium (assembly GCA_039819325.1). Taxonomy (GTDB): domain Bacteria; phylum Pseudomonadota; class Alphaproteobacteria; order Kiloniellales; family JACOMY01; genus JACOMY01. The sequence goes on along the minus strand of JBCBSF010000069.1, from coordinate 6,343 downwards.
ATAGTCTCCTTCCGCGTTCAGCCGATCGCAGAGCCCGCCGACCACCTCCAGAAACTCCTGGTCGGAGGCAAAGCAGTGCTGCTGATAGAAATCGCGAAAGCGGGGGTCGGCGTAGAAGCAGTGCCAGGCGGAGTTCTTCTTGGTGTCGAAGATCGGCGGGCGATAGCTCATCAGCACGATGGCCAGCAGGCGCTCGGCCGGATGCGCATAGTCTTCCGCCATCAAGGCCTCGTAGACCTCTTCCCATTCGCGGTTCAGCGCGATCAGGGTTTCGGTCAGCAAGCCGTCCTTGGTCTCGAAGTGCAGGTTGATCAGCCCGCGCGAGACACCGGCACGCTCCACCACGCGGCTGACGGTCACCGCGCTGATCCCGCCCTCGGCGATCAGGTCGATGGTGGCGTCGATCAGGCGCTGATGGTTGTCCAGCTTGCGCTGTTGGCGCCGACTTCTGGGCGTCTTGGCGATGAAATTCATGCGGCCCCTCGCTGAGCGATGATGGAGAAGAGGGCGGGCGGCCCGGAGACCGCCCAAAGCACAGCCTTCTAAAGGCCGGCCTTCACCTCTTCGAACATCTGGGTGACTTCCGGGATGCGATCCAGGATGGCCGTCGGCGGGAAGCCCTTGGACAGCAAGGTGCTGGGGTCGCGCGGCAAACCGACGTTGGCCAGGACCTCGTCATCGACCCGATTGAATGATTCGACGTTCGAGTGGCCGTAGCCATAGTCGGATAGCAGGAAGGTCCCATTCTCCGGGCTGGTGATGGCGTCGATCAGCTGATAGGCGGCCTCAGGGTTCTTGGCATCCTTGTCCATGGTGAGCCCACAGACCCAGGTGATGATGCCCTCCTTAGGATCGACGAAGGCAGCCGGGATGCCCTGGCCGCGCAGCGATGAGACCGAGGCATTCCAGCCGGTCGCTGCGATCAGCTCCCCAGAGGCGATGGCTTGCTCCACCTCGGTCGCATCGGACCAGTAGAAGCGCACGTTCTGATGCAGCTCCTGCAGGGTCTTGCGCAGAACCTCCATGTCGGCGTCGCTCAGGTTGGTGGGGTCCAGGCCGGCGTAGGCCGCGGCGATGAAGGCGGTGGACTCGGCAGCGGCAGAGGGGGCGACGCGGCCCTTGTACTTCGGATCCCACAGCATGCCCCAGCTGTCGGGTGTGCCCTCCACTGCTTCGGTGTTGTAGATGATGGAGGTATTGCCCCAGTCGACCGGAACGAACCAGATATTGCCGTCACCGGCATCGACGTTGGGCATGTCTTGCAAGCCTGGGAAGATGTTCTGCCAGTGCTTCAGTCGGCTGGTGTCGATGGGCTGCAGCTGGCCGGCCTCGACAAAGCGCGGCACCGTCTCGATGCAGGGGTGGATGACATCGACGTCGAAGCCGACCCGCATCTTCTGCAGGGCCTCTTCCTGATCGGCGAAGACTGAGGTGCGTGGCTCGTTCCCACGTGCATCAATGTAGTTCTGATACATCTGCGGCACGTCATAGCCGGACCAGGTGAAGTACAAGGCTTCCTCTGCCTTGGCCCCTGCCAGGCCGGCACCGGCCAGGCAGAGCGCGGTGGTCAGCCCCAGAAGGGCGCGGCGGCCGCGCGTGGCGGCGCTGGTGCTAGGTGCGGTCATGCTGGATCTCTTGCTCCCTGTTTGGCGATGAGATCCCGGCAGGCCCGCCGCGATCTCTCTTTATGTACGCCCGTTCATCTTAAGAGGCATTTGCAGGCTTGTCCAGCTGTGCGCGCAGAAGCGCTACGTTCACACAGAGTTCCGGCAGAAGCCATTGAAAGAGCTCGACGACCGCCAGCACCTCTCCGGGCGGCGCGGAGCGTTCGGCCGCCGCGATTAGGGCCTCGCTGCTCAGGCTGGGCTGCGGCGCCAGCTCCGCTGCGGCGCTGACGGCTGCCTGGTGCAAGGCTAAGCAGGCAGCCTCGTGCGCGGGCGTGTGCAGCTGGGGCTCCAGCGCCTCCCAGGCGGCGTGGAAGTAGCTCGGCCAGCGCGCCAGCGCCCGGTAGTCGGTGTTGACGAAGGGCAGATCCAGCTTGGTCTTAACCCGCTCATAGAGCGCGCGGGTGGGCGCATCGGCGTGATGGGCCTCCATCAGCACCAAGGCCGCTTGCGGTGCGCTGCGCCGGAGTGGGCGCAGCTCCCCCTGTGCAAGCGGCTCCCCGGTCATCTCCTGCCCAGTCAGCAGCAGCCGCGCCAAGCTGGCCATCAGCAGATAGGGGTAGTTGCCGTGCGAGAAGATCTCCAAGGACTCACGGATCTGCGCCAGCTCCTGCGGCGCATAGCCCAGCGCGGCAAGGTCTGCTGTCAGATCGGGCGGCGTCATGTTCGCCGCGGCGGTTTCCGCCTGGCGCCGCAGCGCACTGCAGGCCTTAGGCCAGCGTTTGTTCAACGTGTTAATGCCCACGCCTTCCCAAAGGCAGTCGTAGAAGGGGCGGTAGTGCGCGAAGGCCATAGCCACCACGCCCATCCAGGGCACCTCGAAGCACTCCTTGGTGAGCTCATAGCGCTCCCGCAGGTCCTCGTCGGCCAGGTACTCGGGCACCGGCTGCGGCTGCACCAGACGCTGCGGCCGCCGGCGCGGAAGAGAGACCTTTGTCATGCTTTGACCTTTCCAAAGCGGGCGTCGCGCCAGTCCAGCGCGGCACGTAGGCCCTTCTCGCGCACGATCTGCATGAAGGCGATCTTGTCCGGCGAGCCCTCGCCCTCGATCAGCAGGTCGCTGTCCAAGGCGGCCTCCAGCGCCTCGCCCAGGCCCATGATCTCATAGCTGCGGTTGATGGCGCGCTTGGTCTCGCGCATGAGATTGGGGTCGATAACGGCCAGGTGGCGGCCCAGCGCTTGGGCTTCGCTCTCCAGATCCGCATCGGCCACCAGGCGGTTCACCATGCCCATCTCATAGGCGCGCTTTGCGGTGATGCCGTCCACGCCGGTAAGGATGATCTCCTTGGCCAGCTTCGGGCCGACGATCCAGGGCAGGATCATCACCACGATGCCGGCGCCGAACTTCAGCTCCGGCTCGCCGAAGACCGCTGTCTCGCTGGCGATGGTCATGTCGCAGGCTAGGGCCAGCTCGCAGGCGCCGGCCAAGCAGGGGCCGCGCACGGCGGCGATGGTCGGCTTGGGAAAGCGCCAGAAGCGGACGATGGCCTCGAAGTCGTTGCGCAAGATCGGCCGCCATTCCGCCACGCCGCTGGGGCGGGCCTCCAATTGATCTGTCAAGTCAAAGCCTGAGGAGAAGGCCTTGCCTGCGCCGCTGACGACCAATGCGCGGACGGCCGCATCGGTTTCAGCCTCGTCCATGGCGGCTTGCAGCTCCACCAGTAGGGCTTGGGTCATGGCGTTCAGACGGTGCGGCCGGTTCAGCTGCAGAAAGGCGACGCCGTCGGCAACGCGGTAAGAGATCGATTCATAGGACATGGTGGCTCGTTAGCCCTCTTTCGGCCAGAGGATCATCTGGGTGCAACGGAAGAGAGCGATGGTCTTGCCGCTGGCCTCGTCCTTGGCGGTGGCATCCCAGATCTGCGTGGTCCGGCCCAGGTGGACCGGCATGGCCTCGCCCAGCACCACGCCGCCGTCGCGCACCGTGCCCATGAAGTTGCTCTTCAGCTCCACCGTGGTGAAACCCTGCGCACCCTCCGGCAGATTGAGGACGGCGCCGAAGCCCGCCAGGGTATCGACCAGTGCAATCACGCTGGCGGCGTGCAGGAAGTTGTTCGGCGCCATCAGCGCCTTGCTGACCGGCAGGCGTCCGGTCACCAGCGCCGGTTCGGCCGAGAGAAACTCGATGCCGAGCAGCCCGGGCAGGTAGTCCTTAGCGCGGGCGTTGAGGCCCTCGGTGTCGCGGGGCAGGGAAAGTCTTGTCATTCGGTGACTTCTCCTTGTTGTTTGTCCGTCACTTGGGTGACGGAGCGGCACCAGCCCGCGCCCCCTCCCGGCCACCCAATAGGATACTGGCGTGGGTGGCCGGGAGGGGGCGCGGGCTGGTGCCGCAGCGATGAGCTTGCTCATCGCAGATAGTCGCTACCTCCCCCCGACAGAACAGCCGAGGTCGTGCAGGCGACCGTCGTGCAGGCCATAAACTACACCGTGGATCGCCAGGCGCTGGCCGTCGGCCCAGGCTTGCTTGATCACCGGCAACCCCTGCAGCACCTTCACCTGCTGGATGACGTTCAGCTCACAAAGCCGGTCCAGGCGGGCGCGATCGTCGTCGATGCGGGCCAGGTCGTTCAGATTGCTGGCGGCCAGGTCACGCAGCGGCTGCAGCCAGCTTTGCAGGATCTCCGGCTGTGGCTCACCGATGGCCGCCTGCACGCCGCCGCAGCCATAGTGACCGCAGACGACGATGGCGCGGACCCGCAGCACCGTGATGGCGTAATGCAGCACGGCGAGGCAGTTGCGGTCGCTGGCGTGCACCAGGTTGGCGATGTTGCGGTGGACGAAGACCTCACCCGGCGCCAGGCCGCAGATCTGGTTGGCCGGCACCCGGCTGTCCGAGCAGCCGATCCAGAGGTAGTCGGGTGCTTGTATGCTCACCAGACGCTCGAAGAAGGTCGGGTCCTGCTTCACCTGCTCGCTGGCCCAGGCCTCGTTTTGTTTGAAGATCTTCTCGACCATATGCAGTTCCTTGCGGGGAGCGGGCTGGCGCCGCCAGCGATGAGCCTGCTCATCGCTAAAACACACAAGCGATATCACAAGGCCAGCGCTCCAGACCAGGCGCCGGCCTCGAAGCCCGACTTGGCCTTGACCCCCTTGGCGTAGCAGGCAACAGTCGGCCTTCACCAACAAGCGTCCTTCGAGGGCGCGGGGGAGGAGTGCATTCATGGAGATGGTCGCACCCTTGGAGGTGGGGCTCTGCTGCAGCGATCTCGATCGCCTGCTGCCCTTTTATCGGGACGTCTTGGGCTTCACGCATGTCGGTACGATCGAGGTACCGCTGTCGGCTGCCGCCAAGACCGGCTTGACCTTGGGCTCATACCGGGTCGCCCGGCTGCAAACCCCCTATGGCGAGCGCATCAAGTTGCTAGAGCCCGCCGATCCACCGCGTGTCCCCAGCAAGCGCGATCAGGTCCTGGGCCGGCGCACCAACAGCTTTGTGACTTTCATCGTTGCCGATCTGGACGTCCTATGCCGGCGTCTGGCAGATGCCGGGGTGACGCTGCTGAACGGTGAGGGGACGGGGCCAAGCGAACTCAGGCCCGGCTTGACCTTGGCCTTCTGCCGCGATCCCGAAGGCAATGTGCTGGAGTTCGTTCACTACGCCGATCTTGCCGCCTACCGCGCCGATCTCACGTAACCGTCATGCACCGCTAGGAAGGGGACCCTCCGTCATGGCTATGACCCTCTATGAACTCGCCGCCGCCGATTCCTCCATCCTCTTCAGCCCGCACTGCTGGCGCACCCGCATGGCGCTGGCGCACAAGGGGCTGGAGGTCGAGACCAGGCCCTGGCGCTTCACCGATAAAGAGGCCATTGCCTTCAGCGAACAGGGCACTGTGCCGGTCCTGGTCGATGGCCAGCACCATGTCTCCGATTCCTGGACCATTGCGCTTTATCTGGACGAGCACTATCCGGGCAGCAGCCATCTCTTCGACAGCCCGCAGGCGCGCTCCTACGCCCGCTTTCTGAACGACTGGGCCAACCGCACGCTGCACCCCGGTATCACCAAGCAGATCATCCTGCCGCTCTTCGCGATGTTGGATGAGGGGGACAAGGACTATTTCCGCAGCAGCCGCGAACAGCGTCTGGGCATGACCTTGGAAGACTTCGCAGCCGATGCGGAGGCTGCCCTGCCGGCCCTGCGCGCCGCCATGGCCCCCTTGCGGACGGTCCTGGCCGCGCAGCCCTATCTTGCCGGCGATGCCCCAGCCTATGGCGACTACATCGTCTTCGGCTCACTGCAGTGGGCGCGCGTCTCCTGCCCCAAGGACATTTTGGCGGCCGACGACCCCCTCGTCGAATGGCGCCAGCGTATGCTGGACCTCTATGAGGGCTTGGCCAGCGCAGTGCCGGCGCGCGCTGCTTAGGGACAGGACCCAGGGCTCGTTGACCAGCAACCTCGTCGTTCTTGACCAAGCATTGAGAGAGCGCGGGCAATGGGGCTAAGCTACGCCTATGGAGAAGACCTCACCCGAACCGGAAACTGCATCCTTGACGGAAGGCTCTGCAGCCCAAGAGCCCCAAGAGGGTTATGAGGAGGCCTTGAAGGCTGCCATCAAGGAAGGGCGAGACCAGATTGCAGCTGGCAAGGGGATTCCTGCCGAAGAGGTTTGGAAAGAGCTCGGCATTGAATGAAGGTCCTCGTCTCGCCGCGCGCGCGGGATGATCTCCGCAGCATCCAG
>JBCBSF010000068.1:0-30651 GCA_039819325.1 Pseudomonadota bacterium | reverse complement strand
GAGCGGGCCGGTGCCGCACGATGAGCTTGCTCATCGCCGCAACGCTCGCTCCCCCTCCCGGCCACCCACACCAGTATCCTTAAGGGTGGCCGGGAGGGGGAGCGGGCCGGTGCCGCACGGTCGCGAAGCGACCGATCCAAACAACAAGAGGAAGCGCCTTATGATCAGCTTTAGCCCCACCCCGGAACAGCAGGCCCTTGCCGACGAGGTGCGCAGCTTCGTCACCGAGAAGATCATCCCTTACGAGAAAGACCCGCGCTGGGGCACGCATGGGCCGGACGACGAGCTGCGCCGCGCCTTGAACGCGGAAGCGCGCGCCGCGGGCCTGCTGTCGGTCCATGTCGACCCGGAGTATGGCGGTCGGGGCCTGAGCCACGTGGAGAACGCACTGGTCTTCACGGCTGCCGGCTACTCGCCGTTGGGCCCGGTGGCGATCCACTGCAACGCGCCGGACGAGGGCAACATTCATCTGCTGAATGTCGTCGCCACCCCGGCGCAGAAGGAGCGCTGGCTGCGGCCCCTGGCAACAGCCGAGATCCGGTCTTGCTTTCTGATGACCGAGCCCGATGGCGCCGGCGCCGATCCAAGCCTGATGGCAACTGAGGCTAAACCCGTCGATGGCGGCTATCGGATCAGCGGGCGCAAGTGGTTCATCACCGGTGCCGGCGGCGCCAGCTTCGGCATTGTCATGGCGCTGGTGCCGGACAAGGGCGCCACCATGTTCCTGACCGACATGGATGCAGACGGCATCACCTTGACCCGCCAGCAGAACTCTCTCGACAACACCTTCACCGGCGGTCACTACGAGATCGCATTGGACGACCTCTTCGTGCCGGAGGAGGCCGTGCTGGGCGCGGTGGGCGAGGGCTTCCGCTATGCCCAGGTGCGCTTGGCGCCGGCACGGCTGACCCACTGCATGCGCTGGCTGGGCGCTGCCGAGCGGGCGCACGACATCGCCAGCGCCTACGCCGCCCGCCGCCGCGCCTTTGGCAAGCCGCTCGGCGATCATGAAGGCGTCGGCTTCATGCTGGCCGACAACGAGATGGAGCTGACTCAGTCCCGCTTGTGGATCTGGTACACCGCCTGGCTCTTGGACCAGGGGGAGAAGGCCCGGCACGAGAGCTCCATGTCCAAGGTCACGGTGTCGGAGGCGCTGTTCCGCATCATCGACCGCTGCGTCCAGGTTCTGGGCGGTGTTGGCGTCACGCAGGATACGGTCGTCGCGCAGCTCTTCAACGACATCCGCGCCTTCCGCATCTACGACGGCCCCTCGGAGGTGCACCGCTGGGCTATCGCCAAGCGCATCATGCGCAAGCAGGGGGTGAACGAGAGCCACTAGGGCGACATCCGATGCAGCGCCCAGTCATGCGGGACTACGCCGCCACCCATCGCGATTTCCGCTGGGAGGTGCCGGAGACCTTCAACTTCGGCAGCGATGTCGTCGACCATTGGGCGGCGGAGCGGCCTGACCATCCGGCCCTCATCTGGTGTGACGCCACGGGCCGGGAGGAGCGCTACAGCTTCGCCGACATCGCCCGACTGACGGATCGCCTCGCCGCCAGCTTGCGCGCTGCGGGCATCGCCAAGGGCGACCGGGTGCTGGTTATGCTGCCGCGCGTGCCGCAGTGGCAGATCGCCATGGTCGCGGTCTTGAAGCTGGGTGCCCTGCCGATCCCCTGCATCGAGATGCTGACCGAGAAGGACGTGGCCTATCGCCTGGCCCACGCCGGCGTGCGCGGCGTCATCGCCAGCCAGGCCCAAGTGGAGAAGTTCGCCGGCGCCGAGGGTCTGGCCGTGAAGATCGTGGTGGGCGAGACGCCCGGCTGGACACCCATGCAGGCGATCCTGGAACAGCCGGTCGCGGACTTCGAGCCAACGATCTTGGCGGCCGAGGATCCGGCGATCCTCTACTACACCTCCGGCTCCACCGGGGAGCCCAAGGGGGTAACCCATGCCGCCCGGGCCCTCTTCGCCTGGCGGGTCTCGGCTTGGTTCTGGCTCGACCTGCAAAGAGACGACGTCATGTGGTGCACGGCGGACACCGGCTGGAGCAAGGCCGGCACCTCCATCCTCTTCGGGCCCTGGTCCTGCGGCAGCACGGTGGTCTTCCATGACGGACCCTTCGACCCGGCGCGGCGCTTCGAGATCCTGGAGCGCTATGGCGTCACCGTCTTCTGCGCCTCGGCCACCGAACTGCGCCGCCTGCTGTTGGAGGAGGTGAGCAGCCGCGATCTCTCCCGCCTGCGTCTCACCGTCTCCGCTGGCGAGCAGGTGAACCCGGAGGTCGTGGCGGCCTGGCGCCGGTTGACTGGCGTTCCTCTCTTCGACGGTTACGGTCAGACGGAAACCCTGATGACGGTGCTGAACTACCCGGCCCTGCCCTTGAAGGAGGGCTCGATGGGCAAGCCCCTGCCAGGCTGCGACCTGCTGGTCCTCGACGAGAGCGGCCAGCCCCTGCCCGCTGGCGAGCCTGGGGAACTGGCGCTCAAGCTGCCCAACCCGCAGGTCATGCTGGGCTACTGGAACGACCCGGAGCGCACGGCCTCTGTCGAGGTGGAGGTGGAGGGCGCGCGCTATATCAAGACCAGCGACCGGGTGCGGCGGGACCAAGAGGGCTATTTCTTTCACGAGGGCCGCAGCGACGACGTCATCAACTCCGCCGGCTATCGCATTGGCCCGATGGAGGTGGAGAACGCGCTGGCCAGCCATCCAGCGGTGCTGGAGAGCGCCGCCGTCGCCAGCCCCGACGCCGATCGGGGCGAGGTGGTGAAGGCCTTCGTCGTCTTGAAGCCGGGCGAGGTCGCCAGCGATGACCTGGTGCTCGCCTTGCAACAGCACTGCAAGCAGGTCACCGGCCCCTACAAGTACCCGCGCCGCCTGGCCTTCGTCGACAGCCTGCCGAAGACGCCCACCGGCAAGATCCGCCGGCGGTTCCTGCGCGACCAAGAGTTCGCAGGCAGAGGCCAGGCCCGATGAACGACGCCAAGACCCTCTTCCAGCCGCTGGCGCAGGCCCCGGCCTACAAGCGCCTCTGCCATGCCATCGAGGCAGAGATCATGGGCGGCCGCCTGCAGCCGGGCGAACTGCTGCCGACCGAGAGCGCCTTGGCCGAGGCCTTTGCGCTCAACCGCTCCACCGTACGCGAAGGCATCCGCCTGCTGGAGCAAAGCGGCCTGGTGGAGCGCAGCAGCGGCCGGCGCCTCACCGTTGCCCGCCCCTCCACCGAAGACCTGGGCGCGCGCTTCAGCCAGGCGCTGGTGCTGCACGCCGTGACCTTTCAGGAACTCTGGCAGACCGTCGCCGCCCTGGAACCGGCAGCAGCGGCCTACGCCGCCGAGGCGCGCCAGCCTGAGGATATCCAGGCCTTGACAGAGAACCTGGCCGCCAGCCGCGAGGCCGCCGGTCAAGGCGAAGCCGCACGCCTGGCCGAGTTGGACGTCGCCTTTCACGCCGCCGTCGCCAAGGCCGCGCATAACCGTGCGCTCTTGCTGGCGCGCGAAGCGGTCGGCGGCCTCTTCTACCCGGCCTTCGCGCTGGTGGTGACGCGGCTAGACACGGCAGCCGATCGCCTGCTGACCGCGCACCAGGCCGTTGCCGATGCGATTGTCGCGGGCGATGCTGCCGAGGCCCGGCGTTGGATGGACCGCCACATCGCCGACTTCCACCGCGGCTTCTGCCGGGTCGGCCTGGACCCGCATGCCCCCATCACCGCGCTCACCGAAGAGGCCGACGCATGAGCCTGCCCGAAACCCTGGCCAAAGGGCCGCTCGCCACCCCGCCGAGCCTGACGGCAGAGCAGCTGGCCCAAGCCGTCGCCTGGGCGGTGGGCTCGCGCCGATCCATCCGTGCCTTCAAGCCCGATCCGGTGCCGCGCGAGACGGTGAAGGCCATCTTGGCCCTGGCGTCCCGCGCGCCCAGCGGCACCAACATGCAGCCCTGGGGGGTGACTGTGACGAGTGGTGCGGCCAAGGAAGCGGTGACCAGAGCGGTGACCGAGGCCTTCTTGGCCGGCAAGTCAGAGCACGAGAGCGACTACAAGTACTATCCCGACGTCTTCCTCGAGCCCTACAAGAGCCGCCGGCGCAAGGTCGGTTGGGACCTCTACGGCCTGCTCGGCATCGCCCGGGGCGAGGATGAGAAGATGCGCGCCCAGATCGCCCGCAACTTCGCTTTCTTCGACGCGCCGGTCGGTATGATCGTCACCATCGACCGCAGCCTGGAGATCGGCTCCTGGCTCGATCTCGGCATGTTCTTGCAGTCGATCTGCATCGCCGCACGCGGCTATGGCCTGGACAGCTGCCCACAAGCCATCTTCGCCGACTATCATCGCGTGCTTCGTGCAGAGCTGGACCTGCCGGACGACCAGGTCGTGGTCTGCGGCCTGGCCTTGGGCCAGGTCGACGAGAGCGCAGTGGAGAATAGCCTGGTCACCGAACGCGCGCCGCTGGAGGGCTTCGTCTCCTTCCGGGAGTAGATTTAGCGCAGCGGCTCCCGACTGCGATCGCGGGTATTCATCATGACGATGGCGCCGAGCAGCGCCAGGGCGGCCATGTAGAAGGCCGGCGCAAACCTTTCACCAGTCTCAGAGATCAGCCAGGTGGCGACGAAGGGCGCCGTGCCACCACCCACAGCAAAACCGATGTTGAAGGACACGGAATAGCCGGTGAGGCGATGCTTGCGGTCGAAAGCCTCGGCAAACAGGGAGGGGGCCACCGCCAAGGGTACGGCGATGAAGATGGCGAAGATCACCAGCACGACAATCGCCTCCCACACTGCCCCGCCGCCTGCGAGGACAAAGAGCGGCACCGCAGTGACGGTCATGACCATGAAGCAAAGCGCAAGAAAAGTGGTGCGCCGGATCCCTTGGTCGGAGAAGCGGGCGAAGGGCAGGATGCAGGCCAACTGCACAAGCATGCAGAGCGTCACCACGAAGAGCGCCTGGTGCAGCGGTATGCCGGTGTAGAGCGCCAGCCAGGTCGGCAGGTAGACCAACGGCAGGTAGAAGCAAGCACCATAGCTGGCGGCGAAGAAACACATCTTCAGGAAGGTCTTGCCCTCTTCACGCAGCAGCAGACGGAAGGGATGCACCCCCTCGCGCGCCTCCACTTCCTTCTCGGTCGGCGTCGGCTCCGGCAGGTCGTGACGCAAGAAGAGTGCGATCAAGCCCAGGACGGCGCCGAAGAAGAAGGGAATACGCCAGGCCCATTCGTTCACCTCGGGCTGGCCCAAGATCCAGATGACCACGGCGGGTGTCGCAGCACCCAGCAGCATGCCGACCATCGAGCCCATGTTGGCCCAGCTGCCGGCGAAGCCGCGTTTCCCGACGGGCGCGGTCTCGACCAGATAGGTAACAGACCCGCTAAACTCTCCACCCACCGACAGGCCCTGGATGCAGCGGATCAGCACCAGGCAGATGGAGGCATAGATGCCCCAGTCGGCATAGGTCGGCAGCATGCCCAACAGCAAGGTAGGGATCACCATCATCATGACCGAGATGATGAGGACCGGCTTGCGGCCCATGGTGTCACCCAGATAGCCGAAGAGCGCCGCCCCAAGGGGCCGCATGAAGAAACCCACAGCAAAGACGCCATAGGTGGCGAGCAGCGAGACTGCCGGATCTTCGTGCGGGAAGAAGAGTTGGGATATGACGACGGCCAAGTAGCCATAGAGCGTGAAGTCATACCACTCGATGACGTTGCCGGCCATGCCGGCGGCCAGGGCCTTCTTGTCGTGCCGCTGCTCGTCGGGCAGCCTATCCGCGCTCTTGTCGCCGCTCATCCCGTCCCCGCCTTCCGTGACCCGGCCACTCCCTTGCCGGCAGTCTGCACGGCCTGGTGGCGATTGGGCAAGGAAGGAGGGCAGGCTTGTTACGCCTGCCACGAGACAAGGCCTGCAGATCGTCGCAGCCCGCCGTTACTAGGCTGGAAGCGACCTCCTTTCAGCTTACGTTCGAAAGAGAGAACGAGGAGGCGCAGCAAAGCATGGCACTGGTCGCAACCTATGTCGGGATGGTGATCGTCTTCCTCGGCATCGACTTCGTCTGGCTGAAGTACGTGATGAAGCCGCTTTTCGACAGTCATGTCGGTGACCTACTCGCCGAGCAAGTCAGAATTGGCGTCGCCGCCGGCTTCTACCTTCTCTATGTCGTCGGCATCATCTACTTCGCGGTGGCCCCGGCCTTGCGCGAAGGCGGCTGGTCGGCCGCCGTCATCAAGGGCGCGCTCTTCGGCTTCTTCTGCTACGGCACCTACGAGGCGACCAACATGGCTACCCTGAAGGGCTGGTCCTGGAGCATGGTGGCAATCGACGTCACCTGGGGGACGGCGCTGACCGCCCTAACCGCGCTCACCGGCTACGCCATCCACCGGGCGCTCAGCTAGCGCTTCATAGCCACCGCGCGGCAGGCCAGCGTTAGCGCGGCCCTCGTGATTGAAGGGCGGCTTCAGCGCGCCCTTGAAGTGCCGGCGCACCAAGTCCGGCCAGGCCTGCCAGGGGTCGAGACCGCGCGCCTCGGCCGCCCAGGCATACCAGCGGCGGCCCGCGGCCACATGGCCTATCTCCTCTTCATAGATGATCCGCAGAACAGCGGCCGATGCGCCGTCCTCGACCGCCTCCAACTTGGCGATCATCATCGGCGTCACGTCCAGACCGCGGGCCTCCAGCACCAAGGGCACCACCGCGAGCCGTGCCAGAAGATCGTCGGCGGTCGCCTCGGCAGCTTCCCACAGGCCATCATGCGCCGGCAGAGCCCCATAGTGGCTGTCCAAATCGGCGAGGCGCTGGGAAAGGAGAGAGAAGTGCTTGCCCTCCTCCGCCAGCACCTGCAGCCAGTCCTCGAAGAAGGCGCGCGGCAGTGCGGGTGCGCCAAAGCGGGCCAGCAGATCGGCGGCCAGGTCGACGGCATTCAGCTCGATATGCGCAATGGCGTGCAACAGCGCGACGCGGCCAGCCGTGCCGCGGGTGATCCGCCGCCGGGCCACCAAGCGCGGTGCGACCAGTTCTGGCCGCGCGGGCCGCGCCGGCCGTACAAGCTCCTGACAAGGCTCCCGGACGGTTAGGTCACCCGCCAGCCAGGCCGCCTGCAGGGCTTGCGCCGCTTCCGCCTTGGCCAGAGGGTCGGCGGTGGCCAGAACCTCTGCCGCGCCGGCTTGCAGTGAGGCCACTTAGCTGGCCTTCTGCATCCGGCTTTCCTTCTTGCGCTGGTGCGTGTCCAAGGTGCGCTTGCGCAGACGCACTGTCTTGGGCGTGACCTCCACCAGCTCGTCCTCGCCGATGTAGGCCAAGGCCTGCTCCAGGCTCATCAGCCGCGGCGGGGAGAGCTTCACCGCGTCATCCTTGCCGGCAGCACGGATGTTGGTCAGCTGCTTGGCCTTCAGCGGGTTGACCTCCAGGTCGTTCTCCCGGCTGTGCTCGCCGATGATCATGCCGTCATAGACCTCAGCGCCTGCCCCGATGAAGAGCTGGCCGCGGTCTTCCAGATTCCACAGCGCGTAGGCAACCGCAGAACCCTTGCCGATCGCGATCAGCACCCCGGCACGGCGGCTGGGGATCGGGCCCTTGTAGGGTGCGTAGTCGTGAAACAGCCGGTTCATGATGCCGGTGCCACGTGTGTCGGTCAGGAACTCGCCATGATAGCCGATGAGGCCGCGTGAGGGCGCATGGAAGGTCAGGCGCTGCTTGCCACCACCGGAAGGGCGCAGGTCCTTGAGCTCGCCCTTGCGTATGGAGATCTTCTCGACCACCACGCCGGCGTGATCCTCATCGACGTCGATCACCACCTCTTCGATCGGCTCCAGCCGCTCGCCCTCGGGGCCCTCGCGCATGACCACGCGCGGCCGGCTGATCGAGAGTTCAAAGCCCTCCCGCCGCATGGTCTCGATCAAGACACCGAGCTGCAGCTCCCCACGGCCGGCGACCTCGAAGGCGTCCTTGTCTTCGGTCTCGCGGATGCGGATGGCGACATTGCCCTCGGCCTCACGCAGCAGCCGATTGCGGATCATACGGCTGGTGACCTTGTCGCCCTCACGGCCCGCTAGCGGCGAATCGTTGATCGAGAAGGTCATGGCCAGGGTCGGCGGGTCAATCGGCTGGGCCGGCAACGCCGTGGTGACCTCAGGTGCCGCCAAGGTATCGGCCACGTTGGCCTCAGTCAGGCCGGCCACGGCGACGATATCACCGGCCACGGCCTCCTCCGTCGGCACCCGCTCCAGCCCACGGAAGGCCAAGAGCTTGGTGAGGCGCCCCTGCTCGATCACCTTGCCCTCGCCTGAGAGCGCCCGCACCGGCGCGTTCAACCGCGCCACGCCTGACTGAATGCGCCCGGTCAGCACGCGGCCGAGATAGGGGTCAGCCTCCAGGGTGGTGGCCAACATGGCGAAGGGGCCGTCGCTTTCGGCCTCCGGCGGGGCGACGTGCGAAACGATACGCTCGAAGAGCGGTTCCAGGCTCTCCCGCTCGCCGTCCAGCGCCTCAGACGCCCAGCCCTGCTTGGCCGAGGCGAAGAGGCTGTGGAAATCCAGCTGCTCTTCGGTGGCGTCCAGCAGCGCGAAGAGGTCGAAGACCTCGCTCTCCACCTCCTGGGCACGCTGGTCGGGCTTGTCCACCTTGTTGATGACCACGATGGGCTTCAGACCGCGGGCCAGCGCCTTGGCCAGCACGAACTTGGTCTGCGGCATGGGCCCTTCGGAGGCATCGACCAGCAGCAAGGCACCATCGACCATGGAGAGTATGCGCTCCACCTCGCCGCCGAAGTCGGCGTGGCCGGGGGTGTCGACGATGTTGATCCGCGTGCCCTGCCAGTCGACCGAAGTGCACTTGGCCAGAATGGTGATGCCGCGCTCGCGCTCCAGATCGTTGGAGTCCATAGCGCGCTCGGCCACCCGCTGATTGGCGCGGTAGGCACCCGATTGCTTCAAGAGCTCATCGACCAGGGTGGTCTTGCCGTGGTCGACGTGGGCGATGATGGCGATGTTGCGCAGCGCCTGGCGGCTATCGGTCATGGGAGATAGGGTGTCCTCTAGCTCAGGTGCTGGCACGCGTAGTCGGCCAGATCGACCTCCGGCCGCGCGCCGAAGTGACTGATGATTTCGGAGGCTGCCAAGGCGCCGAGGCGCCCGCAGTCGGCCAGCGGCTTGCCTTGGGTGTAGCCGGCGAGGAAGCCGGCGGCGAAGAGGTCGCCGGCGCCCGTCGTGTCCACCACACGCTGCACGGGGAAGGCCTTCACCTCCTCCCGGCCGCTGCCGGAGAGGATGATCGCGCCCTCGGCCGAGCGGGTGACGGCCGCGCAGTCCAGCTTGCCGGTCAGCGCGTCCAGCGCGGCGCCCAGATCCTCGGTCTCGGCCAGCGCCATGGCCTCCACCTCGTTGGCGAAGAGCAGGTCGACGTGGCCTTCGATCAGCGCGCGGAAGTCCTCGCGGTGGCGCTCCACGCAGAAGGGGTCAGAGAGGGAAAGGGCAACCTTGTGCCCGGCGTCATGCGCCAACTCCGCCGCCTTGTAGAAGGCCGCTTTGGCCTCTGGCGGGTCGAAGAGGTAACCCTCCAGATAGGTCACCTTGGCGGCCTGCACGGTGGCGGCGTCGACTTCCGCCGGACCCAAGCCGACGCAGGCACCCAGATAGGTGTTCATGGTGCGCTGACCGTCGGGGGTAACGGCGATCAGGCAGCGGGCCGTCGGCGGCCCATCGGTCGCTGGAGCCGTGGGGAAGTCCACCCCGGCCGCCCGAATGTCATGCGCGAAGATGCCGCCCAGCTGATCGTTGCGCACCTTGCCGATGAAGGCCGCGCGCCCGCCCAGCGCTGCGATACCCACCATGGAGTTGGCGGCCGACCCGCCGGAAACCTCACGCGCCGGGCCCATCAGCTGATAGAGCGCCTCTGCCCGCGCGCCGTCGATCAGCGCCATGGCCCCCTTGGTCAGGCCCTGTTCGGCCAGGAAGGAGTCCTTGGCTGCGGCCAAGACGTCAACGATGGCGTTGCCGATGCCGCAGACATCGTAACTGAGTTCACTCACGAGCTGTCACCCAATCCTAAGGTTTGCCGCCAATCTGCCGCTAGCACGCGGTAAACGCTGGCCCTTTTGCGGTCCTTCTAGCACTTTTGTGCTCTGCAGCAAGAGATGGCTCCGCGGGCCTGCTTTGCAACGGCGCTGGCTAAAGCCGGGCGGCGGCGATAGGCTCAGCGCCACGACCAGCAATCACAGCGACCAAGGGCACCGCCATGAACACGCGACCGCCGATTTCCGCACGGCCACCCGAGGGCCCCCGGCGCAGCGCCGAGCTGCCTCCGGCCCTGGCCCGGCGCATGTCGGGCCCGCGCAGCACCATGGCGCAGGAAGAGGCGCCCAAGTGCCTCACCGTGCCGCCGGAGGTGCTGATCACCGGTGAGATCCGCGACGCCGAGGAAGTGAAGATCGAAGGCCGGATCGAGGCCGACCTGAAAGGCAGCCGCGTCCTGGACGTGGCGGAGAAGGGAAGCTTCGTCGGCACGGCGGAGGTAGAGGTCGCCGACATCCACGGCCGGGTCGAGGGCACCTTGACCGTCACCAAGCAGCTCTTGATCCGTGCCAGCGGCCGGGTGATCGGCCGGGTGCGTTACCGCGATCTCTATATCGAGGCCGGCGGCCGCCTGGCCGGCCAAGTCGATGCCCTGGACCCCGACCAACAGGGCGAACTGCCCGCCAGCGTGACCGGCAACCGGGAGGGCTAGGCCGCCTATGCGCCAGCGAGGGCTGGCTACGGTCTTGCTGCTGTCTGGCCTCGCCGCCTGCACCACGCCGGCCTCCAAGCCAGAAGCGCTCATCGGTTTGACCGCACCTGCCTTGCAAGAAACCCTCGGCCCGCCACAGCGCATCCGCCGGGAAGCGACGGCAGAGATTTGGCAGTACAACGCCGCGCGCTGCGTGCTGGATATCTTCCTCTATCGCGACGCCGGCGCGCCCCAGGTGCTGCATGTCGAAGCCCGCGATCTGCAAGGCCGGCAGGCCAACACCGGAGACTGCGTGGCTTTGGTCGAGACCGCCGCCAACAGCTAACCCCGAAACGAAGGAAGGAAAACCGCCATGACTGCCTACGTCATCGCCCTCGTCGATGTGCAGGACCCGGAGCACTACAAGAACTACACAGCCAAGACGCCCGACCTGGTTGCCCAGTATGGCGGCCAGTTCGTCGTGCGCGGCGGCGACACCGAGGTGCTGGAGGGCAGCCTGCTCGGCCAGCGCGTCGTGGTCATTTCCTTCCCCGACCGCGCGGCGGCCAAGACCTTCTACGAGTCCGAGGCCTATCAGGCGATCCTGCCGATCCGTAAGGCCGCCTCGACCGGTTCCTTCTTCATCGTTGATGGGGTCGACTAGGCCTCCTCTAGCCGTAGATCACGCTCTCGATCGCCGAGACGGTCACGCCTGCGATCAGGCTCACGCCGGCAGCGAGGATGAGCGTGTCCTGACCGGAGCCGCCGTCGAAGAGCTCACCGCTCGCCAGTTCGGCTTGGGCGGCGACGAGGATGGTGTCCGCACCGCTGCCGCCAAAGATGCTGTCGGCGCCGCTGTCGCCGTTCAGCGTGGCATCATCGCCGAGACCGCCGTAGATGAGATCAACAGCGTTGCCGCCGAAGAGAGCAAGGTCGTCACCGACACCGCCCTCTAGGCTGTCCCGGCCAACGTCGCCAAAGAGGATATCGGACCCGCTGTCGCCAAAGGCCCAGTCATCGCCATTACCGCCGTAGAGAGTGTCGTCGCCGCTACCACCGGACAGGCTGCCATCGTCGCCGCCACCGCCGATGACGCTGTCGTCGCCCAGTCCGCCGAAGTGGAAGCTGTCGTCACCGCCCCCGCCGAAGAGGCTGTCGGCACCGCTGCCGCCATAGAGCGAGAGGTCATGGTCGCCCCGACCGGTGGCGATATCAACGCCGGACCCACCAAAGAGTCCTTGGTCGCCGCCGGTGTCACCGGCCAGGAAGTCGTTGCCAGCCTCCCCGCTCAGGCCGTCGCTGGCATGCCCGCCGAAGAGTGAGTCATCGCCGGCGCCGCCCGCAAGCGCATCTAAACTGACACCACCGAAGAGGAAGTCATCACCACTATCGCCGGAGAGCTGGTCGTTGCCGTTCAGACCGAAGAGGACATCACTGCCACTGCCGCCGAAGATCGCCGAATCATCGCCGCCGCCACCGGTAATCACGTCTCGCGCCAGACCACCATAGAGGTATGCATCGTCACCACCGCCCCCGGCCAAGACGTCGACACCCGCCCCACCAAAGATGAGGCTGTCATCCCCCTGCTGGCCGGAGAGCTCGTCCTGCCCGCTGCCGCCGAAGAGCGAGGTATCGTTGCCATCACCAGCTAAGGCTATGTCGTCGCCGGATCCACCAGAGAGCCGATCAACACCACTGCCACCAAAGAGGGTATTCGCAAAGAGGGTACCTGTCAGATCAGGCGCCGTGATGGTGTCGCTGCCGCTGCCACCGCTCAGGAGATTGCTGGTGAAGGCGTTGTCTTGTAGCGTGCTGAGTCCTTCAATCTGGTTGTTGCCAGCATCGCCCAAAACTTGCAGCAGCTCAACCTCAGTCAGGAAGAAGCTCGGTAAGCTCTCGCCGGCTGTAAAAGACCCAAAGAGGACAAGCGTGTCTTCTCCCGATCCGCCGAAGTAAGAATCGGAGCTCTGCAGGCTGGCTAGGTCACCGACGACTATGGCGTCCGCGCCGGCCTCACCGTAGAGCGTATCGTTACCAGAGCCCCCAAAGAGACTGTCGTCACCACTGCCGCCGAAGAGGCTTTTATCGCTGCCGTTGCCGCCGTAGACGTGATCGTCGCCCGATCCCCCGTCAAGACTAACGTCTTGGTCGGAGCCACCGAAGATGAAGTCATCACCGCCATCTCCAATCAGCGAAGTGTCGCTGCCATTATCGCCGAAAATGCTATCATCCCCTGGATCGCCTTTCAGTATCGAATCGTCGCCGCTACCACCAAAGATCGTGTCATCGCCGGCATTCCCTCTCAGCAGGCCATCGTTACCGCCATTTCCGAGAAGGGTATCGTTGCCACTACCACCAAGGGCAGATACGTCCCGCCTTTTTCCGCCATAGATCGTATCGTCTCCATCATCACCGCTACCATAGTAAAAATAGTACTCACCGCCAAAAAATTACGTCGTTACCGTCGCCACCTCTCATGTTGTAGTTAAGTGTATCTGTATCCGCATAGAGACGGTCATTACCACTGTCTCCGCTCATGGGGTAAAAGCCACCAGAACCACTGAAGATGCGGTCGTTGCCGCTGCCTCCAAAAAAACTGAACTCATATCCTTCGCCGCCGTAGATTACATCATCGCCCAAACCGCCGAAGAGTTTCTGATCACGATCATCACCGGCAAAGACCCAGTCATTGCCTGTACCACCATAGATTGATCTGTCATTGTCACTACCGCCATAGATACTGTCATTGCCACTGTCGCCCGACAATGCGTAATCCTCTCCGCCATTGCCAGCGATACGGTCATCGCCGAGCCCACCGTCCAGCGAGGTATCGCCCGAATCACCGCCGTAGATCAGGTCATTGCCGCTGTCACCATAGAGGCCAAGATCCGCACCGGCCTGACCCAGCAGAGTGTCCCTTCCGGTACCGCCATAGAGCCGATCTCCGTTGGTGCCGCCGTAGAGAAGATCGTCTCCAGCCTCGCCGCTGAGCGTATCGTTGTTGTTTGCCCCAAAGGCCGTATCCTGGCCACTACCGCCGAAAAGGCTATCGCCATCGCCACGGCCATAGAGACTGTCGTTCCCAGAAAGGCCAAAGATAGTATCGGCGTTGCCGCCCCCGGACAGGGAATCGTCGCCTCCGTCACTACCTGTCTAGATTGTCATCTGGCATTCTCCATCTTTGCATTGCGCTGACCGCCATCAACGACGATACCATCTCGCTGTGATTACGAAGGGAACAGCAGCAAGATCTAGCTGCCGTGAGTTGTTCTACTTCTACAAGGGCCGCATCGATGAGCCCTCTATCCGTAGATCACGCTCTCAATCGCCGTTACGGTGACGCCGGCTATGAGACTAACCCCGGCAGCGAGGATGAGGGTGTCCTGACCGGAGCCGCCGTCGAAGAGCTCACCGCTCACCAGCTCAGCTTGCGCGGCGACGAAAAGGGTATCCGCACCGCTGCCACCAAAGATGCTGTCGGCGCCACTATCGCCGTTCAGCGTGGCATCATCGCCGAGGCCACCATAGAGCAGGTCAACGGCATTGCCGCCGAAGAGTGCCAGATCGTCACCGTCTCCACCCTCTAGGCTGTCCCGACCAACGTCACCGAAGAGGATATCGGAACCGCTGTCGCCAAAAGCCCAGTCATCGCCGTTGCCACCGTAGAGGCTGTCATCGCCACTGCCGCCGGTGAGACTCATGTCGTCTCCGCCACCGCCGACGACATAGTCGTCGCCCAGTCCACCAGAGAGCAGTGTGTCGTCGCCAGCGCCACCGAAGACTCTGTCCGAAGCGCTGTCACCAAAGAGGGAGAGGTCGTCGTCGCCCCGGCCAGAGATGACATCGACGCCGGACCCCCCGAGAAGACCCTGATCGCCGCCTGTGTCGCCGGCTAGAAAATCGTTGCCTCTCTCACCGCTCAGCCCATCGCTGGCCTGGCCGCCGAAGAGCGAGTCGTCACCGTCGCTCCCAGCCAGCTGATCCAAACCGGCCCCGCCGAAGAGGAAGTCATCACCGCTGTCGCCTTGGAGCTGATCATTGCCGGCCAAACCGGAGAGAACGTCCCCGCCACTACCGCCGAAGAGCGCCGAATCATTGCCGCTGCCGCCAGAGATGATGTCCCGCGCCAGCCCGCCGTAGAGATAGGCGTCGTCACCACTGCCCCCTTCAAGAACATCGACACCTGCTCCGCCAAAGATGAGGCTATCGTCCCCTTGCTGGCCTGAGATCTCGTCACGCCCACTAGCGCCGTAGAGGGAGAGATCGTCCCCATGGCCGCCAAAGGCTATGTCGTTAGCGGAGCCACCGTAAAGTTGATCCACGCCGCTCCCGCCGAAGAGCTCATTGGCAAGAGTTGCGCCTGTGATGGTGTCGTTGCCACTACCGCCGCTCAGCACGTTATTGGTAAAGACAATGTCTCGCAGCGAACTGCGGCCTTCGATTTCGTCGTTCCCAGAGTCGCCGAGCACGCTCAGGACCTCGACCTCGGTCAGGAAGAAACTGCTGAAGCTGTCCGCAGCTGTGAAGGAGCCGAAGAGCAGGAGGGCATCCTCTCCCGAACCACCAAAGTAGGAATCGGAACTCTGCACAGCAGCGCGGTCGTCAATGACGATCGCGTCCGCGCCGGTCTCACCATAGAGCGTATCGTGTCCGGAGCCACCAAAGAGACTGTCGCTACCGCTGCCGCCGAAGACGCTTTCGTCATCGCCCTGACCCCCATAGACGAAGTCGTCGCCCGATTTGCCGAAAAGGCTGATTTCTCGACCCGTGCCGCCGAAAACGAAGTCATCGCCGTCATCGCCACTCAGCGTGGTATCACTGCCACTGCCGCCGAAGAGTGAATCATTGCCGTCACCCCCGTAACCGCCAACGTCTCCTTTGTTTCCCCCATAGAGCGTATCATCTCCAGCGTCACCGTTAGCGATGCGGATATAGCCTTCGCCGCCGAAGAACGTATCATTTCCATAGCCGCCGTTGAGTTGGTAGTTCTCGTTTGCACGATTCCCATAGATGCGATCGTCACCACTGTCGCCATAGAACATCCGACCGCCGCCGGTCTCGCTGAAGATGAGGTCGTTCCCACTGCCACCGTAGAAACGGGTCTCTTCTTCTTCGCCACCGTAGAGTGTGTCATCGCCAAGGCCGCCGAAGAAGAACTCATCTACGTTTTGACCGCCACGGAGCGTGTCGTTGCCGGTATCGCCGAAGAAGGACCGATCCATATCGTTTGAGCCGTTCAGGCGATCGTGACCGCTGCCTCCGTAGAAGCGCGTATCGGCACCTCCACCTCCATAGAGGGCATCATCACCCAAGCCACCGAAGAGCGAGGTATCGTCGGCATCTCCGCCGTAGATCAGATCATTGCCGCTGGCACCGAAGAGACTGGTGTCCGACCCGGTCTGGCCCCGCAGGGTATCGCTTCCGCTTTGGCCATAGAGCCGGTCTGCGTTGGCGCCACCTGAAAGATAGTCATCTCCAGCGTCGCCATAGAGGGTGTCGTTGTTGTTGGCGCCGTAGGCCCTGTCCTGACCGCTACCGCCGTAGATGGTATCGTCATCTCCACGCCCGTAGAGCAGATCGTTCCCAGAGCGGCCATAGATGGTATCTGGATTGTTGCCGCCCGAGAGCGTGTTATTGATACCGTCGGTTCCTGTCAGAACTGCCATCGTTTCTGCCCTTTCTCGCTCAGGCGCTGACCTTTGCCGTCAGTCCGGCTATGCCAGCGCTCCTCTGTTGCGTTACCCCGCCCTTCCAAGAGAGCAGCCACGACCAAGGCCAAATTACCGGATTAGGCCCAAGCCGTTCTATCCATAGATCACGCTTTCGATCGCAGTGACGGTGACGCCAGCTATGAGGCTGACGCCGGCGGCAAGAACCAGCGTGTCTTGACCGGAGCCACCGTCGAAGAGCTCACCGCTCGCCAGTTCCGCCTGGGCGGCAACCAGGATGGTATCCGCGCCGCTGCCGCCGAAGATGCTGTCAGCGCCGCTGTCGCCGTTCAGCGTGGCGTCGTCGCCGAGACCACCGAAGAGCAGATCGACAGCATTGCCGCCGAAGAGGGCAAGGTCGTCGCCGGCATCACCCTCTAGGCTGTCCCGACCGACGTCGCCAAAGAGAAGATCCGAGCCGCTGTCGCCAAAGGCCCAGTCATCGCCATTGCCACCGTAGAGGATGTCGTCACCACTACCGCCAGACAGGCTGCCATCATCACCGCCACCGCCGATCACGCTGTCGGCGCCCAGTCCACCGAAGAGCAAGCTATCGTCGCCGCCCCCGCCGAAGACACTGTCGGCGCCACTGTCTCCATAGAGCGAGACGTCACCGTCGCCCCGACCGGTGGCGATATCAACGCCGGACCCGCCGAAGAGACCCTGATCGTCGCCGGTATCGCCAGCCAGGAAGTCGTCGCCAGCCTCCCCACTCAGGCCATCGCTGGCATGGCCGCCGAAGAGCGAATCATCGCCATCCCCGCCGGCCAGCGCATCCAAACCCACGCCACCGAAGAGGAGATCATCACCGCTGTCCCCGGAGAGCTGGTCGTCATGGTTCAAGCCGGAGAGGACGTCGCTGCCGCTACCGCCGAAGATCGAGGTATCATCCCCACCGCCGCCGAAGAAGACGTCGCGGGCGAGCCCGCCATAGACATAGGCGTCGTCACCACCGCCCCCGGCTAGAACATCGACGCCCGCCCCGCCGAAGATCAGGCTATCATCGCCTTGCCGGCCTGCGATCTCATCCCGGCCGCTACCGCCGTAGAGCGAGAGATCGTTGCCGTCACCACCGAAGGCCACGTCATCAGCCGAGCCGCCCGACAGGCGGTCCACGCCGCTGCCGCCGAAGAGGTCGGTGGCCAGATCCGGGGCGGTGATGGTGTCGCTGCCACTCCCGCCGCTCAGGAAGTTCCCGGTAAAGGCGTTCTCTTGCAGCGAACTGCGGCCCTCGATCTCATTGTTGCCAGTATCACCGAGCACGCGCAGGACTTCAACTTCGGTCAAGAAGAAGTTCGGCAAGCTGTCAGCAGCCGTAAAAGACCCAAAGAGCAGGAAGGCATCCTCGCCCGATCCGCCAAAGTAGGAGTCAGATCCTTGGAGACCGGCACGGTCTGCTACGGCGATAACGTCGTCGCCAGTCTGACCATAGAGCGTATCGCCGCCAGAGCCACCGTAAAGGCGATCCGCGCCACTGCCGCCCAGGATACTCGCGTCACTACCTTGACCGCCATAGATGTAGTCGTTTCCAGATTCACCGCTAAGGCTTGTATCTTGGCCGGAGTCGCCGAAAAGGACGTCATCACCGGCGCCGCCACTTAAGAGGCTGTCTTGGTTACCACCGCCATAAACACGATCATTACCTGAACTGCCGCTCAGCGTGGCATCGGTGCCGTCGCCACCAAAAATGAGGTCGTCGCCACTGTTACCTATGAGACTGATGTCTCCATAGTCTTCACCAAATATTGTGTCGTTTCCATTTCCACCGGTCGCTGCGAGGTCAAACGAGGATCCACCGTAAATCGTATCGTCTCCATCCTGTCCTGCGCCTTCGGTGAACCGACCCTTCGTGCCGAAAATCGTGTCATCACCATTGCCACCCTTGAGTGCAAAATTATCCGTTCCATATACATAGATGCGATCACTGCCGCTACCGCCAACAAGAGAGTTGCTTCCAGCATCGCCGCTGAAGATACGGTCGTTACCACTGCCGCCAAAGAAGAAGGTGCCGCCGTTACCCCCGCCATAGATGACGTCATCGCCAAGGTCACCAGACAGACTGAAATCGTCAGAGTCGCCGCCGAATACCGTGTCGTTACCAGTACCGCCGTAAAACATGCTATCAAGACCATTGCCGCCATAGAGGCGATCGTCACCACTGCCGCCGCGGAGGTATGAATCATCGCCCCCGTTTCCAGCGAGGCGGTCATCGCCCAGCCCGCCAGATATGAGACTTTCAGAATCTGTCGCGCCGAAGAGACTGTCGTCGCCGGCGTCTCCGTAGAGCAGGTCGCGGCCGTCACCGCCATAGGCGAAGTCCGCACCGCTGCCGCCAAAGAGGCTATCTCCGTCGCCACGCCCATAGAGGCTGTCGTCGCCGGAAAGGCCAGAGATCGTATCCGAATTGCCACCGCCGGAGAGCGAATCGTTGCCGCCCTCGGTGCCTGTCAGGACTGTCATCGTTCCTTACCCCTCTCGCTCAAGCGGAAACCCTTTGTGGCCGTTCAGACTCAGCCATCCCTATCCATAGATGACGCTCTCGATCGCCGTGACGGTCACGCCGGCTATGAGGCTGACGCCGGCAGCGAGGATCAGGGTGTCCTGACCAGAGCCACCGTCGAAGAGCTCACCGCTCGCCAGTTCTGCCTGGGCGCCGACCAAGATGGTATCTGCGCCGCTGCCGCCGAAGATGCTGTCGGCACCGCTGTCACCGCTAAGAGAGGCATCATCGCCAAGACCACCGAAGAGACGGTCGACTGCGTTGCCGCCGAAGAGTCCAAGGTCGTCGCCGGCGCCACCCTCTAGGCTATCCCGGCCGACCCCTCCGAACAGGATATCGGAACCGCTATCGCCAGAGGCCCAGTCGTTGCCATTACCGCCATAGAGACTGTCATCGCCGCTAGCGCCGAAGAGGCTTGTATCATCACCGCCACCGCCGATGACGCTGTCGTCGCCTAGGCCACCGAAGAGGTAGCTGTCGTCACCGCCACCGCCAAAAACACTATCGACACTGCTGCTGCCGAAAAGCGAGACGTCGTCGTCGGCTCTGCCGGTGACGATATCGACACCAGACCCGCCGAAGAGCCACAGATCGCCACCCGTATCACCGGCCAGGAAATCGTTTCCGCCCCCCCCGGTCATGCCATCGCTGGCATCGCCACCGAAGAGCGAGTCGCCCTCGACACCACCAAAGAGCTGGTCAGCGCCGCTGCCGCCGAAGAGGTTGCTCGGAACCGCGGTGGTCGCGATGACGTCGGTGCCGTTACCGCCACCCAAGGTGTTTGCGGTAAAGACGTTGTCTTGTAGCGAGCTGCGGCCCTCAATCTGGTTGTTGCCATCGTCCCCGAGCACGCTCAGGATTTCGACCTCGGTCAAGAAGAAGTTCGGGAAGCTGTCTGCGGCCGTCAGAGAGCCAAAGAGCAGGAAGGCATCTTCGCCCGACCCACCGTAATAGGAGTCAGAGCCCTGCAGTCCGGCCCGGTCGGGAACAAATATGGTGTCGTCGCCGGTCTGACCATAAAGCGTGTCCCCACCGGAGTCGCCGGAGAGACGATCGTTGCCACTGCCGCCGAGAATGCTCTCATCGCTACCGTTGCCGCCATAGATGACGTCGTCGCCGTCACCACCGGTGAAACTGGTGTCTTGGGCCGAGCCGCCGAAGATGTAGTCATCACCGGTGCCGCCGGCCAGCGTGGTGTCCGGCCCGCCACCCCCGTAGACGCGATCATTTCCTGAACCGCCATTCAACCTGCGGTCGTTACTACTTCCTCCAAAGAGAGCGTCGTCGCCGTGGTCGCCTCTCAGAATGTAGTCAGTACCGTCACCACCGTAGAGCGTGTCATTCTGGCTACCGCCAAAAACCTGAGTGTTTCTTCCGTTCCCACCAAAGACCGTGTCAGATCCCGACTCACCATAGGCCCGTAGGAAAATGCCGCTGATCGTGTCATCGCCATCACCGCCCATGATGAGAAAGTTCACGGTCGCAGCGGGTAGATAGAAGCGATCATCACCACTGGCGCCAAAAAGGGAACCGCCGCCGCCGGGACCGCCGGAGATGAGGTCGTTGCCACTGCCCCCGAAGAAATTGTAGTCAAACCCCTCCCCGCCGTAGATCGAATCATCGCCAAGGTCGCCAAAAAAGTTCCTATCGGGTGCGTTTCCGCCAAAAATCGTGTCATTACCCGTATCGCCGAAAAAGGCTCTGTCTTTGCTATTGCCGCCATAAAGAGCATCGTCACCGCTACCCCCGACGAAGCTTTGATCGGTGCCTCCCTCGCCGGCGATGCGGTCGTCACCCAGCCCGCCGACAAGGAGGCTGTCGGGACCCGATGCGCCAAAAACACTGTCGTTGCCGGCATCACCATAGAGGGAGTCTCTACCGTTGCCGCCATAGACGGAGTCTTCACCGCTGCCGCCAAAGAGGGTGTCGGCCCCGCCACGACCGTAAAGGCTATCGTCTCCGGAAAGCCCAAAGATCGTGTCTGGGTTACCGCCACCTGAAAGCGAATCGTTGCCGCCTTCCGTGCCCGTCAAAGTCGCCATCGTCTCTGCCCTCTCTCACTCAAACACCAGGCTTTGCCACCGACACTGCTCAGCCAGTCTATCCATAGATCACACTTTCGATCGCCGTGACGGTCACGCCTGCTATGAGACTGACGCCGGCAGCGAGGATCAGTGTGTCCTGACCGGAGCCGCCGTCGAAGAGTTCTCCGCTCGCCAGTTCGGCCTGAGCCGCGACCAGGATGGTGTCCGCACCGCTGCCACCGAAGATGCTGTCGGCGCCCGTGTCGCCACTGAGAGAGGCGTCATCGCCAAGACCGCCGTAGAGCAGATCGACGGCATTGCCGCCGAAAAGCGCCTGATCATCGCCGTCTCCACCCTCTAGGCTGTCCCGGCCGACATCGCCAAAGAGGATATCCGAGCCGCTGTCGCCAAAGGCCCAGTCATCGCCATTGCCGCCGTAGAGG
This sequence comes from Pseudomonadota bacterium, assembly GCA_039819325.1. GTDB lineage: Bacteria > Pseudomonadota > Alphaproteobacteria > Kiloniellales > JACOMY01 > JACOMY01. The sequence goes on along the minus strand of JBCBSF010000068.1, from coordinate 9,293 downwards.
TTGTCGTCGCCACTACCGCCAGACAGGCTGCCATCGTCGCCGCCACCGCCGATGACGCTGTCATCGCCTAGGTCACCTAAGAGGAAGCTGTCGTCGCCGGCCCCGCCGAAGACGCTGTCGGCACCGCTGCCGCCATAGAGCGAGAGGTCGTCGTCTCCCCGGCCAGTGACGATATCAACGCCAGACCCACCGAAGAGCCCCTGATCGCCGCCGGTATCGCCAGCCAGGAAGTCGTCGCCAGCCTCCCCGCTCAGGCCATCGCTGGCATGGCCGCCGAAGAGCGAATCATCGCCATCCCCGCCGGCCAGCGCATCCAAACCCACGCCACCGAAGAGGAAATCATCACCGCTGTCCCCGGAGAGCTGGTCGTTGCCGTTCAGACCGGAGAGGATGTCACTGCCACTGCCGCCGAAGATCGCCGAATCGTCGCCACCGCCACCGGTGATCACGTCACGCGCCAGACCGCCATAGAAGTAAGCGTCCTCGCCTCCGCCGCCGGCCAAATCATCGACACCCGCCCCACCAAAGACGAGGCTGTCATCACCTCCCTGACCAGAGATGAGGTCCTCGCCGCTGCCGCCGTAGTGCGAGACATCGTTGCCGTCCCCACCGAAGGCCACGTCATCAGCCGAGCCGCCAGACAGGCGGTCTACGCCGCTGCCGCCGAAGAGGTCGGTCGCCAGATCCGGGGCCGTGATGGTGTCGTTGCCACTTCCGCCGGCGAGGAAGTTCTCGATGAAGGTGTTGTTTCGAAGGGTAGCCCGCCCTTCGATCCGGTTGTTCCCAGCGTCGCCGAGCACGCGCAGGATCTCGACCTCGGTCAGAGCAAAGCTGGGAAAGCTGTCCGCAGCTGTCAGAGAGCCAAAGAGCAGGAAGGCATCCTCCCCCGAACCGCCGAAGTAGGAGTCTCCACCCTGCACATCAGAGCGGTCGGAAATCGCGATGATGTCGGCACCAGTCGCCCCGAAGAGATGATCGCCACCAGCCCCACCAAAGAGCGTGTCATCGCCGCTCCCTCCCACAAGGGCTCGATCACTCCCGCCGCCGCCATAGAGGACATCATCGCCCGATCCTCCAGTCAAGCTGGTGTCTTGGCCAGACCCGCCGAAGAGGAAGTCATCACCAGCATTGCCGCTGAGCAAAGCGTCCTGCCCATTACCACCGTAGATTCGGTCATTGTCGCCGCCACCGTAGAGGGTTGTGTCACTGCTACCGCCGCCAAAAATGCTGTCGTCGCCGCCGGCGCCGCGCAGCCGGTAGTCGGCCCCAGAAGCGCCGAAGACTGTGTCGTCGCCGCTGCCGCCTCCGATAATGTTATCTGTGCGGCTGCTGCCATAAAATGTGTCGTTTCCATTGGCTCCGTACACCTGGAGGACGCCACTTACTCCGCCGAAGAGCACATCGTCCCCGTCACCACCATAGATGATCTCGGCTTCATAACCGGGTCCTGCAACGATGCTATCATTGCCGCTATCTCCAAATATCGCCCTGAACCCGGAGACGCCGAGGAAGATGTTATCGTTGCCACTCCCGCCGTACAGAAAAACATCAAAACCACTCCCGCTATAGATAGTATCATCGCCCAGGTCACCGTGAAGTCTGGTGTCCCCATTACTACCACCAAAGAGAATATCGTTACCGCTGCCACCGAAGAGATTGTAGTCGTCTCCGTCACCCCCATAGATGCTATCATTACCGCTGCCGCCCAGAAGGCGACGATCTATCCCGCCGTCGCCGGCGACGCGGTCGTCGCCCAGCCCACCGTACAGCGAGGTATCTCCCGAATCACCGCCGTAGATCAGATCATCGCCGCTGAGACCATAGACACCCAGGTCCGACCCAGCCTGACCGCGCAGCGTATCGGCGCCGCTGCCCCCATAGAAGCGGTCTCCATTGGTTAGGCCGTAGATGGTGTCGTCCCCAGCATCGCCATAAAGCGTGTCGCTTTGATCGCCGCCGTAGATCTTATCCTGGCCACTACCGCCGAAGAGACTATCGCGGTCACCACGACCATAGAGGCTATCATTTCCGGAAAGACCAAAGATGGTGTCCGGATTGCCTCCGCCAGAGAGTGAGTCGTTGCCACCGTCGGTACCTGTCAGGATCGTCATGCTATCCGGTCTCCTCTGCAAGAAAGGTCTTTTCGCCTGTTGGTAAGAGGGAGAGCAGCGATCCCAGCAGTCCAGAAAGCGTCCTCAACCAATGCCCGCTAGGCGTCTCAGACCAAGCCCTCTCTCCCTAAATGACGCCTTCTGTCGCTCTAACGGTAACCCGCGCCACCGTGCTAACATCGTAGGCGAAGTGCCATCTGTCCAGACCTCAGCTGCAATCGAAGGGCGCAGCGCTCACCAGTTTGGCCTCTAGGGCGACGTGAAGGTAGTCACAGAGTTGGCGCCTAAGATGCTGTCAGCGACAGTCTCGGCGCTGGGAGAAGCACCATCCCACTGGCCAGGCGACGCGGCAGCGCCCATGCTTGAGCCCAAAGCGGTCAAAGCCGATCGGACAGATCGGGAGTCCGGCTGCCATCCTGCACAAAAATGTTACGCAGCCTTGAAGACCAAATGAGGTTTTTCGCTATCCGTAGATCACGCTTTCGATCGCCGTGACGGTGACACCGGCCACCAGGCTGACACCGGCTGCAAGGATCAGAGTGTCTTGACCGGAGCCGCCGTCGAAGAGCTCGCCACTCGCCAGTTCGGCCTGAGCGGCGACTAAGATGGTATCCGCGCCGCTGCCGCCGAAGATGCTGTCGGCGCCGCTGTCGCCGCTCAGCGAAGCGTCATCGCCAAGACCTCCATAAAGCAGGTCGACAGCGTTGCCGCCGAAGAGCCCGAGATCATCGCCGTCTCCGCCCTCTAAGCTGTCTCGACCGACACCGCCGTAGAGCGCATCGCTGCCGCTGTCGCCGAAGATCCAATCATCGCCGTTGCCGCCGTAGAGCCTGTCGCCGCCACTGCCGCCGGTGAGGCTCAGGTCATCGCCGCCGCCACCGACGATAGTGTCATCGCCCAATCCACCGAAGAGCAAGCTGTCGTCGCCGGCGCCGCCGAAGAGACTGTCGGCGCCACTGTCACCGTAGAGCGAGAGGTCGTTGTCGCCCCGGCCAGTCACAACGTCGATACCGGAACCGCCGAAGTGGCCCTGGTCGTCGCCCTCATCACCTGCCAAGAAGTCGTTGCCACTCTCCCCGCTCAGGCCGTCCCTGGCGAAGCCGCCGAAGAGTGAGTCGTCGCCGGCCCCGCCCGCGAGGTCATCCAACCCGACATCGCCGAAGAGGAAATCTCCCCCACTGTCGCCGAAGAGCTGGTCGTTGCCGTTTAGGCCGGAGAGGATGTCACTGCCACTGCCCCCAAAGAGAGCCGTATCGTCGCCACCGCCGCCAAAAATCACGTCCCGTGCAAGCCCACCGTAGAGATAGGCATCGTCACCACCGCCACCGGCCAAGACATCGACACCCGCCCCGCCGAAGAAGAGGCTGTCGTCCCCTTGCTGCCCGGAGAGCTCGTCTCGGCCACTGCCGCCGTAGAACGAGAGATCGTTGCCGTTGCCCGCTAAGGCTATGTCGTCGCCGGAGCCACCAGAGAGCTGGTCTGCACCGCTGCCGCCAAAGAGGGTACTTGTCAGATTAGGCGCGGTTAGGGTGTCGTTGCCGCTGCCGCCACTCAGAGTGTTGCTGGTGAAGGCGTTGTCTTGCAGCGAGCTGCGTCCCTCGATCTGGTTGTTGCCGGCGTCGCCGAGCACCACCAGCAGTTCGACCTCGGTCAGGAAGAAGCTCGGGAAGCTGTCGCCGGCAGTCAAGGACCCAAAGAGGAGGAAGGCGTCCTCCCCCGAGCCGCCGAAGTAAGAGTCAGAACTCTGCAGACCGGCCCGGTCAGCGACGACAATGGCGTCCGCGCCGGTCTCACCGTAGAGGCTGTCGCCGCCGGAGCCTCCAAAGAGGCTGTCGTTACCGGAGCCGCCTAGGACATTCGTATCACTATTGTCGCCACCGTAGACGTAGTCATCGCCGGACCCGCCGTCAAAGCTGACGTCTTGGCCGGAGCCACCGAAGATGAAGTCATCTCCGTCCCCGCCGGTCAGAGAGGTATCGCTGCCATCATCGCCGAAAACGCTGTCGTCCCCTGAGCTGCCCTCCAAGGTTACGTCTCTGCTGTTTCCACCAAAGACCGTATCGTCACCGTCATCGCCCCTCAGCAGAAAGTCGTCACCACCGGCTCCAAAGAGCGTGTCATCTTCGCTGCCGCCAAAGACGGCGACATCTCCCTTCTCTCCGCCGTAGAAGGTATCGTCTCCAGCGTCTCCACTTCCATAGTAAATATAGTACTTGCCGCCAAATACCACATCATTACCAGCGCCTGCTCGCACAATATAGTTGAGCGTATCAGTGTCAGCGTAGATCAGATCATCGCCACTATCACCATTGATAATAAAAAAGCCGCCATCTCCGCTGAAGATGCGGTCGTTACCACTGCCACCGAAGATACTGAATTCATAACCGGCGCCGCCATAGATCAGATCATCGCCGAGACCGCCGAAAAGACTGGCATCGCCGTCGTTGCCGCCAAAGAAGGTATCGTTCCCTGTATCGCCATAGAGCCGTCTGTCGCTGTACCCTCCGCCATAGATGCTATCATCACCGCTACCGCCCCGAAGCGCGCGATCAGCCCCGTCATCGCCAGCGATGCGATCGTCGCCGAGCCCGCCGTCCAGCGAGGTATCGCCAGAGTCTCCGCCGTAGATCAGATCATTGCCGCTGTCACCATAGAGCCCAAGGTCCGCTCCATCCCCGCCGAGCAGACTATCACTCCCGGTGCCTCCGTAGAGGCGGTCTCCGCTGGTCCCGCCGTAGAGGAAGTCATTTCCGGCATCGCCGTTGAGCGTGTCGTTGCCTCCAGCCCCATAGGCTGAATCCTCGCCACTGCCGCCGAAGAGGCTATCGCCGTCGCCACGCCCGTAGAGGCTGTCGTTTCCAGAAAGCCCAAAGATGGTGTCTGTATTGCCGCCGCCGGACAGCGAATCGTTTCCGCCATCTGTTCCCGAAAGAATCGTCATGCCGCTCTCTCCCTCACAGACTGCTCGACCTGAAACAAGTATCAATGTACCACGAGTCCGGCCCTGCCTTGCTACCGCCTCTCACCTGCTCCTTCAAACAGCCTCCTTGAGGTAATCAATGAAGAGGCGAAGTCGAGCCGGCATGGAACGGCGGTCGCGATAGAGGATCCAGGCAGAGGCCTTCTCATCGGTCGCGCGCGCATCGACGTCGGGGAAGAGATCGATCAGGGCACCGCTCGCGAGATCCGCGGCAATCGTCCAATCCGCCAGCAGTGCAACGCCCATCCCCTCAAAGGCCGCACGCCGTAGGGCGAGGGCATTGGAGACTGTCATCACGATCTGCGGCACGACTGTCAGGCGGCGCTTTTGCTTCCGGTCGTAGAGGCGCCAACGTGGTCCGTGGCCAGGCAGGCTGAAGCCGATGGCATCCTGCGCAGCTAAGTCCTCTGGTCTGCTCGGGCGGCCGCGGCGGCACAGATAGGCAGGCGCGGCAACGACCCGGTAGCGCGTGTCGAAAAGCTTGGTGACCACGTAGGCACCCTCGACCCGGGGCGCGTGGCGCAGCGCCACGTCAAGACCTTCGGCAGCCAACTCCAGGTCTGTATCGGTCAGCCGAAGGTCCAGGGTTATGCGGGGATGGCGCGCCCGGAAGTCAGCGAGACGCGGCACCAGCCAGCGCTCGCCCAGCGCGACGGAGGTTGTCACCCGCAAGCGCCCGCTCGGCTCCGAGACGACGTCGCGCGCCACGTCTGCGGCTTCGCTCAGGGCGTCGAGCAGGGGGCCGATTCGATCACTATAGACCAGGCCGGCCTCTGTCGGCACCATGCGCCGGGTGCTGCGTTCGAAGAGCCTGATCCCCAGCGCAGCCTCCAGCGCCGCAATGCTGCGCGAGACAGAGGAGGGATCGACCCCGGTCTCCCGCGCATAGGCGGCGAAGGAGCCAGAGCGCAAGACGCCGGCGAAGGTCTTGAGTAGATTGAGATCCATGAGGAATCCTATTCGTGCAGTTCGCGCACGACAGCTTGCCCGTTTGGCAACTGTTCTGCGCAGGGCGCAGCTTATAGCCTCTCTCAGCACCCCGCGATGCGTGCGGAACCAAAGGAAGACCGACAGGCTATGACCCACGTCACCGGAAAGACCGTTCTCATCACCGGCGCCAGCCGCGGCATCGGCGCGGCAGCCGCGCGCCATCTGGCCGCCGCCGGGGCCAAGGTCGCGCTGGCGGCGCGGAGCAAGGAGGCCGTGGAGCGCCTTGCCAGCGATCTCGGTGCACAGGCTCTGGCCCTGACCTGCGATGTCGCGGACTGGGACCAGGCCTCCAGCGCCGTGGCGAAGACGATCGAGACCTTCGGCGCCATCGACGGCCTGGTGAACAACGCCGGTCTCATCGACCCCATTGCCAGGATAGAGGAGGTCGATCCCCTGGCCTGGGATCAGGTGATCGATGTGAACGTGAAAGGCGCCTTCCACATGCTGCGCGCCGTGGCACCTGGCATGGTCGCGCGGGGCGCCGGCGTGGTGGTCAACATCTCCTCCGGTGCCGCCACCTCGGCCTTGGAGGGCTGGAGCCACTACTGCGCCAGCAAGGCAGCCCTTCTGAGCCTGACCCGCACTGCCCACAAGGAGCTAAGCCCCAAGGGAGTCAGTGTCGTCGGCCTCTCCCCCGGCACCGTCGCCACCGACATGCAGCGCAGGATCAAGCAGTCCGGCATCAACCCGGTGAGCCAGCTGGCCTGGGAGGCCCACATCCCGACTGACTATGTCGCCCGCGCCATCGCCTACCTGCTAGGCCCCAACGGCCGCCAACACGACGGCGGCGACTTCTCGATCAAGACGGACGAGGGACGGAAGGCGGTGGGGCTGCCGAGCTCAAGCTAGCTCCCCAGAGAGCGCTACAAAAAAACAACCTAGATTACTTATGATTGTCTCCACTCCCCAATTTTAGCCCTGGAACCGCAGGGGGTCGATAAACAATTAGGTCGATCAAAAAATGAGACTAAGTCAATCCTGATGACACCTCACACTCACTCAATCAGGCGGTTGTGTTGTATACAAAACTCAACCTAGATCGAAATCTTTGGCTCAAATGATGAAGCACCAGTAGCAGGATACGTCACTAACATATCATAGCTTATCCGCTCATCAGGAACAATTTGGCGTATATGATTGACAGATTTGCTTGCAAACGAAGTAGAATTTTTCCTAGAGCATCAGTTATTTGTTGCTCTGCGCCTGTTGAAAAAGGCGCGCTCCATGACAAAAACCTTTCTATTTTCGCATAAATGAAACAGCTCTTTAGCAAATTGACCTCCACCAAAACAGCCTTTTACATGTTTTATAGACTATAGGATTCAAGACTAGATTTCGACACATCACTAACCAAAGATGAACTACAGAGTCTCATCTTGTGACCGAAACTCCGAAACGAACCTCCACCAGGCCTCTATCCTCTTCCCTCTCTCTTCCTCAGCAGAAGCTAGCCTCTCTCTAATATAACTCCAATCTTCATTGGTTCCTTCTCTGTGCCTGAGACGTACAACTCTAGAGTTTATGTCAAATCCAGTATCGTCAATCAGGAAAAATCCAGATATCGCCACACCGTTATCATCCCAGCGCTCGACAGAGCTGGGAATTACTTCGACTGCAAAACTCGAGCAATGATCAACTTCATTTAGATCCAAAAGATACTGCCTCTCATCAAGAGGTGTTTCATGCCAAGCATCCCAATCAACGTATGTCTTTGATAAATGATTGTAGTTTTTAGCATCTTCAACTAATAGTCTTGCGCCCCCGGCCTCGAGAATCGAGTGTTCCGTGTCGCAGAAACCAACCTCTTCTACAGCGCTATCAAGGCCAGTATAAATCCTATGAGACACAAAAAGCCGGAGAAAAACTACACGCAGTCTGTTCTCATCAACGAAACTGAGAAACTCTCCATTCTCATGCGAGAAGCTCGCCTCGGCCACGAGCCCGAAGAAAACCGGCACCTCAACAGCACTTCTCGCTTCGTTAGAATCAAGGAAGATTCCACCAAGCGCATTTGTGAGATTTCTTACGCACTCATAGTAGGGTGTGCTGCCTTCACCACTCAGTTCCGCAATCAGGACCCCATCCTTCCGCACAACAAGCGAACCTGTCCCCTTATCAACAGTTACGTGAGCTTGCTTGAGCGCAATATTGTCGCCAGTTACTACCACACTTTCGCCCGCAGATCCGCCACAAGTACGAGCAACCGCGTCAAGAAACGTCAGAACGTTGACGCCATCCCCTGCTCGGACCTGGTGGGTAGCTAACGCCATGACTATCAACGAGCTGACAATCAACGCACCAGCTCGCGCGAAAGCATCGTACCTCATTGTATATCAAGCCCTTCTAAAACTGCAGTCTCAAGTGTATCACCAGCAGGACCTGCAATGAAAGGGGTTTTAGCTGACTGCGTATGCCTGAGCACCGACTGATTCGGCCACCCAACCGGATGCGCGGGCGCCGCCAGTTCTAGAGTGAGCGAACATTCCTTCTTTAGCATGCGCAAGGTCTATCATTCAGTGTGCGACGATTGGACACTTGACAGACCAGTTCTAGAACGGTCGAGTTGTGGGCCTGAGTTCCTATCAAACAAGTCACTAAATCGACTTCGCCTTCTTCGAACAGGTCGAACGAAAAGATAAGTGTTTCAAACAAATGGAGGAAAGAGTGCTTAGCTTTCGCTTTATTGTATTGTCATACATTGTTGTACTTTTTATTGCGTTCTTAACCTACGGAGTCACTTTTTTTGCTGCTAGCTTCGATGATGTTACACAGGAATGGCAAAAAAACCTAGCCACTACTTCACTTGACATTCTGAAAGTAGCAGTAGGTGCAGCAATAGGATCGCTAACCACGGCGGGAGGTGCATTGGCTCAGTTACACGAGAAAAATAGGATTGCTACGAGCAAGCAAGATACCTAACATTGTGTTACTCTATATTGGGCTTTTGCATCCAGATAGTACGTGGAAATGTAGCAGCACCTTCATCTTACTGAAACTGGGTGAAAAAGTAGTCTTGAAGAAATTTCAAAAAAAGAGGAGTTATTGTTAGCACTCTCAATAAATTTAGTATGAGATACGGCTTCTAAGCCGATAAACGAGTACAAACATTGCCATATCACACGTTGCTCGTCTGGAACTAGTGGATCGAATCTAACGTTTGGTGCCCACGTTTTACAGCGGCGATGATTTTGTCGGGGTCAGCAGTCCAGATG
>JBCBSF010000067.1:0-30848 GCA_039819325.1 Pseudomonadota bacterium | reverse complement strand
GCCGCTTCCGCCGCTCCCTGATCGCCGCCGGAGACACGACAAGCGACCTGGCGGGTGCGGCCCTGGAAGCCTCGGCCCTGGCGGGTGCTTGCGCTGGCTTGGACCACCGCCCCTGGGCAGCGGCGCAAGATCGCATCGCCCGTTTGCGCGCAGCGCTCCGCGGCAAGGCGGCCGCCGCCATTGCCGCTGCGGCTGCCATCGATAGCGGCCCCGTCGATCTGCCCGGCCCGACCGGCGAAGCCAATCAGCTCTTTCTACCGCCCCGCGGCCTCGTGCTCTGCCTCGGTCCCGATCCCGACAGCTTGCTGGATCAGGTGGTTCAGGCCTTGGCGCTCGGGAACGCCGTGGTGGCAGCCGCACCGGGCGCCAAGGCGGCATTGGCCCCACTGTCCGCCAACGACCTGCCGCTGGCGGTCTTGGAGGGCCACCCCTCCGATGCCGCCCTGGCCGAAGCGGCGGTCGAGGCTGTCGCCTATGCCGGCGGCGGCGGCGAGCTCCGCCGCCTGCGCCGTGCCTTAGCGGCCCGCTCTGGCCCGATCCTGACCTTGATCACCGCCCGCATCGCCCCGGCCGCCTACTGCACCGAACGCTCGCTCTGCGTCGATACCACTGCCGCCGGCGGCAATGCCTCCTTGTTGAGTGCGGCGGAGTAGGGTTAGTCCGCTGGGTCGGTCAGGAAGGGGACGACGGCTTCTAGAAAGGCGTTACGCCCGCTCTCCGGCCGATCCAGGTGGACGAAGTGCGTCGCGTCCGGCAGCGTGACCGTCTGAACCTCTCCCTCGGTGCGGCTGGCCAAGTGTTGGGTCAAGAGCGCGGCATCTTCGGGCCTTGACCAAAAGTCTCCGCTGGAGCGCAAGACTAGCGCATCGGCAGTCATCATACGCGCGTCCCAGAGCGCGGCACCACTTGCCAAGAGAAAGCTGTCGGCCATAGCGCCAGAGGGCGCACGGAAACTCGGCGGCTCTCGGTCCTTGGCCGTCGGATCACTGGCCAGCGCCGCAGCCACATAGGCCTCTGCGACTGCTGGGTCACGCCAGGCGCCCTTGTCCTCGATGGGGATCGAGCGATCCCAGCCCGGCAAGAGACTGGCTGCCGTGTTCAGCCGGTAGTTCTGAAAGCGGGCGCGGTCGAAGCGCTCAGGATCCTCCGGGCTGGCCAGCCGCGTGCCTGGCCCCAGCACGGGGTGATCGGGCGTGTAGCCATAGAGGCTGTTGTAGAAGACGACGCGCGAGACCTCGTCTGGCGCCAGGGTGGCGTAAAGGCCTGCCCAATGGGCTCCGGTGGCCCAGCCGAGCAGTGCCACCTGATCCGCGCCGCTACGCGCTTTCACGGCGCGTACGGCCGCTTGCAGGTCTTGCGCTGCCTGTCCAGACCGCACCAGGGGCTCGCTCGGCACCCGCGGTTCCGCCATCGCTGCGGGTCTGGTAGAGCCCCCGTAGCCGGTCAGATCGAGCAGGTAGACCGTCAGGCCGGCAGCGGCCAAGTCGGCGGCCAAGGACCCGCCTGGCACCGGCAGATCGAAGGACGCCAAGGCAGGGACACGCGCCCCATGCAGCAGGATGACGGGATCCCCCCGCTTAGGCGCGCCGCTGTCCGTCACCTCACGAAGCGCGAGCGTCGTGCCCGCGTCGGTCTCGATCGAGAAGTCATGCCGCTGCGTCTCGGCCAGGGCTGCAGGTGTGGCCAGAAGCGCGATCAGCGCCAAGGGAAGGGTTCTAGACAAGGCTCACTCCTCTTTATGTCGTGCCTCCTCTGCACCTGCGCCTTCATTCGATCTGGAAAAACTACTGATATCAGCTCATGCGATAGCTAGATCATATCGTATGTCTCGTCTCGACCACCGCAGCCTTCGGCAGTTTCATGCCGTGGCCATGGCTGGCAGCCTCCGCGCGGCGGCACGCCAGCTGAACATGAGCCAGCCCCCCTTGAGTGCCGCCATCCAGCAGTTGGAAGCCAGGCTGGGCGTGGCGCTCTTCGAGCGCTCGGTGCGTGGCATGGCCTTGACCGAGGCCGGCCACACCCTGGAGGAGGAGGCGCGCGCCATATTGGCCCGCCTGGAGCAAGCGGAGACGCGTGTGCGGGCCTTTGGCAGCCAGCCCAGGCCGCTGCGCATTGGCTTCGTCTCTGCAGCCCTCAATCAGGCCCTGCCGGCCCTGCTGCGCGCCCACTTGGCCGAGGGCTTGCCGCAGCCGGCGCTGCGGGAGATGTCGACACCGGAGCAAGCCGAGGCCTTGGGCAGAGGCGACCTCGATCTCGCCCTGCTGCATCCGCCTGTGACCTTGGGAGAAGGCCTCGTGGCGCACGCCCTGGGTCGTGATCCCTTTTGGGCGGCCTTGCCCGACGAACACCCGCTTGCGGGCGAGGCGAGCGTAGCCTTCTCGGCCTTGGCCGCGCATGCCTTCGTTCTCTTCCCAGAGGCACAAGGCCCGGCTCTCTATGGCCGTGTTCGCGGCTTGGCAGAAGAGGAAGCAGGTGCCTTCAAGGTGGCTGCCGAGGTTCCGCGCCTCCACAGCCAATTGGCGCTGATCGCGGGCGGGCTCGGCGTCGGTCTCATTCCGGCTTCAGCCGTGCCTGTCCTGCGGTTCGCCGGGGTCAGCTACCGGCCGCTCTTGCCCGAGGTCTTGGACTTGGAGCTGCACCTCGTCGGCAGGCCGCATCTGGTTGCGGCCTATGCCCCGCGCGTGCAGCCTAGCCCAAAGGCATCTGTGCTAGCCCCAGGAAGGCCGGGTCGGGATGCTGGATGAGTTCGACCTGTAGGCTCTGTACCAACTCCGGCAGGGGGTGCGGGTCGGCCAAGACCTGGGTCAGGCCGCTGGCGATCTCCTCAGCCAGTGCGCGGGCGACACTGCCGGTGAGCGCGATGCCGCCGAAGGCGCCGGTCATCAAGGCTGCGTCTCGCAGCACGGCGGCGACGGCCTCGCCGAAGAGGCGGCGGGTGCGCCGCGCGGCCTGGCCCTGGTCCTCGGCAATGGCCGCCGGGTCCGCATCCTCGCCGCAGAGCGAGGCGTGCAGGCGGGCGAGGCCAGGGCCGCTGAGCCAGGCTTCCAGGCTGTAGGTTTCCGCCTCCGCGCGTCTGGCCAGCACCAGAGGCAGGCAGCCGACGTGTCCGGCCTCGCTGGCTTGGACCAGGAAGCGGCCGTCGGGCTGCGGCAGCAGCTGTGCCATGCCCAAGCCGGTGCCCAGGCCCACGACCAAACGGGGCTGGGCCAGGTCTGGTTGGCCCTCGTGCAGGGTCTGGCGTTCGGTCTCGGGCAGCAGCGGCAAGGCCAGCGCGACGGCAGCCAGGTCATTCACCACGGCGGCCTTGCGCACGCCTAAGAGGCGGCGCAGCGTCTCGGTCTCCAAATGCCAATCGGCGTTGGTGAGCGTGATGCCGCCCTTGATCAGCGGGCCGGCACCGGCAATGGCGGCCTCGGAGATGGCGCCGCGGGCCACGGCGGATTCCGTGCGGTAGCGGTTCAGCGCGGCGGCGAAGCTGGGAAAGTCATGGGTGGCATAGTCGATCCGCCGGGTGATCTGCCCATTGGGCAGGACCACGGCAAAACGGGCCTGCGTGCCGCCAATGTCGGCCACCAAACGTCCGGTCATGCGCTTCCTTTCGAGACGCCCCGGGTCTTCGGCGAATGCTGCTTGTCTGTCAACGCCTGCGGGGCATCTGGCATCTGGGTGCACGCGCTTGTCTCCACGAGTCCCGACCTCATCCTGAGCCTGTCGAAGGATGTGCCCCAAGCGCTTCCTTCTCCGCGGCACATGCTTCGACGGGCTCAGCATGAGGGGCGTGCTGGGTGGTCACGAGCGAGCCTATGTCCTCTCCGTCCAACCGCAGCTTTCAAGGGCTGGCTGCAAGGCGGGAGGCAGCGGTGCCTCGACGGCGATGGCCGGTTTCTCAGGATAGAGCGGCAGCACCAGCCGGCGAGCATGCAGATGGAGACCGGAGGCCGCCGCCTGGCCGTAGAGCGCATCACCCAGGATCGGGCAGCCCAGCGCTGCCAGGTGCACACGCAGCTGGTGCGTGCGCCCCGTCTGGGGGCGGAGTTCAAGCCAGGCGCGGCCCTCGCCGCTGCCAAGAACGCGATAGTCGGTAACGGCGGTCTGGCCCGTTGGATCGACCCGCACCCGCCAACGCCGCCCGAGGGTCTCTTTCGCGAGCGGGAGATCGATCCTGCCCTGGTCTTTCTCCGGGCGTCCTTGCACCAGGGCCCAGTAGGTCTTCTCCACCCGTCCCTCGGAGAAGAGCCGGCCCAGCTTGCGCAGGGCCCGCGCATTGCGGCCCAGCGCCAAGCAGCCGCTGGTATCTCGGTCCAGCCGGTGCGCCAGACCCGGCGTCTCGCGATAGCCGAAGCGCAAGGCCGGCAAGTAGGTCTCGACGCTCGCCTCTCCTGATGGGCCAGGATGCACCGCCAGCCCCGCTGGCTTGTCGAGCACCAGCAGCAGCTGGTCGCGGTAGAGGAGGCGGCCGGCCAGCGGCCCGGGCTTGCCGGAGGCAGCGCCAGCGGCTAGGTCCTTCGCTCCTCCAGCTTTGGGTGTCATGACCGCTTCGCTTCCCATCGATCCGCTGCTGCCCGAGATCCTGCAGGCCCTAGAGACAGGCGGGCAAGCCGTGCTGCAGGCTCCGCCCGGTGCTGGCAAGACGACGCGCGTGCCCTTGGCGGTGGCAGAGCATCCCGCCATGGCCGGACGCAAGGTGCTGGTCTTGGAACCGCGCCGTCTGGCCGCCCGCTTGGCTGCCGGCCACATGGCCACAAACCTGGGCGAGACGCCAGGCGAACGCGTCGGCTACCGTGTGCGGTTGGAGCGCAAGGTGGGGCCGAAGACACAAGTCGAACTGGTGACCGACGGCCTCTTCCTGCGTCAGATCCAAGAGGATCCAGAGCTGCAAGGCATCGGCTGCCTCATCTTCGACGAGGTGCATGAACGCGGGCTGGAAAGCGATCTGGCCCTGGCCCTGGCGCTGGAGGCCCGCAGCGCCCTGCGCCCCGACCTCTGGCTCCTGGCCATGTCGGCGACCTTGGAGGCGGAGCCCTGGCAGCAGCTCTTGGGCGCAGCACCACTGATCACCTCGGAAGGCCGCAGCTATCCCGTCGACCTGCGCTGGCGCCCGCCGGAGCCGCGCGAGCGGCTGGAACGCAGCCTGCAGCGCACGGTGAAAGAAGCTCTGCGTGAAGACGAGGGGAGCATCCTGGTCTTCCTCCCCGGTCAGGCGGAGATCCGCCGGGCGCAGCAGGCTCTCTTGAAGAGCGGCTTGCCGGCGAACTGCGATCTCATGGCCCTCTTCGGCGATCTCAGCAAGCAGCAGCAGGCAGCCGCATTGGAGCCGGCACCGGCGGGACGGCGCAAGATCGTGCTGGCCTCCGCCATCGCGGAGACCTCCGTCACCATCGAAGGGATCGGGGTGGTCATCGATGCCGGTCTGGCCCGCCTGCCGCGGCACGATCCGCGCTCCGGCATGACCCGGCTGGAGACCCTGCCGGTGAGCCAAGCCACCGCCACTCAGCGGGCCGGGCGCGCCGGGCGTCTCGGCCCCGGTGTCTGCTATCGCCTCTGGGAGGAGGCGGAGCACCGCGCCCGCCCCGCCCAGCCAACGCCAGAGATCCTGGCCGGCGATCCGCTCCCGCTGGCCTTGGAGCTGGCCCTCTGGGGGGCGGAGGACGGCAGCGGCCTGGCCTTCCTGGACCCGCCGCCGGAGCGGCTTTTGGGCCCGGCGCGCGACCTGCTGCGCCGTCTGGGGGCTTTGGATCAGTCGGGTCAGGTGACAGCGCATGGCCGCGCCTTGGGGCGCCTGGGGCTACACCCGCGGCTTGCGCACATGGTGCTGACCGCAGCCGAGCAGGGCAAAGCAGCGCAGGCCTGCCGGCTGGCCGCCCTGCTGAGCGGCCGCGGCCTGCTGCGCGGGGCGGGACGCAGCGACCTTGGCCAGCAGCTCAGCCTCCTGGAGGATGGTGGCAGCGGCGTCGACCGGGCCGCAGCCTCCGAAGCCAAGGCGCTGGCCCGGCAGATCGAGCGGCACGTCAAAGGCGTGGCGCAGCGTCGGGAAGGCGGCACGGCGCTTTCCGTCGGCCAGCTGCTGGCCTTGGCCTACCCTGACCGGGTCGCCAAGAAGCAGGCTGAAACGCCCGAATGGACACGCTATCGCCTGGCGAACGGCCGCCCGGCGGAGATCGACAGTGCTGATCCTCTGGCCCTGGAGCCTTGGCTGGCGGTGGCCGACCTGGGCGGCAGCGGCAGCGGGCCGGCGCGTATCCAAAGCGGCGCCGCCCTCGCGCCCGCGGAGATCGAGGAGATCTTTGCCGACGCCATCGCCTGGCAGGACCGGGTCGCCTGGGACCACGCCTCCAGAAGCGTGGTGGCCCGGCAGGAACGCCGCTTCGACGCTTTGACCTTGGCCAGCCGGCCCTTGGTCCAACCTGACCCGCACGCCCAGGCTGCCGCCTTGGCCGAGGGGATCGCGCGCAGCGGGGTCGGCAGCTTGCCTTGGAGCCCAGCTGCTCGCGCGGTGCAGGCGCGCCTGGCTGCCGCCGCAAGGCTCTTTCCAGAGGCTGACTGGCCGCCTGTCGACGATGCCAGCCTGCTGGCCGATCCTCTGACCTGGTTGGAGGCCGATCTCCTCGGCCTTGCGAAGCTCTCGGAATTGGAGACGCTGGACCTGGGATCGGCCTTGCTGCGCCACCTGAGCTATGAGCAGCGCAGCCTCTTGGACCGTGAACTGCCGGCCAAGGTCACTGTCCCGAGCGGCCGGGCCGTGGGGATCGACTACGCCAGCGATCCGCCGGTCATCTCGGTGAAGCTGCAGGAGATGTTCGGCGCCGAAGAGACGCCGCGTCTGGGCCAAGGCCGCCTCTCGCTCCGGGTTGAACTGCTGTCACCGGGCGGGCGGCCGGTGGCGGTCAGCGGTGACCTCGCGCACTTCTGGACGGAGACCTATCCCCAGGTCCGTGGCGAGATGCGCGGGCGCTACCCCAAGCACCCCTGGCCGGACGATCCCTTAGCGGCACCGGCACAAGCGAAGGCAGTCGCGCGGCGTGGGACCCAAAGAAAGCGGTAACCTTCGGTGCCCTTCTCTGCGGAGTGCAAAGGGCTCTTTGTGCCTCTCGCCACGATTGCCTTCATTTCGGCAAGGCTTGACCCTCTTAGCGCCGCATCTATAACTAGGCCCGGAGGCCACGGCGGCCGCATGCTGCGGCAAAGGGGCTGTGCTTTAACCCTTTTTCTTCGATTTCCTATCCTGGCCTGTCGGCAGAGCGGGGAGCAGCACTTTGACCTTTGGTGACGAGACACCGCCTTCGATGAAGAGCCGTCTGCAAGAACGGCTGGCGCAGGCCTTCCCCGACCGCGAAATCCTGCTGCGCAGCCAGGATCAAGTTCGCTACGTGAAGCTGGGCCGGCGCCGGCAGCTGGCCATCGCTGGCCTTGGTGCCTTGGCCCTGGCCTTTGGGCTCTATTCCAGTCTCTCCTACGTCACCTCCGATCGCGGCGCGCTGCAGGCGGCGCTGATGGCGGAGCGCGCCGCCCATCAGCAGGCCATCGCGGCGCTGAGCGACGACAAGGCTGCCGCGCAGCAGGCCCTGCAGACCCAGCTCGCGCAGGCGCAAGCCGCCCTGGAGGCGGCTGAGGCGCAGACCCGCCATGCTGAAGCGAGGCTCACGCAAGAGCAAACCGCCCGCGATGCAGCAGAGGCTGAGACGCGGCTCGTTGAGACAAGGCTCAGCCAGCAGCAAGCTGCCCTGGCCGAAGCGCAGGCGGCAGCCGCGGCGGCAGAGTCCGCCCCTTCAACGCATCCAGCCATCGAAAGCCAACTCGCCTTTGCGCTTGCAGCGCAGCGCGACCTCGCCATTGTCTTGGAGCGCCGCACGGCCGCGCTTCTGTCCAGCGAAGCCGCGCACGGCGGGGCCGTGTTGACGGTTCAGAATCTCCAGGCGCGCCTGGAGAGAAGCCAGCAGCGCATGGCCTTGCTGGAGAGCCATCTCTCCTCAGACGACGCTGCGCTCGCCAGCCTGCGTACACAGGAAGAGGCTGCTGCAGCTGAGCAGGCGCGTTTGACGGCGGAGCTGGAGCGCCTGGGCACGGCCTTGGCCGCGGCTGAGGCGGCAGGCGTCAGCCAAGGTCAGCGCCTGCGAAGCCTGGAAGAGGAGCTTTCGCTCAGCGCGGCAGAGACGGACACTCTGCAACGCGCGTTGCAGGACGCCGAGCTGCACAACTACGCGCTCGAGACCGCGCACGCAGAGCGCAAGACCGAGATCGCCGCCTTAGAGAGCGCGCTTGCTGAGACGGTGGCGCAGGGGCAACAGAGCGCTCAGCTGCTCGACGAGCTGCGTCAGGATCTGGCCGCCGCACGCCAGGAAAAGGCGCGCGTGGAACGCCGGGAGGCGCTGCTGAGCGATCGTCGCCAAGGCTTGGAAGCGCAACTGGTCGGCTTGGCGGCTGAGAGCGCGGCGGAACGCGAAGAGCTAACCCTTGCGCTGGCGTCTGCTGAAGTCGCCACCGAAGTTGAAGCTGCCCGTGCTGACAGCCTTGCTGTCGAGGTCCAATCCTTGGAGCAGCAGCTGGCGCTGGCGCAGGGTAACGCCGAGGGTCTGGATGCGCTCTTGGCCGAAACCCACGCTGCCCTCGACGAGAGCGAGACCCGCCTGCGCGAAATGGCGAAGGAGCGCGACCGTCTGGCGCTCGCCATGCAGGCAACCCAGCAGACCCTTGGTTCAGTGGAAGACAGCAAGCAGGCGCTGCTGGCGGAACGTGATGAGCTGCGGGCCAGCCTGACCGCGCGCCCGACCACGCGGAGCGCTGAACAGGAAGCGATCGAGGCTGAGAAGGCGCAGCTGGAAGGCCGGGTGGGCGAGCTGGAAGAGATGATCGTCGCCATGCGCGACCGCCAGCGCGACATCGTCGATCGCCTGGATCTCAAGACCTTCGACACCATGGCCTCGCTGGAGGAGCTGATCGGGACGACTGGCTTGGATGTCGAGACGCTGCTGGCGCAGGTCTCGTCCGACAGGGCGCAGGGTGGTCCCTTCATTCCGGCTGACGAGCTCTTGGCCTCGGACGTGGCCTACGAACTCCAGGTCTCGGTGGCGCTCTTGGACATGCGGCTGGACCGTTGGGAGGCCTTACAGCGTCTGGTCAGCGCCCTGCCGCTGGACCCTCCGCTAGAGAACTATCGCATCACCAGCAAGTACGGCTATCGCCGCGACCCGCTGAATGGCCGCCGCTCGTTCCACAACGGTATCGATCTGGCCGCCAACTACAAGGCGCCCCTGACCGCCACGGCCGATGGTGTCGTCAGCTTCACCGGCTGGCGCGGCGGCTATGGCCGGGTGGTCGATGTTCAACACGGATTCGGCATCAAGACGCGCTATGCGCACCTGGCAAAGATCTCGGTGAAGAAGGGCGACCGGGTGGAGAAGGGAGAGCTGGTTGGCCTCTTGGGCTCATCCGGCCGGTCGACCGGCCCGCACGTCCACTACGAGGTGATCTTCGAGGATACCCGCTACGACCCGATGAACTTCTTCAGGGCAGGCCGCCATGTTCAGTAAGTCCAGCAAGGCGGCCGGCAGTCTCCCGGCCACGGTGGATACGCCGCGCAGCACGCCGGCCGGGCGTGGCTCTGCCGTCCCCTCCATCATCAGCGCGGACCTCTTGATCGAAGGGACCCTGCGCTCCAGCGGCGATATCCAGGTGGACGGACGTGTGGTCGGCGATATCGAGAGCCGCTCCGTCACTATCGGCCAGGGTGCGGAGCTGCAGGGCCAGGTGGTCTGCGAGACCATTCGGGTGAACGGCCGTGTCTCAGGCGAAATCCGCGCCAAGTCGGTGGTGATTTCCAAGAGTGCGGAGATCTTTGGCGACGTAATCCACGAGAGCCTGGCGGTCGAGGCCGGCGCGCAGATCGAAGGCAGCTTGCGGCGGCTGGGCGCCGAGACGAGCGGCGAGATCGCCGCTCCAGAGGAGCAGGCCTGGGCCGAGGGCGACGCCGAGGTGGTGGAAGCCGAGCCGGTCGAGGCAACACCAGCCGCGCGGAAGCGTTAGGCCGGCGCTGACTACCTGCCTGAGCGCAGGGCCGCCAAGGCCTCCGGCGTGTCCACATCCAGCAGCACGGCGGCGTCATCCAGCGGCACTTCGGCGACCTGATCGCCGTACTCGCGCAAGAGCTCACGCGCGCCCTGATCCCCCTCGATGGTCTGGGCTTCGGCAAAGAACTGGCGGCCCAGCAGGACCGGGTTGCCGCGCTTGCCTTGATAGGTCGGCAGGCAGATGGCACGGCCTTCCAAGGGGTTGAAGCTGGCGATGAGGCGGTCGATGACCGCCGGGCCGATACGGGGCATGTCACCCAGCAGCACCACGGCGGCATCGCAGTCGGCGGGAAGGGCGGCCAAACCGCGCTTCATTGAGGTCGAGAGCCCGGCGGCGTAGGCGCGGTTGTGCACGCTCAAGAGGTCCAGGCCCTCCAGCGCCTCTTCCACCGCCTCGCGCTGATGGCCGGTGACCAGGATCACCGGCTCGGCACGCGAGGCCAGTGCTGCCTCGACAGCGTGCCGCACCAGCGGCTTGCCATCGACCTGCGCAATCAGCTTGTTGGCCCCCATGCGTTTGGCCTGGCCAGCGGCCAGCACCAAGGCCGCCACCTTGGGCGCGCGCTGTGGGCCGGTGCCTTGCTCCACCGCCGCGGCGCGCGGCAAGGGGCGTTGGGCGGTGTCCTTCAGGAGCCCGCCGACGCCCATCGCTTGGATATCGGCAGGGGCGACGGGGATGTCGGCCAGCAGGCGTTCCAGCACCCAGTCGAAGCCGTTTAGCTTGGGCGAGCGGGCACAGCCCGGCAGGCCCAAGGTGGGCCGTCCCTCTAGATCAGCCAAGAGGATTAGATTGCCGGGATCCACCGGCATGCCGAAGTAGCGCAGGCGCCCACCGGCCGCCTCGATCCCCGCCGGCACCACGTCACGCCGATCGACGATGGCCGACGCGCCGGAGACCAGAAGGATGTCGCAGTCCGCGAGCGCTGCCAGTTCCGCGGCAATGGCGCCGCGGTCGTGATCGCAGCGCCGCTCGACCGCCGGCGGGCAATCCAGGGCCGCTAGGCGGCGGTTCGTGACTTCCAGGGTCTTGTCCAGGATGCTGGGCTTAAGGCCGGGCAGGGTGGTCTGCAGCAGACCCACGCGCTTCTGCGTCAGCGGTGCCACCTGCAAAGCAGGCTTGGCAGACGCCAGCGCCACCGCAGCCTCCAGGCTGCGGCGGGCGAGCGCGAAGGGGATGATCTTGATGGTGGCCGCCATCTGCCGTGGCTCCACCACTTCAAAGGCGCCCAGCGTGGCGACGGTCAAGGCCTCGTCCAGGTGGTTGATCTCGTCGATCAGCGCGCTTTCCAGCCGCAGGACGCCGCGGGCCTCGACCAGCAGATTGCAGCGCCCGGTGAAGGCGGCCGAGGCGCCGAGGCCGGGCCCCAGCAAGGCCTGCGCCAAAGTGGCTGCCGCCTCGTCCTCGTGCACCTCGTCCGCACTCAGGCGCGCGGCGATCACAGCGCTCACGCCGGCGTTCTGCAGGGCCTCGATATCCTCGGCGGAGAGATGGCGGCCCTTCTTGAAGCGCCCCTTTGGCAGGGAGACGCTGTGCGCCAGATAAGCGCCTTCGGCCTGGTCGAGCGGTAGGGGACCGAAGTCCATGGGCTCGGGTCCTCTAGGCGGCCTTCACCAGTTCCGGCGCGCCTTGGCGGACCTGGGTCATCTTGGCGAGGATCGAAAGCGCAATCTCGGCCGGCGAGCGGGCGCCGATGGCCAGCCCGATGGGCCCGTCGATGCGGGCGAAGGACTGAGTGGAGACACCGGCCTCTTCCAAACGCAGCCAGCGCTTCTCATGCGTGCGGCGAGAGCCGAGCGCGCCGATGTAGAAGGCGTTGCTCTGCAGGGCCAGCACCAGGGCGGGGTCGTCCAACTTGGGGTCGTGGGTCAGCGCGACCACCGCGGTGCGGTGATCGGGCTTCAGCGCCGTCATGGCCTCGTCGGGCCAGTCGTGCGTCAAGGTCACGCCGGGAAAGCGGTTCTCGTTGGCCCAGGCGCGGCGCGGATCGACCACGATGACCTCGTAGGCCAGATGCTGGGCCATGGGCACCAGGGCCTGGGCGATGTGCACCGCGCCAATCACGATCAGGCGCAGCGGCGGATTGAAGACCTGCAGGAAGTAGCCGGTCATGTCGTCGATGCCGCTGCGGTCGGAGGCCAAGGCGGCCTCCAGATCCGGCACGGTCGGGCCGGAGATCTCGAGATCGCCAGCCAGGGTTCTGCCTTCGCCGTCGGTCAGCGCCTGGCTACCGTTGGAAAGATCGGTCACCAGGACGACCGGCCGCTTCCCCGCCCGGGCTGCCTGCAGGGCCTCGAAGAGGTCGCGGCGCATTACTCGACGGCCTCGACGAAGACCTTCACCTCGCCGCCGCAGGCCAGGCCCACGGTCCAGGCCTCCTCGTCCGTCACGCCATAGGTCAAGAGCTTCGGCGGGCCGCCGGCCATCACGTCGGCGGCCTCCATGACCACGGCACCCTCGATGCAGCCGCCGGAGACGGAGCCCTGCATCTGGCCGCTGTCGTCCAGCACCAGCTGGCTGCCGACCGGCCGGGGAGAGGAGCCCCAGGTGGCGACCACGGTGGCGAGCGCCACCTTGCGGCCTTCCGCGCGCCAGGCGCCGGCGGTGGCCAGCAGGTCTTCGCTCTCGTCTCTCATTGGCTCTGGTCCTTCCCTATCAGGCGACACGTCCCTCCAGGCTCCAGTCCTGCTGGGCCTGGCGGCGCGGCGGTTCCGGCTTGCTGAGGGCGTCGGCCAGTTCGCCGAGACTGGCCAGATTGTGGATGGAGCGCAGCTCGTCGACCTGCGGCAGCATCGCCCGCGCGCCTTGAGATTTTGGCGCATAGGCCTCGTAGCGCAAGAGCGGGTTCAGCCAGATGAGCCGCCGGCAGGACTTGTGCAGACGCTCCATCTCTTGGGTCAGGCCCTCGGCCCCAGCCCGGTCCAAGCCGTCGGTGATCAGCAGCACCACGGCACCTTGGGCCAGCACCCGGCGTGCCCAGAAGCGGTTGAAGTCGGCCAGGCAGGCGCCGATGCGGGTGCCACCGTCCCAGTCCTTCACCGCAGTCGAGACCTTGCCCAGCGCAACATCGGGATCGCGGTCGCGCAGCTCCCGCGTCACATGGGTTAGCCGCGTGCCGAAGAGGAAAACCTGGACCCGGTCCCGGTCGTTGGTCAGCGCATGCAGAAAATGCAGCAGCATGCGCGCGTACTGGCCCATGGAGCCGGAGATGTCGCAGAGGACCACCAGGGGCGGCGGCCGGACCCGCCGGCGCCGGTGCACCAGGGGCAGGGAGTCGCCGCCCTGACGCAGCGCTGCGCGGAGCGAGCGGCGGGCATCGACACTGCGGCCGCGCGTATGCGCCTCCCAGCGCCGGGTACGCACCAGGTTCAACGGCAGAGTGAGGCGGGCCATGGCCCGTTTGGCCTCTTCTACCTCGTGAGCGCTCATGCCCTCGAAGTCCTTCTCGGCCAGGATCTCGCGGTCCGACCAGGTCAAGGTGGCTTCGATCTCCACCTTTTCCTGCTCTTCCGGTTGTTCGGCCATACCCGGCCGCTCGCCGGCCAGCGCCTCGCTAAGGCGCCGGGAGAGCTCTTCCTGCGCCGCGTTGCTCTGCATCTCCGGCGTGACCGTGGGCAGGAAGAGAGAGCGCATGCGGTTTAGGAACTGCGGGTTGCGCCAGAAGACGTGGAAGGCCTGGTCGAAGAGCTCCTGCTGGTCGCGCCGCTTCACGAAGACCGCATTCAAGGCCCAATAGAAGTCCTCGCGTCGGTCCAGCCCGACGGCCTGCACGGCAGAGACGGCGTCCAATACGGCACCCGGCCCGACCGGCAGGCCAGCTGCGCGCAAGGTGCGGGCAAAGGAGAGGATGTTGCCGGCAATGCCGCCGCCTGCCGTCTCGTCAATGGGCGGGAGGTCGCTGTCCGGCATGCTAGGCCAGCGGTTTTCCGGCCATGTCGCGCTTGACCTCGTCCAGCAGGCGTGCGGCCTCGCTGCCTTCGATCTTGGCGATGTCGTCCTGGTACTTCAGCAAGACACCCAGCGTGGAATCGATGGCATCGGCGTCTAGGGTGACCTTGTCCAGCTGGGTTAGCGCGTCGGCCCAGTCCAAGGTCTCGGCGATGCCGGGCAGCTTGTAGAGCTCTTCCGTGCGCAGGCGCTGGACGAAGGCGACCACCTCGGCCGAGAGGCTGGCGGCGATGCCGGGCGCCTTGGCGGCCAGGATCTCGGCCTCGCGCTTGGCGTCGGGATAGCCGACCCAGTGGTAGAAGCAGCGCCGCTTCAGCGCGTCATGGATCTCGCGGGTGCGGTTGGAGGTGACGATGGTGATCGGCGGGGCGGGCGCTGCGATGGTGCCCAGTTCCGGTACGCTCACCTGATAGTCGGACAGCAGCTCCAGCAGGAAGGCCTCAAAGGGCTCGTCGGTGCGGTCCAACTCGTCGATCAGCAGGACCGGCGGCCCGCCTTCCTGCGGCGCCAGGGCCTGCATGAGCGGGCGTTCGATCAGGAAGCGGCGGTCGAAGATGTCGGCGGCTAGTTCGGCACTGCTCTTCTGACCCTCGCCTGCGGCCTCGGCCAGGCGGATCTCCAGCATCTGGCGGGGATAGTTCCACTCGTAGACCGCGCTGGCGACGTCGAGCCCTTCGTAGCACTGCAAGCGGATGAGGCGCCGGCCCAGGCCCGCTGCCAGGACCCGCGCAACCTCCGTCTTGCCGACCCCGGCCTCGCCTTCCAGGAAGAGCGGCCGGCCTTGGCGGAGCGCCAGGAAGAGCACGGTGGCGAGCGGCCGGTCGGCCAGGTAGTTGGCCTCGGCGAGCAGGCTCAAGGTCGCATCGACCGAGGTCGGAAGGCTGACGGTCATAAGGGAATCCACTGGTACAGGCGAGACGAGAAGCGAAAGCGGCCGGCTTACGGTTTTTGCGTCCAGGTGTTGCCGGCCGTTAGGAACCAAGTACCGCTGGCGGCGCGTTGGTAAAGCTCTTTTGCATAGACCTTGCCCACGACCTCGGCGCTTTGTCCGACTTCCTGGGCGCGCTTTTCATAGAGCTCGCGCCGTTTGGCGTTCACGCTGTTCACCAGCGAGCGGGCAGAGCTGTTGCGGGCTTCCAGGTAGCCGTCATAGCGCTCGCCGACGGCGCCGCTGGCCAGCTGGCTCTTCAGCGACTGCGCCTCGGCCGGCGCCAGTGCTGCCTGCCCGGCGAGGAGGAGGAGCGCCACAAAGAGCGCGGCAAAGCAGGCGAAAAGGGGTGTTTGGCGGAGGGTGGACGGCTGCATCAGGTCTACTCCGTGCCGAAGATGTCGGGGTTGGCATCGATATCACTCTGTGCCGCCTCTTCAATGCGCACGCGGACATCGGCCTTGATGTTGAGGTTGATGGTGATGGGCTCCTGCGGTGCCTCGACGGCGACGCGCGGGGTGCAAGCGGCCAGGCCGATCAGCAGCAAGGCGGAAAGCGGAAGCAGGTAGGTCATGGTCTCTACTATACGAGTGGGAGGCGCGAGAGCGATGATTTTATCCGCAAGGTGGCCGGCGGCTAGTTCAAACTCCAGCCGCCGTCGAAGAGGGCCGGCGTGATCTCCCGGCCCAGGCGGAAGGCGGCCAGCACCTCGGAGAGGTTAACGCTGAGGTTGATGTTGAACTTCACCGGATAGCCCTCGCGGACCGCCGGGTTCTTGCCCTCTAGGGTCAACGCCAACTCCAGCTCTTCGGCCTCGTTGAAGCTGACCGTGGCGTAAAGGTGGCTGTAGCGGAAGTCATCCAGCGCGTTGAGCGCGACGAAGAGGTCGGGCTGCTGTTCCGCCTGCTCCTGCAGGCCCAAGCGCTCGGCGGCGCGGGGGATGCGCAAGACGCCCTCGCCCACCGCCTGCAGCCAGCCCTTTTCCAAGGAGACCGCCTCGTTCGCCAGATTGATGGTGAGCGGCAGCTGGCCGATCATGCGGCCTTCCAGCTGGATATCGCCCAGATCCAGGAGCTTCGTCAGCTGGTCCAGCTTGACGTGGGCGATCTCCAGCGTGCTGCTGAGGCTCTGGCTCGCGGCGGAGAGGCGAAAGGGGCTGGCCAGCAGGCGGCCGCCGGCAAAGTCGGCCTGCAGGCTCTCAGCCAGCAGGGTGGGGCCGCCCTGCTGGTCTTGCAGCTGGAAGGAGAGCACCACCGTCTCCAGCGGCAGGCCCACGTCCAGTTTCTCGATGGTCAGTAACTGGCCGCGTCTGGTGAAGGGTGGATCCACGCTGGGAAGGCGCAGGTCGGTCGAGAGGCCGGTGATGGTGGCCGGCAGGATGGTGGCGTCCAGATCGGTGATCCTCAGGCGGGCAGAGATGTTGGATGAGCGCGCATCCCAGGTGCCCTCTGCCTCCACCCCGGCCTGGCCACTAACCTCTTCCAGCTCCTCCAGCTGTGTGACGAAAGCGGCCGGCTGCAGGCCATCAGGCGTGAAGGTCAGGGGGCCGAGACGCGCAGTCATCCGACCGCTCTCTGTCGCCAGGTCGTGCGTCACCTCCAGCAAGAGCCGTCCCTGACCGTTGGGACCGCGGCCACGGCCTTGCAGACGGAAGCTGTCGCCATCCCGCGTCAGCTCGGCGGTCAGGCTCAGGCCGCCGACCGCGGTGCCCTCGGCGTCTATCCGGGCGCTGGCGACGCTGATCCTGCCCGGGGCTTGGTCCAGCCGCTCGGGCGGCAGCGGCAGGCTGGCGGTGACACCCGAAAGCCGCAGGCCCGCGCCAGGCAGCGCTGCCCGCCCGAGAGAGAGTTGAGCATCGCCCTGGTATCCCTCCGCCTCTGTCAGGCTACCGGCTAAGGTCAAGACGACCTGGTCCAGGTCCGGGCGCTGGCCGCCGCCGGGCACGGCCAGGCGCAGACGCGGGCTCTCCGCAGTCAAGATCTGTTGCCAGCTGCCGTCGCTCCGCCGGTTGATCTCTGCCTTGGTGACCGCCAGCACCGCCGGCGCGCGCAGCAGGCGCTCGCCGGCCAGGCTGGCGCCGATCAGGTCGAGGCGCCCGGGCTCGCTGAGCGCAAAGCGCCAGGCCCCGCCCTGGCCGCTGAGCGTGAGCGGCAGGGAAAAGCTGAAGCGGTCCAGCAGCAGGTCCTCGTGGCTGGCCTCCTCCAGGGACAGCAGCACCTCCAGATCGCCTTCCGCGCCGCTGAGGCTGGCCTGGAGGTCGCCGGTGACGGAGAGGTTGGAGATGCGGTTGCCCTCGACCGGCAAGGCAGAGACCCCGATCGAGAGATCGTTGAGGTCGATGACACCCGGCTGCCAGCCCTCGTCCAAGCTGGTCGCCAGCCGGCCGCTGTAGGCAAGGCGGCTGCCGCTTACGGTGGTCAGTTCCGCCGGGCCTTGCAGCAGCAGGCTCATGCCGCCGGCGGCTTGCGGTGTGAGCCTCAGGCGTAGCGAACGTGCCGTTGCGTCTTCTGCTGCTGGCCCCTCGCTGGTGGCCGAGGCCGGTGCTTCGGATCCCAGGGTTAGAGTGAGGCCGCGCCAGAGGACCTGGCGGCTGTCTTCCGGTAGGGCGTCCAAGAGCTCCCAACCGGGGTCGAGAGCGGCGATCGACAGGCTGCTGGCGCGCGGCACTTGCAGATCCAGGTGCCCGCCTTCGATGCCGAGCAGGAGGCGCAGATCGGCCTCGAGCCCCAAGGCGCGGCCAGGGAGGCTCAGATCCTTGGCGCGTGTATCGAGACTGGCCTTCATCTCGAGCGCTTGGAACCAGTCATAGGCGCTGCTGAGGCTTGCCAGCTCGACCAGCGGCGGCAGCTGACCGGTCATCTGGCTGCTGACGGTCAGGCTGCCGCCGGCCTGGGTCAGACCCAGCTGCGCCGAGGCCCCCGCGGCCTGCAAAGTGACTGAGCCACGAATGCGCGGCGCGCCGTCCAGGCGTGTGATCTCCAGCTTGCCTTGGCCGACATCGGATCCGTCTGGCGCCTTGGCCTCCAGTGCCAAGGTGGCGGCGGTGGGGTCAGCCTGTAGGGCCACGGTGACCTGCTGGATATAGTCTTTCAGACCCTCACTGTCCGAGAAGGTCACCTGGCCCGATAGCTTCGGTAGAGCGTCTTCCGCCACAGTGAGGGTGAGACCTGCCGTCAGCTGCCGGAAGGGCGTGCCAGGGACATCCAACGCGGCCTCGGCGGCCGTGACGTCGACCACCAGCGGCTGGTCAGGTGGCTGGTTCAGCTCCAAGGAGCCCTTGGCCGAGCCTTCCGGCATGGTGAGTGCATAGTTGAAGAGGCCGGAGAGCGCGCCACCGGCCGGGCGCGCGATGGTGCCCTCCAAAGTGGCCTCGCTCTGCGCGCCCGCTGCAGTGCGAAAGCGGATCTCCGCATCGGTGAAGCGCAGCGGCGGGATGGCTGGTGCCGAGCCGACGGACTCATCCGCCCCGCCGTCGTCCAACAGCAGGTTGAGCTCTCTATCGTTCAAGAGGCCGCCGGGGCTTCCGGCATCCAGGGTGAGCCGCAGACCATTGACCTGCACCTCGCCGATGTCCGGCGCCCAGGTTGTCGGGTTCCAGCCTTCCAGGCCTTTCAGCTGCACCGTGATGGCAGCGGCGCGGATCGACCCGACCTGCCCGAGCTCCAAGTCCTCGATCCGGGCCTCATCGGTCGAGACCTTGGTGACGGTGAAGCGGGCGGAGGTAATGCCTTCGCTCTTTAGCGCCTGGTGGATCGCCAGCTCCGCCACCTGGGTGCGCACGAAGAAGAGCGCGATGGCCAAGGCCGCCAGGAAGGCGAGCAGGAAGAGGAGGGCTTTCAGGACGGCAAGGCGCATGGCAAGTCGCAGCCTACAGCCAGCGCCCTCGCTCCCGGAAGTTGACGCTTAGTCTCTTCAAGCGGTCTTTTTGGGTCACGCGCCGTGACCGACCGCACGGCACCAGCCCTCACCCCCTCCCGGCCACCCAATAGGATACTGGCGTGGGTGGCCGGGAGGGGGTGAGGGCTGGTGCCGGCACGATGAGCTTGCTCATCGCGGTTGAGATCTAGGACCCGCCGGCGTCGATTTCCGTAGCGATGGCGGCAGCCAACTCTGCGAGCCCGGCGCGCAGGGCAACGACCCGGCTCTCGGGCGAGAGGGCGTCGCTGGCCTGCGTGGTGATCACGCGGCGCTGGCTGTCGGTCAGGCGCTCGTCGCGGCCTTGCAGCAGGGTCCAGCGGGCGTCGATGACGGCGGCTCCGCTTTCGTCCACATCGAAGCGCTGGACCTGCAACTCGATTCGCCAATCTGGATAGCGGTAGAGCGGCACCGGCGTCTGCCGCACCCGATCAGCCCCGTAGCGCAGCGAGAGATCGTCGACCAGGGAGCGGGTGATGAGCCTGCCCAGAGGCTCGCTCCAGACCGCGAACTCGTGCAGGGAGAGGCCATAGTCACCAGATCGCGTCACCATCTGGGTGCGGTCGACATACTCGGCGACGGCGGCCTGGTCGATGTAGATCAGCGGTCCGCTGTCCACCACGGCGGCGAAGTCCGGCTCCTCGGCAGCGCTCAGGGTGAAGACTTGGGTCGGCGGGGTGCTGCCGCAGGCGGCAAGGCTGAGGATGAGTAGGAGGGCCGAGAGGGAGCGCATCATGGCCGGATGTCCTTCTTGCCGCGCAGCAGTGCGTCGGGGTGGCGTTCCAGATAGTCGACCATGAGGCGCAGTGAGCGCGCGGCGCCATCCAGTTCGCGCAAGAGCCGGCGCACGTCGGCCAGCACCGGCGAGCGGTCGCCGATCGCCCGGCGGACCGAAGCCAGGGTCTCATTGGCCGCATCGAAGGTGGCGCCGGCGCGGGCGATGCTGCGGTTAACCTCGGCGACGATGCTGTCTAGCTTGCCATCCAGGCTTTCGCTCAGATCCTGCAGGGCGGCCGTGCCTTCCTGCAAGGAGGCCAGGGCCTCGCGCAGCTCCGGTCCCTGGACCAGGCCTTGCAAGGCGGTCAAGGTCTCCTCCGCCTGGCCGAAGAGCTGGTCGATCGGCAGCTCTGACAGACGGGCCAGGCTGGCGCGGACCTGGGCACGCAGTTCCTCCGCCCGGCTGGGGATGACCGGCAGCTGCGGCGGGGTGACGGTGCGGTCGAGGCTGGCTGCTGGTGACTCGGGATGCATGACCAGCTCGATCACCATGGTGCCGCCCAGGAGCTCGGTGCTGGCCAGACGCGCGCGTAGGCCTTGGTCGATGAGACGCTCGAGCAGCGCATAGGTCGCCTCCGCACGCTCTGCCTCAGCCAGGCCGGCGAGGCCCGGCAGCCGCTCTGCCTGCAGTGCGATATCGACGTGGACAGCGAAGTCTCGGGCTGCTTCGTCGTAGCCCAGGGTGATCGCTTGCACCGCGCCGACCCGCAGGCCCTGGATCTCGACCGAGGCGCCGGGCTCGAGCCCACGCACCTGGCTTTCGAAGGTGAGGCTCAGCGGCACGCCGCCGAGGATGGGGGCGGGGGGCTGCGCGCCTTGCGAGAGGCGCTCCGTCACCCGCTGCGTTATCGTATCAACCAGGTTCTCTTGCGCAGCGGCGGGTTGCGGCAGAGCCAAGAGACCGGCCGCCAGGAGCAGGCAAAAGAAAGAGGGCGCCGCGGTTCGCACGGCGCCCTCTCGTCTCAAGAACAAGGTCATGACCTTAGGCGTTTGCGGCGTCCACCGCGCGCTTGGCCATGACGCCGATCAGGTGCTGGCGATACTCGGCCGAGGCATGCATGTCGCTGTTCAGCGAGTCTGCCGAGGCACCGCTGCCGGTTACCTGGTCCGAGGAGAAGCCGCCGGCCAAGGCGCCTTCAATGGTTGCGTCACGAAAGACGCCGGGACCAGCACCGGTCACGGCCACGCGCACGCCGCCGCCGGTCTGAGCCACCATCACGCCGACGATGGCGTAACGCGAGGCCGGGTTGGGGAACTTGGCATAGGCCGCCTTCTCCGGCACCGGGAAGGCCACCGAAGTGACGATCTCACCCTCCTCCAGCGCGGTCTCGAACATGCCGGTGAAGAAGTCATCGGCCGCGATCTCGCGCTTGTTGGTGTGGATGGTGGCACCCAGCCCAAGGCAGCCGGCCGGATAGTCGGCGGCCGGATCGTTGTTGGCGATAGAACCGCCGATCGTGCCGCGGTTGCGGACCTGCGGGTCGCCGATCCCCTCCGCCAGTGCGGCCAGCGCCGGGATCTTGGACTTGACCAGATCGCTGGACGCCACCTCACCGTGGGTGGTCATGGCGCCGATCACCACGGCGCCATCTTTCTCGCTGATGCCCCTCAGGTCGGCGATGCTGCCCAGATCGACCAGGTCAGAGGGCTGTGCCAGCCGCTGCTTCAAGGTCGGGATCAGGGTCATGCCACCGGCGACGATCTTGGCGTCCTCGGCACCGTCCACTGCGGCGGCGGCATCGGCCAGCGTGGCGGGGCGGTGATAGCCGAAATCATACATCTCGGTTCCTCCTCTTCTCGTTGCTTGGCCTTAGGCCGATTTCTTGGCGTCTTGCGCCAGGCGCCAGACCTTTTCCGGCGTCGCCGGCATTTCCATGTGCATGATGCCCAAGGCATCGGTGATGGCGTTGATGATCGCTGGCGGGGAGGCGATGGCACCCGCCTCGCCGCAGCCCTTCACGCCCAAGGGATTGTGCGTGCAGGCGGTCTCCGTCATGCCCACCCGGAAGGAAGGCAGGTCGTCGGCGCGCGGCATGCAGTAATCCATGTAAGAGCCGGTCAGAAGCTGCCCGCTCTCCGGATCATAGACGCCGTGCTCCAGCAGGGCCTGGCCCACGCCTTGAGCGATGCCGCCGTGCACCTGACCTTCGACGATCAGCGGATTGATGATCTTGCCGAAGTCATCCACGGCCACCCAGTCGACGATGGTGGTGACACCGGTCTCGGGATCGACCTCCACCTCGGCGATGTGGGTACCCGCCGGGTAGGTGAAGTTGAGCGGATCGTAGAAGGCCGTCTCGTCCAGCCCCGGCTCCAGGTCGGCCGGATAGTTGTGCGGGACGTAGGCGGTGAACGCGATCTCCGCCATCGACTTGGACTTGTCGGTGCCGGTGACGGTGAAGTTGCCGTCCTTGAACTCGATGTCGTCGACCGAGGCCTCCAGCAGGTGCGCGGCGATCTTCTTGCCCTTCTCGATGATCTTGCCGCAGGCCCGCATGATGGCCGAACCGCCGACCGCCAGCGAGCGCGAGCCGTAGGTCCCCATGGCCATGGGGATCTGCCCGGTGTCGCCGTGCACGATCTCGATGTTCTCCATCGGCACGCCGAGCGTGTCTGAGACGACCTGCGCGAAGGTGGTTTCGTGCCCCTGGCCATGCGCGTGGCTGCCGGTCAGCACCGAGATGGTGCCGGTGGCGTTGAAGCGCACCTGAGCCGATTCCCAGAGACCGACGCCGGCACCCAAAGAGCCAACGACGGAGGAAGGGGCAATGCCGCAGGCCTCGATATAGGCCGAGAAGCCGATACCGCGCAGCTTGCCGTTCTTCTCGCTCTCCGCCTTGCGGGCCGGGAAGCCCGCGTAGTCGATCATCTCCATGGCGGCGTTGAGGGAGGCCTCGTAGTCGCCGATGTCATAGGTCAGCGCGACCGGGGTCTCATAGGGGAACTGATCGGGCTGGATGAAGTTGCGCTTCCTGAGCTCCGCCGGATCCATGTTCAACTCACGCGCCGCCACCTCGACGATGCGCTCCAAGAGATAGGTCGCCTCCGGCCGGCCGGCGCCCCGGTAGGCGTCCACCGGTGCGGTGTTGGTGAAGACGGCCTTCACGTTGCAGACGATCACCGGCGTGCGGTACTGGCCCGCCAGCAGGGTCGCGTAGAGGTAGGTCGGGATGCAGGAGGCGAAGTTCGACAGGTAGGCGCCCATGTTGGCCGTGGTGTCGACCTTCAGGCCCAGGAACTCGCCTTGCTCGTTCATCGCCAGTTCCGCGTGGGTCACGTGATCGCGGCCATGCGCGTCGGCCAGGAAGGACTCCGACCGCTCAGCCGTCCAGCGCACCGGGCGCCCGACCTTCTTGGTGGCCCAGAGGCAGACCGTCTCTTCGGCGTAGCAGTAAATCTTGCTGCCGAAGCCGCCGCCGACGTCCGGCGCGATGACCCGCAGCTTCGATTCCGGAATACCGGTGACGAAGGCGCTCAAGATCAAACGCAGCACGTGGGGGTTCTGGCTGGTGGACCAAAGGGTGTAGCTGTCGGTGCCGCTGTCATACTCGGCGACGGCCGCGCGCGGCTCCATCGCGTTGGGGATCAGGCGGTTGTTGACCAGGTCCAGCTTGGTGATGTGGTGCGCCTTGGAGAAGGCCTCCTCCACCACGGCCTCGTCACCCAGCACCCAGTCGTAGCAGAGGTTGTCAGGCGCATCCTCATGCAGCAGCGGCGCGGTCATGGCCTTGGCCGGCTCGACGTTGGCCGGCAGCTCTTCGTAGTCGACCTCAACCAGATCAGCGCCGTCGCGCGCCTGCTCCGGGGTCTCGGCCAGCACCACGGCGACATGATCGCCGACGTAGTTCACCTTGCCGCGCACCAGCGGAAAGTGCGCCGGGTTCTTGTGCGGCTCGCCATGGCGGTCGGTGACCACCCAGCCGCAGGGGAGCGAGCCGATGCCATCGGGCTCCATATCCGCACCGGTGAAGACCGCGATCACACCGGGCGAGGCCATGGCAGCGTCGATGTTGATCGACGTAACGTTCGCATGGGCGTGCGGCGAGCGCACGAAGACCGCGGCCAGTTCGCCGGTGCGGTGCAGGTCGTCGACGTAGCGTCCCTTTCCGGTCAGGAAACGCTTGTCCTCGCGCCGGGTGACCGGCTGTCCGACAGATCCATCAGGCATAGTGGTGAAGCCTCCCTTAAGCAGCGCCAGCCTTGGCGGCGTGCTGAATAGCGTTGACGATGTTGTGGTATCCGGTGCAGCGGCAAATATTGCCTTCGAGCCACTCGCGGATCTCCGTCTCGCTTGGGTTGGCATTCTTCTGCAGCAAGTCGACCGCGCTCATCACCATGCCCGGCGTGCAGAAACCGCACTGCAGGCCGTGATGCTCGCGGAAAGCCTCTTGCATGGGGTGCAGGGCGTCGCCCTTGGCCAGGCCCTCAATGGTGGTGACCTCGGCCCCTTCGGCTTGGACGGCCAGCATGGTGCAGGCCTTCACCGATTGGCCGTTCACATGCACCACACAAGCACCGCATTGGCTGGTGTCGCAGCCGACGTGCGTTCCGGTCAGATTGAGCTTTTCCCGTAGGAACTGCGTCAGCAAGGTACGACCTTCGACCTCTTTGGACACAGTGCGTCCATTCACCGTCATGCTTACGCTCGGCATGCGTCTCTCCCCATGTTGTCTCGCAGCTCCCTATTCGGCCAGGATAGGCCCAAGGGATCGGCAAAGCTGTTTCCGATAAAGACGCGAAGCCGACCTTTGGCTTGTGGCGTCCGGTCACTCCCAAGTCTGTGTCGCAGGCGCAAGCGGGTCAAGGGCGAAAGGCAAGTGGATCAAGCCTCTGCCGTCTCTTCTGAAACGCGCCTCACGTGCAAAACCATCCCGCTACAACACGCCAAGGCGGAGGGCAGCAACACCCAGAGCCTCCAGCAGCATCAGCAGGATCAAAAAGCCGACGATGCGGTGCATGAAGAGGCGCTGCCGCGGTGCGAACTCTGTCTCCATGTAGTCTGCTGAGCGCCGGGACTTGGCCACCACCCAATAGCCGTAGGCCGCAACCAGGCCGACCACCCACGGTAAGAGCGCCCCGCCCAGCACGCCGCCGACGTAGGCGCCCGTTGCCAGCTGTCCGTCGACCTGCACCTGCCCTGGCGTGCGTACGATCATACGCGCCAAGCCGGCCAGCAGCGCTGCCAGGATCAGCAAGGGTGTCCAGATCTTGCGCTCCAGACCAAGCGTCATCTGCCTCTCCCGCCGTGGTTCAACAATCGACCCCGTGACCTAGAGGCAGCCAGCCGCTCGACCAGTGAACGCGACGTCTCGCCGTCTTATGCGAAGCCAAGGATTAGAGCGCAAAGATGGCCAAGAGCAACAGAACGACGATGAAGAGGCCGATGACCCAGACGCCGGTCTTGGCGCCTTGGCCGACATCCTTGTTCAAGACCTCATCGGTCAGGTTGGCCGGGATCTCCGTGTGATGGTCGTCATGGCCGTGATCGTGATCCTCCGCCACTTTGGCTGCAGCTGGGGCTGCGGCTGGGGCTGCGGCCGGGGCTGGCGCAGCGGCGGGTGAGGGGGCTGGCGCAGCTTCGGGTGCGGCTTCAGGCGCGGCTTCAGTTGCGGCTGCCGGCGCGGGGGCCTCGCTGCTTTCCGCCGCGGTATCAGAGGCTGCAGCGGGAACGTCCTTGCTGACCTCTTCAGAGAACTTTGAGAAGAACTGGCCCGCCATCTTCTTCGCGGTGCTGTCGATCAGCCGGCTGCCGATCTGTGCCAGCTTGCCGCCGACCTGCGCTTTCACGGTGTAGGTCAGGAGGGTCTCATCGCCCTCCTCGGCCAAGCTGACGTCCGCGCCACCCTTGGCGAAGCCGGCCACGCCGCCCTTGCCTTCGCCGGAGATGGTGTAGCTCTCAGGCGCGTTGATGTTGGAGAGCTCCACCGTGCCGGTGAAGGTGGCCGAGACCGGCCCCACCTTGGCCTTCACCTTGGCGTTGAAGCCGCCGCTTTCGGTGCGCTCCAGCTCCTGACAGCCGGGGATCGAGGCCTTCAGGACCTCTGGATCGTTGAGACCGTCCCAGACCAGCTGACGCGGGGCGGGGATGCGCTGTTCGCCGTTCATCTCCATGGACCAGCACTCTCCTCCAAGTGGCTCTTGTCTTGTGCGGCGATGAGCAAGCTCATCGCTGCGGCACCGGCCCTCACCCCCTCCCGGCCACCCACGCCCGGAACCTTCAGGGGGGCCGGGAGGGGGTAAGGGCCGGTGCCGCGTCGTCACCAAAGGTGACTTGTAACAGAACACGCGCCGCTTTGAAGACCACGTCCGGCACCGCAGCGCAAGGCCCAGGGTCCGTCCCGCGACCACACCAAAGCGCTTCGAAAGCGCGGCTAGAAGTGTCATTGGCCGGCCCAGGCCCTTCCTCCATACTCCAGAAAAAACAGGTGTTATTCCGGCCGGTCGAGGGAGTTTTTTATGGTGAAGCAGCAGGACGCGTCGGGGCGCAGTCTTTGGATCCGCCGCGCCACGACGCTTGGCCTCAGCCTGCTTTTGGCGCTGCTTCCGCTTGTTGTGGCCGTTGCTGCGGACGGCGGTCATGGCGCAGATGGCGGCCACGCTGGGGAAGAGGGTCACCACGGTGCCCCGCACTTCGACACGCAAGCCCTGACCCTGCTGTGGGGCGTGCCCTTCATGGGCAT
This sequence comes from Pseudomonadota bacterium, assembly GCA_039819325.1. Lineage (GTDB taxonomy): Bacteria > Pseudomonadota > Alphaproteobacteria > Kiloniellales > JACOMY01 > JACOMY01. The sequence continues at coordinate 4,538 of JBCBSF010000067.1, read as the reverse complement.
TCTGCTATCGATCGCCGTCTTTCCCCTGATCGCGCCCCTCTTCTGGCACCGCTACTTCGGCCGCGTGGCGCTCTTCTGGGCGCTTCTCACCATCGTGCCCTTCGCACTGGTCTTCGGCTTCGATGTCACCCTCTACGAGGTGCTGCACATCGCACTCCTCGAATACCTGCCTTTCATCATCCTGCTCTTCTCGCTCTTCACCGTCGCCGGCGGGGTGCGTCTGCGCGGCTCGCTGGCTGGGACGCCTCTGGTGAACACCGGCATGCTGCTGCTGGGCACGGTCTTGGCCAGCTGGATGGGCACCACGGGGGCGGCCATGCTGCTGATCCGCCCCATGCTCCGGGCAAACAGTTGGCGTCAGCACAAGGTGCACGTCTTCGTCTTCTTCATCTTCCTGGTCGCCAACGTCGGCGGCTCCTTGACGCCGCTGGGCGACCCGCCGCTCTTCTTGGGCTTTCTGAAAGGCGTGGAGTTCTTTTGGCCGACGGTGAACCTGCTGCTGCCCATGCTGCTGGTGGCCATCCCGCTGCTGATCATCTTCTTCGTCTTCGACAGCATCATGTTCCGCCGCGAGGATAAGAGCCAGGCGCCGGCGAAGCCCGACAGCAGCGACCCGGAGGAGAAGCTGGGGCTGGAAGGTGGCATCAATCTGCTGCTGCTGGTCGGCGTCATCGGTGCGGTGCTGATGTCGGGCGTCTGGACGCCCAACGTGACGCTGGACGTCTATCACGTCCCTGTGGAGCTGCAGAATCTGGTCCGCGACTGCCTGTTGATCGCCGTCGCCGTCTTGTCGCTGATCTTGACCCGGAACGAGAGCCGCAAGGCCAACTCCTTCACCTGGTTTCCGATCATTGAGGTCGCCAAGCTCTTTGCCGGTATCTTCATCACCATCTTCCCGGTCATCGCCATGCTGAAGGCGGGCGAGGCGGGTGCGCTGGGCGTGATCGTGAACCTGGTCTCCGACGGCGATCAGCCCAACAACATCATGTACTTCTGGGTGACCGGCATCCTCTCGTCCTTCCTGGACAATGCGCCGACCTATCTGGTCTTCTTCAACACCGCCGGCGGCGACGCGACCAGCCTGATGGGCCCCTTGGAGGCCACTTTGCTGGCTATCTCCTGCGGCGCGGTTTTCATGGGGGCCAATACCTACATCGGCAACGCGCCCAACTTCATGGTGCGTTCCATCTGCGAGGATCAGGGCGTGGCCATGCCCAGCTTCTTCGGCTACATCGCCTGGTCGGCGGTCTTCCTGCTGCCGCTCTTCGTCGTCGTGACTTTGGTGTTCTTTATCTAAGGCACGCCTCTGTCCAGAGATTTAGACACCAGGTGGCAGGCCTGATAGGACAGGCGGCGCGATCTGGGGCCTGGTGGGGAGCAGCAGCATGCGTGTCGTGCGAGCCGATGCAGAGATTGTCGCGCCGCTGATCGACGGCTGGCTGCGCGATGCCGGCTGCGATCTGCGGCTGCTGGGCGAGGACCTGAGCCAAGAGGCCTTCGAGGGCGCCTCTGCCGATGCAGACCTCATCCTTACCTGCTATCGCCCGATCACTGCGAAGCTCTTGGCCGGCGCGCCTGGCCTGAAGGGCATCATCAAGTATGGCGTTGGCGTCGATGCCATCGACATTCCAGCCGCGATCCAGCAGGGCGTGCCGGTGACCAACGTGCCGCTCTATGCCGAGGAGACGGTGGCTGAAGCCGCCTTCATGCTGATGATCGCGCTGGCCAAGCGGCTGGTGCCGCTGGACCGGCAGATGCAGGCGGCAGGCTGGGCCTGGCCGGAACCAGGCTGGCTGGGACGCGATATCGCCGGGCGGACGGTCGGCCTGGTTGGCTTCGGCCGCATCGGACGCTCCATGGCGCGGATCTGTGCTGCCGGCTTCCGCGCGCGGGTCTTGGCCTATGATCCCTATGTCTCCGCCGAGGAGATAACGGCGGCGGGAGTGGAGCACTGCGCTTCCTTGGAAGCGCTGCTGCCGCAGTGTGACGTCGTCTCCCTGCACTGCGTGCTGACCGAAGAGACGCGGCAGATGATCGGCGCGGAGCAGCTGGCGCTGATGAAGCCAGACGCGCTGCTGATCAACGTCTCGCGTGGGGCCTTGGTGGACGAGGCCGCCTTGATCGCAGCCTTGGATGCCAAGGCGCTGGGCGGGGCTGGCCTGGATACCTTCTCGCGGGAGCCCTTGGCGCTGATGGATCACCCCTTGGCGCCGCTCTTCGGGCGGGAGAACGTGATCCTCATGCCGCACCTCGCCTTCTACACCGCCGATGCGATGGAGCGGCTGGAGCGCGAGGTGATTGCCCGCTGCCAAGAGGTGCTGGCTGGCGAGCCGCTGCTGGTGACCTCTAAGGATCCCCGACTGCGTGCGCAGAGCTGGGGCGTGCGCTTCGGCCCTTAGATCCCTCTGCCTAAGGGCGCTCGCCGCGGGCTAGGGCGCCATCGATCCGGTCGATCACCGGCAGCAGGTCGGCGACACTGTCGATGACAAAGTGCGCACCGGCGGCTGTGAGCTGGCTGCAGGCGCGCGCCCTCTGGCTGGCAAGGTCCGCGGCTGACAGGGCGGCCAGTTCCTCGACTGAGAGACCGCAGGCATTGCCGGACAGAGCGACGCCGACGGTCCAGCTGCCGGCGGAGAGGCCTTCCTCGATGCCGACTGGCGTGTCGTCCACCTTCACCGCGGTCGAGGCCGGCCAGACCTCCAGCTCCAGGAAGGTCTGGTACATCATCATCGGGCTTGGCCGCCCCTGGCTCAGATCGCCGGCGCAGACCAGGCTCTGCGGCGCGACGCCCGCGGCCTTCGCAATGGGCAAGAGCGGCGCCATGATCTCACGCGTGTAGCCGGTGGTGGAGCCGATCTTGAGCCCCCGCGCACGGAGTGCCGCAAAGGTCTCCGGCGCGCCGGGAATCACGTCGGCGTGGTCGGTGACGACGGCAACGTTCATCGGCACGAAGATGTCATAGACGCTCTCCACGTCTGCCTCTGTCGGCGCTGCACCGCGTAGACGCTGCCATTCGCCGGCGACGCGCGGCAGCTCCAGCACAGAACGGATGTGGTCCTTCTTGGCCATGCCCATGAAACCGCGGGCTTCCTCAATGCTGATCTCCACGCCGAACTCGGCGAAGGAGCGCAGGAAGACGCCCATGGGCGCGCGGCTGCCGTGGTCCACCAGGGTGCCGGCCCAGTCGAACACGGCGGCTTGCAAGCGCTTGGTCATGGTCTCTTTCCTCAGTCTCTCAGAACAGCTCCGCGACGACCTCCTCGCCGATGGCAAAGGCGGTGCTCATGCCGGTGCCGCTGGTGATCAGCGCCAGGCGGACGCGCGCGTGCGGCCGGTCGATCAGGGCGATGCGTCCCGGCGAGACGGGGTAGTAGCCGTTCCAGCGCTCGACGAGGCTTGCATTTGGCACATGCAAGGTCTTGCGCAATTCGGCGACGAAGAGGTCGGCCACGGCCTCGTCATAGAAGGGATCGGCGGCCGGGCCGTTGTGATGGCTGTCACCGATGGTGAGCGAGCCGTCGGCGCCCTGCACGACGATCAAATGCACGCCGGCGGCCAAGGTTTCCGGCACCTCTTGCTCTAGGCGCCGGCGCAAAGCGTCGGCCTCCGGCAGTTCGGCGTAGCCGAGGTAGCGCACCAAGCTGGTGTCCGACATGACCGCTGCGGGCAGGCGCCAGCCTGCCGGCTGGGGTGCCACGCGGGCCATCTGCAGCTTGCAGAGCTGCAGGTCATAGGCGGCCAGGCGCTCGCGGAAGAGGGTGCGGAAGTCATTGCCACTGCAGACCGCGACGGCATCGCTCTCGAAGGTCGCGTCGGTCGTGACTACCTGACAGCTGAGATCACTGGCCTCGACGGCCTGCACCTGCTGGCCGAAGTGGAGGACAACGCCCTGGACCTCCTGAAGCCAGGCGGCGATTTTCGGCAGAGCCTCGCGCGGCTCCACCCGCAGCTCGTGGCTGCTGTGGAGCGCACTGGTCAGGCCTTCCGGGTTCAGTTGCGGGCAGCGCTCAATCGCCTGGGCGGCGGTGAGGCGCTCACAGCCCTCCGCCATCTCAGTCTGCATGAAGGCCTCCAGCACCGCATCGGCTTCCGGGGAGTGGGCTGCCACCAACAGCCCTTGGTGATGCACCGCGATGCCGGCACCTGCCGCCACGTCGCGCCAGATGTCGCGAGAGCGCAGCGCGCGGGTGTGCACCTGGCCCACCTGCTGCCCGGTAATGGTGACGAAGCCGAAGTTGCGGATCGAGGCCTCATTGGCGCGCGCATCGCGCTCCAGCAGCAGAACCGATTTGCCGTGCCGCGCAGCTGCCAGTGCGTGTGCGCAGCCCAGGATGCCAGCGCCGACGACGATCAGGTCGAAGTGGGAGGGGTTTGACATGATGGCCCTGGGGTAGCAGCGCTCAGTGACTGCCGTGTGACAGCCAGGTGGCTGATGATTTCTGGCCTCGTCGAACGAAGAACGAGTAGGGCATAGCCACTCGCCCTGACCTCATCCTGAGCCTGTCGAAGGATGTGCCCCAAGCGCGTTCTCCTCTTTG
>JBCBSF010000066.1:0-31517 GCA_039819325.1 Pseudomonadota bacterium | reverse complement strand
CGTCGAAAGGCGGGCCGTTAGCACCGAGCCCTGGGGCCCGCCTTTCGACGGGCGCTCGCCTTCGGCTCGCTGCTCAACCCTTCGACACGCTCAGGAGAGGGAGGGCTCATGGCAATACTTGTTCACACCAAGACTCATCACGCTCTAGCGCTCAGGGATTTCCGACCGAAGAGAACCGCTGCGGATGCCCCAAGAGATACCGTCCAACAGCGTTCTGGCAGCAGCGGGGTCGATACGATCTGGTGGTGAAACCCAGACGGATGGTTCCCATCCGCCTGGGTCAGTTGCTCCACCAGATCAAGAAGATGCTGGGCATCTTCTCCGATCGCTTGGGTTCCAAGCGTTCTCGGTCCGCACCATTAGTAGGCGCCGATGTCGATGGTTTGGCCGAGGTGATCCAAGACGACTTCGACGTCGACGGCTTGGCTATCCATCTGATTGGCGAGATTGGTGATGAAGACTTGGTCGAAGTTAGAGCTCAACGCGATGGTGTCGGTGCCGCTACCGCCATACCAGAAATCACCGCTGGCAAGATGGCCTTCTCCGACCAGCGTGAAGACGTCGTCTCCCGATCCGCCGAAGAGAAGATCGTGGCCAGAGTGGCCTTTCATCGTATCGTCGCCGGCACCGCCATACTGGGTATCGTTACCCTCTTGTCCGCGCAAGTCGTCGGCACCTTGATCCCCGAACAGCATGTCCTTACCGCTGTTGCCGTTCATCGTATCGTCGCCGGCCTCACCATCCAGGGTATCGCTACCGTCATGGCCAATCAGGAAGTCGTTCTCATCGCCTCCATAGGCTGTGTCGGACCCGCTGTTCCCACGCAAGGTATCGACACCATCTTCACCGAGGATCAGATCGTCGCCGCTACCGCCGATCACCGAGTCGTCTCCAAGGCCGCCGGACAGGCCGTTAGCATCTGCGTTGCCGCTCAGCGTATCATTGCCTGAGCCGGTGCGGAGCAGTTCGACGCTCGAGGCCTGCGCTGCCATCTGGGCGAGAAGGCCGTCGATGCTGGCGCTGTCGAAACCGGAACCCAGTTCCACCGTATCCGTGCCGGCGCCCCCGAACCAAGAGTCGCCACTATCTACTTGGCTCTCGTCTCTCAAAAAGAAGGCATCATCGCCATCACCACCGAAGAGACGGTCATCCCCACTGTTTCCCCGGAGGTTATCGTCGCCGTCACCACCATACAAGGTGTCGTTGCCGGCATGTCCAATGAGCATGTCGATGCCGCTGGCGCCGTAAGCCGTGTCGGACCCGCTGTTCCCACGCAAGGTATCGACACCATCCCCGCCGAAGATCTGATCGTCGCCATTACCGCCGTTCGCCGAGTCATCTCCCGCCTGGGCCTGCAAGATGTCGTCGCCATCATCTCCGGCGACAGTGTCATCTCCACCGGCGGCGAAGAGCCAGTCGATCTGACCACCGCCGTACAGCACATCATTGCCGACGCCACCAAAAAGTGAATCGATACCCGAACCGCCGAAGTAATGGTCGTTTCCAAGACCCAGGAAGCCGTCACCTACAAAGTCTGTGCCAGTTCCCCCATAGGCCGTGTCGTCTCCCGCGTCCCCACGGAGAAAATCATCGCCGCTTCCGCCGTCCAGACGATCGTTCCCGGTGTTTCCGCTCAGGTTGTCGGTCCCATCTCCACCGAAGAGACTGTCGTCGCCGCCTCCAGCGTCGGTAAGTTGCGTGCTTCCCGTCCAAAGCGTTGTCAGAAACTGATCGCCGCGCAGGACGTCGTCTCCTGCACCACCGAAAACAGTGTCGGCATCTTGCCAGCCAGACGCCTCGTCATTTCCGTTCCCCGTGGATATCCTGTCATTGCCGCGGCCACCCGCCGCATAGTCGTCACCCTGACCAGCGTTGATCGAATCATCCCCGTCTAATCCATACAGACTGTCGTTGTCGCCTTCGCCCCAGATGGAATTGCCGCCGATGTTGCCACCGACGAGAGTATCACTGCCGCCACCGCCTTTCAGGACATCATCACCGGCCCAACCCGTTAGATTGTCGTTACCGTGATGCCCGTAGATCGTATCATCACCATAGGAGCCCAATCCGGCGTCGTCGCCGTCCCTGCCGTAGATCAGGTCATTGCCGGAGCCCCCATCGAGTCTGTCATCGCCCGACCCAGAGACCTCATGCCCGCCGAAGAGCGTATCTCTACCGCTACCTCCATACAGGCTGTCGCTGCCGTCACCGCCATCCGTCGTATCGTCACCGACCCCGCCGAACAGCGTGTCGAGACCGGCCCTTGTCTGAAGGGTGTCGTCGCCCGCACCACCAAACAATCGGCCGTCTCCAGTGTTAAACGATAGTAGTACATCGTCGCCGTCGCCACCGAAGAGCTTGTCGGATCCCGAAGCATTCGTAACGTAGACGTCACCGCCGTATAGTTTATCCGTTCCTGCGCCACCGTAGAGTTCGTCGTCACCACTCGCGCCTAGAAGCGCATCATTGCCTGATGCGCCAAAGATCAAGTCGCTGGCAGAGCTTCCCTCGATTCTGTCCCCTCCCCAAGATCCGTACCAGGTGTTCCCAACCTGTAATACATACCACTGAGCCATTGTACTTCCTTTCTCTTACGCCTACGCGCGCCGCCGACCGGGTTGTGACGTGGTCCCGCCTGTGAGCGTGACAGACGGCATGCCCGTGGCCGTATCTGACGCGACACCCTCGTGTGAGTTTGAGTTAGTCCGAAACCGCTAAGTATCTACCTCACGGCCCTGGGAAACGACAAGATATCAAACGCTCAGTATTGCCTGATCGAAAGTACAGGATTGCTTGCGTCAACCACTATTTGAGTATAGTCAATACATATTAAACCACTATTGCGTCTTTAATCAGATGACGGAAACAATAATGACAAATATCGACTTTGGCGACTGTTTCCAGTAGGCTGTCGGCAGGGCTCGTCCATCGCTGGCACGTCGTGCGCGACGACTTGCCCTTTGCGATCTCGGGCGTCCAAGTGCATGCCTGGGCAGTCCATGGTGCGTCGCGCGAAGCCCAGCCTGGCGCGTTCCTATCCAGCGCGTCGCTATCCGACGCGGTGCCGGCTGGTTGGGGAAAACGACACAGTTGGCAAGCGGTGCCCGACCGGCGGCACGGCCAGTGGCTGTGGCGCGTCACCCGGCGACGACGATTTGCTTCAGAATCAGATGGTTAGAGCGGGTGACGTGAGCTCTGGCGAACGCAACCCGTTCTAGACGCCCAGCCATTGCTGCTGCAGGTCACCTTCCGCCTTCAGCGCCGTGCTGCTGCCGTGCCAGCGGATCTGGCCGCGGCCCAGGACGTAGACCTGGTCGGCTAGATCGGTGGCGAAGCGGAAGTTCTGTTCGACCAGCAGAATGGTCATGCCCTCGGCCTTCAGCGCATGCAGGTGCTGTTGGATCTCTTCGACGATGATCGGGGCCAGGCCCTCGGTCGGTTCGTCGAGCAGCAGCAGGTCGGGGTTCCAAAGCAGCGCCCGGGCGATGGCCAGCATCTGCTGCTCACCACCCGAAAGCTGGGTGCCGCCGTTGGACCGTCGTTCTGCCAGACGGGGGAAGAGGTCGAAGACGCGCTCCAGAGTGAAAGGGCCAGGGCGGCGGCCGGCGATGAGGGTCAGATTCTCCAGCACGCTGAGCGAGGGGAAGATGCCGCGGGTCTCCGGCAGGTAGGCGATGCCCAGGCGGGCGATCCGGTGCGAGGACAGGCCGGCGATCTCCCGCTCCTGCCAGCGGATCGAACCGCCGCGCACCGCCACCACGCCCATGATGGCCTTCAAGGTCGTGGTCTTGCCGGCGCCGTTACGGCCCAGCAGCCCGACCACCTGACCTGGAGGCACCTCCAGATTGACACCTTGCAGGATGTGGCTTTGGCCGTAGTAGCCTTGAACGCCGCGGAGGCTCAGCATGCCGCCTCCTCGCCACTACCGCCCAGATAGGTTTCCTGCACCGCGCGGCTGGAGCGGACCTCCTCCGGGCTGCCGTCCAGCAGCACCTGGCCGTAGTTCAGCACCAGAATGCGGTCGGCGGTGCCGAAAACCATGTCCATGTCATGCTCGATGATCACCACCGCCAGTTCGCGCGGCAGGTCGCGTACCAGCGCCAGCATGCGCTGGGTCTCCTCCGGGCTCATACCCGAGGTCGGCTCGTCCAGCAGCAGCACGCGCGGGCTGGTCGCCAAGGCCAGGCCGATCTCCAGCTGCCGCTGGGCACCGTAGGAGAGCGCCTCCACCGGTTCTTCCAGGTTTGCGTCCAAGCCCACCTGCGCTGCCAGCGCCTCGGCGCGGGTCTGTGAGCCCGACAGCTGAGTGACCCGCCGCCAGAAGCAGCGGGCGCTGCCTTCCTTGGCCAGTTGGGCCAGCAGCAGGTTCTCGCGAACGGTCAACTTGAAGAAGAGATTGTTTTTCTGGAAGCTGCGGGCGAGGCCCAGGCGGGCACGGCGGTTAGGCGTCAGCTGGGTGATGTCCCGGCCTTCCAAAGTGATCGTGCCGGTACTGGGCTGCAGCTCACCGGCCAGCAGGTTGAAGAGCGTAGTCTTCCCAGCCCCGTTGGGGCCGATGATGGCCAGTCGCTGGCCGGCCGGCGCCTCGAAGGAGACCTGCTTGGTGACCTCCAGCGCGCCGAAGCTCTTGCTGAGACCATCAGCCCGCAGCATTGCTCGTCTTCTCCCCCTTGGGCTCCCGGCGCCCGCTCTTGCGCAGGATGTAGAGGCAGAGATCTTCCAGCGCGCCGACCACGCCGTTGCGGCCCGACAGCACCACGGCGATCAGCACCAGCCCCAGCCAGAACTGCCAATAATCGGTGTAGTCGCCCAACTGGTGCTTCAGCAGAACCACCAAGGTAACGCCCACCAGCGGGCCGATCAGAGTCCCCAGCCCACCGACGATCAGCATGACCAGGATCTCGCCGGAGGTGGTCCAGTGCAGCAGCTGCGGTGAGATGAAAGAGGTGTGCTGGGCGATCAGACTGCCGGCGAAGCCGGAGATGGCACCCGCGAGCGCGAAGGCCGTGGTCTTGTAGAGCCGCACCGGTAGGCCCAATGCGCGCAGCCGGTGGCTGTTCTCGTGCAGGCCGATCAGGGTCAGGCCATAGGGGCTGGCGACCAGCCAGCGCAGCTTCAAGAAGACCGCCAGCACGCAGACGAGCAGCAGCAAGGTGAAGGTCGCCGGGTCCATCAGGTCGATGCCGATCGGCGTCAGGTCCAGGCGCGGAATGCCGAAGAAACCGTCGTCGCCGCCGAAAAGCGGGCTCTTGAAGAAGAACTCATGCGCCATCTCACCCAGCGCCAGGGTAATCATGATGAAGAAGATGCCGGTCACGCCGCTGGCCAGCGCGCCGACGATGAGCGCCACGGCACCGCTGATCACCACCGCTAGGATCATCGCCCAGGGCACCGCGATCTCCCAGGTGGCCGCCGAATAGGCGAAGGCATAGGCACCAATGCCAAAGAGGGCACCTTGCGCCAGCGAGACCAGGCCGCCGTAGCCGGCCAGGAAATCGAGCGCCATGGCCAGGATGGCGAAGACCGCAATCTCGGCGATGATCTCGTAGCCGAAGAAGTCCGCGGTCAGCCAATAGATCAGCAGGCCAGCGAAGGTGATGATGGTCAGGACGGGGCGAAAGCCCGGCAGGCGGCTGGGCATGGCTCTAGGTCCTCACCGGGAAGAGGCCGGCGGGCTTCAACAGCAGCACCAGCACCAGCAGGACATACATGATGATGCTGGCGAAGTCGGGGATCAGCACCTGGCCGAAGGTCAAGGTCGTCCCGATCAAGAGCGATCCGATGAGAGCCCCGCTCAGGCTGCCCAGCCCGCCGACCACCACGACGACCAGGGTGGGCACCAGAATGCCGACCCCCATGCCCAGGGTCGCGGAGAAGGCCGGCATGGCGACGGCCCCTCCCAGACCGGCCAGGCCACAGCCCAGCAGGAAGACCAGCAGAAAGGTGCGCTCCACATTGATGCCCAGGCAGCGCGCGACCTCACCGTCATCCACGCCGGCGCGCACCTCGGCACCGATGCGGGTGTGCTCCAACAGGAAATAGAGACCCAGGTAGACCGTGAAGCCGAGCACGATGATGAAGAGGCGATAGGCCGGATAGATCTGCCCGGCGATCTCCACCCGTCCGCTGAAGGGGGCGTTGGTCACGCCCAAGGGATCGACGCCCCAGATGTAGCGGATGGCGTCCAGGAAGACGAAGATCAGGCCGAAAGTGACCAGCACCTGATTCATCGGCCCGGCGGAACGCAGCCGGTCGATGAGCGTGAAATAGAGAACTGCCCCGATCACCATGACCGCCACAGGTGCCAGGATGAAGGCAGCCCAGACGCTGCCCGTCGCCGCCGCGATGGAATAGCCGATGAAGGCGCCGAGCGCGTAGAGCGAACCGTGCGCCAGGTTGACGAAGTTCAGCAGGCCGAAGATGACGCTCATCCCCACCGACAGCAGGAAGAGCAGCATCGACATCTGCAGGGAGTTCAGGACCTGAACCAGCCAGAAACCGCCGTCGGCGAACACGCGCTTGAGCCTCGTCAGAGTTGCTAGATGAAAAGAGGGCGGGCCGCCAGGACCCGCCCCCAGTTTAGAGAGCTGTCAGCTGCTTAGAGGCTGCAGCCGTTGGGTGCGTCCTGGACGTTGGGGATGGTGTCCAGCACCACCTGCTCCACCTGGCCGTCCTTGAACTGGTTTTCGAAGATGTAGATGTTCTGCACCACGTTGTTAGTGGCGGGGTCCAGACGCAAGGGACCGCGCGGGCCGTCGAAGGAGATGCTGCCCAGCGCCTTGTCGAAGGCCTCCTTATCGCCACCGGACTTGGCAATGGCCTCGATCACCAAACGCGCCGCGTCATAGCCGGCCACAGCGAACTCCGAGCCGGTGCGGCCGTGGGCGGCCTGGTAGGCGTCCTGGAAGCGCTTGTTCTCCGGCGTGTCGATGGAGGGCACATAGTGCAGGCCCACGGTGATGCCGTCGGCGGCCTCACCCTGCACCTGGACGTAGGCAGGCGAGGTCAGGAAGCCGGCGCCGTAGAGCGGGATGTCCTCCTTCACGCCGAAGTCGTGGTACTGCTTCACGAAGGCGATGGCCGCACCGCCGGCGTAGAAGACGTAGATGGCGTCGGGGTTGTTCGCCTGGGCCGCCGAGATGAAGGGCGCATAGTCCTTGGTGCCGTGCAGCGGGGTGAAGGTCTCGCCCACGATCTCGCCGCCCTTGGCCTCAAAGGTCTCGCGGAAGGCGTTCATCATCTGATGGCCGGCGGCATAGTCGGGCGCCATGACGTGCACCCGCTTGATGCCCTTGTCCGCCATGTAGTCGCCCATCGGCCGGTTCATCTGCGCGTTGGAGAAGGAGACGCGCATGATGTAGGGGCTGCAGCGCTCTCCCGTCATGTCGTTATTGCCGGCGTTGGCGACGATGATCGGCACCTTAGAGCCCTCGGCGAAGTCGCGCACCGCGCCCAGCACGGCCGACGAGACGATGCCGACCATGGCGTCGACGCGGTCCTGCAGCACCAGCTTGCGCGCCTTGGCCAGACCGATCGCCGGCTTGGCCTCGGTATCCTCGCGGAAGAGGGTGATGGTGTTGTCACCCAGCATCTCGCCGTAGTGCTCCATACCCAGCTGGAAGCCCTTTTCAATGTGATCGCCCAGGCCGGCATAGACGCCGGAGAAGGGCAGCAGGATGCCGATCTTGAACTCTTCGGCCTGTGCCGCCGTGCCGGCGGTGCCGAGCGCCAGTCCGCCGGCCAGAACGGCTGCCGCGCAGCCCTTCGCAATCGTCTTCATCTTCCGTCTCCTCGTGATCTATCCCTGTGGATTCTTGCTGTTGTTGCCGGTCTCAAGGTCCGGCGAAGGACGGCGTCCCTGCCGCCGCTTTGGGTGAAACCGCCAGATGGGATTGGCTCATCGCCACCAGGCTTTCAAGGCTTTCTTCCAGCTTTCGCCCACTGGTGTCCAGCCGTGCATGCGCCGCGGCATAAAGCGGCGTACGCGCTGCCAAAATGCGCCTCAGGTCCTCCATCGCCCCGCGGTTTCCATCCATGGGGCGGAAATCGCCTTGCGCCATGACGCGGCTCATATGCTCCTGCGGGCTTGCCTGCAGCCAGATGGTGTGGAACGAGGCGCGCAGGCGGGCGAAGGTCTCAGCCTCCGACACCAGGCTGCCGCCGATTTCCAGCACCAGAGGCCCGCCACCAGCGATGACTTGTTCCAGGGCTGCGCGCTCCAGCCGGCGGTAGAGCTGCTGGCCGCCCAGCGAGAAGATCTCCTCCACGCCCATGCCGCCGCGCTCTTGAATGATGTCGGTGAGGCAGAGGAAGGGGCAGCCCAGACGCTGCGCCAAAGCCTGTCCCAGCGTGCTCTTGCCGGCCCCGCGCAGGCCGATCAGCGCCACGCCGATGGTCGCCTCTTCTGCAGCCTGGCTGTCAAAGTGGCTGCGTAAGATATCGAGTGCTTCCGCCTGTTGATCGCCATCTAGGCCTGCGAGGTAGCGCGTCAGATCGCTGGTGTCGTGATCCTCCTTCTCGCGCAGAAGCACCAAGGGGTCGAGGCCCAAGGCATCGGCGGCCCGGCAGAGCAGCTGTAGGGAAAGGTTGGCCTTGCCGTTCTCGATCTCCGCCAGGTAGCGTTCTGAGAGATCCGCATCTTGGGCCAGCTGCCGGCGGGTCATCCCGCGTGCGGCACGGGCGGCCCGGACCCGCTGGCCGACACGCGCCATCAGGTCGGCAGCGGCGCTGTCGCGCTGGTTCCGACTCTCCAATAGGCTATCGCGTGATCCTACGGCCAAGGCCTAACCCTACTTGTCCCCTCGCAGGCGATGTTGCACAATAGTGCATATTCTCGGGCTGCCTGGCTAGGGAAAAGCCTCCGGTCCTGCACCATAACGCTTGTCTAGCGCACTCTTGGCCGCGTGCAGCTGGACGAGAAGACCCCTCTGGCGACAGCCGGCAAAGGGGCGCGATCCAAGGGAGAGAGGGTATGCAGCCTGCGGAGCTGACAGAGGCCGACTTGGCAGCCGCGGAGGCCGGTTGGCTGGACCTGCCGGAGGTCTACAACGCCGCCAGCGACTTCATCGACCGGCATCTGGACGAGGGGCGGGGCGGCAAGCCGGCCTTTATCGATGCTGAGGGCAGCCACTCTTACGCCGATCTGGCCGCGGCAGTGTCTGCCTGTGCGAGTGCTTGGGCCGGTCTTGGCCTGCGCCAGGAGTCGCGGGTCGCGCTCTGCCTGTTAGACAGCATCGACTTTCCCATTTGCTTTTGGGGCGCGATCAAGGCGGGCGTGGTGCCGGTCGCGCTCAACACCCTGCTGACCACCGAGACCTATCACTACATCCTGAAGGACTGCCGCGCTGAGGTCTTGGTCGTCTCCCGTATGCTGCTGCCGGTCTTGACCCCGATTCTGGACCAGCTGCCGGCGCTGCGTGCCGTGGTGGTCAGCGGCGGGGCGGGCAGCAGTAAGATCGCCGGGCTGCCGGCCTATGACCTGGAGACCTGGCTGGAAGCCGCGACGCCGCTTGCAACGGCGGCGGAGACGCACAGCGATGACGTGGCCTTTTGGCTCTACTCCTCCGGCTCCACCGGGGCGCCCAAGGGCGTGCGCCACCTGCACCGCAATCTGCCGGCGACAGCAGAGTTCTATGGTCAACGCGTGCTGGGGATCCGTGAAGACGATGTGGTCTTCTCCGCCGCCAAGCTCTTCTTCGCCTATGGGCTGGGGAACGGCATGACCTTCCCTTTGAGCGTCGGAGCCACCACCCTGCTGCTGCCAGACCGGCCGACGCCGCAGGCGGTGATGGGCATGCTCGCGCACCATCAGCCGACCATCTTTTATGGCGTGCCCACACTCTATGCCGCGATCTTAGGCGACCTGGCCTACGGCAAGGACTCCTCGTCAGCGCGCCTGCGGCTCTGTGTTTCCGCTGGTGAAGCCTTGCCGGAAGACATCGGCAAGCGCTGGGAGGATCGCTTCGGCGTGCCGATCCTGGACGGTGTCGGCTCGACCGAGATGCTGCACATCTATCTCAGCAATCATCAGGGCGAGATCCGCTACGGCACCTCCGGCACGCCGGTGCCCGGCTATGCCATGCGCCTGGTGGACGAGAGCGGCGTTCAGGTGCCGGAGGGGGAGGTGGGCGAGCTGCTGGTCGCCGGTCCCTCGGTCTGCGAGGGCTATTGGCGGCGCCGGCAGCGCAGCCTGGATACCTTCGTCGGCCGCTGGATGCGCACCGGCGACAAGTACATCTGCGACGCTGAGGGTTACTACACCTACTGCGGACGCGGTGACGACATGTTCAAGAGCGGCGGCAACTGGGTCTCTCCCTTCGAGGTGGAATCGGCCCTCATCGCCCATCCCTCGGTGCTGGAAGCCGGCGTCATCGGCCGCTTTGACGAGAGTGGCAACCTGAAGCCCAAGGCCTTTGTGGTGCTGAAACCAGGCGCCGAGAATGACCAGGCGCAGGCTGAGGCCTTGCAAGCCTTTGTGAAGGCGCGGATCGAGATCTGGAAGTACCCGCGCTGGATCGACTTCGTCGACAGCCTGCCGAAGACCGCGACCGGCAAGATCCAGCGCTTCAAGCTGCGCGAGAGCGATGAAGCCGCCTGATCCAGCCCGCCTGGCGCGGCTGGACGCCTTGGGGGCGGGGTTGCCCTTTTTGTCCGCCCAGCCCTTGCCGCCTTACCGCTATATCCCTGGTTTGAACGCACATCCCAAGGCCTATCCAAAGGGCTACATTCATGGCCTGCAGACGGGCCCCATTCCGGCGCTGCCGCCGGAGGCTTGGGCGCGCAGCGTCAGCTATCTGCAAGGCTGCGACCTCTATAACCGTGGCTACTGGTGGGAAGCGCATGAGGCCTGGGAAGGCTTGTGGCAGGTAACCCGCGATCGTCCGCGCCAGCACCGCTTCCTGCAGGGCCTCATCCAAGCTGCCAATGCGCAGCTGAAGTTGGCGCTCGACCTACCACGCGCAGTTCGGCGGCTGTGGGACAAGGCTGAGGATCACTTCGTCGCCGCTCAGGGGCCGGAGCCCTTCATGGGCATGGCGCTTGAGCCCTGGCGGCGTTCGACTGGCATCTATCTGACCACGCGGCTGGAGGCCGGCGGCGGCTGGCATGATCCAGCCAGCTTCCCCTGCATTAAATTGCAGAATTCTCCAGACTTACCCTGGCCTCTGCCAACAACACGCACTATAATGCTTAATGAAGATGAGGGAGAGCCTCCGTGTCGCTGATCGATTTCCGTACTGAGCCATCGGCCTATCGCCACTGGGACCTGCAAGTCGCCGGCGATCGCGCGACCCTGACGCTGGACGTGCAGGAAGATGGCGGCCTCAGCGACGGCTATGAGCTGAAGCTCAATTCCTATGATCTCAGCGTGGACATCGAGCTGGCGGACGCAGTGCAGCGGCTGCGCTTCGAGCATCCGGAGGTCGCGGTGGTGGTGCTGCGCTCCGGCAAGGACCGGGTCTTCTGCGCCGGTGCCAACATCCGCATGCTGGGCGGCGCCAGCCACGGCCACAAGGTGAACTTCTGCAAGTTCACCAACGAGACCCGCAACACGATCGAGGAAGCCAGCAAGGAATCGGGCCAAGCCTACCTTTGCGCGGTGAACGGCACCGCAGCCGGCGGTGGCTATGAGCTGGCGCTTGCGGCTGATCATATTCTGCTGGTCGATGACGGCAGCGCCGCCGTCTCGCTTCCTGAAGTCCCGCTGCTGGCGGTCTTGCCAGGCACCGGCGGCCTCACCCGCCTGGTCGATAAGCGCAAGGTGCGCCGCGACCTGGCCGATGTCTTCAGCACGACCGAGGAAGGGGTGCGGGGCGACCGCGCCGTGGCCTGGCGCCTGGTCGACGAGCTGGCCCCCAGCTCCAAGTTCGAAGACGCGATCGACGCCCGCGCCAAGGCCTTGGCGGAAGGTCGCGCCCGCCCGGAGAAAGGCATCGCTTGGCCCCGCCTGGAGCGGACAGTCGAGGGCGACAGCCTGCGCTACAGCCATCTGGAAGCCAGCATCGACCGCCGTCTGCGTACGGTCGAGATCACCTTACGCGGTCCAGACGAGGCGCCACCTGCTGACACTGAGGCATTGCAAGAGCAGGGAACCGAGGCCTGGGCCTTGGCGCTGACTCGTCAGCTGGACGACCTGCTGCTGCACTTGCGCTTCAACGAGCCGGAGATCGGCTGCCTGGTGGTGAAGAGCGAAGGCGATCCGGCGGCCGTTGCGGCCTATGACGCCTTCTTGGCCGAGAACCAAGACCACTGGCTGGTAGCGGAGACCCTGCTGGCTTGGCGCCGGGCGATGAAGCGCCTGGATATGATGGCCCGCTCCCTCTTCGTGCTGGTGGAGCCCGGCAGCTGCTTCGCGGGCTTCCTGGCAGAGCCGCTCTTCGCCGCCGATCGCAGCTACATGCTGGACGGCCAGTTCGAAGGCGATAACCGCCCACCGGCGACGGTGCAGCTCTCCTCTCTCAACTTCGGCAGCTTCCCCATGGCCAATGGCCTCTCCCGCCTGGCGACGCGCTTCCTGGGCGAGCCGGAGAGCCTGACCGCAGCGGAAGGTATGGCAGCGCAAGCGCTGGAGGCAGAAGCCGCCATGGCCGCCGGCCTGGTGACCTTCGCGCCCGATGACATCGACTGGGAAGACGAAATCCGGCTTCTGCTAGAAGAACGCGCCAGCTTCTCCCCCGACGCGCTGACCGGCATGGAGGCCAACCTGCGCTTCGCCGGGCCGGAGACCATGGAAAGCAAGATTTTCGCCCGCCTGACCGCCTGGCAGAACTGGATTTTCCAGCGGCCCAACGCTGTGGGTGAGGAGGGGGCCTTGCGCCTCTACGGCAGCGGCAGCCGCCCAAGTTACGACAAAGAGCGGGTCTGACAGACCGCTACCACCCGACATCCGGACTGAAAGGAACGCCATCATGGACGCGCTTCACGTCAGCTACGACGACCTGATCCCGAACAACGTCAACCTCTCCGGCGACCGCCGCCTGCAGCGCGCGCTGGAGGCCTGGCATCCCGGCTACATCGACTGGTGGAAGTCGATGGGACCGGAGGGCTTTATGGACGCCGAGGTCTATCTGCGCACCGCCGTCAGCGTGGAGCCCAAGGGCTGGGCCAAGTTCGGCTATGTGAAGATGCCGGAGTACCGCTGGGGCATCCTGCTGGCGCCGGAAGAGCAAGAGCGCAAGATCGCCTTCGGCCAGCACAAGGGCGATCCGGTCTGGCAGGAGGTGCCGGGCGAGTACCGCGCGATGCTGCGCCGCCTGATCGTCATCCAGGGCGACACCGAGCCGGCCTCGGTCGAGCAGCAGCGCCACCTGGGCAAGACCTGCCCCTCGCTCTATGACCTGCGTAACCTCTTCCAGGTCAATGTGGAGGAAGGCCGGCACCTCTGGGCCATGGTCTACCTGCTGCAGAAGTACTTCGGCCGCGATGGCCGTGAGGAGGCTGAAGGCCTGCTGACCCGCCGCTCCGGCGATGCCGACCGGCCGCGCCTCTTGGGTGCCTTCAACGAGGCGACGCCGGACTGGCTTTCCTTCTTCATGTTCACCTACTTCACCGACCGTGACGGCAAGATGCAGTTGGAGGCCTTGGCGCAGTCCGGCTTCGACCCGCTATCGCGCACCACGCGCTTCATGTTGACCGAAGAGGCGCATCACATGTTCGTCGGCGAGTCCGGTGTCGCTCGTGTCATCCAGCGCACCTGCGATGCCATGAAGGCGGCCGGGATCGAAGACCCGAACGAGATCGAGAAGATCCGCGCGCTGGGCGTGATCGACCTGCCCACCCTGCAGAAGAAGCTGAACTTCCACTTCTCCGTCACGCTCGATCTCTTCGGTGCCGAGGTCTCAACCAACGCGGCCAACGCCTTCAACGCCGGCCTCAAGGGCCGCTTCCAAGAGACCAAGATCGACGACGATCACCAGCTGACCAACGACACCTATCCGGTGCTGCACTACCGCGACGGCGCTTTCACCCCGGTGGAGGAGCCGGCACTTTCTGCGCTCAACGCGCGCCTGCGGGACGACTACGAGCGGGATGCCGCTGGGGGCGTGAAGCGCTGGAACAAGCTGATCAGCAAGGCCGGTATCGACTTTGATCTGAAGCTGCCGCATGTGGCCTTCAACCGTCAGGTCGGCACCTTCAACGACATCGCCGTTACCCCCAGCGGCATCGTGGTGTCGGAGGCCGAGTGGCAGGCACAAGAAGCCAGCTGGCTGCCGACGCGCGACGACCTGGCCTACATCGACAGCCTGATGCAGCCGGTGCAGGAGCCGGGCCAGTACGCCGGTTGGATCGCCGCACCCAAGGTCGGCATCGACAACCAGCCCGAGGCCTTCGAGTACGTCCGTATCGAAGCCGCTTAGTTTCTAGGGACCTTTAGGGGCCGCAGCTGCCAGTCACTTGCAGTGACTTCGGCACCGGCCCTCACCCCCTCCCGGCCACCCAATAGGATACTGGCGTGGATGGCCGGGAGGGGGTGAGGGCCGGTGCCGGAGCGATGAGCTTGCTCATCGCCGCAAACAGGTCTTCTGCGGCCCCGACTCTTTTTTGATCCTGAGGGAAGCCATGTCCACGCCCCTGCGCCAGCACCTGATCGACCCGGAAATCTGCATTCGCTGCAACACCTGCGAAGAGACCTGCCCGATCGACGCGGTGACGCACAACGAGGACAACTACGTCGTCGACGCCTCCATCTGTAACGCCTGCCTCGACTGCATCGCGCCTTGTCCAACCGGCGCCATCGACAATTGGCGCATCGTCCGTGAAGCCTACTCGCTGGAAGAACAGTTCTCCTGGGACGAGCTGCCGGAGGAAGAGGAGGGCATCAGCCTAGACGAAGGTGGCGAGGGCGCCGGCGACGAGGCGAAAGAGGACGAGGTCACCCAGATGCTGGCCGAGGCGCATGCCGGTGCCGGTGGCCAGTCGCATGCACCGGCCAGCGCCAGCCAGGCCTATGTGAACCTCTACACCCGCGCAGCACCCGCCAAAGCCAAGGTCGCCGGCAACTTCCGCCTGACCGACAAGGAGAGCGAGTCGGACATCCGCCACATCGTGCTGGACTTCGGCACTCAGTCCTTCCCCGTTCTGGAGGGTCAGTCCATCGGCATCATCCCGCCAGGGACTGATGCGCGCGGCAAGCCGCACCACGTCCGCCTCTACTCCGTCGCCAGCCCGCGCGATGGCGAGCGCCCGAACCACAACAACCTCTCGCTGACCGTGAAGCGCGAGGTGACGCTTGCCGATGGCGAACGTTATGAAGGCGTCGCCTCTAGCTATCTCTGCGACCTGGAGAAGGGCGCGGATGTCGAGGTCACCGGCCCCTTCGGCAACTCCTTCCTCATGCCCAACGATCCCGCGGCAACCTTGATCATGGTCTGCACCGGCACCGGCTCCGCCCCCTTCCGCGCCATGACCGAGCGGCGTCGCCGGCGCAGCGAGACGCAAGGCACCCTGCTGCTCTACTTCGGCGCCCGCACGCCGGGTGAGCTGCCCTACTTCGGCCCCTTGATGAAACTGCCAGAACGGCTGATCCAGAAGGAACTCTGTTTCTCCCGCCTGGCCGACAAGCCGAAGGAGTATGTGCAGGACCGCATGCGCAAGCAGGGTGCCGAGATCGCCGGCCTGCTGAAGAGCGACAAGACGCACCTCTACGTCTGCGGCCTGAAGGGCATGGAGACCGGCGTGACAGAGGCGCTGAAGGATCTCTGCCGCGAGGCCGGGATGGACTGGTCCAGCCTGTCAGCCGAGATGCGCGAGACAGGCCGCTTTCACGTGGAGACCTATTAGCCCGCATTGCCCAGGTGAGATTGCGGTTGCGGCACCCATAGGGCTGATTCATGGTTAGATATCATGATGTTGCGGCGACTGAGGCGAGGTTCTCATGGCGCAGCCGGTGGGTGAAACGATAGGAGGGCCTCTGCGGGTCGATTTTGATCGCCGCCTGAAGCTGGAGTTCCATGGATCGAAGGTGACATCCGACGCTGGTCTGCTCGCCTATCGGGAACTTGGCGACGCCCACGGTCTGACGGACGCGGCGGCCACTGCGCTGAAGGACGGTCGTCGTGGCAGGAACAGCTGGCACGCCATCGCTGGGATGCTCCGGCAATCGGTGTTCGGGCGTTTGGCCGGGTACGAGGATGTCAACGACGCCGAGCGCCTCTCTGGCGATCCAGCGATGCGGTGGATTGTCGGCGGCAAGGCGACAGATCGTGGGGCCGCGTCATCGAGCCAGATGGGCCGCTTCGAGACGCAATGGCTGACGGCTGACGCCAATCTCGCCGGACTGGCTGATCTGTCTGGCGCCTGGATCGACCGGGCTCATGACCGTAAGCCTCCGAAGTCCATCGTCCTGGACATGGACAGTTCGGTCAGCCCGACCCATGGTGACCAGGAAGGCTCGACCTACTACGGCCATTTCGGCTGCACCTGCTATCACCCGCTGTTCCTGTTCAGTCAGTTTGGTGATCTGGAGCGCTGCGCTTTGCGTGCCGGCAACGTGCACAGCGCCGATAGCTGGCGCGAGGTGCTGGACCCGGTCGTGGCGCGTTATCGCGACCGCAAGCTACGGCGATACTTTCGGGGCGATGCCGCCTTCGCCTCACCGGACATCTACGAGTATCTGGAGGCCGAGGGCTTCGGCTACGCCATCCGGCTTCCCGCCAACAGCGTGCTTCAGGGATACATCGGTCACCTTCTGCGCCGCCCGCAAGGCAGGCCGCCGCTGGAGGTGCGGCGCTACTACGCCAGCTTCAGCTACCAAGCTGGAAGTTGGACCAAGGCGCGGCGGGTCGTGGCGAAAGTGGAGTGGCATCCCAGCGAGTTGTATCCCCGCGTCGGCTTCATCGTCACGAACCTGTCCCGACCTGCCGAGCGGATCGTCGCCTTCTAAAACTGGCGCGGCACGGCGGAGCAGCACATCAAGGAAGGCAAGAACGCGATCCGCTGGACGCGGCTGTCCTGCCGGAGCTTCAGGGCCAACGCGGTTCGCCTTCAGCTTCATGCCCTGGCCTACAATCTGGGCAACTTCATGCGAACGCTGGCATTGCCAAAGCCGTTTGGCCACTGGTCGCTGACGACGCTGCGCGAGAAGCTGGTGAAGATCGGAGAGAAGGTCGTGAGCCATGGCCGCTACGTCACCTTCCAACTCGCCGAGGTTGCTGTGCCGCGAGCGCTGTTCGCCGACATCCTGGAGCGGATCGACCGCTTGCGACCACGGCCCAGGCCGACATGACCGCGCCCAGGCAGACCCGCGATGCCTCCGATCACAGGACCAGTGCGTCTGGAAACAGCGCGCTCGGCCTGTCCAGTTCCCGAGTGGGCGGACAGGCGCCCGACGCTCGCGAAATCGTGCATTCTCCGATGCCTACGGATGCGCCGGTTGCACTGGAACCATGTCTCAGGCAGTATCCTCCTCACGAGGTGACGTTTACATGGAGAATTCAGGCTTATAGGACTAAGACGCTCCGCGGCATATGGGCATCATTCTAAGTGTTTCTTAAGATGATCTGCTTCATTAGGTCAACCAACTCCTCAGGAAACACCGCGTCGGAGGTCGCTTTGAGATCATCTATTGACCACCACCTGTGTCTTTTCATGTGGATCGTTTCGAGATAGTTTTGGCCACTAGTGTCGACAGCCTCGTCATCGACCCTCACGACGAAGTATCTCTCGTCTGCTTCGACACATTCGCCAGAGGGCGTAGAGAAGGTCGTCATTCTTTGGTGCACTTGGTCGCCCACTGGCGCTGAGATGCCCGTCTCTTCAAGCAGTTCACGCCTTGCAGCGTCTGAATAGCTCTCACGGGGATCCAGCGCACCGCCGGGCGTCGCCCAGAAACTCTTACCCGCGAGTGCTCCGTCGTGGAACGCGAACTGGAAAAGCAAAACGCGGTCCTCTGCGTTGAGAACCAATAGGCGAGCTGACGGTCTTTCTCTCATAGAGAACGGTTATCACGGATTAGGTCTCTAGGCCTCGTAAGGGGACCAGTTGGGCCTCAAGTCGACGAGCTGCGAGGGTGAGGCGCTAACCTGCCCGCTCCAGTCTGCGAACTCGAACGGCGCAGTGCCGGTCGTGACGGAAAGAGCGGCCACCGCCGCAAAAACTGCCAGTGCGAGGGCGGGCAGAAGGGATTTGAACTGCATGGGTCGGTCTCTCTTGTCTGTAAAGGTCTGCATAAGCCTGTCTGGGAGGATTATCACGAGGTCACACCGGCAGGGCGGCCTTCAGCGACCCACTGTCGGAAGTCGTCGAAGTCCTTGTTGTAGTGCTCCTGCGCATCCAGATCTGTCTCTGGCGGAGAAAGAATGGTCTGGATCCGTTCAGGGTCGATCTTGGCAATCCGATCTTCGAACGTCGCGTAGTGTTCGCGTCGATGGAAAGCTGAGGCGACGCCGAGGGCGTTCTCCAAGGGCCCAAGGTTCTTCGGTACGATATCGGCCTGCGCCAGTGTCGCGTTGAAGAAATCGAGATCTTCGACGCGTCCTTGGAGGCGACTCGACTGACGACGCGCTTCGGGCCGTATGGCATTCCACTCAGCGACGAGGATGTTTGCTGAGGCCTTGTAGCGCAGGATCGTGGCGACGTCGCCTTTTAGATCCTTCAGCGCCTTGATCATCATCCTCGCTGTCGCAGTCGCGCGCTGTTCGGCTTCCTTCTTATCTTTCGCCAGTGCATCCGTGTGCTTCCAGTGCGACAGGCGGACCCAATAGAGGTGGACGAACCAAAGCGCGCCGAGATAGTCCCCTTTGCTATCAAAGAGCTTCTTCTCCTGTTCTGGGTCGTCATGGGCCACCTCAAGGGACCTGTACAGGATCTGAACCAGGGGCCCGAAGGTCTTCTCCATCGCGATAAGGCCGGCGAGGCCTTCGGAGATGCGGCGCAACGTGGCCGATTGCTCCGACCACCGGGGAGGCCAGGGAAACTGCGCTGCCTGCAGCAGAATGGCAGCGCCCATGAGCTTACCCTCCTGCGCCGAGCGGAACGCGCTGTTGTTGGCGAAATGCTGTAGGGTCCGTGCCTTGGGTCCTCCAGCGCGCTCATAGTCGCTGTAGGTTAGTCCCGCACGGGACCCGATCTTAAGAACCTCCATAGGTGTAAAGCCTGGAATCGTTCTTACTCCCTACTCTGTTCTTTCGTTTGAGCTCTAGGTTAGGTGCTCGGCCCCTTGCGAAAAAGCTCAAGGCGAGGCCGCATCGGCAGCGCTACCGGTTTTTTTGCCGGTAGTTCTTGCAGCAGTGTTAATCGCAAGCATATGATTTTATTAGTTTTTTGCTCTCTCTGTTAGGCGATCATGCTGCTGTCTCAGGCAAGCACTGAGATGCGCTAGAGCCCCGAGTTCTGGTGCTGAAGGGCCACACTAGAGAGAGGAGCCTTCGATGAAGAAGCTCGTGTTGATTTTGTTTCTCGCCACCGCAACGCTTCCAAGCGTTGCGGTGGCGGGCCACTCGGTAAGCTGCAGCGTGAGCAGCAATGGCACGGTGACCTGCTCCTACACTTACACGTGGTAGGCTCCGTTCTCCCGTAGGAAAGGGCCCAAGGCGCGCCTAGCGTGCCTTGGGCCTTTTCGTACTTGAGGGTCGAGCCTTAAGAAGGCTAAGGCGCGTTCTGCCTGCGACGGAAGCTCTCCGCTTCTTCCATGATCCAATCCGCGATGTGGCACACCGCTGCCGTAATGCGTCGGCGCGTGAGCAGGTGGAAGTTTCGGCTTTCCAGAACCGGGCCGGCGAGACGCGTGAGCGCGCCGGACTTCAGGTCCGGCTCCGCAATCACGTCATCGCCGACGGCGACGCCGAGCTCAAGGCGTGCGGCCTCGATCGGCAGGTCGCAGCGGTCGAAGGTCAAGGTGGGCGTCGAGGCTGGGTAGGGCAGGTCGGCAGCCTCAAAGAGCCTGCGCCACCAGGTCTCGTTGCGGTCATGGAGAAGTGTCTGGCCAGCCATGTCGGACAGCCTGTCCAGGCCGAACGAGGGGGCGGCCACCGCGAAGACGCGCGGCTTCAGCAGGATGCGGCTAGTGAAGCCTTCGTAGTCCAATGCGCCCCAGACGATGGCGAGGTCGGTGTCACCGGGCAGCAGTCGCGGGCGATCTGATCGCGCGCGAAACTGGATATCCACATCCAGAGACTCCCGCACCGACGGTATGAGCCGCGGCAGAAGCCACTGGCGCAAGAGATCACCGTCTATGTCGACGACGACACGCTTTCGCGCCGGCGTGTGGGGGCGCAACGACAGCGTCTCGAAGGCGGCCGTGACCTGCGCCGCGTAACGCGCACCCTCTTCCGTCAGAACAACAGCCCGATGCAGACGTTCGAAAAGCGGATAGCCCAGGTCAGCTTCCAGAGCCCGCAGATGGCGGCTGACGGCTGAGGGCGTCAGGCCGAGCTCCTCAGCAGCCTTCTGAAAGCTCTCATGGCGAGCCGCCGCTTCGAAGGCCCGCAGAGCATGCAGGTTGGGCAGGTGGCGGTTATGCATGATCCAAGATCACTCGAAAAAGCGGTTTAGTCGTTTGAGATGAATGAAAGGCTTTCTTAGCCTCCTGTCCACCTGTTTGGGAGCCTGGGATGCCGCCTACGTTCTTTCTTGTCCTCTCGGCCGCGTTGTTGTCGTTGGGATCCGTCGTCGCCAAAGGACTGCTCGACGGTGGGCTTGGCCTTGGCTTGCAGCCGATTGCGCCCTTGCCCTTCCTGACCTGTCAGCTTGCTGGATCGCTGATCCTGCTGGCGCTGCTCGCTGCGCGGCGACGGGGCGGCTTTGCGCTGGGGTCTGCTGCCCGCGTGCTGAACATGACGGGCCTGGTGTCGGGGGTGGCAGCGCTGGGGACGATCCTGGCGCTCAGTTTCATGCCGGTCGGCGAGGCCTCTGTCATCTTTGCCACCCAGCCCATCGTGATCCTGATCCTGGCGCGCTTGCTGCTGGGAGAGCAGATAAGGCTCCGCGTTGCGCTTCTGTCCCTACTTGCGGTGCTTGGGGTCGTGGTGATCCTAACCGGAGCGGTGGAGGGAACAGCGACGGACCGGCGGCTGGGGGCGGCCTTTGCGCTGCTCGCCACGGTCGCTGCGGCTGCCTACGTCGTCTGGATGCGGCAGGTATCGGGCGCCACGCATCCCCTGGCGGCTCTCTTCCGCGTGCAAGCGATAGGCTGCCTGGCTGCGGCGCTGGCCTGGGCCGTCGGGATCGCCTTCGCCTGGCCACAGGCTGCTCTGCCATCGCCGTTCTCGGCTCTCGCTGCAGGCGGTACGGGCGCCCTCTACTACGGGGTGGCTTTCTACGTCTATCTGATCGGGCTGGCGCGGATGGAGGCAGGGCGCGCCGGCGTCTTCCTCACGCTCGTTCCGGTTTTCTCCATCGCGCTGGCCGCCCTTCTGCTCGGCGAGCGCTTCGCGGCAATCCAGTGGATGGGTGCGGCCGTCGTGCTCGCGGCCCTCTTCGCGCTTAGCCGTCGCGCCCGCCCCAAGGCCTGTCCAGCCAATCCCTAGCCCGGCTAAAAGTAGAAAGCCGTGGCCATCAGGAAGAAGACCAGGACGCCGAGCACGTCGTTGCTGGTGGTGATGAAGACGCCGGTCGCCATGGCCGGGTCGATCCCGATTCTATCCAGCAGGACCGGGACTGAGGCGCCGACCACGGCGGCAATGGTCGTCACCGCGATCAGCGAGAAGAAGACGGATAGCGCCAGTCGGTGCGGCGCATCGATCGGCACCAAAGTGGAGGCGAGGAAGACCAGCCCGGCGACGATCAGACCGGCCGTCGCTCCGTTGATCAGCGCGCCCAGCAGCTCTTTGGTCAGCCGCCACAAGGTGCCACCCGTCCACAAGGTCCCCCGCGCCAGTCCCTGAACCGCGACGGCGGAGGCCTGCAGGCCGGAGTTGCCGGCCATCGACATGCAGACGGGGATGAAGGCGGCCAGGATGGCGGCCTTCTCCAGCTCATCTTCGAAAGAGCCGACGACTAGGGCGGCGATGGAGGCACCGATCAGGCCAGCCAGCAGCCAGGGCAGGCGGCCGCGGACGATCCGAGTGACGGAATCCTGGCTGTTGGCCTCTGGCGAGACGCCGCTCATCAGCAGCAGGTCTTCCTCTGCCTCCTCCTGCATCACCCGGCGCAGCTGCTTGATGGTGATGCGCCCGACCAGCACGCCGTCTTCGCTGACCACGGGAAGGGAGGGCAGATTGCGCTTGTTGGCCAGACGCAGCGCCTTCTCTTGATCCGTGCCAGGACGCACGGCAACCGGTTTGGCATCCATCACCTCGGCCAGCGTCTTCTCTTCCGGCAGCAGCAGGAGCGAGGCCAGACGCAAGCGGCCGATCAGGCGTCTTTCGGCGTCGACGACATAGAGCGTGGTGATGTCGCTCAGGGTCTCTGCATGTCCGCGCACGATGGCCATGGCCTCGGCCACCGTCGTCTCGCCGGGCAAGGCCACCAGCTTGCGACTCATGATCCGGCCAGCGGTGTCGGGGCCATAGTGGCGCTGCTCGGCGATGGCCTCGGCCTGGCTCAGGCCAGCCAGCAGCCGTTCGGCCAGGCTGTCGGGCAGGCGGTCCAGCGCATCCGCGGCTTCTTCGGGCGCCAAGCGTTCGAAGATCGCGGTCAGACGCTCCAGGGTCTCTTCTTGATAGAGGGCCTCGCGGAACTCCGGCCGCAGTTCCGCCAAGACCTTCACAGAGGGGCCTTCCGGCAGCCAGAAATAGAGCTTACGGGCATGCTTCAGGCGCAGCCGTGTCAAGAGGTCGATCAGATCGACCGGGTTCCAGGGCTTCAGGTGCGCCGCTAGTTCCTTCTTTCGCTCCGCCTTAATGAGCGCGCGCACCTCAACTAAGGTCGCGTCCCGCGCTGCTTCAGCCTCCGGTGTCTCTCCGCGGTCCCATGCCAGGACGCTTCCCTGTTCTTTGGCCACCCGATCTTGCCCTTTCTCCGCTTCACCCCAAGCTCTTCACCAGCGTGAGCCCGCCTGACCGCAAGGGTCTAGCACGACTTCATGACAGCTAAGGGCTGCTGTGATTCCTTCGCTACTCACCCAGGCGTGGCTTGCAGGACACGTGATAACCGACTAGTTCATACCACGATCGTGCAGTGCAGCATTTCGATGGGAGGGGAGGAGGAGCAGATGGAGCATCGGCAAGCCCGCTATGACATCGGGGATATCGTTCGCCACCGCCTCTACCCCTTCCGGGGGGTCATCTTCGACGTCGATCCCACTTTCTCCAACACGGAGGAATGGTGGGCCTCGATCCCGGCCGAGGTCCGGCCGCGCAAGGATCAGCCCTTCTATCACCTGCTGGCCGAGAACGCGGAGACCACCTACGTCGCCTACGTCTCGGAACAGAACCTAGTACCAGACGAAAGCGGCGAGCCGGTGACCCACCCGCAGGTGGGGGAGATCTTCGGCGAGCTGCGCGACGGCCGCTACCAGCGCCGCGAGCCGCTGATCTGAGAAAAAAGGGGGGGCGACCGCCCCCCTATTTCAGGCGCTTGATGAGGGACGAGGTATCCCAGCGGCCACCGCCCAGGCCCTGAACGTCCTTGTAGAACTGATCGACCAGTGCTGTGACCGGCAAGGGAGCACCGATGCGGTTGGCCTCTGCCATGCAGATGCCGAGGTCCTTTCGCATCCAGTCGACGGCGAAGCCGAAGTCGAACGTGTCGTCGACCATGGTCGTGCCGCGGTTCTCCATCTGCCAGGACTGGGCTGCGCCCTTGGAGATCACGTCCAGGACCAGCTTGGCGTCCAGACCGGCCTTGTCGGCGAAGCTCAAGGCCTCAGACAGGCCCTGCAGCAAGCCGGCGATGCAGATCTGGTTTACCATTTTGGCCAACTGGCCGGCACCGGCCGGGCCGATCAAGGTGACCGCGCGGCCAAAGGCCTCCATCATCGGACGCGGCGCGGAAGACGACTTCAACCGCGCCCGTCCGATGATGGTCAGCACGCCATTCTCAGCGCCCGCTTGCCCGCCGGAGACCGGGGCATCCAGAAAGCCGAAGCCCATCTCCTTGGCAGCTGCATCCAGCCGGCGGGCGATATCTGCCGAGGCCGTGGTGTGATCGACGAAGACGCCGCCTTGCTTCAGGCCGTGAAAGGCGCCCTCGTCACCCAGGGTGACCTGCTCCAGATCCTGATCGTTGCCGACGCAGCAAAAGACGATGTCGGCGCCTTCGGCCGCGGCGCGCGGGGTCGGCGCGCTCGTCCCGCCATGCTGCGCGACCCAGGCCTCTGCCTTCGCGCCCGAGCGGTTGTAAACCCGGGTGGCAAAGCCCTTGGCCTGCAGGTGGCCGGCCATGGGATAACCCATGACGCCTAGGCCGATGAAGGCGGCGGTTTTCGGCTCGGACATGGCGTTTCTCTCCAATCAGCTGGGTTAGTCTTCCGGGATAGGCGCGTTCTCGTCCGGCGCCTCTTCGTCTTCCAGCGCCTCTAGCACCGGTACGGCCTTGTTCAGGCTATCGCCCGGCACGCCGGCGCAGCCCACCACCCAGACGTCGAAGACCGGGTGCTCCATGGCGGAGACGGAGGGGGCAGAGGCGAACATCCAGCCGCTGAAGACCTTCTTACGGGCCTCCCCATCCTTGGCCTCATAGACTTCCAGGAAGGCCGTGCGCTCCGGCGCGGCGGCGCGCACCTTGGCGTGGCAGGCCCGCACGATGACCTCCAGATGGCCGAAACGGATCGGGCGGTTGAAGGGAGCTTCAAAGGCGAAGGTCTTGGCGCTGATCTTGTCCAAGCCCTGAAGCAGTGCGCCGGTCGGCTCCGCCAGGGCAGGGCGCCCGCTCGCCAGGCTCAGCAGGCAGGCACAAGCCAAGACCCAGAAGAGCCTACGCCTCATGGCCGTTTGCCGGAGTAGGGGTTTTGCAGCGAGCCTACCAGCTGCTGCAGGGTTTGGCGCAGCTGGCGCTCGTCACAGCCCATCAAGAGGCCGTCTTCCAGCGCGTCCTGGGCGATCTGGCGCAGCTCTTCCAGGTTCTCGTTCAGAACCTTGATCTTCTCAACGCAAGAGACCTTGGTCCCGTCCGGGTGCAGCCAAACGGGTGGCTCAAAGGCGTCGCCGTTTTCATCCTTGGCCATCAGATCAAGCGTCCTACCGCGTTTAAGGGGCCTAAAGATCGGAGCCGTAGAGGAAACGGCCGATCTGGTCGATCAGATTGACCGGACTGATGGTGCGGTCAACGAATTCACCCAGGCCCAAGGACTCGGTCGACTGGCCGCGATGCAGCTGTACCTCCGTATCGCCCAGGGCGCCGCTGGTGGTCAGGCTGGCGCTGCTGTCACGCGGAAGCCTGACGGAGGAATCGATCTCCATCCGCACCTCCACATCGAAGGTGACGGGGTCAACCGCTACGCGCGAGACATAGCCCACCGGCACGCCTGCGACCTGCACCCGTGCCCCTTCGAAGAGCCCCGGCGTCTGGATGAAGTTTGCCTTGATGTCATAAGAGCTGCCGGGCGCGTGGTTCGCGCGCGAGAGGGCAAAGAGGAGAAAAGAGCCGGCGACCAGGACCACCACGCCAGCCAGCAAACCCTCGATCAGATTGCGTCGCATCGCAGCGTCTCTCCCCCTACTGAGTAGGGTTATCGGCGGCTTCTGCACCCTGCACGACAAAGCGGGAGAGAAGGTCGACCACGTTGATCGCCCCTTGCGTCCGGTCGAAGGCGACGAAGGATCCAGGCTCCAGGTCGTCAAGCGCCCCGCCAGGCTCCAGCTGGACATAAGAGTTGCCCAAGAGACCTTCGGGAAGAATCCGCACGCGGCTGTCTTCGGGGATGCGGTAGTCGGCGCCGATCGAGAGGGTCAGGATCGCTAGATCGCCCTCTTCTGCCAGGCGCCGGTCGATGACCCGGCCGACCTCGACGCCGGAGAGGCGCACTTCCGTCCCCGTGGTGACGCCGGAGACGTTGTCGAACTCCGCCTCGATGGTATAGCCGGAGACGCTCTCAACCCCTTGTGAAGAGAAGGCGCCAATGACTGCGGCGCCGGCCAGAACCAGCACCGTGATGCCGGCCAGAACCTCCATGACTTCGGTGCGCATGCCGGGCGCTTACTCCGGCGTCCAGGGCTCGTAGTCGCCGCCCGATTCGGCGCGCTTGCCCCCCATCAGCGTGTGCCCGGGCGGGCGATAGGCCTCCGGCGTGCCGGTCATGTTGGCCTTGTGCGGCTTCTGCCAAGCGCGCTTCTTCACTGTCTCCGGCGGCGGCTGATCATTGGTGTGATGCAGCCAGGCGTGCCACTCGGCCGGCACGCGCGAGGCTTCCACTTCGCCGTCGTAGATGACCCAGCGCCGCTCATGGCGCAGGCTGTCGGCATGCACGCCGGCACCGCGTGCGCGGTAGTAGCGGTTGCCGAACTCGTCCTTGCCGACGAGTTTGCCGTTCAACAGGGTGAAAAGACGCGTGCCGATCGAGGCGCCCATCAGTCGCGAAGCTCCCTTGAGCCGGTGATAGCCGGCGGACTATAGCCATGCAGGCCGCTTCAGAGCAAACCTCCATTCGGACGCGCCCGTAAGGGCCGCAGCGCCCGAGGGTGGAGCAAAGAAAAATCGTTCGTCAGGGAGAGAGACCATGCGTGGCGTCGCTGGGGAGGGGCTGGGTCTGGCAGCCGGACTGGGTGCTGCGACCTGCTTTGCGCTCTCAACGGCGCTGACCGGGCTCTCCTATCTGGAGGGCAACGCGCCCATGACCTTGGTGGTCGCGCGCTACCTGGCAGTCGTGGCCTTGGTTTATCCCTGGCTGCTGCTGATCGGTGGAAGCCTTCTGCTGCCCCGCAGCGCCTGGGGTCTGATGGCGGGGATGACCGCCGGCTCGCTGGGCATCTCCTACGGCTATATGACGGCGATTCACTATCTGCCTGTCTCTTTGGCGGTCCTGATCTTCTACACCTTCCCCCTGCTGGTCACTCTGGCGGAAAGCCTGCTCCGCCGCCGGCCGCCTAACCTCTTTCTGCTCTTGGCCTTGGGTTTGGGCCTCTTCGGCCTGGGCCTAGCGCTGGGCGCGGACCTTAGCCAGCTGGATCTGGTTGGAATCCTCTTCGCCGGTCTTGCCGCTTTCTCTGCCGTTCCGCTCTTCATCTGCGCGCGGATCCTGGCACAGAAGCACGGCAGCTTGATGCTGACCGCGCACAGCAACTGTTGCGCCTTGATCGTCGCCGTCATCCTGCTGATGGGTCAGGCGGAGATCGATCTGCCGCATTCCACTCTGGGTTGGTTCAGCTTGCTGGCTGCCTGCGTGACCTTTGTTGCGGCCTTTATCTTCCAGGTGCGCGCGGTTGCCTTGGCCCCGGCCGGGCGGGTCGCGATGATGTTCAATGCAGAGCCCTTGATCACCATCCTGATCGCCTGGGGACTGCTGTCACAAGCCCTCGCCCTGCCGCAGTGGCTGGGCCTCTTGCTGATCTTGGTGGCGCTTTCCCTCGCCGTGACCTCACAGCGCCGCTAGCGCGATCACTAGCCTTTCCACGCTGTCCCCACTATCCACGGTATCTGACACCATATCATGGGGTCGGGCCGCGCCGCATCCACAATTACGTCTGGCATGACCCAAGATCTTGTGGTCTACTCTTCTCGAACACGCCAAACCTGGGAGCGCAGGTGTCCGGAGTGTTGTGGCCGCCCCCTCGGACGGGGCGGCCTCGCCGACTCCGGACCCTAAGGCCGCTTGCGGGTCAGGACGAGACGAACACGCCGTGACGCGAGCAGGGCCAAGAGGGGACAAAGACAAGACCATGCGTATCAGCCGCCATTTCACCCGCCGCCGGGACGACGCCTACGCCACCATCGAGTTCCGCCGGACCTCCAGCGAGATCCGCAACCCGGATGGCGGGCTGGTTTTCAGCCTGAAGGATATCGAGGTGCCGGCCAGCTGGTCGCAGGTGGCCTCTGACATCATCGCGCAAAAGTACTTCCGGAAAGCTGGTGTTGCGGCCCGGCTGAAGCGGGTAGAAGAGAACAGCGTCCCCTCCTGGCTCTGGCGTTCCGTGCCCGACGAGGCTGCACTGGCGGTGCTGCCCGAAGAGGAGCGCTACGGCGGTGAGACCTCGGCCAAGCAGGTCTTCGATCGCCTGGCGGGCACCTGGACCTACTGGGGCTGGAAGGGCGGCTACTTCGACAGCGAAGAGGACGCGCGCGCCTACTTCGACGAGATGCGCTACATGCTGGCCAAGCAGATCGCCGCGCCCAACTCGCCGCAGTGGTTCAACACGGGTCTGCACTGGGCCTATGGCATCGACGGTCCCAGCCAGGGCCACTTCTATGTCGATGAGCGCAGCAACGAGGTGGTGGCCTCTTCCTCTGCCTACGAGCGTCCGCAGCCGCATGCCTGCTTCATCCAGTCGGTCACCGACGACCTGGTGAACGAGCGCGGCATCATGGACCTCTGGGTCCGCGAGGCGCGGCTCTTCAAGTACGGCTCCGGCACCGGCACCAACTTCTCCGCCATCCGCGGCGAGAACGAGCCCTTGTCCGGTGGTGGCCGCTCCTCGGGCCTTATGTCCTTCCTGAAGATCGGCGACCGGGCGGCGGGCGCGATCAAGTCGGGCGGCACCACGCGCCGGGCGGCCAAGATGGTGGTGGTCGATGTCGATCACCCCGATATCGAGACCTTCATCGACTGGAAGGCAATCGAAGAGCAGAAGGTGGCCGCTTTGGTCGCCGGCTCCAAGATGTGCAAGAAGCACTTGGGCCTCATTCTCGAGGCCTGCCGTGACGAGCCAGAGTTGGGCGAGGGTGCCTATGACCCCAAGGTTAACAAGACCTTGCGCCATGCTGTTCGCGCAGCGCGTAAGCTGGAAATCTCCGAGAACTACATCCGCCGCGTGATCGATCTTGCGCGTCAGGGCTACACCAAGCTGGACTTCAAGACCTACGACACCGACTGGGATTCCGACGCCTATCTCAGTGTCTCAGGGCAGAATGCCAACAACACGGTCCGGGTCGATGACGACTTCCTGCGCGCGGTCAAGAAGGACGAAGACTGGTCCTTGATCCGCCGCACCGACGGTAAGGTCGCCAAGACCCTGCCGGCGGCGGAGCTGTGGGACAAGATTGCCGAGGCTGCCTGGCAGTCGGCCGATCCAGGGATCCAGTTCCACACCACCATCAACGACTGGCACACCTGCCCGGCCGGCGGTTCGATCAACGCCTCGAACCCTTGTTCGGAGTACATGTTCCTCGACGACACGGCCTGTAACCTGGCCTCGTTGAACCTCATGCAGTTCCGCGGCAAGGAAGGCGGCTTCCAGCTGCCGGCCTTCACCAACGCCGTGCGTCTCTGGACGGTGACCCTGGAGATCTCCGTCCTCATGGCGCAGTTCCCCTCGCGGGAGATCGCGCGCCTCTCCTACGACTACCGCACCCTGGGTCTCGGCTATGCCAACATCGGTGGTCTGATCATGGCGCTGGGTCTGCCCTATGGCTCGGCTGAGGGCCGGGCGCTTGCAGGGGCCATTACTGCCTTGATGACCGGTGTCTCTTATGCGACCTCGGCGGAGATGGCCGGTGAACTGGGCGCCTTCCCGGAGCACAAGAACAATGCCGAGGCGATGATGCGCGTGGTGCGCAATCACCGCCGTGCCGCCTATGGCCTAAGCGACGGCTACGAGGGCCTCTCCACCAACCCGGTGCCCTTGGACGAGGCCAACACCCCCGACAGCACCCTGGTGAAGGCAGCGCGGGAGGCCTGGGACCTGGCGGTCACCATGGGCGAGATCAACGGCTTCCGGAATGCCCAGACCACGGTGATCGCGCCCACCGGCACCATCGGCCTGGTGATGGACTGCGACACCACCGGCATCGAGCCTGACTTTGCGCTGGTGAAGTTCAAGAAGCTGGCCGGCGGCGGCTATTTCAAGATCATCAACCGCACGGTGCCGGAGGCGCTGCGCGCCCTGGGCTACGGCGAAGAGAAGATCGAAGAGATCGTGCGCTACGCCGTCGGCCACGGCACTCTGGCCGAGGCGCCCGGCGTCAACCACGCACGCCTGGAGGCCCTGGGCTTCACCGAGGCCGCACTGGAGGCTTTAGAGGGCAGCCTGGGCAGCGCTTTCGACATCCGCTTCGCCTTCAACAAGTTCACTCTCGGTGAGCAGTTCTGTGTGGAAACCCTTGGTTTGGATGCAAATCAGCTGGACGCGCCGGGCTTTGACATGCTGACGGCCCTGGGCTTCACCAAGCAGGAGATCGAGGCCGCCAACACCTACTGCTGCGGTGCCATGACGGTGGAGGGCGCCCCCCACTTGAAGGCAGAGCACCTGCCGGTCTTCGACTGCGCCACGCCCTGCGGGCGCAACGGCAAGCGCTTCCTCTCGGCGGAAAGCCACATCCGCATGATGGCAGCCGCCCAGCCCTTTATCTCCGGCGCCATTTCCAAGACCATCAACATGCCCAACGAGGCCTCGGTCGAGGACTGCAAGAAGGCCTATGAGCTCTCCTGGACTCTAGGCCTGAAGGCCAATGCGCTTTATCGCGATGGCTCGAAGCTCTCTCAGCCGCTGGCTACCCAGCTGCTGGACGAGGTGGCGGACGAGGACGAGCAGGACGTCATCGACGCCGTGGTCGAGGCAGCCCCCGCTGAGCGGGCCGCCAAGGTCGCTGAGCGCATGGTGGAGCGGGTGATCGAGCGCGTGGTGGAGCGCCGGGTGACCGAGCGCGAGCGGCTGCCGGGCCGGCGCAAGGGCTACACCCAAAAGGCCGTGGTCGGCGGGCACAAGGTCTATCTGCGCACCGGCGAGTACGAGGATGGCCGCCTGGGCGAGATCTTCATCGACATGCACAAGGAGGGCGCTGCCTTCCGCTCGCTGATGAACAACTTCGCCATCGCCATCTCGATCGGCCTGCAGTACGGCGTGCCGTTGGAGGAGTTCGTGGAGGCCTACACCTTCACCCGCTTCGAGCCCTCGGGCATGGTCGAGGGCAATGACGCCATCAAGATGGCGACCTCCGTCGTCGACTACATCTTCCGCGAGCTGGCGATCTCCTACCTCAGCCGCCATGACCTGGCGCATGTGGAGCCGCAGGAGACGGCACCCGATGCCATGGGTAAGGGCGAGGACGAGGGCGTGAAGCTGGCTGCCAGTCTGCGCAAGGTGGCCTCCACCGGCTATGTCCGCTCCAAGCTGACGGTGCTGCCGGGTGGCCAGGCCGCCAACGGGCAGGCTGCCACCGCGCTGGTCGAAGAGCGTGAGACCCTGGTAAGCGAGGAGATCGTCGCCAGCGCTGCGGTCCATGAGGCCGAGGCGGCCCCACAGGCAGTGACGGCGTCGGCCTCTTCCGTGGCGCGCAAGGTGCAGGAAGCCCGCCTCAAGGGCTATGAGGGCGATCCTTGTGGTGCCTGCGGGAACTTCACCTTGGTCCGCAACGGCACTTGCCTAAAGTGCGACACCTGCGGCAGTACCAGCGGTTGTTCGTAAGCTCTCGTCGGTCACTGGCGTGACCGGCGGCACCGGCCCGCTCCGCCTCCCGGCCACCCAACGCGAGTATCCTGGACTGGGTGGCCGGGAGGGGGAGCGGGCCGGTGCCGCCGCGATGAGCTTGCTCATCGCGTGCATGTAAGATGG
>JBCBSF010000065.1:0-31615 GCA_039819325.1 Pseudomonadota bacterium | reverse complement strand
GTTGAGCAGCGAGCGCGAGCGAGCGACCGTCGAAAGGCGGGCCGTTAGCACCTGAGCCTCTCTAAGTCTTCCGCCGCGAGATCACGAAGGATTCGTCGTTGAACCAGAGGCCGCCGTGGCGTTGCAGGACAGAGCGCACCGCCTCGACGTAGCTGCCGTCTAAGGTCTTCTCCTCCAGACGGTGGTCTTCCACCTGGGCGACGTAGACGGCTGCGTTCCAGGCGGCCAGCAGGGTCGAGGTGCCGATCGCGCTGGAGACCTCGTTGGGCAGCGTGTGCATCTCGTAGCGGAAGATGGAGCGCCGGTCGCTGCCGGCGTTGAAATTGTAGTTGCGCGCCTCGTTGCCCAGTTCCGCCTTGGTCGCCTGCAGAATGTCGTGCCGGTCGGTGACGAAGGGACTGTCCCCCGGCCAGACCGCGTCGACGATCTCCATGCCTGGGTCTTGCCCGTGCGAATGAATGCCGATCAGCCGTCCGCCGGGCGCCAGCGCGCGTGTCAGCGGGGCGATGACCTTCTTCGCCTTGAAGGCGGCGGACGCGCGGGCGCGATAGGGCTGAGAGGCGACCACCAGGTCGAAATCCGCCCGCGCCGCGCCCAGACGCGGGATCACGGAATCCAAGAGGAAGCGGTGGTCTTCCCGGTAGAGCACCAGGACCGTTGGGCGCTCGTAGATGGGGTTGCCTTGCTTGCCGATCTTCGCCTGCCAGTTCTCCGACAAGAAGGGCTCCAGATCGACGATCTGCTGCTCGAAGTCGTGCGAGCAGCTGCCCTGCAGCGCCACTTCTTTCCAGACGAATGAGCCGGCCGCTGCGGTGTTGCGGGTGGTGAGCCAGGGTGATTCCGAGTAGTAGAGGTTGGTCAGCACCAAGACGGTCGCCGGGTGTTCGAAGAGGCGGTCTGGCATCTTCTCCAAGGTGAGCCGCACATCCTCCAGGCTCACCTCCTTGCCGACGACATAGAAGGGAAGCGTGGTGAAGCGGGCATGCAACGCCCGCAACAGGCGGGAGAGCACCGTACCGTCACCCACCCCAGCATCATAGAGCCGCAAGGCCGGTGGCGTGGGACGCAGCGAGGGCAGCTCTTCGGCCACGCGGTTCGCCACAACCCACTTCTCACTGCAGGTGTTGACGAAGAGCAGATACTTCTGACGGTTGTCGAAGAAGCGGAAGTTGTTGGCTCCCTCGACTGGAGCCTCGGCCTCAAGGGTTTGGGTCACCGGCGTCTCTCCCCTGGCTTTATGCGGTCACTTCACGTGACCCTCCGGCGCCAGCCCGCTCCCCCGCCCGACCACCCACGCCAGTTTCCCAATGGGTGCCGGGCGGGGGAGCGGGCTAGCGCCGCGGCGGTGAGCCTGCTCATCGCCGCTAGAGTTCAAAGAGACTAGCTGGCTTCCACCCTTATGCCTAATGCCCGGCGGCGATGACCTCCAAGGCCATCGCGACCGTCATCTCATTGACCCGCTCTACACCCTCTAGCGTGTTGGAGCCGTTGTGGGTGCCGAAGACGACGTTCTCCAGCTCGCGCAAGGGGCTCTTGGCGGGCAGCGGCTCGACTTCGAAGACATCCAGGGCGGCGGCGGCCAGCTGTCCGCTTCTCAGCGCTGCCACAAGATCGTCTTCCTTCACCAGCGGGCCACGGGCGACGTTGACTAAGGTGGCGCCGGGCTTCATCTGCGCCAAGGTCTCAGCCCGGATCATATGCTGGTTCTCAGGGGTCAGATTGCAGGCCAAGGCCAGGTAGTCGCAGCCGGCCAGCACCTCTTCGAAAGGCTTTTGCGTAATCCCGTTCTCCGCCAGCAGGTCTGCCGGTAGCTCCATGGGGTCGGAGCCGATGACCGTCATGCCGAAGGCCACGCCGCGCCGGCCGATGGCCCGACCGATACCGCCCAGCCCAACGACACCCAGGGTCTTGCTGGCCAAGGAGCGGCCCTGCACCTTCAGCCAGCCGCCCTCCCGCACAGATGCATCCATCAGGTGATAGCCGCGCGTCAGCATCAGCAGAAGGGCGAAGGCGGCGTCCGCGACCTCGTCAGAGAAGGTGCCGGGCGTGTTGCGGACCGGTATGCCCAGTTCCGCCGCGCTCTCCTTGTCGATAGAGTCGGTGCCGATCCCCCACTTGATGACCACCTTGAGGCCGCTTTCCTTACCGGTCTCCAGCACCGGGCGGTCCACAACGTCGTCACCCAGGATGCAGGTGGTGACACCGCGGATCATGTCCTGCATCTCGGACGAGGAGAACTGCTGGCCCACGGCTGCTGGCAAGACCAGCTCTACACCCGCCGCGTCGAAGCGGTCGCGATAGCGGTCGATGTGGCGCAGCAGGTGATGACAGGTGACGAGAACCTTAGGCATTGGCTGCCTCCTTACGGGCTTGGAACAGCATCTCGGCGATCTGGAAATCGATCTCGATGTCGATGTCGCGCGCCTCGATCTCATCGACCTCAAAGAGGAAAGGCCGGTTGCCGATGCGGTTGCGGTCGTTCAGCAGGCGGGAACGTTCGAAGAGGTAGAGGGTCGAATTCTCCTGCACCAACCACTTCGGCAGGTCCTGGGTCTGCAGCAGAATGTTGGGGTTATGATTGATCGCACGCCCCAGGACGTCCCAGATCCGATCCCGGATCACCGTCACTCCGAAGAGGGAATCGTAAATGGGATACTGATCGAAGAAGGTCTTCACCGCTGCCGCCATGGTCTTGCCGCTGAGCAAGGGGTTGGTGGAGTGGGTCTGCAGATAGAACTCTGAGTCCACCTGGGTGGCGTCATAGGTCAGAATGTCGTTCATCGGGATTTCCGGGGCACGTAAGTGTTCCGGCCGGTCCAGGACGATGACGTCTTTGTACTTTTCCTCACACTGCTCCTTCACGACCGGTGAGTCGGTGTCGATGACCACCTTTTCGATCTCTGCCACCGATAGCAGGCTCTCCAGGCAGTGCTGATAGAGCGGACGGCCGTCGCCGAAGGCACGGTAGTTCTTGCCCGGAACGCGTTGGGAGAAGTGGCGCATAGGCATGAGGGCGACGAGACGGTGCTGGGTCATGACTGAGGGTCCTGTCAGAGGGCGGTGAGGGGCCGCTTGTCGGTTGGCGGCGCGAGCAGAAGCCCGATGAGCGGCAGTGCTATCGCATCAGGCGGTGTGGGTCCATGACTTGCCCCTGACTCTCCGGAACCTAGCGTCCGTCTGACGCCGTTTCATCGGGCCGGAAGGGCTGGAAAGGGCTGCTGGTACCAAGCGTGATGGACTGGTGCCAGGCCTCGTACTTGGCCGCTTCGGTCGGGGCCGTTTCGCTTCGGTCGTAGACGACGTTATCGCCGACCTGGCGGACCTGACTGTCACTCCATAGAAGTGAGTTCGGCGAGAAGTAGGCTTCCAGCAGCGGTGCGTAGAGCAGGGCTCTGGCCTGGCGGCCGTAGCGTGCGGTGATGCGGGCGACATACTCGCTGTCTTCGCCGCGCTTCATGGGCGCCAGGCCACCGAGTTCCTCCAAGACCGGATCACGGCGGAAGAGCAGTGAGGGGTTTGAGCGGTGGTGCAAGGCGCCATTCACCCGGAGCGGTCGCCCTGCGCGATCGATACGGCGATAGGCGCAGACCGCGGCCATCCGGCGCGGATCTCGCATGAGAAACACCAACTGTCGCTCGATCCTGTCAGGGCGGGAGCGGTCGTCGGCGTCGTGCGAGCAGATGTAGTTGCCCGTGACCCGCTCGAACCCGCGATTGCGGGCCAGGGCCGCGCCCTGCTGGGTCGGCAAGGAGATGAGACTGATCCGCGGGTCGCGCGCCATCAACTGGGTGACCAAGGCAGCTGTGCCATCCTCGCTGGCGTCGTTCACCACAATGATCTCGAGGTTGCCGTAGCTCTGCGCCAAGAG
Source organism: Pseudomonadota bacterium (assembly GCA_039819325.1). Lineage (GTDB taxonomy): Bacteria > Pseudomonadota > Alphaproteobacteria > Kiloniellales > JACOMY01 > JACOMY01. The sequence continues at coordinate 27,747 of JBCBSF010000065.1, read as the reverse complement.
GCTCTCCAGCGCGCAGGTGACTGTCGCTTCGGCATTGCGGGCCGCCATCACCACGCTGACCAGCGGCCTGCCAGCAGCGTCCAGCTTGGCCAGATTCCGCGCTTGGCGGCGGCGCTGCAGCCTCAGTGCAAAGGGCCGGGAGAGGGGGTGCTCGGCAAGCTCTGCTAGAGGATCAAGCAAGAGGCCTTGCACCAGCCGTGCCCCGAGAAGGGGTCGGATCAGTCTTTTGAGGAACCTGCCGGGTACCAGCTTGGTCTCATGCAACCAGGCAAGCGGATCTAGGCGCGCGCGCTGGGCAATGCGGAAAGACAACACGGAAGTGTGCTAGCCGGCACCCCGCCCAAGCACTGGCGGCGTTAACCAGATACTTTCGCACTGCCGGCGAGATAGCGCGGCGAGGGATGGTAAAAGCGATCCTTCAAATCGCGCAGAGCCTCCGTCGACGTGTCGGAGGCGCTTTGCCGTTCGCGTTCTTTGAAGGCTTGGAAAGTGCCGCGTGATTGGGTCAGTCGAAACTGAAAGATCTCCGGCAAGACCCGGATCTGGCGAGCAATCATCGCTGACTTAAGATCAGACATAATATTGAGAGCGGTGTAGCGGACGAGATCACTGACGCTATAGTTAATGTCGGGCTCAATATCTTGGAACGCCAACGCCTCACGATAGTAACGCTTGCGCACTTTGTCCCAGGTCTCTTCGTGGATGTGATAGATGCCAGCCCGGCTGGCGTAGGCCACAAGACCGCCCTCTGCGACCGCTTGCTTGGCCCAATGGAGATCTTCCAGCCCGGTCAGGCTCTCGTCATAGGGCCGGCGTTGCCAATCCTCGCGGCGGATGGCGCAGTTGGCGTTGTTGCAGAAGTAGCCTGCCTGCGGGACGATATCGCTGTCTGGAAACCAGGATTGCATCAGGCAGCGCTCAGAGAACTTATTCTCGTCGCCACCGCGTTGCATGCCGTAGCTCACCTTGACGTTCGGATCGGCGAAGGGCGCCAGCAGTTCGTTCAGCCAGTCATCGTTCATGGGGAGCGTGTGTGCACTAAGGAGGACCAGGAAATCCCCTTTGGCAACGCGGCAGCCGTAGTTCAGAGAGCGCCCGAAGGTAAAGTCATCTTTGGCAATGTGGACGACCTGGACACCATGTTCCTCTGCGATTGCAACCGAGCGGTCCGTTGAGCCGCTATCCACCAAAATGATGTCGAAATCCTGCCGGTTCTGCTGCTTCAGCGCTGAGAAGAGGGGACCGAGATACTTACCTTCGTTGAGGGCGCGAACGACGATGGTGGCGTTAGGTGCAGCAGACATGCGTTTACCGTCCGGTCAGCAGTGAATGCGGCAAAGTCTAGCCGCTCTGCTTTCCCTTACCGGTTCCCTTCCAACACGATGTATGTCACGACCGAGAACGAGAAGTCTCCCCCACCTGCTTGGCGCCCGACCGTCTTACGCGGCCTTCGCGCAAAGCGCGTGGTGTCCACCCTTGTTTCTCAATGCCACGAATATACCGTCATTCTCACCGCAGTGCAACCACGGTCCCGCACTGGAGAAAAGCACCTAAGTCTCTGAAACTTTTGATACTTTGTCGCGGTACAAGTCGCAAATGCTGCGCCGCAGCAAAAACGCCATGAAATCAACACAATAGAGACCGCCTTTCTGGGTTGAGGAGGGCGGCCTCTCCAGTATCAGGGCTAGCGTGCCAGGGCGGCTTCGATACGCTGCGTGATCTTCGGCGACTGCGGCTTACTGAGTGAGGTGAACCAGGAATCGAGCTGGCCATCCCGGTCGATCAGAAACTTGTAGAAGTTCCACTGGGGCTGGGCCTTGCCGCCGGTAACGCGTGAGGCCCAGGCAAAGATGGGATGAGCATTAGCGCCGATCACCGTCGCCTTCTCGGTCATCGGGAAGGAGATTGAGAAGCGCCGCTCGCAGAAGCCGGCGATCTCTTCATTGCTGCCGGGCTCCTGGCCGCCGAAATCGTTGGCCGGTACGCCCAGCACCACAAGACCCTGGTCCTGGTAGCGCTCAAAGAGCTCCTGCAGGCCAGCGTACTGCGGGGTAAAGCCGCAGCGTGAGGCGGTGTTCACCACCAGGACCGCCTTACCCTCAAAGAGCTCAGGCGGCAAAGGCTCGCCCGAAAGCGCGGTCAAGTTAGCATTCGACCAGTTGAAGGGCTGTTGCGAGGTGTCGGCAGCCACACCGCTGCTGACGCTCAGCAGCAGGGCACCGGCCGCCATCTTGGCAAAGCGCGAAAGCATCATTCTGTCTCCCTGATAGCCGAGGAAAGGTCCGTTCAGGGCTCGACATGTGGCGCTTAGGCGCGAGCGTCCAGTCTTTAGGACGCCGCCTGCATCGCCTTGCGGTCCAAAACGATGGGGAAGTCCGCCCGCAGCGCGCCGTCCAAGGCCGCGCTGATGTGGCTCGGGAAGACGTTGCCCAGGATCTCCTTGCGGCGCTCGATGGCCTTTGCCACCAGGTCAGGCTTGCCTTTCTCAACCCACTCCTTCGGGCTGGTTCGGTCGCCAAGCACTGGATAGACATACTCCCGCTGCATCAAGGCCAAGGTCGACTCGTGGCCCAAGTAGTGGCCCGGCCCTTGCGTGCAGACCTGGCGGATCACCTCCAGCGAGACACTGTCTTCCGTCACCTCGATGCCGCGCACGCAGCGCAGCGCCTGACCGATCATGTCGTCGTCGATGATCATGCTCTCCAGGCAGAAGCCCAGAAGCGAGGCATGCATGCCGATGGACTCGTAGATCATGTTCAACCCGGCGAGGCCGGAGATGACCGCGTTGATCCCCTTCTCATAGCCGGCCTGATTGTCCGGCAGCTTGGCATCGCACATGCCCGCCGCGGCACCGCCCGGCAGATCGTAGAACTGAGCCATCTGCGCACAAGCGGCTGCCAGCAGGCCTTGCTCGCCTGATCCGCCCGACATAGCGCCGGTGCGCAGGTCGGAAACGAAGGGCCAGGTGCCGAAGATCGCCGGTGCCCCCGGCTTGATGGCGTTGACGTAACAGAGCCCGGCCAGGCATTCGGCCACGGCTTGTACCACCGCACCGGCCAGGTAGGGCGGGGCGGTAGCACCGGCCTGTCCAGCCGAGAGCAGCAAGACAGGCATGCCGCCGCGTACGCAGACCTCCAAGACCCGGCAGGCGTCCTCGGCAAACTTCATCGGCGGGACGACGAAGCAGTTGGTGTTGCTGACGAAGGGCCGGGCGCGCCAGGCCTCTTCGCTGCCGGCGATGCGGTGGAGCAGCGGGAAGCTGGCGACAGCGCCCTCGGCCACGTTGAAGTTGGTGCCGACATGTTTAGTCGTGCCGGCGATCGAGGCGTAGAGCGTGCTGACGTCCAGCGGCACCAGATCGGTGATATCGCAGGCGGTCAGCGGCCGCTGGAAGAAGTGACAGTTGTCGAGGGTCTCGGCGATGCGTGCTGCGTCGTAGAGGTCGGCGATGGTGGCGTCACGGTAGCTATTGGTCTCCAGATCCACGATCTGGGTCGCAGCACCCGCGGTGCCGTAGTAGACCTGGGCGCCCATCGGCAGCAGGTCGTACTTGGGGTCTTGCGCGAAGAGCGGCTGGTGGCGCCAGGCCTTGACCAGCATGTCCTCCACCATAGCCCGCGGGAAGCGCAGACGCCCGTCATCGCCATAGATGGCGCCGGCCGCGGTGCAGACCTCAACGCAAGAGGGAATGGCCTGTGCCAGCCCAATCTCTTCCAATGCATCAAGGGCTGCATGGTGGATGCGCTCCACCCCGCTTGGGCTCAGTGGTTTGTAGGTGCCGCCGGCCATACCGGCCCGGATTGGCCGCAATTCTTCGGTCAAGGGGGCGGCCCGTGCCGCCATGCGTGCATCCCGTCCGCGCCGGCGCGCCGGCTTGCTGGCAACCTCTGCGTCGCTCATCTCACCCAAGCACTCCCGTTCCAAGCCGCTCTTGATCGGCGGCATCGGTTAAACGTGAGCAAGAATGGCATCTTCCCTCCGTGAGCGATCTCCTGTCGGCGACAAGTCTGTTGCGTGAGAGAAGCTAAGAGGTGATTTCTTGCAGTGATGGGCGCTGTAGAGGTTCGCTGGGGCGGGCTCAGGCATCTTGAAGAGGATAGAGTCCAACAAGCACTCCCCTCATCCTGAGCCTGTCGAAGGATGTGCCAAGGAGACGTTCGTGCTTGGGGCACATCCTTCGACAAGCTCAGGATGAGGATGGTGCTATTGGAGCTGTCTCTTCAAAGACCGACGCAACTAGACCCGCGTGCGCTCCGACTTCGGATCATAGAGCGGCTTCAGAGAAGCTTCGGCAGCGACTCGCTGCCCGGCGATCTCGATCTCATAGTCAGCGCTCAGGATATCTGCCGGCTTCTGGCCCGGTTCTGTCGGCACGTAGCCAAGCCCGACGGCACCGCCCAGGTGATGGCCGTAGTTGCCTGAGGAGAGATAGCCGACGATGGCCCCGTCCCGGAGGATGGGCTCGTTGTGATAGAGCAGCGGCTCCGGATCGGTCAGCTTGAACTGCAGCAAGCGCCGCTCCAGCCCGCTCTCCTTCTTGCGCAAGACCGCGTCGCGGCCGAGGAAGTCGCCGAGGTTGGAGCGCGGTTTTTCCGTCTTCACCGCAAAGCCCAGGCCGGCCTCCAGCACGTGGTCCTCATCGGTGATGTCGTGGCCGAAGTGGCGGAAGGCCTTTTCGATGCGGCAGGAATCCAGCACGTGTAGGCCGCAGTGGCGTAAGCTCTGGGCCGCACCGGCCTCGACGATGGCGTCATAGGCATGCACCGCCATGTCGCTGGAGACATAGATCTCCCACCCCAGCTCGCCGACGTAGGTCACGCGGTGCGCTCGGGCTAGGCCCAGGCCGATCTCGATCTCCTGCATAGTGCCGAAAGGGAAGTCGGCATTGGCCAAAGACTGCGGGATCAGCGGCTGCAGCAGGTCGCGGGCCTTGGGACCCATGACGCAAAGCACCGCCTCAGCCGCCGTGATATCGGTGGCGATGCAGAAGGCCTCATCCGGGATGTGGCGCTTGAGCCAGGCCAAGTCGCGCTGCACGGTGGCGCCGGGTGTTACCACCAGGAAGGCCGTCTCGCTGAGCCGTGTTACGGTCACGTCGGCCTCGATCCCGCCGCGCTCGTTCAGCCACTGGGTGTAGACGATGCGCCCTGCCGGCACCGCCAGATCGTTGGCGCAAACCCGCTGCAGCACCGCCTCGGCATCGCGGCCTTCCACCCGGATCTTGCCGAAGGAGGACATGTCGAAGAGGCCGACGCCCTCGCGCACAGCCTTATGTTCCTCAGCCGCATAGGGGAACCAGTTCTGCCGCTTCCAGGAGTAGCGATAGTCGGCGGTCTCGCCCCGCGCCGCCGCCTCTGCCGGCAGGAACCAATTGGCTCGCTCCCAACCCGCCGTCTCGCCGAAGCAAGCACCGGCAGCCGCCAGGCGCTCGTGCAGGGGACTGCGCCGCACGTTCCGCGCCGTGGCATACTGGCGGTAGGGGTAGTGGTCGGCGTAGAGCAGCCCCAGGCTTTCGGTCGCGCGGGCCACCAGATAGCGCCGGTTGCCCTGGAAAGGCTGCATGCGGCGGATGTCGACGTCCCAGAGGTCGAAGGGCGGCTCGCCGGCCTCCATCCACTCCGCCAGAGCCTTGCCGGCACCGCCGGCCGACTGGATGCCGACCGAGTTGAAGCCGGCAGCGACGTAGAAGTTCGCCAGCTCCGGCGCCTCGCCCAGCAGATAGCGGTCGTCGGGGGTGAAGCTCTCCGGCCCATTGAAGAAGGTATGGATGCCGGCCTCGGCCAAGAGCGGCACCCGCTTTACCGCAGCTTCCAGGATCGGTTCGAAGTGGTCGAAATCCTCCTGCAGCTGGTCGAAGCAGAAGTTTTCCGGAATGCCCTCCATGCCCCAGGGCTTGGCCACCGGCTCGAAGGCGCCCAACAGGATCTTGCCGGCGTCTTCCTTGTAGTAGGCACACTCGTCCGGCACCCGCAGCACCGGCATGTCTGGCGAGAGCCCGTCGATCCCCTCGGTCACGATGTAGAAGTGCTCGCAGGCCTGCAGCGGTACGTTCACGCCGGCCAGGCGGCCGACCTCACGGCCCCACATGCCGGCACAGTTCACCACGGTCTGGGCCTCGATGAAGCCCTGCTCGGTCTCAACTCCGGTCACCCGGCCCTTGTCTTGCGTGATACCGGTGACCTTCACATTCTCCAGCACCTTCGCACCGCGGTTGCGGGCGCCCCGGGCCAAAGCTAGGGCCACGTTGCCGGGGTCCGCCTGGCCGTCGGTCGGCAGGAAGATACCGCCGGTGACGCCCTCGAGCGAGAGCAGGGGATAGCGCTCCTGGCACTCACGAGGCGTCAGCACATGCGCCTCCAGCCCGAAGGTCTTGGCCATGGAGGCACCGCGCGACAGCTCCTCCAGCCGGTCGTCGGAGAGCGCCAGGGCCAAGGACCCACGCTGCTTGAAGCCAGTGGCGACCCCGGTCTCGGCCTCCAGGCTGCCGTAGAGGTCGGCGGAATAGCGGGCGAGCTTGGTCATGTTCAAAGTCGCGCGCAGCTGGCCGATCAGGCCCGCGGCATGCCAGGTGGTGCCGCTGGTCAGCTGCTTGCGCTCCAACAGCACCACGTCCTGCCAGCCCAAGAGGGTCAGGTGGTAGGCGACGGAGCAGCCAACCACGCCGCCGCCGATGATGACCGCACGGGCCTTGTTCGGAAGGTCTGTCATGGGCGTCTCTCCTAGCTCAAGCGCGCAGGCGGCTGTTGTCGGGGTCGTAGAGCGGCTCGCTGGCCACGGTCGCGGTTTTGCGCACGCCGTAGACATCGACCTCCAGCGGCGTGCCCTCGACGGCCAGGTCACTGCGGATGGTAGCCAGCGCGATGGAGCGGCCGATGCGGTGGCCATAGCCGGCAGACGTCACCAGCCCCACCGCCGTGCCGTTCTGCCAGACCGAGGCCAGATAGGGCGGCTCCACCTCCGTCTCCTCCAAGAGCAGCGGCACGAAGAGCTCCTTACTGCCCTGCTGCTTCTCGTTCAGCAGCGTCGCCTTGCCGGGGAAATCGGCGGCCTTGTCCAGCTTCACGAAGCGGTCCAGCCGGCCTTCCAGCAGGGTCCAATCGGTGGAGAGGTCCTGCTTCCAGGAGCGGTAGCATTTCTCCAGCCGCATGGAGTCCATGGCGTACATGCCGAAATCGCGGATGCCCTGCGCCTCTCCAGCGGCCCAAAGGCGCTGATAGACGCCCAGACTCTGGCCCATGGGGATGTGCAGCTCCCAGCCCAGCTCGCCGACGTAGGAGACCCGCAGCGCCAGACCCGTGGACATGCCGATGGTGATCGGCTGGGTGGTGAGCCAGGGGAAGGCCGCGTTGGAGAGATCCAGATCGCAGACGGCCTCCAGAACCTCCCGGCTCTTCGGCCCGGTCAGGATCAGCGTGTTGTTGAGATGGCTCTGGTTCTGGATGGTGATCGCGCTGCCGGCCGGCAGGTAGCTCTGCAGCAGGTCGTGGTCGTGCCACTCCCCGCCGCCGGCGCCCAGCAGCAGGATCTCGTCGGGGCCCAGGCGGGTCATCGTGAACTCGGAGAGAATGCGCCCCTGGCTGGTGGCGACATAGGCCAGGCTGACCCGGCCGCTGCTCTTCGGCAGACGCCCGGTGATCACTGTCTCCAACCAGTCGGCGGCGCCCGGGCCGCTCACCAAAAAGCGGGAGAAGCCGGGGAAGTCCAAAATGCCGACACCATCGCGGATCGCCCGGCACTCCTCGCCCACCGCATCGAAGAAGTCGCCGTGGCCCAGGCGGTTGGCATGGGTCTCCGGGTCCTTGCCGGGGCGCGGGAACCAGCAGGCGCGTTCCCAGCCCGCCCGTGCGCCCATGACTGCGCCCTTGGCAACCAGCGTGCTGTAGATCGGCGAGGTCATGGCCGGGCGGCCGGCCGGCCGCTCCTCATGCGGATAGCCGATGGCGTACTCGTTCTGATAGAACTCCACCGCCTTGGCGCGGGTGTACTCCTTGGTGGCGAAGGCGGTGAAGCGGCGCGGATCGACCGACCACATGTCCCACTCGGTCTCGCCGTGCATGATCCATTCGGCCAGGATTTTGCCCGAGCCGCCCGACTGCACGATGCCGAAGGAGTAGACGCAGGCCTCGAAGGCTTTGGGCACGCCCGGCATGGGACCCAAGAGCGGGTTGCCGTCCGGGGTGTAGGGGATCGGCCCGTTCACCACCCGCTGCACGCCCACCGTGCCCAGGATCGGCACGCGGGCGCAGGCGTCTTCGATGTAGTACTCCAGCCGGTCCAGATCGTCGGGATAGAGCTGGAAGGAGAAGTCCTCTGGCATGGGGTCGTTGCGCGCCACCCAGTGGGGGGTGGCTTGCCACTCATAGGGCCCCAACAAGAGCGCATCGCGCTCTTGGCGCAGGTAGTAGGAGATATCAGGGTCGCGGAGCAGCGGCAGCTTGGTCTCGCCGCGCTCGGTCAGCTCCGGGATCTGTTCGGTGATGAGGTACTGGTGGGAGAGCGAGACGCAGGGGATGTCGCGCCCGAAGAAGCGCCCGACCTCTGCCGCGCGATAGCCGGCGGCGTTCACCACATACTCACAGCGCACCTGGCCCTGATTGGTCTCGATCACCCACTCATCGCCGGACCGGCTGACGCCGGTGACCTCGCAGAAGCGCTGGATCTTGGCGCCCAGCTGGCGGGCGCCGGCGGCATAGGCTTGGGTCAGCTGCGCGGGGTCGATATCGCCGTCGGTGGGGTCGTAGCTGCCGCCCTTCAGATCGTGCAGCTCCAAAAAGGGGTAGACCTCGCGCATCTCTTGCGGCGTCATCATCTCCAGCGCGACGCCCTGGCGCTTGGCCATGGTACAGGCGTGATGGAACTCGGCCATGCGGTCGTCTGTGTGGGCCAGGCGGATGGCGCCGGTGTTGTGATAGTTCATGGGATAGCCGACCTCGTCGCCCAAGCGTTTGTAGAGCGCGTTGGAGTAGGCCTGCAGCTTCATGATCGACCAAGAGCCGGAGAAGGTCGGGCAGTTGCCGGCCGCATGCCAGGTGGAGCCGGAGGTCAGCTCGTTCTTCTCCAGAAGCAAGCAGTCGGTCCAGCCCTCTTTGGCCAGATGGTAAAGTCCGGAACAGCCGACGGCACCGCCGCCGATGATAACGACACGAGCGTGGCTAGGAAGATCGGCCATCTGCGTTGATCCTTAAATGAGTCTCGTCAGTAAAGTGGCGGCGCCACCACCCAGATGACGACGCAGTCCACGTCGCCCGGGTTGCGCCAGGTGAAGGCTTGGTCCTTGAAGCGGAAGCTGTCGCCGGCGTTCAGCCGATGCGTGGCGCCCTGCAAGGACAGTTCTAGACAGCCGGCCAGGATATAGCCGGCCTCCTCAGTCGGGCGTTGGGCAGGCAGGGCCAGCTGCGCGCCAGGCGCAAAGACGCTACGCAAGAGCTCGAAGGAGCCGCCCAGGTCCGGCGAGAGCAGCTCTTCCACCAGCCCGTCCTGGCTGTTCCCAAGCGAGCGCCGGGCGCCGCGCCTGACGATCAGGCCCTGTTCCGCGGGCGCCGCCGCCTCATTGGCGAAGAAGAAGCTGAGCGGCACCTCCAGCACGGCCGCCAGCGCTCGCAAGTCGCTGATCCCCGGCTCGGAGAGGCCGCGTTCCACTTGGCTCAGCCAACCGACCGAGCGGCCCAGGCGCAAGGAGAGCTCCGCCAAGGTCAGCCCGCGCGCCTTCCTCAGGCCGCGCAGATCCTGCCCCAGCGCCCGCCTCGCCCGCTCTTCCGGCTGCTCGTCCTGCAGATGAAGCGCCACGTGCCTTCTGCCTGCTTGGTGAAAAACTGAGGGAGAATTTCACGAAGGTGGCGGTGGGGCAAGCCCCTTCTTTGGACGCAGACGTGTCTTTCGTGCGTTTGCTTGCCTAGTGCCTAGAAGAGAAGGTTCGACACCAGCACCACCAGCCCGCCGGCGCCCAGCGTTGCGAAGGGCAGCAGGCCGGCTCGGCGCTCTGGCAGGCGGCCTGTCTCGTCCAGGTGCAGGTCCTCTAGCATGCGGTGGGGGAAGACACCGCGATCGACCAGGTAGTGGCGATAGAGGAAGACCGGCACGATCAAGAGGATGGCGACCAGCCCGGCGAAGAGCGCTCCCTCGCCCCAGACGTGAATGCCGGCGCCCAAGAGGAAGAGATTGAAAAAGGACAGCAGGATCGCCAAGGCCAAGAGCCAACGCGGGTTGCGCCAAGGCCGCTGCACATGGGCGGCGTCGAAGCGATGCATCCAGCAGGCGTTCACGTTCATGAAAGTGAAGACGATGTAGCAAACGTTAGAGACGGCCAGCACGAAGAAGTAGTCGGAGAGCGACAGCAGCAGGAGGTTGAAGCTGAGGTCCGTCCACATGGCTTTGGTCGGCGCGCCCTTCTCGTTCACATGGCCCAAATAGCGCGGCAGCCAGCCATCGACGCTGCCCTGGTAGAGGGTCCGGGCGCTGCCGGCCATGGCAGTCATGATCGCCAGCATGACCGCCAGCACCATGAGCACCACCGCCAGATCGTAGAGCGCACCGCCACTGCCGCCGAAAAAGCCGGCGATGGCGCCAGCGACGCCGGTGCCGTCGATGATCCCGGGCGCTTGCATCTCCTTCAGCCCCAAAGCGCCTTGAAAAGTGAAGGGCACCAGGGTGAAGACCAGGATGCAGAGCAGGCCCGAATAGACGATGGCTTTCAGGGTATCGCGCTTAGGATCGGTCAGTTCGCTCGTGTAGCAAATCGCCGTCTCGAAGCCGTAGGTGGTCCAGGCAGCCAGAAAGAGACCGCCGATCACCAACGACCAGCCCTGCAGGTCCCAGGCCGCCGTCGCCGGATCTGGCCCCGGCGTGAAGGGCGTTAGGTTGGCGAGCTGCACCTCGCCGATGAAGAGCGGGACCAGTCCGATCAACAAGAGCGGCAGGATGACCGCGATCCCCATGGCCATCTGCAGCCGCGCCGTGCCGCTGATCCCACGATGCTGGATGGCGAAACAGATCAGCATCAGGACAGCGCCTAGCAAGAAGGTGCTGTCGATGCGGATAAGGAGGCCCTCTTTCAGAAAGGAGAGATCTGCCAGTGGGATTTCCCAACTGCGCGCTGGATCCTCGGGCAGAAAGGCGGCATCCAGCAGATAGCCGGCGGCAACGCCGCAGCCGATCGCCAGTACCGGCGACCAGGCCAGCCAGTTGCACCAGACGGAAAAGGGCGCAATCACCTTGGCGTAGCGCACCCAGGCCGCCGCACCGTAGACCGAGGCACCGCCCGACTTGTTGGGAAAGATCCCGCCCAACTCGGCATAGATAAAGCCCTGGACGAAGCCGATCAGGACGGAGACGGTCCAGATCGCCCAAGCCGGTCCCCCGACGGTGGCAGCGATGTCGCCCATGGAGATCAGCACCAAGGCCGGGACACCGGTCACCACCCAAAAGACGCCGACCCAAGTGATGCGCCGATGCAGCCGCGCGTCTTGTCCCATGCTTGGTCCTGATTTCTTTTTTGGTGATCGTCTCGGTTCTTTGACCGAAGGGGTCGAGCCTGTCGAGACAGCAAAAGGCACCTAGTCTCTATTCATCTGAAACGGCAGGTTGCTGTATCCATCCGGTAGAGGTGACGTCCAGATAGGGATCCAGGGTGAGGGTCGCCTGCCAAGCAACAGCTAGCGTCGCTCGACAAGGACGGGCAGACTGCCCGCCGACTGAGGAAAGGCAATGAGCGACAGGGCGCGGCGGCACCGTTGGTGGATCTTAGGGGCCATGGGCAGTGCCATGGGGCTCGTGCTGCTGGACGAGACCGTGGTGGGCGTCGCCTTGCCCACCATCGCGCGGGACCTGGGGCTGAGCCAAACGGCGGGGCATTGGGTCATCAACGCCTATCTCTTGGTCTTCACCGGGCTGGCGGCCGCGGCCGGCAAGCTGGGCGATATCTTCGACATCCGCGATCTCTATCTGGTGGGTCTGGCGCTCTTCGGCGGGGCTTCACTGGCCTGCGGCTTCGCCCAGTCGGAGGCCTGGATCATCGCCTTTCGCGCCCTGCAGGGGGTTGGTGGCGCGCTGATCTTTCCGCTCTCCATCGCCATCATCCCCAAGGTCTTCGAACCGCAAGAGCGCAGCCTGGCCTACGGCATCAACACGGCTTTCGGCTCCGTCTTCCTGGCGCTGGGCCCCTTCGCCGGCGGTTTCTTCACCGAGGTCTTGAGCTGGCGCTGGATCTTCTGGATCAACCTGCCGGTCCTCGCCGTCAACTTCCTGATCATGTCTTTCCTGTGGGAACGCGCAGCCCGGCGCGGCGAACGTCAAGCGGCGAGCGGGCCTTTCGACCTCGCCGGCCTGTTCGCCTTGCTGATCGCCATGGGCGCCATCGTGTTGGCCGTCATGCAAGGCGAAGACTGGGGCTGGAGCAGCTTTGCGACGCTCGGCAGCTTTGCGCTGGGTCTGGTAGCCGCCGCCGCCTTCATCGTTATCGAGCAGCGGCGGGCCAATCCCCTCTTCCACCTCACCCTCTTCGAGAACGCCACCTTCTCCGCCGTCAATCTGGTGAGCTTCTTCGGACAGTTTGTGAAGCTGACAGCCGTGGTCTTCGGCGCCTTCTACCTGCAGGAACGCCTTGGCATCTCTCCCCTGCTGGCCGGCGCCTTGCTGCTGGCCGGGATCGCGCCCTCGCTACCGGTCGCGTTGCTGGTCGGCCGCCTGGACCGCCGCTTAGGGCTAAGGCGTACCATCCTGATCGGGCTCTCAGTGACCGCCGTCGGCCAGACCGGACTGGTCGGCGGCGTGCTGCTGGACCTGCCGGCCCTCTTCGTCGCCGGCCTGGTGCTCTGGGGCAGCAGCGTGCCGCTGCACTTCGTGCCACCGCGGCGAGCCGTGATGAACATCGTGCGCCCCGATCAGCAAGGCCAGACCGGCGGCATCAACCTCACCGCCCAGCTGCTGGGCGGCACGGTGGCCATTGCCGTCATGAGCGCGCTCTATGCCGCCACTCAAGACTATGCCCTGCTCTTCGCCGTCTCCGGCTTCTTGGGGCTCGCCACCCTGCTGCTCTGCCTGCGCTTCGTGAGCGATGCGGCCGTCGGCGACGGCTGAGGCCAAGCGCGTCTGCGTCGGCACGTGCCTTGCGTTACAAGGACCTGACTGCCGGCCCAGTTGGAAGTCCGAACGCGCTGAGCGACGAGAGCGAGAGCAGCAGGCTCGGCAGAGACTGGACGCTTGATGTTTGGAGTACCTGTGGGGCCCCCGTTCAGTCGCCTAACGTCAGCCGCCTACCTTCGCGGCCCAACCCTTCAGCGATGCCTCGAAGGTCTCCAAAAGGCGATCGGCGTTGGCGTGCGAGAAGACCAGCGGCGGCCTGATCTTGATGACGTTGCTATGAAGCCCGGTGGTGGCGACCAAAACACCGCGCCGGCGCATGTCGTTCAAGACCCAGCGGGTTGCATCGGGCGTGGGCGTGGAATCCCCCTGTCCGGCCACCAACTCGACCCCGACGAAGAAGCCCTTGCCCCGAACGTCACCGATGACCGGGTAAGCGTTCCGCAAGGCCAAGAGGCCCTCCGACAGGTAACCTCCGACCCTGTGCACGTTGGCGAGGATCTCCTCCTCCTGCACCACATCCAAGACGGCATTGCCCACGGCGGCGGAGACCGGGTTGCCGCCGAAGGTGTTGAAGTAGTGCTTCTTGGCCGCGAAGGCCTCCAAGACCCAGCGTTTGGCGACGACGGCGCCCAAGGGATGGCCGCCGCCCATCGGCTTGCCCAGGGTCACTATGTCCGGCACCACGCCCGAATCCTGAAAGCCCCAAGTGTGGTCGCCGAGACGGCAGAGGCCTGATTGCACCTCGTCCGCGACTACTAGGCCGCCAAGCTGGCGGACCCGATCGAAGAGGGCGGCCAGATAGCCGTCAGGTGCCGTGTAGATGCCGGCGCAGTCGAAGATCGAATCGACCAGCAGCATGGCCAAGCCATGCGGGGAGTCTGCCAGCGCCTCCAAGGCCTTGCAGCCTGACGTCACATAATCGGCGCCACTGCCGGGCCCTCGATAGAGATCGGGGATCGGCAGGCCGGCAATGTGCGGCGCGCGGCTGGCCTCGTCCTTGTCGTAGAGGGATAGCTCGTCCGTCCGGCCGCTGTTGCCGTGATAGCAACGCTCCCAGACCGCCGCGCCCTCGCGACCGGTCACATGACGGGCGATGCTGTAGGCCAGATCGTTCGCCTCACTGCCGGTACAGACCAGCAGGCACATATCCAGCTCTGCCGGGAAGGTGGCGGCCAGGCGCTCGCAATAGGTCACCACCTCGTCATGCAGATAGCGTGTGTGCGTGTTCAAAAGCGCCGCCTGCTGGCTCAGCGCCTGCACCACTCGCGGATGCGCGTGTCCGACGGAGGGGACGTTGTTGTAGCAGTCGAGGTACTCGCGGCCGGCCGCATCGTAGAGCAGACTCCCCGTCCCACGGACGATCTCCAGCGGCTCGTCGTAGAAGAGTTTGTAGGTCGGGCTCATCGCCTGCCTGCGGCGCTCGATCAGGGGTGTGGAGCGTTTCTCTATGCGTGCGGGCCGAGCCTTGGCCCGCTGTTCCTGTAGGGCGAGCAGTGCGAACAAGCCCTGCCGAGCATCTTCCAGCACGTGGCCGTGACGCGAGACCTCTGGATAGCCATCGGCCTTGATCCGGCAGAGCTCAACGCTCAGCAGGCTCCTGAGGATGGCGGCGTCCAGGAGCAGCGCGCGCTCCTCAGGCAGCAGTGGGAAAGCCGTTTCGAAGCCGCGGACCAACGCGGTAATCGCGTCGGCCGCTTCGCCATGGCGCAACTCGGCCAGGCCCGATACCGAGACCGCCAGGTCCTGCAGCAGGGGGCCATGGAGCGAATCACCGAAATCGATGACGCCTGAGACGGCGCCCGCGTGATCCAGCAGCACATTCCCTGTGTGGAGGTCATTGTGGATGACCTGAGCTCTGGAGCGTTGCAGCGCAGGCAAGGAGTCCTCTTGCAGCCTTTTTAGATGCCTTGCCAAGGCATCTTCTGTTTCTTCATCCAAGAGGGCGAAGAGGGCCTGGTCGAAAAGCCGATCGCTGGAAGAGTCCCAGGGTATCGGCGAGCGCGCAGCAGGATGGAAGAAGCCGGCGAGTGCCCGGCAGATCGATCCCTGCAGCCGCCCCATCTCGAAGAAAACGGACGTCTCCAGAGGCTCTGAGGACCCAAGCGGGCGGCCCTCCAGATAGGTCAAGAGACGCAGAGGATGCTCCGCGCCCTCGGCAAAGCGGTGATCGACGAAGAGATCGCCCGTCTTCGACTTGATCACCCGCGGCACGCCGAGGTCGGGCGCCACCCAGTTCAGGTGGGCGAGGAGCTGAGATTCGAAATCCAGCCGGCCTCTGTCCAGTTCGCGGCCAGCGATCTTCAGGACGAAGAGTTCGCCAGCTGGCGTCTCAACCCGGACGTTCTGCTCGCGCTCGCCAGCCAGAGCCTTGAGCTCGCCCGACACCCCGAAGTGCGTCTCCAGAACCTGCCTGGCCTCGTCCAGGCTGAAGGCGGGCGGATCGAAGTGCAGGACGAGGTCATCGATCGGCATGTCGCTCTCCCCTAACAGCTCACGGCTCTCCTGGCTGGCATGACAGCAGACAGAGGAGCTCATGGGCGATCTGCACGGCTGCCAGAGCGGTGATCTGGGCGTGGTCGTAGTCGGGGGCCACCTCGACGATATCCAATCCTGCGATGCGCAGCCCCTGGTCCAGCCGGCGCTTGGCCAGCGCGCGGATGATCTCCAGCGCGCGCAAGGTAGACAGACCGCCTGGGACCGGCGTGCCGGTGCCGGGCGCGAAGGAGGGGTCCAAGCAGTCGATATCGAAGGTCAGATAGCAAGGCAGATCGCCGACCTGCCGGACAATGCGCTCGGCCGTCACCGCGGGGTCTTCGCGGACCACCTCTGGCGCGTGCAGGCGCAAAAAACCGTCGCCGGGTTCATAGGCGGTGCGGATGCCGACCTGGACCGAACGCTCGGCGACCAGGATGCCGGACTTGCTGGCATGGCGGAACATGGTGCCGTGCTGCACCTCGGGCCCTTCGCTGGTGTCGGTGTGCGCATCGAAGTGGATCAGCGCCACGGGACCGGTGACCTGGGTCACACCGGTCAGGCTCTCCAAGGTGACGCTGTGATCGCCGCCGAGAGAGAAGGGGATGGCGCCGGCCTCGGCCACCGCTTGCGCCTGTGCGCGGGCCTTCTCGCGGAACTCTGCGTGATCGCCATAGGTGTACTGCAGGTCTCCGGCATCCAGGACGGCTAGCCGCTCGAAGGGATCGAAACCCCAGGGCCAGACGGTTCCCCAGGAGAGCTGTAGCGAGGCCTCGCGGATCGCCCGGGGACCGAAACGCGCGCCGGGGCGATTGCTGACCCCGAGGTCGAGCGGCAGTCCGTAGACCACGATGTCGGCATCTTCGAAGTTGCTGCCCGGGCGACGCCGGAAGAAGGTCGGCAGGCCAGAGAAGGAATTGGCCGTGATCAGGCCTTTCAGATCGCTTGCGTCGCGCTCGCCCATCGCGTGCCTCCGTCCCGATACCCCAGTTACCCTCTGATCCAGAGCCATAGAGGAAGGTGTCGGCGAACACAAAGCAGGAAAGCTCTTCGCTGATCCAGCAGTAGCAAGGGCGTGAGCGCGCTTAGGCGGTCTTCCCTTCGCAACAGCGCTGCTGCGATGATCACGCTCCGTAATCGAGGAGCTCTGCACGTGAGCCAGCCCCGTGAATCTTGGTATGCGCGAAACATCCTGCCGCGCGTGATCGACCTGGGCTGCGGTGCGCCGCAGGTGGCGGAGAAGCGCCAGGACATCGTGCCGCAGGCCGAAGGGCTGGTGGTAGAGATCGGGCTGGGGAGCGGGCGTAACCTGCCCTACTACGACGCCGGCAAGGTGTCGCGGGTGATCGGGGTCGACCCCTCAGACGCCATGCTGGACCTGGCCCGCAAACGCTCTGGCGCCTTGGACTTCGAGCTGGACCTGCGGGCCGTCTCCGGTGAGGCACTGCCGCTGGAGACCGGGGAGGCTGACTGCCTGGTCTGCACCTTCTCGCTCTGCACCATTCCCGACCCTGGGCAAGCGCTGGCGGAGATGCGGCGGGTGCTGAAGCCCGGTGGCCGGCTGCTCTTTGCCGAGCACGGCGCTAGCCCCGACGCCGGGGTGAAACGCTGGCAGGACAGGATGAACGGCCTCTGGGGACGCATCGCCGGTGGCTGCCATCTGAACCGGCCTATCCTGGCGCTGATCGAAGGCGGTGGGTTTCAGGTGACGGAGCAGGAGTCCGGCTACCTGAAGGGCTCGCCGAAGATGATGAGCTATGTGACGACCGGCAGCGCGCTGGTGCGCTAAACGGTCGGCCTCAGCTGACGCCTGTGGCAGCTTCAAGGCGGCTTCGGGGCTGACCCTCCGCTTTCGCGTCCGATTGCTGCCCTCATGCCCAAGCATCGTCCCGTCCGTCAATGAACGGGAGACAGATAATGTCACGAGGCACCTTCGAAGACTTCCTCGACCAGCTGCGCGCCTTCGAATCGGGCGTGGATTGGGAGCGCTATCAAGCCGGCATCATCACCGAATGGCAGATCCGCAACTGGGTCGGCGACGAGACCTGGGAGGCCTGGGAAGTCGGCGACATCACCTGGACGGAGATGCAGTACCGCTCGATGAACAGCCTGGGCTTCGTCGGCTATCAGTTCGGCGAGGCGCTGCTGATCGATCTAGGCTACTACCAGGACGACGTCTTCTACGGCAATGGTGCGGCCAGCAACACCTGGGACGGCACCTGGACCGGCAAGAACGGGGCCACCAGTCTGGAGGCCTTCATGACCGCGGAGGTGCAGGAGCCGGCAATCCGCGATGCCTTCGGCTACAACCTCTCCGTCATCGAGAACGGGCTGGCGCAGCAAGGCAAAAGCCTGGACGACTTCCTCGGTACCACCGCCAGCTATCAGTCGGGCGGCCAGACGGTGCTGGTGGAGCTGACCCTGACCGGCATCTTGGCAGCCGCCCATCTACGCGGCGCCTGGGGCACTTTGGCACTGCTGCAGGCAGGCGCCGTCTCCACCGACGAGAACGGCACCTCGATTCTGCAGTACATTGAGCAGTTCGGCGGCTATGACGCGCCCACGGTTGCCGAGTTGATCGCTGCCTGGGAGCAAGACGCGGGTGGGCCCGATCCCGTCACCGGCGGCGATGACTACGCGCTCACCTGGTCCTGGGGCAGCCATCAGGTGTTGGAGGGCTTCGACCCTGAGACGGATCGCATCGCTTTGGGCAATGTCTTTGGCCCGGCCGATATCGCGCTGGAGGAGGTTGATGGATCGACGATTATCTACGTGCTCTTCGGCCCCTCCGGCGCGCAGCAGAGCCTGACGCTTGAAGGGGTGCCCCTTTTTGCGCTTAGCAGCGGCAACTTCACCGGGACCGCCGGTGCCGGTCAGACCATTGAGGAGGCGCTGGAGGGAGCTGGATCGCCGGTCCTTCTCGGCACTGACGGCGACGACCGGATGATGGGAACTTCGGTCGGCGACAGCCTAGAGGGCGCGGGCGGCCGCGATCAGCTCTTCGGACTGGAGGGTGACGACCGGGTCTCCGGCGGGTCGGGCAGTGACCGCCTGGCCGGCGGCAGCGGCAGCGATACGCTCTACGGCGGGCAGGGTCGGGATCGGCTTAACGGTGGCAGCGGGGCGGATGTGGCTTACGGCGGCCTCAACGCCGATACCTTCATTGTCGATCAGGCCGGCGACCAGGTGGTGGAACTGGCCGGCGGGGGTGCCGACGATCTGGTCCGCTCCAACGCGCTGCGCTTCGCCTTGCCTGACGGGCCAGACGGGCAGGTGGAGAATGCCCTGCTGACCGGTGCGGCGGGTAACGGCAGCCTGACCGGCAATGCGCTGGACAATGATCTCACCGGCAATGCCGGCGATAACCGCCTCTCTGGCCGGCAGGGCGATGACCGGCTCCAGGGCCTGGACGGCGACGATAGGCTGCTGGGCGGCAGCGGCAGCGACCGCTTGGAAGGTGGCAGCGGTTCGGACACGCTCTTCCTTGGCCTCGACGACCGCGCCTTTGGCGGCAGCGGCGCCGATTCTTTCGTCTTCGCCGGCCCCTTGACCAGCGGCGACGGACCGGTCTTGCGTGACTTCGCGGGCCAGGCGTCGGGCGGCGGCGACCGCTTGGTAATGGCCACGGGGCAAGAAAGTGGAATCTTCGCCTACATCGGCGCTGCGGACTTCAGCGGCGATGGCAACAGTGAGGCCCGCTTTGCCGGCGACCGCCGGGTCGAGGTCGATCAGGACGGCGACGGTAGCGCCGACCTCGCCTTCACCATCAGCGGCTTGACCCAGGCCAATCAGCTAACGGCTGGGGACTTTCTCTGGAGCTGATTGCTCCTCACGAGCAAGGCTGAGAGCGCGGACAACTGCATCTGGATCGCAGGCTATGACCTGTAGGTAGGCACGTGCAGCCTGGTCGGGTTGCCGACGTCCGCGTTCCCATTCTCGAATCGCTGTAAGCTGTAGTGCATAGCGACGGGAGAACTGCTCTTGCGTAAGCCCTTGGCGCTTCCTGATCTCCGCGACATCAACGTCGCGGGGCGGATAATAGACCTGCGCCGGTTCCGCTTCTCCGCGCGCGATTGCACGTGCTTCCTTAGCTCCCTGGACCAGCAGCCGGCCTACTTCAGAGAGTTCCGTTTGCTTTGTCATCGACCTGTCCTACGCCTGTTCTCTCTATAGTCGGATGCCAAATGGCTTAGCAGGCTCCTTAGCGCCTCTTTCTCGCTGGACGATAAGTCACTTTTCTCATTCTTTGCGAAGGCAGCCAGCAAGAATACTGGCACGTCATCCCCGCCAAAGTAATGATACGTGCGATATGAGCCCCTTTTTCCACGCCCTTTGGCAGCCAGCCTCACCTTCCTTGCTCCGCCTGTCCCTGGCACCAGATCTCCGGCGAGAGGATTGGCTGCCAAAAGGGTTACGAGTGAATCCACCTCTCCGTCTTTGATGCCAGCGGATTTAGCAGAGATTTCAAAGGTCCGCGTCGCAATGACGGTATGCAGCCGCTTTGGCACCGTTTCGCCCAAACTTTACATCTAGATTGCGTTCACGGAGCGCTAAGGCAATGCCTGACTTCCGCTGCTCCTCCTTTGGCGAGAGCGGCTGGGTCTGAAGTGCTAGACCTCGATCCTCACCCCCTGCCGGCCGGCCAGGTCCTGGATGAACTGCCAGGCCACACGGCCCGAGCGGCTGCCGCGGGTGACCGACCAGGCGCGGGCCTCGCGCTCTAGGGTCTCCTGGTCGTACTTCAGGCCATAGCGGTCGCAGTAGCCGGTGATCATGGAGAAAAAAGTCTCCTGATCGCAGTTGTGGAAGCCCAGCCAAAGGCCGAAACGGTCTGAGAGGCTGACTTTCTCCTCCACAGCCTCCGAGGCGTGGATCGCGGTCGAGCGCTCGTTCTCGATCATGTCGCGGGCCAGCAGGTGGCGGCGGTTGGAGGTGGCGTAGAAGATCACGTTCTCCGGCCGGCCTTCGATGCCGCCTTCCAAGACCGCCTTCAGCGACTTGTAGCTGGCATCCTCGCTCTCGAAAGAGAGGTCGTCGCAGAAAAGCACGACACGCCGCTCGCTCTCGCGCAGCAGGCCAAGCAGGCGCGGCAGGCTTGGCAGGTCCTCGCGATGCAGCTCCACCAGCAGCATGGGCTCGCGACCGGCGGCCTTCTCTTCGGCGCTGACGGCCGCGTGGCTGGCCTTGACCAGAGAGCTCTTACCCATGCCGCGCGCACCCCAAAGCAGCGCGTTATTCGCCGGCAGGCCCAAGGCGAAGCGCCGGGTGTTCTGCAGCAGCGTCTCGACCTGCTGGTCCAGGCCGCGCAGCAGGTCGAGCGGCACGTGGTTTACCTTGGCGACCGGCTGCAGCAGTGCCTTCTCGGCCTGCCAGACGAAGGCTTCGGCACTGGTAAGGTCGCCGCGCGCGGCCCGCGCCGGCGCCAGGCGCTCAAGCGCCGCGGCAATGCGGGAGAGCTGGCGGACGACGCTGTCTTTCGGGACGTCTTTCTGCGACCCCTGCGACGGGTCTGTCTTGGGTGCTTTCATGGTCGCGGCTGCGGCTCCCGTGTAAGAGAGGTGACGAGGTTTTGGCGAGGGACAGGCTTAAGGCCGGCGCGGCTGGTCCGTCAATTCGCATGAAACCGCTTGCTCTAGACCGGTGGCAGCGTCATCGAGGATGGCTCGTGACGCGTTGCAATCTGGTGGTGGCTCGCTATAGTCCGCCGACTTTTCACCGAACCCCCTTTTTGACGGAGTTGACCCTTCATGCTGATCACGCCGGCCTATGCTCAGGACGCCGCTGGCGGTGGTGGCGACATCATCATGTCGCTCTTGCCCTTGGTGCTGATCTTTGTCGTCTTCTACTTCCTGCTGATCCGCCCGCAGCAAAAGCGCGCTAAGGAGCACCGCAACATGGTCGCCAACCTGCGCCGCGGCGACCGCGTGGTGACGGGTGCCGGCTTTGTCGGCCAGGTGACCAAGACCTTGAACGACAACGAGGTGCAGGTGGAGATCGCAGAGGGTGTGCGGGTGAAGGTCATCCGCGGCACCATCACCACCGTCCTCGACCGTTCCGAGCCTGCACCGGCACCGGCGCCGACGCGCAGCAAGAAGAGCGAGCGCAAGGAAGAGGCCGAGCCGGCCGACGAGGGCGAACAGAAGAACTGAGTATTGGGGGTTTAGGGTATATGGCAGCGGCCCTCGCCCTCCTCCCGGCCACCCTTAAGGGACACTGGATTGGGTGGCCGGGAGGGGGCGAGAGCCGGTGCCGAAGCGATGAGCCTGCTCACCGCCGAAGAACCATAGACCGTTGGAAGGACCTGCATGTCTAACCTGCCGCGTTGGCAGCGGATCACCATTCTGATCGCCACGGTGCTGGCGATCTTTTACGCCGCGCCCAACGTCATCGGAAAGCAGACGCTGGACTCGCTGCCCGATTGGATTCCGCACGAACAGATCAACCTGGGCCTGGACCTGCGCGGCGGCGCCTATCTCTTGACCGAGGCCGATCTTGACGCGCTGGAGGTGGAGCAGCTGCGCGACCTCTCGGCCTCGATCCTGGTGCTCTTGCGTCAGGACCGGATCGGCGTGCGCGGCTTGGGCGTGCGCGACGAGCAGGTGCAGTTCGCCCTGCGTGATCCCGAGCGGGCCGATCAGGTGCTGGAAACCCTGCGCCGCGAGCTGCCGGACTTAGAGATCAGCCGGACTGGCGAGCGCTTCCGCGTGAACTTCTCCGACCTCTACCTGGACCAGCAGCGCAACAACGTTATGGAGCAGGCGATCCTGGTCTTGAACCGGCGGCTCGATGAAACCGGCACCCGCGCGCTGACGATCCAGCGCCAGGGTTTCAACCGCATCCTAATCCAGGTGCCGGGCATCGAGAACCCGCAGGAGCTGAAGGACCTGATCGGCCAGACGGCGAAGCTGACCTTCCGTTTCGTATTGGAAGGCGTGGACCCCACCCGTGGTGACCGTATTCCTGCCGGCGCCAGCCTGCTGCCCAGCGAAGATCTGAGCCCAAGCGGCCAGCCGATGATGGAGGTCATCAGCGATCGGGTGATCGTCAGTGGCGAGAACCTAACCGACGCCCAGCCTTCCTTCGATACCGGCTCGCCAGTCGTTCTCTTCCGCTTCGATGCCTTTGGCGGGCAGCGTTTCTGTGACGCGACGCGGGCGAATGTCGGGCGGCGCTTTGCCATCGTGTTAGACGACACGGTGATCTCCGCCCCTGTCATCCGCGATGCCATCTGCGGCGGCTCTGGGCAGATCAGCGGCAACTTCACTGTCGAGGAGGCGCAGCAGCTCTCCCTCTTCCTGCGCGCTGGCGCACTGCCGACTCCCTTGACGATCATCGAAGAGCGCTCGGTTGGCCCCGGCCTCGGCGCCGACTCCATCGCTGCCGGCGAGATCGCCAGCGTCGTCGGCGTTGTGTTGGTGGTTTTCTTCATGGCTCTGATCTACGGCCGTTTCGGGCTTCTGGCCGACGTGGCGTTGATCTTGAACCTGATCATCATCGTCGGCGTCCTAACGGCTCTACAAGCCACGCTGACGCTGCCTGGAATCGCCGGAATAGCGCTCACCATGGGCATGGCAGTGGACGCCAACGTGCTGATCTTTGAGCGAATACGCGAAGAAGCGCGCAACGGGCGAACTATGGCGCTGGCGATTGATGCCGGCTTCAAACGCGCGATCACAACCATCATCGATTCCAACGTCACCACCCTGATCGCAGCATTGCTGCTCTATCAGTTCGGCTCTGGCCCGATCCGCGGCTTTGCGGTGACGCTGTCCTTGGGGCTGGCATCCTCCATGTTCTGCGCGATCTTCGTCACGCGCTGGATGGTCCTGGGCTGGGCGCGCCGTCAAAAGCGCGGCACCCGCCTGCCAATCGCGTGAACGGACCGGACAGCAGATGAACCTGATCCACTACGTCCCCGTCGAGCCCAAGCTGGATTGGCTCGGCAAGGTCAAGATCTTCCATGTCATCACTTTGACCCTGGTGCTGGGCTCGATCGCCCTCTTCCTGGTCAAGGATCTGAACTACGGCGTCGACTTCCGCGGCGGCACCCTGCTGGAGATCAAGACCACCCAGTCACCGGCGGATATCGAGGGCCTGCGCTCCACCTTGAACGGCTTGGCGTTGGGCGATGTCAGCCTGCAGGAATTCGGCGATCCCGACGTCATTCTGATCAACCTGCAACGCCAAGACGGTGGCGAGGAGGCGCAGCAAGAAGCACTGGCCATCGTCCAACAGGCCCTGGAGGGAGAGGTAGAGGAATACCGCCGCTCCGAGACCGTCGGGCCAACAGTGGGCTCTGAGCTCCGCCTGGCGGCGGCGGTGGCCACCGTACTCTCCATGCTGGGGATCATGATCTACGTCTGGGTGCGCTTCGACCTGGTCTATGGCGCAGCCGCGCTCGCGGCGCTCGCGCATGACGTGATCGTGGTGGTCGGCTTCTACGCCCTGACAGGGATCGAGTTCAATCTCGCCACCTTGGCGGCCGTCTTGACGGTCGCGGGCTATTCGATCAACGACACGGTGGTGGTTTTCGATCGTGTGCGTGAGGAGCTGAGGCGCTTCAAGAAGCTGCCGATCCCGGAGGTCTTGAACAAGGCGATCAATGCCACCCTGTCGCGTACCATCCTGACCACCAGCACCACCCTGCTGGCCCTCTTCGCGCTCTTCTTCTTTGGCGGAGAGGTGATCCGAGGCTTTGCTGCCGGCATCATCGTCGGGATCATTGTCGGCACCTATTCCTCCTGGGCCGTGGCAGTGCCGCTTCTGACCCTCGCGCGTCTGCGTCCGGCTGCGCCCAAGGGCGAGAAGCCGGACCAGGTGAAGCCGGCGGTCTAGCCGACCCATGGACATCACCCCCCGCGTCGCCGAAGGCCGCCAGATCGTCGAGAGCTATGGCGAGGGCGGCTTCGCCATCAGCGGCCAGCGCTACAGCGGTTCGGTTCTGGTGCTGCCGGACAGGGTGCAGGGCTGGCCGGTCACCGAGCTGGCTGCGGCGACGCCGGAAAGCCTGGCGGCGCTGGCCGACCTGGAAGAGCCGGTGGAGGTCTTACTGCTCGGCTGTGGGGAGAAGCAGCTCTTCCTGCCGCCTTCAGCCCGTCAAGCCTTCAAGGACAAGCTGGGCCTGGTGGTGGAGTGCATGGCGACCGGTGCCGCCTGCCGCACCTACAACATCCTGGTGACCGAAGACCGCCGGGCCGCTGCGGCGCTGATCGCCGTCGACTAGCGCCGGTCATGGCCGCCCCGCTCTCGCCGCTCGGCCAGCAGGTTCGCCAACAGGACCATGACCGCTACCTAACGGTCCTCTTCGCCCCGGCGGAGAAGCGCGAGGCGCTCTTCACCCTGCTGGCATTCAACCAAGAGATCGCCCGCACGGCGGAGCGTGTCAGCGAGCCGCTTCTGGGCGAGATGCGTCTGGCCTGGTGGCGCGACGCGCTGGAGGCCTGCGCCGCTGGCGCCAAGCCGCCCGATCATCCGCTTGCCGCTGCCCTGGCGCCCTTGATCGCCGAGGGGACTTTGCCGGCCCAGGCGCTCTTGGACCAGGTCGAGGCCCGCCGCCGCGATCTGGACCCGGAGGGCTTTGCCAGCCTGGCCGAGATGACCGCCTATGCGCGCGAGACCGCCGGGCGGCTGAATGCCCTCAGCGCCACTCTGCTCGGCCGCGATGACACCCGCCGAGCGGAGGCCATCGGCACCGCCTGGGGACTGGTCGGCCAGCTGCGCAGCTACCGCGCTTGGCTAGGCTCTAGCCGGGTGTGGCTGCCACGCGATCTCTTGGAGCAACAAGGCCTCAGCCGGCAGCACCTGATGGAAAACCAGGGCGCCGTCGAGTTGAGCGTGGTGGCTGACGAAGTCGCCGGCGCCGCCGAAGCGCTCTTGGCCCAGGCCGAGCGGGCAGGGCGCCAGATCCCACGCGGCGCAGCCTCTCCCTACCTCTTGGGCTCTCTGGCGCGGCTATCGTTCAAGCGTCTGCGCCGTGCCGGCAACGATCTGAGCGCACCAGCCTTCATTCTCCCCGCGCCGCAGCGCGTTTTCCATCTGACCTGGGCGGCCTGGCGCCGCCGCTGGTAGGCGCTTGACTGCTTTGTGAGGCACTTGTGCCCGCGCGCGGCCTTGTTTGCGCCACCGCTCTGGTCCTATCTGCGGGGTCATGACTGCTTCCCCGCTTTTGACCCAGCCGCTCACTCTGCGCGGCGTCACCCTGCCGAACCGGACCGTCGTGTCGGCGATGAGCCAGTACCTCTCGAAAGAGGGCTACGCAAACGACTATCACCTGGTGCACCTGGGCCGCTTCGCCCTGGGCGGTGCCGGGCTGGTCTTCACCGAGGCCACGGCGGTGGAGGCGCGCGGCCGCCGCACCGCCGGCGATCTGGGCCTCTGGGAAGACGGCCAGTCGGCGGAGATGGCGCGCATCGCCGCCTTCATTGCCGGACAGGGCTCGATCCCCGGCATCCAGCTGGCCCATGCCGGCCGCAAGGCCAGCGAGCGACGTCCCTGGCACGGCGAAACCCCTCTGAACGACCAAGACATAGCGGAGCGTGGCGAAGCGCCCTGGACTGCCGTCGCCCCTTCGGCGGAGCCCTTTGCGCCGGACTGGCATGTGCCAGAGGCCCTGGATCAGGCCGGCATCGACCAGGTCATCGCCAACTTCGCCGCGGCGACCAAGCGGGCGGCAGCTGCCGGCTACAAGGTGCTGGAGATCTATGCCGGACATGGCTTTCTGGTGCACCAGTTCCTCTCTCCCCTCGCCAACAGGCGCAGCGACGGCTATGGCGGCAGCCTGACCAACCGCTTGCGTTTTGCCTGCGAGCTGGCGGAGGCGGTGCGAGCAGCCTGGCCGGAAGACCTGCCGCTCTCCTTCCGCATCTCCGCTGTCGACTGGCATGATGGCGGCTGGGAGCTGGACGACACCCTAGAGCTTGCCAAGGCCCTTCAGGCGGGGGGTGTGGACATACTGGATTGCTCAAGCGGCGGCATCTCCGGCCACCCGGGCCGCCAGCGCATTCCCATCGGCCCAGCCTTCCAGGCCCCCTTCGCCGAAGCGGTCAAGACGGCGACTGGCATGAGCACCATGACTGTCGGCTTCGTCCGAAGCCCCGAGGAAGCGGAGGCGGTGCTGCAGACTGGCCAGGCCGATCTGGTTGCCCTGGCGCGGGAGCTGCTCTACGACCCCAACTGGGCTTACCATGCGGCCCAAACCCTGGGCGAGGACCAGGACTTCGCCGCTTGGCCGCCGCAGTTCGGCTGGTGGCTGTACCGCCGGGCGCGCGCGCTGGCGAAGCTGGCGGCCAAGGCGGCCGCGCAATGATCACCCGACTCGCTTTCGCCTGCCTCGCGCTCTTGTTCCTGGCCGCACTGCCGAGCGCCGAGGCCGAAACCCGGGCGGAGCGTGTCGAACGGTTAGCTCCGGCCTTTGAGGCCATCGTCTTTGGTCTCCGGCCGCGCCCCATCGTTTTGCGTGTCGACGGGCCGGTCGTCCTTCAGCCCTCCGGTCCCTTCTCAGACGAGAGCCGCGCCGTCCTGCAGCGCCACGCCGAAGACCTAACCCTGCTGACCGGCTATGCGGTTCGCGTCGGCGACGGCGAAGACACCCGGCCAGAAGAGCGTCCCTTTTGGATCTACCTCTCGCTCGCCAAGGACATGCCGCCGCACTTGGACCGCTCCTGGATCGCCGGGTGGCTGCAGCGGCGCATGCCGGCCTCCTTCTGCGCCTTCGTCACTCGCGGCGATCATCGGATCAAAGAGGCGGTCATCACCATCAACCTGGGCCTAACCGAAGAGACCATTCAGCACTGCCTGATCGAGGAAACCAGCCAGTCGCTTGGCGCCATCGACGACACGCCGCGGCTCAACCCCTCCGCCTTCAACGACCTGGGCGGGCTGGTCGATCGGCTGCAGCCCGACGACCGGGTCATTCTGCGCGCCCTCTTTGCGCCGGAGATGCGTGCAGGCTTGCAGCGGGAAGAGGTTCTAGGCTTGCTGCCCGGCATCCTGGACCGCGCCATAGCGGCCGAGGAGAATTGATCCTCACGCAAGGCAGGGCCAAACCGGCCCCTTTGCCCTTGTGTCGGTCCAGCGTCGCGGGCATCTGAAGCTGAAACGCTGATTCAATGCAGCGATGAGCAAGCTCATCGCTCCGGCACCAGCCCGCTCCCCCTCCCGGCCACCCACGCCAGTATCCTATTGGGTGGCCGGGAG
>JBCBSF010000064.1:0-32002 GCA_039819325.1 Pseudomonadota bacterium | reverse complement strand
CGCCTATCGGCGCCAACGCAGCGCCCACGTCCTGGCACAGCCCGGCGCGGTCATCTGGAGCGTCTCGGCCGCGGCCGGCTCGACCGTGGCGCCAGGCGAAACCATCACCGTCTGGATCGACTGTAACGATCTGCTGGTCGATGTCCCCGTCTCCGATGCGGAGCTGGCGCTTCTGACCCGCGGCATGACCGCCGATGTTCTGCTGGAGGGCGAAGGGCGTGAGCGGCAAGCGACCGTCCTGCTGACCCGCGGCTCCGGCGCGGTGCTGGACCGTGCCGATCTGGCTGCTGTGGCCAAGGGCCGCCAGCCGGGTATGGGCCAACTGCTGCTGCGTCTGGACCTGGCAGAGGAAGATGGGACTGACTGCCCCGTCGGCCGGGCTGCCTTCGTCGATCTGCATGATGTCGGCCTCTTGGATGTGATCGCAGCCCGTCTGCGGCTCAATTGAGCGCCATGGCCAGCACCACACTCAGCAACGCCGAACAGCAGCGCGAGAGCGCGATCAGCTTCGCGCTCTTGGTCGATAGCGGGCTCTTCATTCTCTTGATACTGGTCGCGCTCGCGTCAGGCTCGCTGACGATCCTTGCCGAGCTGGTGCGTGGCGGCCTCATGTTCCTCTTGGAGATCATCGCTTTCATTACCCTGCGCCGGGTCCATCGCGGCCGCTTTCACAGCTACGACTACGGCTCCGGCAAGGTCGAACAGCTGGCCAATATCGGCGTCGGCCTTGGCCTCTTGATCGGTGGTCTCTGGATCATCTCCAGCGGCTTGGCCAGCGCGCTCTCCGGCGGCAGCCCGCATACCTCCTTTGGTCTGGCGCTCGCTGCCTGCTTTGCCGCGATCAATCTCTACGTAAACGTCCTCGCTTGGCAGAAGGTCCGCGCCGCCATCGCGCTGGAGCCCTCCATCATTCTAGAGGGCCAGCTGCAGGCGCGCTGGGCGAAGGTGCTGACCTCAATTGTCGTCTTCCTGGTCTTGACCCTGGCCGTCCTGGCGCGCGACCCGTTGATCGTCACCTGGCTCGATGCCATCGGCGCCCTGGTCGTGTCCTACTACATGGTCTCGATAGCGCTGGACCTCTTGCGCGACGGTTTCGTCGATATCGCGGACCGTTCGCTCGACGAGGTCTCGCAGATGGAAATCGTGAAGGCTCTGGTCGACAACTATGACGACTATGAGCGCTTTGACGGTGTCCGCACGCGACGGGCCGGGGACCGTATCTTCGTCGAGGTCTCGCTGGGCTTTGACGCCGCCCTATCCTTGCAAGAGGTAGACGCCCGGCGCATCAGGATCGAAGAGCGTTTGCGCGACGCTTTCCCTTGCGCGGACATCCTGCTGCGGATATCGGCGGAAGAGGCCGCCTAGACGATCAGTGACCCTGCCTGAAGGCACGGGGGCTCTTGCCTGTCCAGCGCTTGAAGGCGCGGCGGAAGGCGCGATCTTCGGAATAGCCCAAGAGTGCCGCCACCATCTGAATCGAGAGCGTGGAGTCGGCCAGGAAGGCCTCGGCATTGGCGCGGCGGGCCGCTTCGATCAGCCGAGAGAGGGTGGTCCCCTGGCCGGCGGCCAGACGCTGGGCTTGGCGCAGGGTCAATTGCGCTCGCCTGGCCACCGCTTCGGCCCGGTAGTCGGAGGCTGCGGCGCAGTCGGCCAGTGCGCGGTGCAAGACCAGCAATTCGTCGCGCTGGTTCACGGTCTCCAACTGCTGACGGACGATCGCAAAGTGCTCTTCCACAAAGGCGAAGAGCGAGGGCTCGGCCATCCGTACCGCTAGGTCCAGCGCCTCCGGGCGAACGACCACGGCGGTGTCGGGGGCATGGAAGCGGACCGGGCAGTGATAGAAGCGCTCATAGGCCGCCGCCGGTCCGCGCGGGCCGTAGACCAGCTCGACGCGGCGGATCTCGCTGCCCAGACCCATCACGTCGCGCAGGAAACGCACGAGGATCGCCAGGCCGAACTCTGCCGTGCAGCCCAGATCGATGGCATCGGCTGGGTGATTGCCAATGATGAAGGCCTCTCCCGCGCGCTCCTCCACGTGGATCTCCAGCCGATCCGACAGCACCTGCCGGTTCCGCCGCGAGAAGTCCACGGCCTGGCGCAGGCTCGACGCATACTGCATGCCGTGGGTCAGGCCACCCAGGGTCGAGAAGGGCGCACCCCGGGCGGCTTCCAAGGTAATCGGGCTATCGGGTTCTGCCGCCGACAAGGCATTCCAGAGGCGTGGCACGACCTCGTCGGGGATTCTGGCGTCCGGCTGGCCCAGCTGGGCCAGATCCATGCCGGTCGCGGCCTCGATATCGCCGGGCGGCATGCCGCGTGCAAAGGCAAAGGCGACGACGGTACTGGCGAGGCCCACATGGGCGCGGCCGCGTTCACTCTGCTGCGCGCCGGCGGGGTCAGTGGCGCGAATTGTCCGCTTTTCAGGCATGTCGGTCCTGTGTGGCTGGTGAAGGACGACCTAGGATCTAACCGAGGTTTTCGTCGTAAGGCACCCAAAAACTCGAGGAAGGCAGCTATGAGATCATCGGCAAGATCGTCACGAGTGTTGGTCTTGTCTTGCGCTCTCTTGCTCCTGGTCGCCTGTTCGCCTGACGAAGAGAGTGACGCCACGGCAGAGCCCCCAATTCGGGGCCTGATCACCACGTTGGTTCAAGAGGTGGAGGAAACCACCACCCGTCGCTATCCTGGGGTCCTGGAGCCAGGCGAAGTCAACATCCTTGCCTTTGAGGTTGGCGGCCGGCTGGGTCGTCTCAACCTGGATGTCGGCCAGCGCGTCGGCGAGGGCGAGTTGCTGGCGGAGCTCGACGTCGAGCAGTTCGAGATCGCGATTGGCAATCGGTTGGCCGCCGTCGCCGAAGCAGAGGCGACTCTCGCGCAAGCTGAAAGCGACCTGCGCCGATCACAGCAGCTGCTTGACCGCGGTGCCGGCACACGTGTGGCGCGCGATCAAGACCAGACGGAAGTACGCCAGTATCGTGCCCAGTTGGAACAAGCACAGAAAGACCTGACATCGGCAGAAGAGGATCTGGCCGATTCAAAGCTGCTGGCCCCCTTTGACGGGATCATCGACCAGCTGGAGGCGGAGAGCTTCGCCACCGTCACAGCTGGCCAGACGGTCCTATCGCTCTACGAAGAAGCTGACTTCGAGGTCTCCTTCTCAGTCAGTTTCGACGTCATTGGCCGCTTAGTCGTTGGAACACCGGCAAACGTTCGCCTGGCTGACGATCCTCGGGTCGTGCTGCAAGCCGTGGTCAGCGAAATCGGCGAGCGGGCGGGTACGGTCTCGTCATTTCCCGTCGTCGTACGGCTGCAGGAGGTATCGCCCATCATCAAGGCCGGGATGGCAGTCGAAGTTTCCTTCGAGTTCTCTCTGCCGGCAGCACAAGGCTATCTGATCCCCATCTCGTCGGCGATTCCGGAAGGCGACATCCCGAAAGACGCGGGCGCTGCCGATGTACCGGTCACCTTGGCAGTCTATGTCTACGATCCGGACAGCAGTACGGTCCGCCGCCGTGCCATCACCATGGCAGGCATTCGTGGCAACAGCTTTCTGGTCATCGACGGATTGCAGCCAGGTGAGCGCGTGGCAAGCAAAGGCGTGACTTTCCTGCGAGAGGGCATGCCGGTGAAGCTGCTAAGGCCGGGCAGCTAAGCGGCGATGGATTTCATCACCCGCTTCGGACTCGACAAGAGCCGCTTCACCCTCTTCGTGATGCTGCTGATCCTGGCCATGGGTGTGCTCTCCTACCTCGGCATACCCAAGCGCGAGAACCCGGAGATAACCATTCGTACCGCTGTGGTGCAGGCAGAGTTCGATGGCATGTCGCCTGAGCGGGTCGAGAACCTGATCGCCATACCGATTGAAAGAAAGATCCGCGAGATCGGTCCGGTGGAGGACATCAGGACCATTATCACGACTGGGCAGGCGCTGATCTACGTCGATCTCTATGACGCTGTTTACGGCGCCGACATTACCGATGCCTGGGAGGACCTGCGCAACAAGATGCAGGATGTAAAGGCGGAGCTGCCGGAAGGCACGAGCGGCCCCTTCGTCAACACGGACTATGGCGACGTGTCCATCGCCACAGTAGCCGTCACCGGGGACGGTTTCAGTCTAGCGGAACTGGACGATGTGGCAGAGGATCTGCGCACAGCCCTCTTCCGCGTCGATGGCATAACCAAGGTTACCTTCTACGGCCAACAGGACGAGCGGGTATGGCTTGAGGTCGATATCCGCAAGTTGGCCGCGGTCGGCGTCCAACTGGAGCGCATGCTGGACGATCTGCAGTCTCAGAACGTGATCCTTCCAGCTGGAGAAGTCGATGCCGGTGGCACCAAGATCGTCCTTGAAGCCAATGGCGACCTGCAGACGATCGACGAAATCCGCGAGGTGCTGACCCAGGTTGACGGCCTGTCCGGCTTCGTCCGCCTCTCGGATTTGATCGACGTGCGCCGCGGCTATGTCGACCCGAAAGAGCAACCTGTCTTCTTCGACGGTTCACCGGCCATCGTGGCTGCGATCGAGATGTCGGCAGATCAAGACATCCAAGACTTGGGCGTGCGGCTGCGGGAGGCTCTCAAGGTCTTCGAAAGCCAACAGCCGATCGGCATCGCCCTCAACGTGTCCACGTTTCAGGAGACCGTCGTCACCGACTCCGTGAACGCTGCTTTGGAAAACGTTGGCCAGACCTTCACGATCGTCCTGGTCGTCATGCTGGTCTTTCTCGGCCTCAGATCTGCAATCGTCGTGGCGAGCATCGTACCCTTCACCATTTGCTTCGCGTTGATCATGATGGGCTTTGTCGGCGTCGATATCGAACAGGTGTCGATTGCCGCCATCATCATATCGCTTGGGCTCTTGGTCGATAACGGTCTGGTCGTGGTGGAGGATATCGGCAAGCGGATCGATGGCGGAATGGAGCCCGAGGAAGCCGCACGCTCGGCCGGCTCTCAGTTCTTGATCCCCTTGGGCGTGGCCTCGATCACCACTGTGTCAGCCTTCTTGCCAATGCTCTTGATGGAAGGGGTTGAAGGCGAGTTCGCCTTCTCGCTGGGCGCCGTCGTGGCAGCCATGCTGATCGGCTCCTGGTTCACGGCCATGTACATCCTGCCGTACCTCTGCGCGAAGCTTCTCCGCGCAAACCCCAAGGCCGGTGCCGACTATCCTCGCGTGACGCAGCTCTATGGCGCCGTGGTGCGGCGCTCCCTGCCCTTCGGCCTACCAATCACCGGGCTGGCGCTGGTAGCAGTGGTGTTCAGCGCCACCCAATTCTCTCAATTGAAGACTGAGATGTTTCCCTTCAGCGAGCGCGCGGACTTCTTGATCTACATGGACCTGCAGAAAGACGCAGCGATCTCCGAAACCGAAGACGTGGCCTTGCGCGTGCAAGATTGGCTCGCGAACCCCGACTTCAATCCAGAGGTCCTTGACTCCACCGTCTACGTCGGTGATGGCGGGCCGCGCTTCAATCTGGGACTCGATCCAGCCGATCCCGACCCGGCCAGCGCCTTCTTTCAGGTGAACACGACCAGCCTCGAGACGGCCAAGGCCATGGTGGTCCGCGCACGCCACCACTTCCTAGAAGCTTTCCCGGAAGGCCGCTTCCGGGTGACCCGCCTACCGCAGGGCAGTGGCGAATCGGGGATCGTCGACGTGGAGATCTCTGGGCCGGATGCCGAAGTGTTGATGACTGCGGCTAGGCAGGTCGAGAGCGCCTTTGCGGCGCTTCCATCCTCAATCGTCAAGAACGAGATCGACTGGGGCGACAAGGTCCTGAAGGTCACGGTCGATATCGCGCAGGACAAGGCACGGGAGTTCGGTGTGACCTCCCGCGACATCTCAGAGGTGATGGAAGCCTACTTCTCCGGCACGCAGTACTCGACCTTCCGTGAGGGTGACGAGCAGATTCCCATCGTGCTCCGCGCGGCTGGCCAAAACCGCGACAGTGTTGAAGACCTGCGCAACCTCTCTATCGCGACCGGCGGTCAGATCATAACCGTCGACCAGGTCGGCACCTTCAGCCCTACACTGGAATACTCGGAGATCCGCCGCGAGAACCAAGTGCGCCAGGTCATCATCTCCGGCCGCAGTACGGCGCTTAGCGCGCAAGAGACCTTGGCGCAGCTGCAGCCCACGCTGGACAGCCTCGCCTTGGGGCCCGGCTATGAAATCGCCATCGGCGGAGAGTTGGAGGACAACGCGACTGTCAACGACCAGATGGGCGGCAACTTACCCTTGGCACTGGCCGTGATGCTGGCCGCCCTGATCTTCCAATTCAACTCGCTGCGCCGGACCCTGGCGACGGTACTGACAATTCCGCTGATCGTTATCGGCGCGCCCTACACCATGATCGCGATGGATCAGCCCTTCTCCTTCTTCGCGCTTCTGGGCCTTATGTCCTTGATGGGCATCATCATCAACAACGCCATCGTGCTGATCAATCAGATCGACATCGAGCGCGAGCGTCACCCCTTGGCCGACGCCATCGTCGCGGCAGCTCAAGCGCGTGCCAAGCCGATCATGCTGACCTCGCTCACCACCGTCTTCGGCCTGGTGCCCATGGCGCTCGACGGCGGTGCCCTCTTCGAGCCCATGGCGACCATCATGATCGGTGGCCTGCTGATCGCCTCGCCCTTGACGCTGCTGGTGGTGCCGCCGCTCTGCTATCTCTTGATGCGGCCGCGTGGCCGCTTGCTCAAGCGCCCTGCCAGGGTCTAGAGGCTTTGGAAGAAGTCTAGGATGCGCGCGCTGGCGGCCTCCGGCTGTTCCAGATGCACGAAGTGACCGGCCTCCTCGGCAATCTCGATTAAGGGATCGGTGAAGTAGTTCTCCAGACCATCGACCCAGTCGGCCAGCAGGATGGGATCGTGGCGCCCCCAGAAGAAGCGGCTGGGTAGGGTGATTTTGGGGGCCGGCAGGGCACCCTCGCGCACCTGGGCCATGCGCGCGGCATGGGTGGCTTTGTACCAAGCAAAGCCGCCGTCCAGGTTGCCGGGCCTTAGGAAGTTGTCGACCCAATGCTCGATCTGGTCGTCGAAAACCTCTGGCCGGTAGGCCCAGTGGCGCAGCATGCCGCCGATGTAGAGGCGGCAGGTTTCGCGGCTGTGGCCAATCAGGTCCGTCGCCCAAGGCAGCTGGTTGAAGGACTGATACCAGATCTGCTGCACATGCTCTGGCGCCACCCAGCGTTTGCCGATGCCGGGATAGGGTGTGTTGAAGGAGAAGAGGCCGGACACGCGATCCGGTGCCTTCTGGGCGATTTGCTGTAGGACCGAGCTACCAACGTCATGGCCGACCAGTCCGACGCGCTCGAGGTTCAAGGCATCGGCCAAGGCCAGGATGTCGGCCGCATGCGCCTCAGCATCGGGCAGGTCGCCGGAAAGTGCCCTGCTTTGGCCAAAGCCACGCAGGTCCGGGGCGATGACGTCGAAGCCCGCGGCCAGGCTTGGGATGATCTTGTGCCAGGCCCACCAGAACTCCGGCCAGCCGTGCAGAAGGATGATCGGCCTGCCCGCCCCTTCGCGCACGTAGTGCAGGTCGATGCCGTTCAGGCTCTGAAACCCCTGGCTCCAATCGCCGTCCGGCCGCGTGAGATCTCGAGTCATTGCGTCACCCATCCGCTTGAGAAGGGAAAGACCTGGCCGACCACGAGGTCGCTCTTGTTGTCGGCTCGGCGCTCGCTGTCAGACATGTTTCCTCCGATCCCTGACGACCTGGCTAGGTTTCTGTGCTGTCCAGTTCCGTTTGGCCTTGGTCACGCTCTCTCCGGCTACGATAGCCAGTGGCTTTGGCAGGCGATGGCAGCGACCCTGTCAGTTTTGGGAGTATCGATCAGACACTGCAATGGGGAAGGCAGCGTTATTGTCCGCTGAACCGCCGCGCGCTACCGTCCTGTGACTGGGAGCAAGCGGGGAGCCCGAGCGCGGGCTTAGCAAAGCGGAGGAGAGAGCATGAAGCCTTATGGATTAGCCTTGGTCGGAGCCTGGTTGCTCACCGCCTTCTCCCCTATGGGCCAAACGGCAATGGCCGAGACGGAAACGGAGAGCCAAGTTCTCTTTGTGCAGAGCGCCGGCGCGATGACGTATGAGGGCGACCAGCTTACCCTGACAGGGATTGCGCCCCACACGCTCTACTTCAGCGACCGGCCGGAGCGCTTTGCTGGGTCCATCGGCAACGAGGCCTTCGTCGAGCATTGGAACCAAGGCGCGGATAGCTTCGCCAATGATCCGCCCAATGCTGCGATCACCTTCGATCCGGAATCCAAGCAACAGCCTGCCGTCTTGGAGCTGACAGGCATCAAGCTCGAGGGCGGTGATACGCTGGTCTACAGCGTCAAGATTCTCGACGGCAGCCTTCCGGCCAGCAGCGGCCCCGTGGCGCTCTTCATCGACAATCATCGTTGGGGTGGAACCGGCCTCATGCCCGACGTGGACCCGGCGACCGACCCGGAGTTGGGCTTCGGCACCACCTTCGGTCCCAACTGGGGTCCGGCCTTCGCCAACGCCTCAGAGCCCGAAGACCTCCGCGGCCAAGGCCCTGGCGGTGCCGGTGCACCCGCCTC
The DNA here is from genome assembly GCA_039819325.1 of Pseudomonadota bacterium. GTDB lineage: Bacteria > Pseudomonadota > Alphaproteobacteria > Kiloniellales > JACOMY01 > JACOMY01. The sequence goes on along the minus strand of JBCBSF010000064.1, from coordinate 23,441 downwards.
AGCGAGCTGCGGTTCACATAGCCTCTTGAGCTTTCACATCTGCTTCTAGGCAGGATTAGTTCAATTGCAACGATCGGTTCCGTAAGCACTCCCTCGTCTTGAGCAGCGAGCGTGAGCGAGCGTCCGTCGAAAGGCGGGCCGTTAGCACCGAGCCTGGGGCACACACTTCGACAGGTGCGGGCTTACGCCCGCTGCTCAGTGTGAGGGGTACGCGGATGGAAAGGGATTCAAACGAATCCATCAAGCCCTAGACGTCAGGCTTCAAATCCATCGAGAAGCGCTCTTTTATTCGGCGCATAAGAGAATCGCGCACCTGGCGGTAGGCTTCCAGCCGCTGGTCGCGGCTGCCTTCGATGATGGTCGCGTCCATGGTCGGCCAGAACTCAACATCGCAGGCCATGGTGCGGGTCATCTCGACGGCAGAGTGCTGTGCTTCCGGCGACAAGGAGACGATGAGGTCGAAGGAGCTGTCCTCGAGATCCTCGAAGTCCTTGGAGCGGTGCTGGCCCACGTCGATGCCGATCTCGTCCATCACGGTGACGACGAAGGGGTCCAGGTCCTTGGCCGCCCGCACGCCGGCGGAATCGACATAGACCCGGTGGCCCAGCAGGTGCTTCATCAAGGCCTCGGCCATGGTGGAGCGCACCGTGTTGTTGGTGCAGGCGAAGAGAACCGCCCCGGGGAGCCGTCTGGTCTCAGGCATCCCCTCAGCCCACGCCCCGCCCTAGGCCTTGATGTGCAAGACGCAGATCAGGGTGAAAAGCCGCCGGGCGGTGTTCAGATCCATCTCCACCTTGCCGGCCAAGCGCTCGCGTAGGAGTTCCGATCCCTCGTTGTGCAGTCCGCGCCGGCCCATGTCGATGGCCTCGATCTTCGCCGGGCTGGCGGTCTTGATCGCGGCGAAGTAGCTCTCGCAGACCTGGAAATAGTCTTTCACGATGCGCTGAAACGGCCTCAGCGAGAGCACGATGACGGTGACCGGCGCCTTCTCCGCGTCACCGATGGAGAGCATCAGCCGCCCCTCCTCTAGGCTGAGGAGCAGCGAGAAGGGGCCAGGATGGTCGGCGCCACGCTCGTCCACCGGGGCGAAGCAGTTCTCTTCCAGCAGGTCATAAAGCGCCACGGCGCGCTCGTGCTCCACCTCCGGCGTGCGGCGGGCAGCGGTCTCGTCCAGCTCTACCGCGACCAGCTTGGCCTGCCGCTCCGCAGTCATGACCCGCCGTCCGCGAGCCGCAGACGCAGAGAGGCTGCGTGGACCGCTAGCCCCTCGGCATCGGCCAGGCGGGCCGCCGGCCCTGCCAGCCCTTGGATGGCGCTGCCCGAGCAATCGATGAGGCTACTGCGCTTCATGAAATCCAGGACGGAGAGGCCCGAGGCGAAGCGCGCGGTACGGTCGGTCGGCAGCACATGGTTAGGCCCAGCCAAATAGTCGCCGAAGGCTTCCGGCGCGTGCCGGCCCAGGAAGATCGCTCCGGCATGATGGATCTTCGCCGCAAGTGCCCGGGGATCGGCCACTGCCAATTCCAGATGCTCCGGCGCCACCTGATCGACCAAGGCGGGGGCGGCCTCCAGACTGGGCAGCAGGATCAGCGCGCCGTTGGCTTGCCAGGACTGACGCGCGATCTCCCGACGCGGCGTCTCTGCCAGCAAACGCTCCACCGCGGCGGCGACGGCCTCGAGGAAGGCGGGGTCGTCCGTCATCAGCAGCGCTTGAGCCACCTCGTCATGCTCGGCCTGGCTCATCAGGTCGGCAGCGACCCAGTCTGGGTTGTTAGCTGCGTCGGCCACCACCAGGATCTCCGAGGGGCCGGCGATGGAGTCGATTCCGACCCGGCCGAAGACCTGACGCTTGGCCTCGGCGACGTAGGCATTGCCAGGACCGACGATCTTGTCGACCGGCGCGATACTCTCCGTCCCATAAGCCAGGGCGGCGACGGCCTGCGCTCCGCCGATCGGATAGATCTCGGTCACGCCGGCGATGGCCGCGGCGGCCAGTACCGCAGGCTCGATATGCCCACCCGGTGTGGGCACCACCATGACCCGGCGCTTCACCCCGGCGACCTTGGCGGGAATGGCGTTCATCAGCAGCGAGGAGGGATAGGCCGCCTTACCGCCAGGCACATAGAGGCCCGCCGCGTCGACCGCGGTCCAGCGCCAGCCCAAGCCGACGCCTGCCGCGTCCTGGTAGAAGTGGTCTTGCGGCAGCTGCTGGCGGTGATAGGCCTCAATCCGCTCTGCGGCCAAGGTCAAAGCGTCCCGCAGGTCTGGTTCGATGGCGTCAGTCGCCGTTGCCAGACGCTCTTCGTCCAGCGCTAGGCCATCCGGCAGGGCGACGCGGTCGAAGCGTTGGGTGTAGGCGCGCAGCGCGGCGTCGCCCTCGGCGCGGACGCTGGCGATGATCTCCGCCACCTGGCCGGTGACATCTTGTGCACCCATGCGGGCCTCGGCCAGGAAGGCACGAAAGGCATCTGCGAAGCCGGGCGCTGCAGCATCAAAGCGGCGCGCAGTCTCACGCGGCATGGGCTTGCCCCTCGACCACAGCACGGAAGCGTTCGACCCAGGCGCTGACCTCGCGCGGCCGGGTCTTGGAGGCCGTGCGGTTGACGATCAAATGGCTGGTGACCTTGGCAATGACCTCAACCTCGACCAGGTCGTTGGCGGCCAAGGTGGCGCCGGTTGAGACCAGATCGACGATGCGGCTGCAGAGGCCCATGCCGGGCGCCAGCTCCAAGGCACCATTCAGCTTGATGCACTCGGCTTGGACACCGCGGGCGGCGAAGTGGGCCTGGGTGATGGCCGGATACTTGGTGGCCACGCGGATGTGGCTCCAGCGCCGCGGATCATCCTGCTTGGACAGGTCACGCGGCTCGGCCACGGAAACCCGGCAGTGGCCGATGCCCAGGTCGATGGGGCGGTAGAGCTCTGGATAGTCGAACTCCATCAGCACATCGCGGCCGGCGACCCCCAGTTCCGCAGCGCCGAAAGCCACGAAGGTGGCCACGTCGAAGCTGCGCACCCGGATGATGTCGAGGCCCGGATGGTTGGTGGTGAAGCGCAGCTGGCGGGCGGATTCATCGGCGAAGGCAGGCTCCGGCTCCAGCCCCATGCGGGCGAGCAGCGGCAGCACCTCGCCAAGGATTCGCCCCTTTGGCAAAGCCAGCACCAGCTTGTCTGTTTCATTCAGCGGCATGGGCTTTGCTTTAGCCCGCGGCGGCCCGGCCCGTCCAGCGCGGTGACGTCAGACCAGCCGCTAGTCTGCCGCTTGCCGCAGCCGCTGGGTCTCGGCCCAGTCGATGGCCAAGGGCGCGCCGCTCAGAACCACGCCGAAAGCACTACGCACCTCATCGGCGCTGTAATAGCCGAGCCGCACATCCTCCAGCACCGCTTCCGGGTCACGGGCAAAGGCAGGACCGTAGCCGCCGCCGCCTGGTGTGCCGACCCGCACCCGGTCGCCGGGCTCCAGCTGGATGTCCTGCTCTTTCGAGAGGTGCGGCGGTACGTGCAGCTTACCTTGGCGCTGGACCTGCACCTGGTTGGTCGCACCGGCCTCGCCGCCTAAGGCGCCCAGCGGGCCTTGCCGGCCATGATCCATGACGAAGGAGGCCTGAGCCGCCCCGCGCCTCAGTTCCACCTCATAGTCCAGGCCGAAGCCGCCGCGTTGCTGCCCGGCCCCGCCGGAGCCCTCGCGCAGGGCATAGCGGCGGTAGAGGATGGGGAAGGACTGCTCCATGATCTCCACCGGCGGTGCCTTGGAGATGCCGATGGTCGAGCAGCCGTTGCTCAAGCCGTCGCCGCCTGCATAGCCGCCGTAGCCGCCGCCGGAGATCTGATACATGACATAGCCACGGCCGGTCTGCGGATCGCTGCCGCCCAGCGCGAAGTTGCCGCTGGTGCCGGCCGGTGCCGCGGTCACTAGGTCCGGCAGCGGCTGCACCAGGGCCGCAAAGACCGCCTCGGCAATGCGCTGCGAGACCTCGGCTGCACAGCCGGAGACCGGGCGCGGGTAGTGTGCGTCGAGGAAGGTGCCCTCATAGCCCTCGACGATCAGCGGCTCGAAGGCACCGGCAGAAAGCGGCACGTCGGGGAAGATGTGGCGCACCGCCAGGTAGACGGAGGAGAGGGTCGTGGCCAGGACCGAATTCATCGGCCCCTGGCAAGGCGGCGAGGAGCCCGAGAAGTCGAAGGTCAGGGTCTCGTCCTGCTTGGTTACCGCCAAACGGATCTTCAGCGGACGATCGACCACGCCATCGGAATCGAGGAAGGCGGCAGCGCGGTAGCAGCCATCGGGGATCAGCGCGATCTTGGCCCGCATCTGCTGCGCCGCCCGCCCGCGGAGTTCGGCAATGGCCGCTTGCACGGTGGCGTCGCCATAGCGGTCGAGCAGCTGATGGAGGCGCTTCTCACCCACCAATAGGGCGGCAGCCTGGGCCTTCACGTCCCCCATCCGCTGCTCGGCGACGCGGATGTTGGAGCAGATGATGGCATAGATCTCCGGATCCAACTCGCCGCGCTTGAAGAGTTTCACCGGCGGCAGGCGCAGACCCTCCTGCTCCACCGCGGTGGCTGAGGCTGAGAAGCCGCCCGGCACGGCGCCGCCGATATCGGGCCAGTGGCCGGTGTTGGAGAGCCAGCAGAAGATCTTGCCGTCGCGATAGAAGGGCTTGGCGAAGCGCACGTCCATCAGGTGCGTGCCGCCCAGATAGGGATCGTTGACGATGTAGATGTCGTCCGGCTCCGGCGGCAGGGCCTGGCCGCTCTCGATGCGCGCGATGAGATGGCGGGTCGAGAACTGCATGGTGCCGACGAAGATCGGCAAGCCGCCGGCACCTTGCGCGATCAGCGATCCGTCATCGGCTGCGTAGATGCCGTCAGAGCGATCGTTGGCCTCTGCAATCACCGGCGAGAAAGCGGCGCGCGAGAAGCTCAGGTCCATCTCATCGCAGATCTGCTGCAGCCCGGCCTGGATCACCGTCAAGGTGATGGGATCGAGGCTTTGGATCTCGCTTGCCAGACTATCGGGGCTCATGACAGAGGCTCCGCTGCAATGGTGACCAGAAGATTGCCATCCCCATCCTCCTCCGCGCGATTGCCGGCTTCAAGCACCAGGGTGGTGTCCATCTGCTCGACAATGGCTGGGCCGGCGATAACGGCCCCACCGGGGAGCCAGTCGCGGCGGTAGATCGGCGTCTCCTGCCAGCCGCTCTCGAACCAGACGCGGCGCGTTCCGCTTTGCGCTTCCGACAGGCTGGTGCGGCGCTCGTCGCGTTGGATCAGCATTGAGAGATCCAAGGGCGGGCGCCTGCCGATAACCGAGCAGTTGAGGTTCACCAGCTTGGCGCGCCCATCGCTCAAGGCGACGTGGAAGCGGGCGTCGTAGGCCTTAGCAAAGCCCTCTTCCAGGTCGGCGGCGGAGGGCCTGCCGTTTGCCAGACCGACGCGCAGTAGATGGGTTTGGCCGACGAACTGCATGTCGACGCTGAAGAGCAGATCGATCCCCTCCAAGCTCAGAGACTCCTTGCCGATCAGCCGCCGGCCCTCGGCCTCCTGCTCGGCGAAGAGGGCGCGCACCTGCTCGATGTCCACCTGATCCAGCGGCTGGTTCACCGTCTTCACGAAGTCATGGCGCAGGTCCGCCACCACACAGCCCAGCGCGTTGGTTATGCCCGGTCGCCCAGGGACCAGGACACGCGGCACGCCCAGCTCCTTGGCCAGCGCCGTCGCGTGCAGCGGCCCGGCGCCGCCGAAGGCGAAGAGCGCGAAGTCGCGCGGATCGGCACCAAGCGAGAGGGAGACCATACGGATAGCGCCGGCCATCTTGGCGTTGGCGACCCGCAGCACGGCCCCTGCCGCGGCCTCGGCGTCCAGTCCAAGCGGCTGGCCCAAGTCGCGCGCGAAGGCTGCCAGCAGGTCATCGCGGGAGACTGGCGCATCGACCGACAGCAGCTTCTCGGCGGGTAGCCGCCCCAACAGCAGATTGGCGTCGGAGATGGTGGGCTTTTGCCCGCCGCGGCCATAGCAGATCGGACCGGGCGTGGCGCCTGCACTCTCTGGCCCCACCTGCAAGAGGCCCGCGGCATCCACCTTGGCAATCGAGCCGCCGCCGGCGCCCACCGTGCGCACGTCCACCATGGGCAGGTGGATCGGCATGGCGTACTCCACCTCAATCTCGCTGGAGACGGCAGGCTGCGCGTCGCGGATCAGCGCCACGTCGGTAGAGGTGCCACCCATGTCATAGGTGATGAGGTTTGCGAGCCCCGCGCGCCGGCCGGTGTAGGCCGCCGCCATGACGCCGGAGGCGGGTCCGGACATGACGGTCTTCGCCGCCTCCCGCGCCACGAAGGGGGCAGAGACCATGCCGCCGTTGCCGTTCATCACCAAGAGGTCCTGGCCATAGCCGCGCTCGGCCAAGCTGGCGGTCAGCCGGTCGAGATAGCGCTGCAGCAGCGGCTGGACCGAGGCATTGACCGCCGCCGTCACGCCGCGCTCGTACTCGCGGCTTTCAGACAGCAGCGCGTGGCTCATGGTGATATGACTGTTCGGCCAGTGCTCGGCTGCGATCTCCGCCGCGCGGAGCTCGTGTTCCGGATTGGCGTAAGCGTGCAGGAAGAGGATCACCAGGGCCTCGCAGCCGGCCTCGCGCAGCTGCGTGACCGCTTCGGCCAAGCCTTCTTCATCCAAGGGCGCCACGACATGGCCCTGCGCGTCCATGCGCTCCGTCACTTCCAGCCGCAGATCGCGGGGAATGATGGGCCGGAAGCTGCCGGAGAGCCCATAGGCCTGCGGACGGGTGCGCCGCCCCAGTTCCAAGATGTCGCGAAAGCCAGCGGTGGTGATGAGGCCGGTTCGGCAGAGGTTACGCTCCAGCACCGCGTTGGTCGTCGTCGTGGTGCCGTGGACGATGAGGCCGATGTCGGCCAAAGGCACCTCCGTGCGCTCCAAGGCCTCCAAGACAGCGATGGCCTGGTTGTCCAGGCTGGTGGGGACCTTGGCCAGGCGCACCTGGCCGGCGGCGACGTCGAAGAGCAGCAGGTCAGTGAAAGTTCCACCGACGTCGACCCCGACCACAACACTCTGCTCCGTCTGCCCCGCCGCTGCCATAGTCGGTCACCCTTTCTTCAGATTTGTTTGTATACAAATGATTCTGAGTGGGACTTTCAAGCGCCGAAGGGCACTTCTAGAGGATTTAGCGGCCGTCCAGCCAGGCTTCCAGATGCTCGATGGAGGGGAGCACGGCATCGGCAAAGACCTTGAGGCTGCTGGCCTCGCCAGTGCCGGTCAGCACCGCGATGCCGGCGCCATAGCCGGCCTGACGGCCCATCATCAGGTCGATCAGATTGTCACCGACCACGGCCAGGCTCTCCGGCGGCAAGCCGACCCGCTCGGCGAAGGCCAATGCCATGCCGGGGCCGGTCTTGGCGCCGTGGCCGCTGTCATAGCCGCTGACGAAATCCAAGGTGACCCCTTCCCGCTCCAACAGGGTGCGGGCGCCGTCCTCGCTGTCGCTGGTCGCAAGCCCCAGTGCCAAACCGCGCGCACGAAGGCGGTCGAAGAAGGGTGCGAGCGGTAGCACCGGCTGGCTCGTCTGAGTGGCGACGAGGAGCGCATTGGCGTCGATGGCCTGAACGATTTCCGCTGTCGAGAAGTGCGGCACGTGCGGCTGCCAGAGCAGAGCCAGTTCGTCGCTGTGGCCCGCGGCCAGGAGCGAGTCGCCGGTGACCCGCCCGCTCGCCGGGTCATAGCCGGCCATTTGCAGCAGGGCCTCCGCTGCCTCAGCATCCCCGCTGCAAAGCTCCACCGCTAGGTCGCGCATCGGCGCCATCCAAGTGGCGTGAAAGTCGATCAAGGTGCCGTCCTTGTCGAAGAGCAAGCCCTTGATGGCGCTCACGGCTGTGTCCCCTCCCCGTTCCTGGCGCCGCGCGGATCCAGCTGCGGCGCGCTGCGAGACGTCGGCGAGACTGGCACGAAGGCTTGTGCACTGACCACCGGCACCTTTGGTCGAACGATCCAGCGGTAGGCAACAAAGCAGAGCAACCCGAAGGCAAATGACGCCGAGTAGAGGAAGAGACCATGCGGCCCTGCCAAGGACATGCTCCAAGCCGCCAGTATGGGCCCGAGGATGGCGCCGATGGAAAAGTAGATCAGCAGCGAGGTGGAGGCCGCCACATACTGCTCCTTGGGCAGCAGGTCATAGGCATGCGCGATGGCATTGGGATAGACTGAGGAAGAACCCCCGCCCAGCAGGAGGCCCAGGACCAGCACCAGGCCGAAGTGCAGCTCCAGCCAGTGCGAGGCGTAGAAGAGCAGGGCAATGCCGGCCAGCAGCGACAGCACGATGGCAATCGCAGCACGCCGCCCAATCCGATCGCTGAGCCAGCCGACTGCCGAGAGCAGCAGGAAGGGACCAATCACCAAGGTCGCGGTGAAGAGTGAGACCTGCAGCAGGCTATATCCGATCTGCGTAGCGAAGATCGGCGCCATGGAGATCAGGCCGCTCTGCAGGAAGCCGGCGCCCGTCGCCCCAACGACGGCCAGCGGCGAGAGGCGGTATAGCGCGATGACCGACATGGGCTTGCTGCTCTTTACCTCCGGCTGCGGCAGGTTGGTGAGCAGGATCGGCTGCAGCGAGAGGATCACCGCCAGCCCACTGAAAACCAGCACCAGGACCTGCGTCAGATCCCAGAGGTTGATCGACACTTGCCCGAAGCCGACCGCCAGGTAGTAGGAGGCCATGTAGAAGGTCAGGACTCGCCCGCGTGTCTCATTGCTGGTGCGGTCGTTCAGCCAGCTCTCGATCGTCGTGAAGATGCCGGCCATGGCAAAGCCGTAGATGATGCGCGCCACGATCCACACGCCGGTGTCGAAGACCAAGGCCTGCAGCAAGGCAGTACAGGCGGCCAGCGCGCCCAGCACCGCATAGGCGCGGATGTGACTGACCCGCCGGATCAGCTTCTTGATCAGCAAGCAGCCGAAGAGAAAGCCGAAGAAGAAGGCCGACTGCACCAGGCCGATGGTCCCGGCAGAGACCCCGGCGGCATCCAACTTCAAGGCGGTAGAGAGGTTCAGCAAAGAGTTGCCGAACATCAGGATGGAAGCGCCCAAGACCAGCGGCAGAACCGGCTTCAAGACCGCGGCAAGGGCTGCTTTTCCGTGAGCACCCCCCGGAGCACCCCCCGGAGCACCCGGCCGCGGCGCCATCCCTCCGGCCGCGGCGGCTTGCTGGCTCATGCCCTCTCCTTAAGCGTTCCCTGATTTCTGCTAAAGGCTAGCCTAAGCGCAGTCTGTCCTGCTTGAGCAGGCCCGCCGCCGCCTAGCAGCCATGCGACCAGGGGGAGAGGCAGATCAGGCGTGGTACCAGAAGCCGAAGTCGCGGAACTCCTTGGTTTGCCACCAGCGTGTTGTGGCCGGGCCGGGTTTGCGGTCTTTCATGTTGGCCATGGTCTGCAGCGGACGGACCACGCTGTCCCTATCGCGCACCGCCCTCTCCGCCTCGCTTTCCGGCAACAAGGCTGCAAGCTGTCCTGGCTGATCCAAGGCACGGCGCTGGGCAACGATCATCGCCAGCGCGCCCGCGTTGGCGGCCTTCTGCAGGCGGTCGAGATCGAACGTCCGCTGCCAGCCAAAATCCTCGCCAAAAGCCTGCAGCCAGTCGAAAAGCTGGTTTACCGTCATCTCGCGCACCGTCAGGCCGTAGACGACCCGCGGCAGCTGCCCTGCGCCCAAGGCGGTCAGCGCGCGGTCGGTCCACCAGACGCGCGGCAGGTAGGCCCGCGCCAGACAGGCAAGGTCATAGGCATAGACCGGCAAGAAGGATCCGCTCACCTCATAGCGGGCATGGTCCTTGTCGGCTGGGTCGAGGTAGGCGGCAATCTCCGCCAACTCCTTGGCGCGCACGGCGGGATCAGTGGCGCGGCGAGCCGGCATCACCCGATCCTCGTGCAGGTCATCCTCATTCAAGGGATAGAGACGGCCAAAGCCGTCGCTGCGACCATGCTTGGCCCGGCTCATATGCGCCGCCGGCAGCGCCAGGCTGTAGCGGCTGGCCGCATCTGGCAGCTGGAAGTCTGTGAGGTAGGCGCTCTGCACCCAGCCTTCCGCAGTCTCGCCGCCCACATCGGCCTGGACCAACCACCAGGCCGACGCCGTCTCGTCTTCGCTCAGCTTCAAGAGCGGCTCGCCACCGTGCAAAAGCGCGACCTGGGCACCTTTGACCGGGCCGTCGCGCAAGGTCAGGGTCGCCGTCTTGTCGGTGTCGACGGCGTAGAGTTCCTCCCGTGTCAGCACCGCCGAGCCCGGCGCCTCCCGCGGCAGGCTCTGAAACTCCTGCACCGCTTCATGCGCCTCGCTGAAACGGCGGATCGCGGCTGCCACGTTGGTCAGGCTGCGAAAGATGGGAAAGAGCGAGCGCCAGTCCTGATCGCGCAAGGCCGTCACCTGCTTTTCTCCGACCAGCAGATCGCAGAGGCCAAGCGCCTGCCAGCGCTCAGACGCACGGCAGGCCCGGTGAAGCGCGGCGGCCGAATCGTAGCCCAAGAGGGCGAAGGACTGGCCGGGCAGGAGCGATTCGCCAAAGGCGCTGGCCAGCGACGCCACCTCTTCCCCAGCCAGTTCGCAGGCAAAGGCAAAGACCTCCTCCTCCCGCGCTGACGAGCCGACATGGACGGGCACCCACTGCCCCTCAGGCTCGCGCCGCCACTGCTGGTTCTGCCAGGCTGCGCCCTCGACGCCGCCGTGGCCGCCGAAGCGGAAATGCCGGTCGAAAAGGATCTCCACCTCCTGACCCCAGCGGTTGAAGAGCCGGTTGGCCTCGATCCGCAGGAAAAGACCGCCGGGCTCTGTGCGCTGCCCCCGGCTTTGCGCCAAATAGAGCGTCAGCAGGGCTGTTACGTCGAGCGACAGCTGCTCGGCCAGTCGGTCCAAGAGCCCGCCGATGCGATTGTAGACGCCGGCCACATAGGCGAGATCACCAGGTGCGGCCTCTGGGTCCAGGATCTTCGCGGCGGGCAGAAGCGCGCTGGCCGAGAGCGCGCTATCGTCTTTCAGCAAAGGCATAATCTCAGGTCCCTCCCACGGTCTAGGGCGCGGCGCTGTGTTACCATGCGCCAGGCGTGCGGCGACAGGGCACAAGCCCCGCCGCTTGATCTCGGCGGGCAGCAGCACGCACATTGCGCGAAAGGGAATGAGGTCCGTCGCTGGCTGCGGCGGCCGTTAGGGAGCCACGCATGACCAGCGCAGACAGCATCTATCTCATCATTTGCCTGATCGGTTTTGCCGCCTTCATCGGCGGCCTGCTCTACTGCTCGATCAAGGGCTAAGGGCTCACGCCGACGAGCGACCTACCGAACCCGCCGAGCACCGCCCTCATGCTGAGCTTGTCGAAGCATGTGCCGTGGAGAAGGTCGTGCTCGGGGCAGATCCTTCGACAGGCTCGCAGATGAGGCCCAGGCAGGCGGGACGCGATCGGAAGGCAAGCCGTTTTCGCCGTCGTCAGTCAGCTAGCAACCGCTCAGCCTCGGCCAAGTCCTCCGGCCGGTTGATGTTGAAGAAGGGGTCGCAGGGCTCCGTCTGCCAAGAGGCTGTGGCCAGGCTATAGCGGCCTGTCCAAAGATCCACCTTCCGCAGGCCCTCCTCTTCGACAGCGCTCTTCAACGCGTCCGTCAAGTCCAAGCGCCAAAGGGCGATGACGGGATGACTGCGCCCGCCTGAGGCTGCACAGGCCAAGTCCGCGCCCTCCTGCTCTTGGGCTGCCAGGAGCCGCGCGCAGAGATCGCGCGGCAGCAGAGGGCCGTCGCCGGGCACGGTGATCAGCCACTCCGGCTGCGGCTGCAAGCTCTTGGCCCACAGGAGACCCGTCAACACGCCGGCCAGAGGCCCGAGCGAGCCCTGAATCGCATCCGGCAAGACCGGCAGGCCGAAGTCGGAAAAGCGCTCCGCAGGCCCGTTGGCGTTGAGCGCGATTCCGCCGACCTGGGGGCTGAGACGTTCCAGGATATGCGCCAGCAGGGGCTGGCCGCCGAGCGGCAGCAGGCACTTGTCGCCCCCGCCCATACGCCGGGCCTGACCGCCGGCCAGGACGACAGCTGCGACTGCGGTCATCGTGCCTCCGCCCCTTTGCGGCGGTGGCGGCTGGCTTCCTCTTCGAGCGCCGAGAGGTCGGCATCGAAGACCAGCCGCTCCTCGCCCGAGAGCGCCAGGAAGCGCTTGCCCTTCGCCCGGCCAACGAGAGTCAGCCCGGCCTGGCGCGCCAAAGAGACACCCCAGGCGGTGAAGCCGGAGCGGGAGATGAGGATGGGGATGCCCATCTGCACCGTCTTGATCACCATCTCAGAGGTCAGCCGGCCCGTCGTGTAGAAGATCTTGCCCGCAGTCGTCATGCCGTTGAGCCGCATGTAGCCGGCGATCTTGTCCACCGCGTTGTGCCGCCCGACGTCTTCCATGTAGATCAGCGGCCGATCGCCTTCGCAGAGCACGCAGCCATGGATGGCGCCAGCCTCCAAATAGAGGCTGGGAACGGCGTTTACCTTACGAGACAGCGCGAAGATCCACGAGGTCGGCAGCTTGGCATCGGGGTCCAGCTGCACCGTCTCGAAACGCTCCATCAGGTCACCGAAGGCCGTCCCCTGCGCGCAGCCGGAGGTGCGGACCTTCTTCTGCAGCTTCTCTTCGTAGTCGGTTTCGCGGGCGGTGCGCACCACCACGACTTCGAGATCCTCATCCACCTCGATGGCGGTGATCTCGTCATCCGGCAGCAGCATGTTCTGGTTGATGAGATAGCCAACGGCGAGGCAGTCGGGGTGATCGCCGATGGTCATCATGGTGACGATCTCCTGCCGGTTCAGGTAGAGCGTGAGTGGCCGTTCCGTGACCACGGCGGTGCGCAGCCGCTGCCCCTGCTCGTCGATCCCGACCAGGCTCTCGGTCAGCCGCGGATCGCTGGGATCTGGTGCTACCACCAGTCCCGCCAGCGTCTCTTCATCCAGCAGCTTGCGCGTGGCCTTGCGATAGAGGCCCGTCGCCTCTTGCTCTCTCGTCACCATCTCTTGGGAGCTCTTTCGCCATCTTGCTCTAGGCTCCGATATGGCGCGCACAGCCCACGGCCCGCAAGGGGGCCTTGACAAGCTCTGCCCAAGACCGCGACACCGCCCGTCATGACCACACGCGCAGACCTTGAGGCCACGGCAACCGCCTATGCCGAGACGCCCCTGGCCAAGCTCTATCAAGAGCTGGGCATGGCTGGCGGACCGACCCGTATCCGCGCGCACCTCGCCGGACGCGACTGGCCGCCGCGTTTGCTGCTAGCCTTGGACCGCCATCGGCGGGGAGAGTCGCTTGACGGCCTACCCGGCTCGCCGGACGCCCAGCAGATCCTGCGCGATCTCGGCATTCCACTCAGCAACAGCCATCTGACCGACTCACCGCTTCGGACAGGTTAGGGCCGCGCGCAGGATCTCCCATGCGCCGGCTCACAACGAGCAAACACCAGTCGGTTCAGCCCCAGTGCATATTGTATGCAGACAGTGCACGATCAATGCACGATCTCCAGTGCCGCCTGTCCGACGGCCAGCGTCCCGTCGATATCGCCGGCGATATGCGAGGAGCCCACAGCACCGTCTACAAGGCAAAGATGCAGATGGACGACATGGCATGACGATCAGCTATACGATCTGGTTCACGCAGCGCGTTGGCAGCACATGGCTTTGTGACTTGCTTTCACGCACCGGGGTTGCCGGGCGGCCTGGAGAGCACTTGAATTTCGCGACAGTCGAAGAAGCGTTCAATCTCTTCGGCACAGAAGACCACAGCGAAATCCTCGCGAAGGTCTTGGCCCTCGGTTCGACGGCCAACGGTGTCTTTGGCATCAAGCAGGGCTACTCAAGGTCGGGATTTGCAGCCGCTCTTACAGTCATCAATCCAAACTGGATGAACTGGCAGGAGCAACCGTCCATTATGGCCTGGGAGAGTGCCTTCCCCTGTCATCGACACATCTTCTTGACGCGCCGCAATAAGTTGCGCCTCGCGGTATCGTGGTGGAAAGCGATCAAAACCAATGAGTGGCATCGCCGATACGGGCAAAAGCCGACAGAAGTCGATCTTGACGATGCGTACGATGCGATCGCAATTCGTCAGCTCTTGAACGAAGCGGTGGCACGCGAGGCCGGGATCAGCGAGATGATGTCCGCGGCAGGCGTCGTTCCTCTGACACTCGTCTATGAAGACATTTTGCGCGATCCGCAGCGTGCGGTGGATCAAGCACTGGACCACATTGGCCTTCCACGCTCTGAACTGGTTCAATCAAACCTGCAGCCGCTCGCTGATGAACTTAGTGAAAAGTGGGTTCAAGAGTTTCGTGGCGACTTGCAGAAGGGATGGCCGAACCAGGGCTGGTGACACGAAGGCCATTTCCACACGGTCTAAAGAGAACATTCACTGCGCGTTCCGCTTAGAGGGTTTTGGCCACAGCCCGCTTTGTCGTGAGCAAGGAGACCTTACCGCCCCTCTCCCAGGAAAGGTCAAACGACAGCCAGCTCCGCCGCAGCGCTCATTGCCGCGGCATGGCTGACCTGCTTTGCCTCCGCCTGCGGCGGCGTGGCAGTCTCCTGCCCAACGCCCATGCTTGCTCCTCACCGCTCCGTTCCGCTTGTCGTTGCCTGCGCCCTCTTCATGGAGATGGTGGACGCGACCGTGCTCTCGACTGCGCTGCCGGCCATTGCCGCCGATCTGCAGGTCTCGCCGGTCAGCCTCTCCATGGCGATCACCGCCTATGTCTTGAGCTTAGCGCTCTTCATCCCGGTTAGCGGTTGGCTGGCCGACCGCGTGGGCGCCAAGCGGGTCTTCAGTCTGGCGATCCTCGTCTTTCTCGCCGGCTCCATTCTCTGTGGACTGGCGGAGAGCCTCTGGCAGCTGGTAGGCGCGCGCTTCTTCCAAGGCCTGGGCGGAGCGCTGATGACGCCCGTCGCCCGCCTCATCCTGCTGCGCGCCCTGCCGCGCGACCGGCTGGTCGACGCCATGGCCTGGATGGGGGTGCCGGCCCTGGTCGGGCCGCTGATGGGGCCGCCGCTGGGGGGCTTCCTGGTGGACGTCGCCTCCTGGCGCTGGATCTTCTGGATCAACGTGCCGATCGGGATCATCGGCTTGATCGCCGTCTGGCGCGTGGTGCCGGAGATCCCGCGCCGCGCCCGCCGGCCCTTCGACGCGCGCGGCTTCCTGCTGTTGGGTGCCGGGCTGATCAGCCTGATTGCCGGGCTGGAGCTCGCCGGCAGCGGCGCGCTACCGACCAGCGGTGCGGTCGGCTTGGCCTTGGCCGGGGCTGGGCTGCTGGGGCTCTATGGCCTGCACGCCTATGCCCGGCTAAGGGGCGAGCGCACGCCGGTCATCGACTTGAGCTTGCTGCGCCACGTAACCTTCCGCGCCAGCCTGTTAGGCGGTCTGCTGTTCCGGCTGGGCGGCGGGGCCCTGCCCTTGCTGCTTCCCTTGAGTCTGCAGACCCTGCACGGCTACAGCGCCAGCCAAGCCGGGCTCATCGTCGCCACGGCCGCCATCGGAGCCATCGCCATGAAGGTCATGGCGGGACGGGTGATCAGCGGCTTTGGCTTCCGGCGCGTGTTGCAGGTGAATGCTTTGGCCTCCGCCCTGCTGGTGGGGCTCTTGGGCGTGGTAGAACCCAGCGGTATCGGGCTCTGGATCTTGATCACCTTCCTGATTGTCGGCGGCTTCAGCCGCTCGCTGCAGTTCACCGCGCTCAATACCATCGCCTTTGCTGAGGTGGCGGAGGATCGCATGGGCGACGCCACCTCTTTCAGCTCCGTCTTCGCACAGCTCTCCATGGCGCTGGGCGTTACTTTGGCCGCCCTACTGCTCACCCTGTTGCCGGCCGAGGGTCAGGCGCTGGCAGCGGAGGACTTCACCACGGCCTTCATCGTGGTAGGCTTGGCCATGTCGCTCTCCTTGTGCTTCTTCCTCAGGCTCAGTGCAGACGCTGGCGACCACCTGAGCCGGCGGGCGGCCACGCGCAAAGGCGGCGGCGGCAAGGCCGTCAGCGGCGCCGCCAGGCTGCGCTAGGACCCGCCATGCATCTCGATCCCCGCCTCCACGCCTTCCGCCCGGACCTGGCCGACCAAGCGCTGGCGGACCGGGTCTCGGCTAAGCGCTACGTGACGCCCCGCCCTGCCTTGATCGGCAGCGGACTAGCAGATCTGCGCCGGGACCCCAGCCCAGAGGCACCGCTGGATGCGCAGCTCTGGTACGGCGAAGCGGTGGCTTGCTTTGAGGAGCAGGAGGGCTGGGCCTGGGTGCAGGCCGCCCAGGACGGCTATGTCGGCTACACGCCGGCCCGGAACCTACAAGCAGTCGAGCCAACCAGACCGACGCATCGCGTGACCCAGCCCTTAACCTTCCGCTTCCCGGAACCGGACATGAAGACGCCGCCGCTGGACAGCCTGCCCCTGGGCGCGCTCTTGCGGGCCAAAGACAAGGCCGGGGACTTTCTAGCACTACACGACGGCGGCTTTGTCTACGCCAAGCACACACGCGATAACGCCTGGCGAGAAGCCGACTGGGCCGCCACCGCACTGCGTTTTCTGGGAACGCCCTACCTCTGGGGTGGACGCTCCTGGCTGGGACTAGACTGCTCCGGCCTGGTCCAGGCTGCCCTGCTGCTCGCCGGGCGGCAGCCCCTGCGCGATACCGACATGCTGCGCGACGACGAGGACCTGGGCCCGGCTCTGCCGCCAACCAGCCCGCGCCGGCGCGGCGACCTGCTGCTCTCCCCCGGTCACGTCGTTATGGCACTCGACGATCAGGAGATCGTGCATGCCAACGCCTACCACCTGGCAACGGTGCGCGAGCCCTTCGCCACCTTCGAGGAGCGCCTCGCCGCACGGGGCGAGGCGGTGACCCTGCTGCGCCGGCCCGAGTGAGTTTTAATCCTGACCAGAATTGTAGGACTTGCGATTCTGCAATCCCCTGGCAATATGCCAGGCATGTCGAACAGCCAACTTGCCCCGGCGGCAACACAGCCGCTCATCGACCCCTTCGCCCGGGCCATCACCTATCTGCGCGTGTCGGTCACCGACCGCTGCGACCTACGCTGTGTCTACTGCATGGCCGAGGACATGACCTTCCTGCCCAAGGCGGAGGTCTTGAGCCTGGAGGAGTTGGACCGCCTGACCAGCGCCTTCGTCGGCCTGGGCGTACGCAAGCTGCGGCTCACCGGCGGCGAGCCGCTGGTTCGCCGCAACATCATGAGCCTCATCCGCAGCCTCTCCCGCCATCTGGACAGCGGGGCGCTGGACGAGTTGACCCTCACCAGCAATGGCACGCAGCTCAGCCGCTTCGCCGAGGATCTGGCCGCCTGCGGCGTGAAGCGCATCAATGTCTCGCTGGACACCCTGGACCGCAACAAGTTCAAGGCCATCACCCGCTGGGGCGACTTCGACAAGGTGATGGCAGGGCTTGAGGCCGCCAAGGCTGCCGGCTTGGCGGTGAAGATCAACACCGTCGCGCTGAAGGGCGTGAACGACGATGAGCTGGACCGCCTGGTCGCCTGGTGCGGCGAAGAAGGCTTCGACCTCACCTTCATTGAGGTCATGCCGCTGGGCGATCTGGGCGAAGAGGACCGGGTCGACCAGTACCTGCCGCTCTCCCTGTTGCGCCGGAACCTCTCCAAAAACTGGACTTTGCAGGACATCGATTACCAGACCGGTGGCCCTGCCCGCTATGTCCGGGTCGAAGAGACGGGTCAGCGCATCGGCTTCATCACGCCGCTCACGCATAACTTCTGCGAAAGCTGCAACCGCGTGCGGCTGACCTGTACGGGCACGCTTTACATGTGCCTCGGCCAAGAGGACGCCGCCGACCTGCGCGCCGTGTTGCGCGCCAGCGACGATGACCAGGTGGTGGAGGCTGCGATCCGTGAGGCCATCACCCGCAAGCCCAAGGGCCACGACTTCGTCATCGACCGCCGCAACAGCGCGCCTGCCGTCAGCCGCCATATGTCCGTTACTGGTGGTTAGTTACATTTACGTCAGAGACAACTTTAGGGCGGCGGCACAATAATCCGCGTGCTCTTTGCCAAAGGCCCACACCTCTCTTGCATAGAGCTATAGACCTCTTCATCCGTCGGCTGAACAATTCTAACAAGGACCTCCGGCTTACTTCCGGTATGCAGAGACGCGAAATCTTCCCCAATGGACAGGAAGTAATAAAGGTCACTGCCATCTTTAGGTTTGAAACAGGTCAGCCATCGCTCCGCTGGACCTTGCGCTAAAGGATCTCGCCGAAGCGAGGAGCGTACAGAAATTATCGTCCTCTCTATTTTTGCCTCCGAGTAATCCACTTCGCCCAGAGAATCGAAGTAAGCTGTCACTCCCTCGCGGTCATATTCACGACACGAGCCCTTCGAGTCACACACCCGCATAGGCGGATATGGCGGCCAGTAGCGAAGATCAAACCCAAACTGTGATGCAATGAACTGATCTAGAGGACCCGGTGGCTCTCCAGCACTCTGATACTTCCTCAATAAGTCGTCAGGATTGTTTCCACAACCGGACAACAATAGAATGATACAACCAAAAAAAGATGCAAAAAATGTACGTTTATGGGATGTGATTTTGAACAAAGAGTCAAGAACATCTTTTTCACGATGCAGTATGGATGCGGGCATTAGAACGACTCCACCGATCAATTGGCTCGGGGTATGGTTTGAGCGGGCAGGCTGCCACAGGCTTGGTGGTACGAAACAGACAAACGGATAGCTTACCGTTCTGTTTCGCACCACCTGGGCGTTCAGTTTTTTCGGTCTGACTGCCGTGCCTAGGACTGGGCACCGGCGATCGGGCTAAGACTGGCGGTTCCTCAACGTAGGAAGACCTGATGGGTCCAACTCTTCCCGTCAGTGATGGTGATCTGCTCGAAGCCCAACACGCGGGCCAGGTCGAAGAAGGTGAACCACTCGCTGACGTTGTTCTCGCGCAGCAACGGCGTCAGGCGGGCCTGCGCGGTCAGATTGGCCAAGACGCCGCGCGCGCGGAAGAGCGTGTCCATGGGGCCGTCCTGGAGGGCGACGATGATCAGCTTCTGCGCCTCTGCGCCCTTGGCGAAGATCGCGTAGGGGATGGGATGGCCGCGCTTGGCGATCTCGACCTCCAGGCCGGTGACGAAGCCGACCCGGTGGCCGCGGCTGGCGTCCGGCGCCGGGGTCGCCCGGGCGGTGAAGGTCTCCTGCGAGTTCGGCGGGCCGTAGTAGTAGCCGATATGCCGGTCGCGCCCGCCCTCTACCTCATCAGGCGGGGTAATGATGACCGCCGGCTGTTGCTGCTCGGCGGTGGCCGGCAGTGCCAAGATCGAGGCCAGAAGAAGAAGGGGCAGCAGGAGACGGGCCATGGCAAAGGTCGCTTTCGTCTGGTGGGGCGTCGGTTGGAATCGCCGCTTGGGTCGGGCAGCGGGGAGAGGTTAGCCTCTCCCTGGCCTGGCGGCTATAGTCGCCTCCGCGTTCCAAGACAGTTGGTTCTCCCCATGCCGCTTTCCCGCTTCGCCTTTCTTGCTGCCGAGACGCCCGACGCCCAGGCCGCCCTGCGCGAACTGACCGATTGCTACGACTGCGTGGCGCTTGCCGAGGCCCAGGTTCTGGTGGTCTTGGGCGGAGACGGCTTCATGCTGGAAACCCTGCGCAATCATCGCCATCGCCGCCTGCCGCTCTATGGCATGAACCGGGGCACCGTCGGTTTCATGATGAATGCTTATGCAGCCGACGACCTGCCCAAGCGGATCGAGGAGGCGAGCCCCACCAAGCTACGGCCCTTGGCCATGCAGGCCTGGGACCAGGACGGCCACCTGCACGAAGACCTGGCCTTCAACGAGGTGGCTCTCCTGCGTGAGAGCCGCCAGGCCGCCAAGATCCGCATCTCCGTCGATGGCCGCGAGCGGCTGCAGGAGCTGATCTGCGACGGCGTGCTGGTGGCGACCGCCGCCGGGTCCACCGCCTACAACCTCTCCGCCCACGGACCCATCGTGCCGATCGGCGCCAAGCTGCTCTGCCTGACGCCCATCTCGGCCTTCCGGCCCCGGCGCTGGCGTGGCGCCCTGCTGCCCGACCGCAGCACCGTCACCTTCGAGGTGCAGGAGCCGAAGAAGCGCCCGGTCTCCGCCGTCGCCGATTCGACCGAGGTGCGCGACGTGACTCGGGTCGAGATCGCACAGTCCCGCAACGCCACGGCCACCCTGCTCTTCGACCCGCTGCACAATATGGAGGAACGGATCCTCTTGGAGCAGTTCACACCCTAGCCGGTTGGTTCGCGACCCGCATGCGCCCCGAGTGGAGAAAGCAGGTCTTGGTGAAGAGGGAGAGGTCGAGCGGATTGGGCAGACGCACGTCACGCTGATCCGGGACCGCCTTACGCTTTGGGTCATAGCGCCGATCGATCTGCGAGAGCAGGAGCAGGGTGATGCCGCTATCGGCAGCAAAGCGCTTCAGCGATCTGACCTGTTCGGCGACAGGAGGTTTCTCGCGGTCCTGGTCCAGAAGCTGCAGGTAGTCGACAACGGCAAGAGAGCAGCGGCCCTGCGCATCCAGCCGGGAGACGATGTGCTCCGCGGAGACTGCATCGGAGCAATCGATCTGCAGGCGATCGCTGCTGATGAGCGCGCCGCCCCCACAGGCCAAAATCTGCCGTCGAACCTCCGCCTCATCCCAGTCCAAGCTGAAGAAGGCAGCCTCGCCGCCCGCCTCGATCACCTTCGTCATAACCTGCAGGGCTGTGCGCGTCTTGCCCTGCCGTGGCCGCGCCGCTAGCAGCGCCAGGTCGGCTGGCCGCAAGTCTTGCCACAGGCGCTCCGCCGGCAGCCCCTGTGCCATCTTCGCGACGAGCAGACTCCAGGCGCCAAAGCCCTCCGCCCTGGCGACCTGGTCCAAGGCCTCTGCCAAGGGGATAGCGGCCTTGCGTGACAGGTCACGGGCCTGACGCTTCAATCGATAGATCGGTTTCGAGAGTTTCATGCAAACACCCTCCGTCTTCACGAGCGGTCTTTGCAGTCCCCCCTTATGCAGCAGCGCGTGCTTGGATCATGTCTGAAACGCTCTGCCCTGCCGGTCGCGAACTTCCCCATGACGGGAGGGGGGAGGCCTGGGCCAGGCCTAGGTCTTGACCCTACGGGAGACGCACTGGCGCCTGCCACAAAAAAAGGGCCCTCGCCGCCGGAAAGCGGCCAGGGCCCCTGAAGGCTCTCTGAACAGGTATCAGGGGTTGGGATCACCCCTGCCAAAAGGGCTTGCGCACCTCATGGTCCATTTCGGCCCGGGTGAGACCGACATCCTTCAAGAGATAGTCTTCCATGCCTTTCAGACGCTGTCGCTCGGCGGAGCGCTCTTGCCAAATGAGGATTGCCGTCACGGCGCGCTCTCCCACGGAGAGGAAAGGCCGCCAAAGCTCGGAAGCACGAAGGTGGAGTGTACTTTGTGACGGAATCATGACAAATCTCCTCATCCATTCGAAGGTGACGTCCGCTCGATCAGCGGGTCCGGCCTTCGACCGTCCTTTGAGATTAAGGGCTTGCGCCGAAATGAACAAAGCATGATCATTCATCTAAACATTAGGAATTTTCATGCGACGTCTGCCCAATCTCAATGCCCTGCGCGCCTTCGAGGCGGCGGCCCGCCACCTCTCCTTCACCAAGGCAGCGCAAGAACTCTCTGTCACTCAAGGAGCGGTCAGCCACCAGGTGGCGACCCTGGAGGCGCAGTTGGGCCTGCCGCTCTTCGTGCGCATGAACCGGCGTCTCTTTCTGACGGAGGCGGGAGAAGGCTATCTGCCGGCCATCAGCCAGGCCTTGGACCGCATTGCGCTGGCGACTGAGGAGTTGCAGAACGCCGATAGTGAAGGCCCCTTGCGGGTCACGGTCATGCCCTCCTTCGCGCAGCTCTGGCTGCTGCCCCGCCTGCAGCATTTCCGCGAGCGGGCGCCGCAGATCGACGTGATGGTGCTGGCAACAGAGGCGATCGCCGACTTCTCCCGCGAGCATGTGGACCTGGGCGTGCGTTTCGGCTTCGGCGATTACCCGGGTCTTCAAGTGGAATACTTAATGGATGAGGCCATTCTGCCGGTCTGCGCGCCGTCGCTTATCACCCGCCCGCCGGGGCTGCGCGAACCGGAGGATCTGGCGCACTACGCTCTGCTGCACGACGATGCTGGCGAGGAGACCCGCATCATCGACTGGGCGGAATGGCTGGCCGCGGCTGGCGTGACCTGCGTCGACCCGACCCGGGGCGCGCAGTTCAGCAACTCCTCCTTCGTGGTGATGAGCGCGGTTGCCGGCGAAGGCGTGGCACTCGCCAAGCAGCGGCTCTGCGTCGAGGAACTCATCGCCGGCCGCCTGGTGCAGCCCTTCGGCCCCAAAATGACCCTGGAGCGCGCCTATTGGCTGGCCACCACGCCAGAGAAGGCACGCTGGCCGAAGGTGCGCAGCTTCATGGCCTGGCTGAAGGAAGAGGCCGCCGCGCAGCCGGACTGGCCAGACCGCTAGCCGGGGCAGTAGCTTCTCGAGCGAACAAGCCCGCGGCAGAGAGAAGGCAACCCTGGTGAAGCAGCTCGACTACCAGACCAGCAAGCGGACGACCTGGCTGATCATCGGCCTCTTCGGCCTCTGGATCTTTCTTTTCGGTTGGTCCTTCGTCGACTTCACCCTGCGGGAGCCCAGCGGCAGCGGCTTCGTGCGCGGGGTGAACCGCCTGGGTGGCTTCTTGGCCTGGCAGGTCGGCGCCTTCCTGGTTGGGGCTGGCCTCTTCGCTGTCAGCTATCTGCAGCCCAGCGGCTTGCGCACCGGCATCCGCCGCCTGACCCGTCTGCCGCTCTACCTCTCCGCCCTCCTCTGGGTGCTGATCGTCATCGCCGGCATCACGCTCTTCTTGCTCGAGAAGACGCAGCAATCGTCATCCATCTCATGAGCGACGCTCACCGGCCCGCATATCAGGTGAAGAAGGCTTCGGCGTCGGCCTCCTGCTCCAGCTCGGCAGCGGTCACGCCGCCGGCGTTGCCGACGAAGCCAAAGGTCACGCTGGCCCCATCTGCCAAGGCGCCGTTCCAGGCCGCTTCATCGACCTGATAGCGGTTACCAGTCACCGACGCGATCTCCGCGCTCCAGATGTCCAGGATCTCGAAAGGCAAGTCGAAGGCCAGGGCCCAACCATCCGAGTCCTCACCGCTGAGGTTGGTCAAGGTGGCTGACCACTGCGCGCCGCTGTTCCAGTCGTTCACCAGGGTGAAGTCGAGGTCGAAATCGTCTCCTGTCGGCGGTGGCGGCAGCGGGGCCGGATCGGTCGCGTCGTCGTCGAGGATGGTGGCTTGGGCGACGACCGGGTCGAGACCGGCGCCGGAGAGTTCCAGCGAGAAGGTCTCGTCGGCTTCCGCCAGCAGGTCGGGCAGCAGGGTCACCGCCACGGTCTTGCTGCTCTC
>JBCBSF010000063.1:0-32280 GCA_039819325.1 Pseudomonadota bacterium | reverse complement strand
TGGTGATGCCGGGCGACAACACGACGATGGAGGTCGAGCTGATCCAGCCGATCGCCATGGACGAGGGCTTGCGCTTCGCCATCCGCGAGGGCGGCCGCACCGTCGGCGCCGGCGTCGTCGCCAAGATCTCGAAGTAAGCGACCAATTAGGGACAGAACAGCCGGGTGCCCCCGCCCAATCGGGTAGGGGCACTTCGCATCTGAAAAGCCAAGGCGATGGATAGCCAGAATATCAGGATTAGGCTGAAGGCCTTCGATCACCGGGTGCTCGACCAGTCGACGCACGAGATCGTGTCGACGGCCAAGCGGACGGGTGCGCAGGTGCGTGGCCCGATCCCGCTGCCGACCCGGATCGAGCGGTTCACCGTGAACCGCGGTCCGCACGTGGACAAGAAAAGCCGTGAGCAGTTCGAGATGCGGACCCACAAGCGGCTGCTCGACATTGTCGACCCGACCCCGCAGACGGTGGACGCGCTGATGAAGCTCGACCTGGCCGCCGGTGTCGATGTCGAGATCAAGCTCAAGGGCTAAGAAGAATGCGTACGGGTTTGATCGCACAGAAACTGGGCATGAGCCGGATCTTCACCGACAAGGGTGAGCATGTTCCGGTGACCGTGCTGCAGGTGGACAACTGCCAAGTCGTCGCCGTGCGCCGGCAGGAGACCGATGGTTACGACGCCGTCCAGCTGGGCGCCGGCGCTGCCAAAGTGAAAAACACTACGCAGGCACAGCGCGGCCACTTCGCCAAGGCGAAGGTGGAGCCCAAGCACAAGCTGGCTGAGTTCCGCGTGAGCGAGGACGCGCTGCTGGAGCTGGGCACCGAGCTGTCGGCCGGCCACTTCCTGGCGGGCCAGAAGGTGGACGTGGTCGCGACCAGCAAGGGTAAGGGCTTCGCCGGTGCCATGAAGCGGCACAACTTCGGCGGCCTGCGCGCGACCCACGGTGTCTCCATCTCGCACCGCTCGCACGGCTCCACCGGTCAGCGCCAGGATCCGGGCAAGGTCTTCAAGAACAAGAAGATGGCCGGTCACATGGGCGACCGCCGGGTGACCACGCAGAACCTGACGGTGGTGGGTACCGACGAGGATCGCGGTCTGATCTTCCTGCGCGGCGCCGTTCCGGGTGCCGAGTCCGCTTGGGTCTTGATCAGCGATGCGGTGAAGGGCGCCAAGATGGCCGACCTGCCGTTCCCCGCTGCCGTCAAGTCCGCGCCGCAGGCTGAAGAGGCCGCGCCGGAGGTTGAGACGCCGGAAACCGAGGCTCCGGCCGAGGACGCGGCTGAGCAGAAGGACGCCGAGTAAGATGAAGGTTCAGGTTCACACCCTTGACCAGGAGAGCAGCGGCGATCTGGAGCTGTCGGACGCCGTCTTCGGCCTGCCGCCGCGCGCCGATATCCTGGCACGCATGGTGAGCTATCAGCTCGCCAAGCGCCGGCAGGGCACGCACAAGGTCAAGGGCCGCAGCGAGGTCCAGGGCTCCACCCGCAAGCTCTTCCGCCAGAAGGGCAGTGGTAACGCGCGTATGGGTAACTCTCGCACGCCGATCCGCCGTGGCGGTGGTGTCGCGCACGGTCCGCAGGTCCGCTCGCACGACCATCAGCTGACCAAAAAGGTCCGCCGTCTGGCGCTGAAGACCGCACTCTCGACCAAGGCGGCCGAGGGCCGGCTGGTGGTGCTGGATCAGGCCAAGATGGAGGAGGCCAAGACCAAGGTCTTGCGTGAGAAGTTCACCGCGTTGGGCTGGAACTCGGTCTTGATCATCGACGGCAGCGAGCTGGACGAGGGCTTCGCCCGCGCCGCCCGCAACCTGCCGCTGGTCGATGTGCTGCCGCAGCAGGGTGCCAACGTGCACGACATCCTGCGGCGCGACACACTGGTCTTGACCCGCGACGCCGTCGCAGCCTTGGAGGCGCGCCTGTCATGAGTTGGAAGTACGCACGCCGCGCCGCCGCGACCACGGTCTCGAGCGAGCGCATGTACGAGCTGATCCGCCGTCCGGTGGTGACCGAGAAGTCGACCCTTGCTTCCGAGCACAATCAGGTCGTCTTCGTGGTGCCGGTCGACGCCAGCAAGCCGGAGATCAAGGCGGCTGTCGAAGGCCTCTTCAAGGTGAAGGTCAAGGCGGTCAACACCCTGCGCTCTTCCGGCAAGATCAAGCGGTTTCGTGGCCGCCTGGGTCAGCGCGTGGCCTCGAAGAAGGCCTACGTGACCTTGGCC
Source organism: Pseudomonadota bacterium (assembly GCA_039819325.1). Lineage (GTDB taxonomy): Bacteria > Pseudomonadota > Alphaproteobacteria > Kiloniellales > JACOMY01 > JACOMY01. Next base: position 30,065 of record JBCBSF010000063.1, on the reverse strand, counting down.
GAGGGCCAGCAAATCGACGTAAGCACGGGAATCTAGTGGGATGGCGTTGAAGACCTTCAATCCGGTCACGCCCGGGCGCCGCGAGCTGGTCCTGGTGGACCGCAGCGGCCTCTGGAAGGGCAAGCCGGAGAAGAGCCTGACCGAGGGCAAGAAGAAGTCCGGCGGGCGGAACAACCAGGGCCACATTTCGGTGCGCCACCGCGGTGGCGGCCACAAGCAGCGCTATCGCAAGATCGATTTCAAGCGCCGCAAGTGGGACATGATGGCGACGGTTGAGCGGCTGGAGTACGACCCCAACCGCACCGCCTTCATCGCACTCATCGAGTACGAGGATGGCGAGCGCGCCTACATCCTGGCACCGCAGCGCTTGGCGGTCGGCGATCAGGTGACGGCCGGTGCGCGGGTCGATGTGAAGCCGGGCAACGCCATGCCGCTCTCGGGCATGCCGGTCGGCACCATCGTCCATAATGTCGAGCTGAAGATCGGCAAGGGCGGGCAGATGGCGCGCGCGGCTGGCACCTACGTGCAGCTTGTGGGCCGCGATCAGGGATACGCCCTGCTGCGCTTGGCCTCCGGCGAGGTGCGGATGGTGCGCCAGGAGTGCATGGCGACCGTGGGTGCCGTCTCCAACGCCGACCACCTGAACGAGTCGCTTGGCAAGGCCGGCCGCAAGCGCTGGATGGGCATCCGCCCGACCGTGCGCGGCACCGCCATGAACCCGGTCGATCACCCCTTGGGTGGTGGTGAGGGCCGCACCAAGGGTGGCCGCCAGCCGGTCAGCCCCTGGGGTCAGCCGGCCAAGGGCTTCCGCACGCGCTCTAACAAGCGCACCGATAAGTTGATCGTGCGCCGTGCCAGCGCCAAGAAGAAGCGATAAGGGGTAGCAGCTGCGATGTCGCGCTCAGTTTGGAAAGGTCCCTTCGTCGACGGCTATCTGCTGAAGAAAGCAGAGGTCACGCGCGCGTCGGGCCGTAATGAGATCATCAAGACCTGGTCGCGCCGCTCGACCATCATGCCGCAATTCGTCGGCCTGACGTTTGGCGTCTACAACGGCCAGAAGTTCCTGCCGGTCTTGGTCACCGAGAACATGGTGGGTCACAAGTTCGGCGAGTTCTCGCCGTCCAAGACCTTCAATGGTCACGTGGCCGACAAGAAGGCACGGCGTCGCTAGGAGGGTATGGAGACATGGGTAAGCCCAAGGCCCCCGATCTACGGGCCGAGAATGAGGCCAAGGCCATGACCCGGAACCTCCGGGTCTCGCCGCAGAAGCTGAACCTGGTCTGCCAGCAGATTCGTGGGATGACCGCGGAGCGCGCGCTGGCGGAGCTGGCCTTCTCCAAGCGGCGGATTGCCGGCGACGTGCGTAAGACGCTGCAGTCGGCTATCGCCAACGCCGAGAACAATCATCAGTTGGACGTCGATCGCCTGGTCGTCGCCGAGGCTTACGTCGGCAAGTCCTTCACCATGAAGCGGTTCCACGCCCGTGCGCGTGGCCGCGGCGCAAGGATCCTGAAGCCCTGGAGCAGGGTAACGGTGGTCGTGCGCGAAGCCGCCGACGCGGCCTAGGACGAGAGGGAGTACCCCCAGACCATGGGTCATAAAGTTAACCCCATCGGCCTTCGGCTCGGCATCAACCGGACCTGGGACAGCCGTTGGTTTTCCGACACGAACTATGCCGGCATGCTGGCCGAGGATCTGCGCATCCGCGATTTTCTGAACGATAATCCGAAGCTGCAGTCCGCCGGTCTGTCGCGGATCATCATCGAGCGTCCGGCCAAGCGCGCCCGCGTCACCCTCTACTCGGCCCGTCCGGGCGTGGTGATCGGCAAGAAGGGTGCGGACATCGAGAAGCTGCGCAGCGACCTGCAGAAGCTGGGCGGCGGCGATGTGGCCTTGAATATCGTTGAGGTGCGCAAGCCCGAGATCGACGCCAAGCTGGTGGCTGAGAACATCGCCCAGCAGCTGGAGCGCCGGGTCTCCTTCCGCCGCGCGATGAAGCGCTGCCTGCAGAACGCCATGCGCCTGGGCGCAGAGGGCATCCGCATCAACTGCGGCGGCCGTCTGGGCGGTGCGGAAATCGCGCGCACGGAGTGGTACCGCGAGGGCCGGGTGCCTTTGCATACCTTGCGTGCGGACATTGATTATGGGGAAGCCACGGCCAAGACCACCTATGGCACCTGCGGTGTGAAGGTGTGGATCTTCAAGGGCGAGATCCTGGCCCATGACCCCATGGCACAAGAGCGTCGTATGACCGAGCTGCAGGGTTCCGGCCCGCCGGGCGGCGGTCGTGATCGCGAGCCGCGCCGGCCGCGCCGCGGTGCGGAGGGTTAAGTCATGCTATCGCCGAAGCGTACCAAGTACAGGAAGCAGCATAAGGGCCGCATTCACGGCGCTGCCAAGGGAGGCACTGAGCTCTCCTTCGGCGCCTATGGCCTGAAGGCGCAAGAGCCCGGCCGTCTTTCGGCCCGGCAGATAGAGGCGGCCCGCCGCTCGGTCACGCGTCACATGAAGCGTGTCGGCAAGCTGTGGATCCGCGTCTTCCCCGACGTGCCCGTCAGCTCCAAGCCGGCGGAAGTGCGTATGGGCTCCGGTAAGGGCACGCCCGAGTGGTGGGCGGCCAAGGTGAAGCCGGGCCGGGTGCTGTTTGAGCTGGACGGTGTCAGCCGCGAAGTAGCCGAAGAGGCCTTCCGCCTGGCCGGCGCCAAGCTGCCGATCAGCACCAAGTTTATCGCCCGCATCGGCGGCGAGGAGTAGGCGCAATGAACGCAGAAGAGTTGCGCGGCAAGACCCAGGACGAGTTGAAGGACAACCTGGTTCAGCTGCGTAGAGAGGCCTTCAACCTGCGCTTTCAGCAGGCCTCGGGCCAATTGGAGAACACCGCGCGCGTCCGGCAGGTTCGCCGGGAGATCGCGCGCACGAAAACCATCCTGCGTGACAAGACGCAGGATGCAGCGAAGACGGAGTAGAAGAAACGATGCCGCGCCGCGTGCTTCAGGGTCTGGTTGTGAGTGACAAGATGGACAAGACGGTCACTGTCTTGGTCGAGCGTCGCGTCATGCATCCGCTCTACAAGAAGTTCATCCGCCGCTCTAAGCGCTACCACGCGCATGACGAGACGAACCAGGTCAAGGAAGGCGACACCATCCAGATCGAGGAGTGCCGGCCGATCTCCAAGACCAAGACCTGGCGGGTTGTCTCGGCGGACAAAGAGGGAGCGGCGACCTAAGGCCCGCTGGCTGATCGCCGAGTGGCGATCACCGGGCGGATCGAAGGGTCGCGGAGGAGCGATCTATGATTCAAATGCAAAGCAACCTCGAGGTCGCCGACAACTCCGGTGCACGCCGCGTGCAGTGCATCAAGGTGCTGGGTGGCTCGAAGCGCAAGTATGCCGGGATTGGCGACATCATCGTGGTCTCGGTGAAAGAAGCCATTCCGCGCGGCCGCGTGAAGAAGGGCGACGTGCACCGCGCGGTCGTCGTGCGCACCGCAAAGGACATCAAGCGCAACGACGGCACGGTAATCCGCTTCGACCGCAATGCGGCGGTCTTGATCAACAAGCAGGGCGAGCCGATCGGCACGCGTATCTTCGGCCCGGTGACACGCGAGCTGCGCGCCCGGCGCTACATGAAGATCGTGTCCTTGGCGCCGGAAGTGCTTTAGCGCGTTTGGCCTGAAGGAAGAGATTTATGGCTAAGATCAAAAAGGGCGATCAGGTCGTCATCCTGGCGGGCAAGGACAAGGGCGCACGCGGTGAAGTCATGACCGTGCTGCCGAAGGAGTCCCGCGTGGTGGTGACCGGCGTCAACATCATTAAGCGTCACACGCGCCAGTCGCCGCGTGACCCCGGTGGCATCGTCGAGCGCGAGGCGCCGATCCACCTGTCCAACGTTGCTCTCATCGATCCGGAGAGCGATCGCCCCACCCGTGTGGGCTTTCGCACCGACGATGCGGGCCGCAAGATTCGGGTTGCCCGCCGCTCTGGCGTGGCGATCGACACCTAAGAGCCGCGAGGGAAGGGCGAAAAGCGATGAAAGCCCGCTTTCAAGAGCGCTATGAGACCGAAATCCGGCCGAAGCTGCTGGCCGGCGAGCGCTACACGAACATTCAGCAGGTGCCGCGCCTGGAGAAGGTCGTCATCAACATGGGCGTGGGCGAGGCTGTGCAGGACAGCAAGCGTCTGCAGGCCGCAGTTGGCGACATGACCCTGATCTCCGGCCAGAAGCCGGTGATCACCAAGGCGCGCAAGTCGATTGCCGGGTTCAAGCTGCGTGAGGGCATGCCGATCGGCTGCAAGGTCACGCTGCGCCGGCAGCGGATGTACGAGTTCCTCGACCGTCTAGTGACCGTGGCCCTGCCGCGGGTACGTGACTTCCGGGGCGTCCCGGGCAAGTCCTTCGACGGCCGCGGCAACTATGCGATGGGTTTGAAGGAGCAGATCGTCTTTGCCGAGATCGACTATGACAAGGTCGATACCATTCGCGGCATGGACATCGTGATCTGCACCACGGCTGAGACGGATGACGAGGCCCGCGAGCTTTTGCGCGCCTTCGACATGCCGTTCCAGGCCTAAGGGAAAGGACGAGGCAATGGCGAAGAAGTCATCCGTCGAGAAGAACAAGCGCCGCCGCAAAATGGCGGCCAATCTTGAGGGCCGCCGGCAGCGTCTGAAGGCCGTCGCGCGGGACCGCGAGGCAGCCCCTGAGGACCGCTTTCAGGCCTACCTGAAGCTGGCCGAGCTGCCGCGCAACGGCTCCAAGGTGCGCATCCGCAACCGCTGCGTCGTCTCCGGGCGGCCGCGTGGTTACTATCGTAAGTTCGCGCTCTCGCGCATTGCGCTTCGAGAGCTGGCGTCGCAGGGGCTGATCCCCGGCGTCACCAAGTCGAGCTGGTAAGGCTTTTCGGAAGGGAGTTGCCAGAACTATGGCGATGACTGATCCCCTTGGGGACCTGCTGACCCGCATTCGCAACGGTCAACGCATCGGGCGGGGCAAGGTTGCTGTACCGGCGTCTAAGCTGCACAGCTCTGTGCTTGAGGTGCTGAAGCGCGAAGGCTTCATCCGCGATTTCCGTTCCTATCAGGAAGGGCCGCGGGCCATGACCGAGATCGAGCTGAAGTATCACGAGGGTAGCCCCGTGATCCGCGAGATCGCACGCGTCTCAAAGCCGGGACGCCGGGTCTATTCGAAGATCGCGGACTTGCCGCGGTTCTATAACGGACTGGGTATTCAGATCCTCTCGACGCCGCGCGGCGTCCTGTCGGATCACGAAGCCCGCGCCGCCAATGTCGGCGGTGAGATCCTCTGCCGGGTCTACTAGGCCAGCAGCAGAGGCAGGAGGGATTTAGAGGATGTCACGCGTCGGCAAGAACCCCGTCGCCGTCCCCTCTGGGGTGGACGTCAACATTACCGCCGACCGCATCGCGGTGAAGGGGAAGCTCGGCCAGTTCGACTACCCTCTGCCCGAGGAAGTGCAGGTCGAGCGGGAGAATGGTGAGATCACCGTGAAGCCGGTGAACGACACGGCCAAGGCACGCGCCCTTTGGGGCACCACGCGGGCCAACATCGCCAACATGGTGATCGGCGTGTCGACGGGCTTCACCAAGGTCTTGGAGATCACCGGCGTCGGCTACCGGGCGCAGGTGCAGGGCAATACCCTGGTGCTGCAGCTGGGCTTTAGCCACGACGTGAACTTCCCCATTCCTGACGGCATCACCGTCAAGTGCGAGAAGCCGACGACGGTGGCGGTGACCGGTGCGGACAAGCAGCAGGTCGGTCAGATTTGCGCCAAGATCCGCAGCTACCGACCGCCGGAGCCCTATAAGGGCAAGGGTGTCCGCTATTCGACGGAGCAGATCCGTCGCAAGGAAGGCAAGAAGAAGTAAGACCATGCTGAGCAATCTGGAACTTCATCGCCGGCGCATGAAGCGCACGCGCTTCCGCTTGAAGCAGCGTGCAGGCGGCCGGCTGCGCCTCTCGGTCTTCCGCTCCTCGCGCCACATCTATGCGCAAGTTATCGATGACGCGAAGGGCGTGACCCTGGCCGCTGCCTCGACCATGGATGCCAGCCTGCGCGGCGAAGGCAAGTCCGGCGCCGACAAGGAGGCTGCGGCCGCCGTCGGCAAGCTGCTGGCCGAGCGCGCGAAGGCAGCCGGTGTCGAGCAGGTGGTCTTCGACCGGGGCCGCTACCCCTATCATGGCCGCGTGAAGGCGCTGGCCGATGCCGCCCGCGAAGGCGGGTTGGACTTCTAACGGATCGGAGTTGGAATAGAGATGGCACGCGCCCCGCGAGAGGACCGCAGATCCCGCGATCGTGATCGCGACAATGACGAGCCGGAACTGATCGAGAAGCTGGTCGGTATCAACCGGGTGGCCAAGGTGGTGAAGGGTGGCCGGCGTTTCGGTTTCGCCGCCATCGTGGTGGTCGGTGATGGCAAGGGCCGGGTTGGCCACGGCCACGGCAAGGCCCGTGAGGTGCCGGAGGCGATCCGCAAGGCGACCGAGCAGGCCAAGCGCGGCATGGTGCGCGTGCCCTTGCGCGAAGGCCGCACCCTGCACCACGACATCCAGGGTCACTACGGCGCAGGCCGCGTGGTCATGCGCTCTGCCGAGCCCGGCACCGGCATCATCGCCGGTGGCCCGATGCGCGCGGTCTTCGAGGCCTTGGGCGTGCAGGACGTAGTGGCCAAGTCGCTGGGCACGCAGAACCCGCATAACATGATCAAGGCGACCTTTGTCGGTCTGTCCAACTGCTCGAGCCCGCGCATGGTCGCCCAGCGCCGTAGCCTGAAGGTGGCCGAGGTTCTGGGCAAGCGCGACAGCGACGAGACCGCCGAGGCGCAGGAGCAGGCCTAATGAACGCCGCTGCAAAGAAGACGCTGCGCGTTACGCAGATCAAGAGCCCGATCGGCCGGCAGCAGTACCAGCACGAGACCCTGAAGGGCCTCGGGCTCTACAAGATCAACCGCACGCGCGAGCTGGAGGATACGCCTTCCGTGCGCGGCATGATCGCCAAGGTTTCGCACCTGGTACGGGTTGAAGGCGAGTAACATTTTTCGGCGATGAGCTTTGCTCATCGCTCCGGCACCAGCCCGCTCCCCCTCCCGGCCACCCATTCAAGGATACTCCCGTGGGTGGCCGGGAGGGGGAGCGGGCTGGTGCCGGAGCAACGCTCGCGCCAGCGAGCGGTGCCGCAACGATACTAAGGGACACGAGCGATGCGCTTGAACGAGATTTCCGATAACGCCGGAGCACGCAAGGCGCGCCGCCGCGTTGGTCGTGGCATTGGCTCCGGCATGGGTAAGACCAGCAGCCGTGGTCAGAAGGGTGCCAAGGCGCGCAGCGGCAGCTCCATCAAGGGCTTCGAGGGTGGGCAGATGCCGATCCACATGCGGATGCCCAAGCGCGGCTTCAACAAGCCGAACCAGGCCCGCTTTGCCGAACTGACCCTCTCGCGTCTGCAGCGCGCCATCGACGCCGGTCGGGTGAAGACGGATGCGCCCTTGGATGCCGCCGCTCTGGTCGCTGGCGGGCTCTTCAAGAAGTCTTACGATGGCGTGCGGTTGCTTGCGACGGGCAGCCTGACGGCCAAGGTCGATCTGGTCGTTGCCGGCGCCACCGCCGGTGCCGTCAAGGCGGTCGAGGCCGCCGGTGGCACGGTGACGCTGGCCACGGCCAATGCGGCTGCCGGCACGACGGAAGAGACGGCTGAGGGCGAGGCGCCGCAGGCCTAAGGCAGCTTTAGCGCTGGCTTAAGCCCTAGGCGGCGTGGCAGGGTCCTCGGTCGTGACCGGGCGGGCTTCGGTCAGCCGCGCCAGCTGCGGCGCAGCCCTGCCAGCGGTCTTGGGTCACGCGCACACCCGGCAGGAGCCCGGGGTGCCTTTTGAGGAGTGGTCATGGCTTCGGCTGCCGAACAGTTAGCCTCCAACTTCAGCTTCTCGGCCTTCGGCAAGGCCACGGAGCTGAAGAAGCGTCTGCTTTTCACGCTTGCCGCCTTGGTGGTCTACCGCCTGGGCACCTACATCCCCATCCCCGGCATCGATACCGAGGTCTTCTCGCAGATCTACGGCCAGCTCTCCGGCGGTGTCTTGGGCATGTTCAATGTCTTCGCCGGTGGCGCGCTGGAGCGCATGACCATCTTTGCGCTGAACATCATGCCCTACATCTCGGCTGCCATCATCATGCAGCTGATGACCGCGGTCTCGCCCAAGCTCAATGCGCTGAAGAAAGAGGGCGAGTCGGGCCGCAAGAAGATCAACCAGTACACCCGCTACGGCACTGTGGTTCTGGCCGCAGCCCAGGCCTATGGCATCGCCATCGGGCTTGAGAGCGCGCAAGGACCCACCGGCGGGGCGGTGATCGATCCTGGCCTCTTCTTCCGCATCTCCACCGTCATCACGCTTACCGGCGGCACCATCTTCCTGATGTGGCTGGGCGAGCAGATCACCCAGCGCGGCGTGGGTAACGGCATCTCGCTGATCATCTACGCCGGTATCGTGGCCAACATGCCGATGGCCATTGCGCAGCTCTTCGAGCTGGGTGGTGCTGGCGGCTTCGCTTCCTCCCCGGTTGGCTCCAGCCTCATCACCATCTTCATCCTGGCCATGTCGGTCGGTGTGGTGGCCTTCGTGGTCTTCATGGAGCGTGCGCAGCGCCGCATCCTGGTGCAGTACCCCAAGCGCCAGATGGGCAACCGCATGTTCGGCGGGGAATCCTCGCACCTGCCGCTTCGGCTCAATCCCTCGGGCGTTATCCCGCCGATCTTTGCCTCCTCGCTGCTGCTGATGCCGCTGACGGTTGCCAGCTTCTCTGGCGAGGGCGGGCCGGCCTGGCTGTCCTTCGTGACCGCCTACCTGGGCCCGGGGCAGCCGCTCTACATGCTGCTCTTCGCCGGCATGATCATCTTCTTCGCCTTCTTCTACACCTCCATCGTCTTCAATCCGAACGACACGGCGGACAACCTCAAGAAGTACGGCGGCTTCATCCCCGGTATCCGGCCCGGCAAGAACACGGCGGAGTACATTGAGTACGTCACCAATCGCTTGGTGACCGTGGGCTCGCTTTACCTCGCCGCCGTCTGTCTGCTGCCGGAGTTCGTACGTCTGGAATACCCCGCGGTTCCCTTGTACTTTGGTGGTACCAGTCTGCTGATCATCGTGTCGGTGACCATGGACACGGTCGGCCAGATCCACTCGCATCTACTGGCCCAGCAGTATGAAGGCCTGATCAAGAAGTCCCGCTTGAAGGGCAAGCAACGCTAGACCCCCTCGTCTAAGGGGCAGCTCTCAGGTGAAGGGGGAAGTGCCATGAACATCATCCTTTTGGGGCCGCCAGGCGCCGGCAAGGGAACGCAGGCGAAGATCCTTGAGGATGAGCGCGGGCTGAAGCAGCTCTCGACCGGCGATATGCTGCGGGCTGAGGTGGCCTCAGGCAGCGATCTGGGCCGCCAGGCGAAAGAGATCATGGACGAAGGGCGGCTGATGCCCGACAGCCTGATGCTGGAGATGATCTTGAACCGCATGTCCCAGCCGGATTGTGCAGAGGGCTTTATCCTGGATGGATTCCCGCGCACCGTGGCGCAGGCTGAGGGCCTGACCGACATGCTGGCAAAGAACGGCAAGAAGCTGCATGCGGTGATCGAGGTCCGCGTGCCGGACCAGGTGCTCTACGACCGCATCGAGACGCGGGCCAAGGAGACGGGCGGCGCGCGAAGTGACGACAATGTCGAGACCTTGAAGAAGCGCCTAGACGTCTACCACGGGCAGACGGCGCCGATTCTGCCCTACTACGAGTCGATCGGAACCCTGCACGTCGTCGACGGAATGCAGCCGATCGAAATGGTGAAGGCGGAGATTGCCGGCATCTTGGCCGCGGCCGAGGGCGCCTGACACAAGGCTGCTCGATCAGGGGATGGCAGGGCTGCGTTGGGTGTGAGGGCCAGCGCGGCTGTTTTGCGTTGACACGGCAGGGGCCGACCCTATACTCCCGTGTCTCCCTGGCCGCTTTGCCGCCGGGCCTCCGCTATTGGGCGAAAGGCTTCGTCTCTGCTTGGCAGAGGACGAGGGGCTGGAATTTCTTGATGACGGGTCAGGCCAGAGGGGCTGCCGGCATCTTTGTGCGAGGTTGGGGCAGCCGGGTCACGCGGCGCCCGGTGACAGGTCTTCTGTGGAGGAGAGAGAGCAGGTGGCTCGTATTGCAGGTGTGAACATCCCGACGCAAAAGCGCGTGCAGATCGCGCTGCGTTACATCCACGGGATCGGCCCCCAAAAGGCGCAAGAGATCTGCGAGAAGGTCGGGATCGCTGAAGAGCGCCGCGTCAATCAGCTGACTGATGATGAGGTGGTGCGGATCCGTGAGGCCATCGATCGCGACTACGTGGTCGAGGGCGACCTGCGCCGCCAGGTGGCGATGAACATCAAGCGCCTGATGGACCTGGGCTGCTATCGCGGCCTGCGGCACCGCAAGGGCCTGCCGGTCCGCGGTCAGCGCACCCACACCAACGCCCGTACCCGCAAGGGTCCGGCCAAGCCGATCGCCGGCAAGAAGAAGTAAGCAGGCTCTTGCGCGCCGCCCGCTGTGGCTGGCGCTCTTCAGAGCAAGCAGTTTGAGACGAAGGATAGGATAGCAGATGGCTAAGCCGGCGCAGGCGCGCGTTCGTCGCCGCGAGAAAAAGAACATCACCAATGGCGTCGCGCATGTGAACGCCAGCTTTAACAACACCACTGTCACCATCACCGACGTGCAGGGGAATGCCATCTCTTGGTCGTCCTCCGGCTCGCAGGGTTTCAAGGGCTCGCGTAAGTCCACGCCCTACGCCGCGCAGGTCGCTGCCGAGGATGCCGGCCGCAAGGCGCAAGAGCACGGCATGCGCACGCTGGAGGTGAACGTGAAGGGCCCGGGTTCGGGCCGCGAGTCGGCGCTGCGCGCGCTGCAGTCCGTCGGCTTTCAGATCACCGCGATCCGCGACGTGACCCCGATCCCGCACAACGGCTGCCGGCCGCCGAAGCGCCGCCGCGTCTAGCCATCTGCGGAAGGGCCGCTTCTGGGCGGCCTTCTGATCGGCGACCGTCTGCAGTTTTCTGACGGTCTTCCACAATTGAACGCGCGGGATAGGCGGTGCAGGTCGCTGCAGCGCGGCTCGCTAGGAAAAGGGGTTTGGTGTCTTGCAAGCCAATTGGACAGCACTGATTAAGCCGAACAAGCTGGAGGTGCAGCCGGGAACCGACCCGCAGCGCCTGGCAAAGGTGGTCGCCGAGCCGCTGGAGCGGGGCTTCGGCCTGACCCTGGGCAATGCCCTGCGCCGGGTCTTGCTCTCGTCGCTGCAGGGTGCGGCCGTCACCGCCGTGCAGATCGACGGCGTGCTCCACGAGTTCTCCTCCATCCCCGGCGTGCGCGAGGACGTGACCGACATCGTCCTCAACATCAAGCAGATCGCCTTGCGCATGTACGGCGAGGGGCCGAAGCGCATGCGCCTCAGGGCTGAGGGCCCGGGCGAGGTCACCGCCAAGATGATCGAGACCCCGCACGACATCGAGGTGATGAATCCCGGCCTTGTCATCTGCACCCTGGACGACGGTGCGCGCCTGGACATGGAGATGACTGTCTCCGGCGGTAAGGGTTATGTCCCCAGCGCCCAGAACCGGCCCGAGGATGCACCGATCGGTCTGATCCCGGTGGATGCCGTCTTCTCGCCGGTCTTGAAGGTCGCCTACCGCGTCGAGAACAGCCGCGTCGGTCAGGTCACCGACTACGACAAGCTGACCATGGACCTGGAGACCAACGGCGCCATGACGCCGGAAGATGCCGTAGCGCTGGCCGCCCGCATCCTGCAGGACCAGCTGCGCCTCTTCATCAACTTCGAGGAGCCGCAGGACCGCGAGGTGCGCGAAGAGAGCGCCGAGGTGCCCTTCAACCGCAACCTGCTGCGTAAGGTCGATGAGCTGGAGCTCTCCGTCCGCTCGGCCAACTGCCTCAAGAACGACAACATCGTCTACATCGGCGATCTGGTGCAGAAGACCGAAGCAGAGATGCTGCGGACCCCCAACTTCGGCCGCAAGTCCTTAAACGAGATCAAGGAAGTGCTGGGCCAGATGGGCCTGCACCTGGGCATGGAAATCACCTCTTGGCCGCCCGACAACATTGAGGAAATGGCCAAGAAGCTGGAAGAGCCCTACTAGGTTTTGGTTTGGCGCTGCGTTAGCGCAGCGCGGCGGCGCCAGCCCGCTCCCTCACCCGGCCACCCACGGGAGTATCCTTGAATGGGTGGCCGGGCGGGGGAGCGGGCTGGCGCCGTACAGTCACGCAAGTGACTGAGAAACAAAAAATCGCGGTCCGTGGTGGGCTGCGGGTTCGACATACATGGAGGAGAGGGGGCTCTGGTCCTCTCATCTGCGGTGTCGGACTGCTGTTCAATCGCTCTCGTGCGCGAGGGCTTGGAAGACGAGAAGGAGACTGGCTATGCGTCACGGTAAGTCGGGACGGAAGCTCAATCGCACGGCCTCGCACCGCAAGGCGATGTTCGGCAACATGGCAGCAGCCTTGGTGAAGCACGAGCAGATCAAGACCACCCTGCCGAAGGCCAAGGAACTCCGCCCGGTGGTGGAAAAGCTGATCACCCTGGGCAAGCGCGGCGACCTGCACGCGCGCCGTCAGGTCTATGCCGTCCTGCGTGACGATAAGCTGACCTCCAAGCTCTTCGACGGCCTGGCCGACCGCTACCGTGAGCGCAAGGGCGGCTACACCCGCGTGCTCAAGGCCGGCTTCCGCTATGGCGACATGGCCCCCATGGCCATCATCGAGTTGGTCGACCGCGACCCCGAGGCCAAGGGCCAGGACTCCGGTCCCAAGCCTGAGGTGGAGCCCGAGGAAGATGTCGGGATGCCTGTCGCCTAAGCAGGCGGCAGGAGCCTCTCTCATGTGGGCTGCTGTCCGGCGGTCTCTCTTGACGGCTTGCTTCCTCTCGGCGGGACTTCTCTCCGCGCCGGCAGCGGCCGAAGAGATCCGGATACCGGAGAGCTTGGCGGAGGTGCAGCTTAGCTTCGCGCCTCTGGCCAAGCTGGTCTCGCCCGCGGTGGTCAACGTCCACACCACCTCTGCGGTCGCCCAACGCTCCCCCCTCTTTGACGATCCCATCTTGCGGGAGTTCTTCGGCCGCGACTTCGGTCCGGGTTTCGGCCGGCGCAATCAGCCGGCCACCGCTCTGGGGTCGGGCGTGATTGTCTCGTCAGACGGACTGATCGTCACCAATCATCACGTGATCCGTCAGGCCGAGAGCATCACCGTGGCGCTCTCCGACCTCCGCCAGTTCGAGGCGGAGGTGGTGCTGACTGACGAAAGCACCGACCTCGCCGTCCTGAGGATCGATGCCGAGGAAAGCCTGCCGCATCTGCGCCTCGGCGATTCCGACGACCTGGAGGTCGGCGACCTGGTCATGGCGGTGGGCAATCCCTTCGGCGTCGGCCAGACCGTGACCTTGGGTATCGTCTCGGCCTTGGCGCGCACGCAGGTCGGTGTCTCCGACTACAGCTTCTTCATTCAGACCGATGCCGCGATCAATCCCGGTAACTCCGGCGGGGCGCTGGTCACCACGGATGGCCGCCTGATCGGCATCAACACGGCCATCTACTCCCGCACCGGCGGCTCGGTCGGTATCGGCTTTGCCATTCCGGCCAACATGGTTCGCACCGTTATCGCCTCCGCCCGCGAAGGCGGCGAGGTCGCGCGCCCCTGGCACGGCCTGCGCGGCAGCACCGTCACCAGCGAACTGGCCGGCAAGCTGAACCTGGAGCGGCCAGGCGGCGTGGTGGTTGAGGCACTCTATCCCAACGGTCCAGCCGCCCGGGCGGGTCTGCGCCCAGGCGACGTGATCCTCGCAGTGGAGAGCTACGCCGTACTCGATGAGCGCGCGCTGCTCTTTCGCCTGGCGACGGTCGGTATCGGCCGCAGCGTCGAGCTGCAGGTGGTGCGCCGTGGCGACCGCCTGAGCCTGACCTTGCTGCTGGAGGGACCACCCAACATGCCGGCGCTGGCGGCACGGCGTCTTTCGGGCCAGCAGCCGCTCGCAGGCGCTGTCATCGGCAACATCTCGCCGGCGCTGGCGCAGACCATGGGCATGGAGGAGGTCTGGGACGGCGTGGTGGTGCTGGAGGTGCCGCGCAACTCCACCGCCCGGCGTTTCGGCTTCCGCCCCGGTGACATCCTGCGCGCGCTGAACGAAGAGCGTATGGAGACCGCTGACGAGCTGGAGGCCGCACTGGAGAAGCCGGTGGCGCGCTGGACCTTGACCCTGGAACGCAACGGCCGCCTGCGCCGCGTCGACGTCAACCGCTAGGCTGGGGCTCCTATGGCAGGACTCTTCGACAGCCTGGCGCCGCGGCCGCTCGCCGACCGTCTGCGTCCGAAGAGCCTGGGGGAGGTCGTCGGGCAAGACCACCTGCTGGGACCGGAGGCCCCCCTGGGCCGCATGGTGGCGCAGGGACGGCTGACCTCCGTCATCTTCTGGGGCCCGCCTGGCTGCGGCAAGACCACCATTGCCCGCCTGCTGGCCGAGGTCTCCGACCTGGCCTTCGAGCCTTTGTCGGCCGTCTTCTCCGGTGTCGCCGACCTGCGCAAGGTCTTTCAGCGGGCGCAGGAGCGCCGCGCGGGCGGGCAGGGGACCCTGCTCTTCATCGACGAGATCCATCGCTTCAACCGCGCGCAGCAAGACGGTTTTTTGCCTTACGTCGAGGACGGTACCGTGGTGCTGGTGGGGGCGACGACCGAAAACCCCTCCTTCGAGCTGAACGCGGCCCTGCTGTCCCGTGCCCAGGTCTTGGTGCTTCGCCGGCTGGACGAGGCTGCGCTGGAAGGCCTCTGCCGCCGCGCCGAGGAGTCCGAAGGCCGCAAGCTGCCGCTGACCGAGAGTGCAAGGAGCCGGCTCTTGGCGCTGGCCGACGGCGATGGGCGCTATCTCCTGAACCTCTGCGAAGCCCTCTTTGCGGTGAAGACGGAGGCAGACCTGGACGAGGCTGGCTTGGCCGCCGTCACGCAAAAGCGTGCACCGCTCTACGACAAGAGCCAGGAAGGGCACTACAACCTCATCTCCGCTCTGCATAAGTCCTTGCGTGGTTCGGATTGCGACGCCGCGCTCTACTGGCTGGCGCGCATGCTGGATGGCGGAGAGGATCCGCGCTACATCGCCCGCCGCCTGCTGCGATTCGCCAGCGAGGATGTCGGCCTGGCCGACCCGCAGGCGGTGACCCAGACCATCGCTGCGTGGGAGACCTATGAGCGCCTGGGAAGCCCTGAGGGCGATCTGGCGCTGGCGCAGGCGGTGATCTATCTGGCCTGCGCGCCCAAATCCAACGCGGCCTATGTTGCCTTCAAGAAGGCTATGGCCGCGGCGAAAGAAACTGGCTCCCTAGCCCCGCCGGCACACATCTTGAACGCGCCGACCCGGCTGATGAAGGACCTGGGCTACGGCAAGGGTTATGCCTACGACCACGACGCAGCGGACGGCTTCTCTGGTCAAAACTACTGGCCCGAAGGCATGGCGCGTGTTCCCCTCTATGAACCGGTCGAACGCGGCTTCGAGCGCGATCTCGCCAAACGTCTCGCCTATTGGCAGAGGCTACGCGAGGAGCGCCAGGCAGAGGAGGAGCGGTCATGAGGTCTTGTTGCAGCGATGCGCAAGCGCATCGCTCCGGCACCGGCCCGCATCCCCGCCCGGCCACCCAGTCCAGAATACTCTCGTTGGCTGGCCGGGCGAGGGTGCGGGCCGGTGCCGCTGAGTTACCTAGGCGACCAAATGCGAAACGCTTTGCAGCATCTGCGCGGCTGCCATGAAGGGCTGCTACTTGTAGCGATACAAAGAAAGCGTTTCTCTGAAATCACTTAACCGCCCCAGCCAATCTCGAAGGAGCGATCATGGACGCAAGCCCGATCGAGGACTACACCAAGCCGCAGCGCGGCCGTGTGGCCCTCCTGACCATCAATGCTCAGATGGATTTTCTCGATCCCGAGTCGCCGCTGCGGACGGCCGGCATGCAGGCGGCCCTACCTGCGGTGCAGAGCTTGGTGGAGGGTTTCAGGAGCTGCAGCTTGCCGATCGTGCATTGCGTGCGGCTCTATCGTCCCGACGGCTCCAACGTCGACATCTCCCGCCGGCAGATGGTGGAAGAGGGCCTGCGTATCCTCATGCCCGGCACTCAGGGTGTGGAACTGGTGAGCGAGGTGGCACCCGCCGATGCGCCGCGTCTGGCGCCCGATGCCCTCTTCGCCGGCGAGTTTCAGCCCTTGGCCCCGCAGGAGTGGGCCATGTATCGGCCGCGCTGGGGTGCCTTCCATGACACGGGCCTGGGCGACCACCTGTCCAACCTGGGCGTGACCACGCTCTTCATCTGTGGCTTCAACTTCACCACCTCCATCCGCGCCACGCTCTATGAGGCCGGCGCGCGCGACTATCGGGTGGTGCTCGCCAGCGACGCCCTCTCCAATGCCTCCGAAGATGCTTTGCGCGAGCTTGGCCGCATCGGCGTCTATCAAATGGACGTAAAGCAGGCGCTGGCCTGGCTCTTCGGAAACGGCGTACAAGAAGCAGCCTGAGGGGGCACACAGGCAGCAACGCGGTAATGGCAGGGAGCGGTCATGCAGGTCCATCTTCTGACCTTGGCCGCTGTCTGCGCTGGTGGTGCCTTGGGGGCCGGCTGCCGCCACCTCTTGGGGATTGTCATGACCCGCTGGCTCGGCAGCGGCTTTCCCTGGGGCACCTTCGCCGCCAACCTCTTGGGTGGTCTGCTGATGGGCTGCGCCATCGCTCTCTTTCTGCGCTTTGAGCTGCGTGACCCGCACTTACGGGCTTTCTTGACGACCGGTTTCCTCGGCGGCTTCACCACCTTCTCTACCTTTTCGCTGGAGGTGGTGCTGCTGTTCGAGCGCAACCAGCATCTGCTGGCCTTGCTCTACGTCCTCTCCTCCGTGGTCCTCTGCGTCGGTGCAGTCTTCCTCATGCTGGCCCTGCTGCGGCCTTCCTTGTCATGAGCGGCGGCGTGACCCAGCACCAGGTCGGCGCGGAAGACGCCGGCCAGCGGCTGGACCGCTGGCTGCGCAAGACCTATCCGGCCCTGCCGCAGTCGCTCTTCCAGCGCCTGCTGCGCAGCGGCCAGATCCGCCTGGACGGCAAGCGGGCGAAGGCAGCAACACCGCTGCAGCTCGGCCAGATCCTGCGCCTGCCGCCGCAGCTGACGGCGGCGGACGCAGAGGCAGCGCCGCCGCGAGGTGAGCAAGAGACGCCAGAGGCCAAGGCTGCGTTAGAGTCCCTACGTGCCGGCCTTCTCTACGAGGACCGCTATGTCCTGGCGCTGAACAAGCCGGTCGGCTTGGCCGTCCAGGGCGGCAGCGGACAGCGCATCTCCATCGATCGCCTGGCCGCTGGCCTGGTGCCGCCTGGTGCCGCCGCGCCGCGTCTGGTGCACCGGCTGGACCGGGACACCAGCGGCGTGCTGCTTCTGGCCAAGACGGCGGCAGCCGCCCGCCATCTGGCAGAGAGCTTCAAAGGCCGTAGCGCACGCAAGCTCTATTGGGCGCTGGTGCAAGGCGTGCCGCGCCGCCGCGCCGGACGGATCGACCGCGCGCTTGCTAAGCAAGGCCAGCAAGGGCAAGAGCGGATGCAGGCCGACCCAGAGGGCCAGGCGGCGGAGACCCTCTATGCCACCGCAGCGACCGCTGGCGCGAAGGCCAGTCTGTTGGTCTTGGCGCCGCTGACGGGTCGTACGCACCAGATCCGCGCGCATTTGGCTGCGATCGGCCACCCCATCCTGGGTGATTTCAAGTATGGTGCAACCAAGCAAGCGGGCGAGGCCGGGCTCCTGCTGCACGCAGCAGAGCTGGCCGTCCCCCATCCGGAGGACGAGACCACCTTGCGCATCGCAGCGCCTGCACCGGCAGCCTTTCTCGCGGCCTGCCAGAGTTTCGGGTTCGAGACCAAGTCCGCGGAGTTGGCGGTCGCTCAACTGGAAGCCCGCGGCGCTTAGAGTGATCTTAGGAGGACGAGCGGTATGCGTATCGTGAAGTGGCTCCTCATCTCCTTCTTCGCCTTGGCGGTGGGAGGTTTGGTCGTCGGCTACATCGTGCTGACCAGCTATCCGGTCGCCGATCTGAAGGCGCTGATCGAGCGCCAGGTGGAAGAGGCGACGGGGCACAAGCTGGAGATTGCCGGGGACGTCAGCCTCGACGTGTCGCTCACGCCAGCCTTGGTGATGGGCAAGGTCACTCTTGACGCGGCAGCCGGCGAGGCGCCGCTTGCGCGGATCGAACGGCTGGAAGTCTCCTTGGCGCTCATCCCGCTTCTGTCTGATGAAGTGGCGATTGAACGGCTGCTCTTGGTGAGCCCTCAGATCGCTCTGGCGCGTGATGCCCAAGGCCGCGGCAACTGGGACAGTGGCTCCGCCCAAACGGCAGGTGGCGGCGATAGCCTCGCCTTCGTCTTCAAGGATGTGGAAGTGCGGGACGGCCAGCTGGTCTATCAGGCTGCGCCGACGACCAGCCCGCGCCGGCTGGAGATATCCAGCCTCCAGGCCGGCAGCTCCGGGCCGCAGCAGCCGCTGTCCGGGACGCTCAGCGGTAAGGCCGACCAGGTGCCTTTCGACCTGGTCTTCAATCTGGGCTCTTTGGAGCAGATGGCCGCGGATCAGGGCTTTCCGGTGTCGCTGGCCGGTACGATTGCTGGGGCTGAGATCTCGCTGGAGGCGCAACACAAACAAGGGGCGCAGGTGGTGGGCGAGGTCAAGCTGTCAGCCAAGGACTTGGCCAGCTTCTCAGCGCTTGCCGGCCAGTACCTGCCTGCGGTCGGGCCCCTGTCACTGGACGCTAAAGTCAACGGCAGTGCCGGTGAGCTGCAGTTGCAAGACCTGGTGCTGAGCCTGGCTGGATCCGATCTCAAGGGAGAGGTGACGCTGCAGGAGTCCGATGCCGGCTACCGCCTGGACGGGAGCCTGCGCGGTGAGCGGCTGCGCCTTGACCAGATCCTGGCTACGACGGCGGGTGAGGGGACGCCAGACCAACGCCTGATCCCGGACCTCCCTTTGCCGCTGGATGCCTTGACCGCCCTGGACGGCAAACTGGACGTCACCCTTGCACGCCTTGACCTGCCGGGAGGCACCAGCCTCACAGACCTCTCCGCACAGGCGCTCTTGGCTGGCGGTGAGCTGACCGTGAACCCCGTTACCTTCGGCCTGTTTGAAGGCAAGGTAGAGGGGAACCTCGATCTGAAGGCTAGCCAGCAGCCGCCGGCTATAACCCTCTCTGCCAAGGTAGCTGGCCTTAACTATGGGGCCCTGTTGGACCGGCAGGTCTCCGGCCACTTGAATGGGGAGATCAATGTCAGCGGTGCGGGCGCTGACCTGCGCAGTCTGGTGAAAAACCTCACTGGGACCACGCAGGTTGATAGCCGCGATACGGTCCTGCAAGAGCGTGCCCTTGCCCTGATCGATGCCTCGCTGCTGACCTTGCTGGGTCCCATCTTCGGCGGCAGCGACCAGGTTGCCTTGACCTGTGCGATCAGTCGGGTGGAGTGGCGGAATGGCAGTCTGGTGAGCCAAGCCACGGCGGTGGCGGGGGCGGGCTTTCTCACCACGGCCAGCGGCTCTGTCGACCTGCTGGGCGAGCGGATGGATCTCTATCTGCAGACGGCGCCGCGGGGGATTGGACTCTCGGCGGTGACGCCGCCGCTGCGCCTCAGTGGCCCCCTCTCAGATCCCTCCGTCTATCCCGACCCGCAAGGCACGGCTATCAAGGCAGCAACGACGGCTGGCATGGTGATGCTGCCGCCGCTCCTGGTCGTGAAGCTGATCTCAGCTGAGGCTAAGGGGCTGGAAGATGACCATGCGGCCTGTCAAACCGCAGTCTCTGCAATCGAAAAGGGCGGTGGGACCGAAGCCGTGGTCGGCCGCTGGCTGGCCGCGGGTGGCTCGGCGGTGACGGGTATCCTCAGTGGTGCCGGCGACGCTGCCGTTGGGGTTGGCAAGACCGTCGGAGAGGCCGCCGGCAGCGTTGGCTCCGCCGTGGGGGAAGGCCTCGATGCTGTCGGTACTGGCGCGAGTGACGCCGTGCAGGGCATCCGCGGGCTGTTCGATTGAGGCACTGCCGGTGAAACGCTTCTACAAGACGGTCTCCACGCAGGCCGAGGGGCCAGAGCACGCGATCCTCCTAGACAAGCGACCGCTGCGCACACCGGCCAAGCGGGCGCTGACCCTCCCCACTGCGACCCTGGCCGAGGCGCTGGCAGAAGAATGGCGCAGTCAGGGTGAGACCATCGATCCACCCTCCATGCCGCTCACCCAGCTGGCCTGTATGGCCTTGGACCTAACCGCCCTCCAACGCGATCGCATCTTAGAAGAGACGGCAGCCTACGGCGGCAATGATCTGCTCTGCTATCGCGCCGAGCGGCCCGAGGCCCTACGCTCCCGCCAGGACGCGCTCTGGCAGCCGCTGCTCGACTGGGTGGCGGTGGCGCATGCCGCGCCGCTGACGGTCACCAGCGGCATCATGGCGGTCGAACAGCCACCAGAGTCTCAGGAAGCACTAACGAATGCTCTGGAGAGGCTCGACGACTTCGCGCTGACCGCGGTGGCACAAAGCACCCGGATCAGCGGCTCGCTGGTCCTCGCCTTGGCCCTGCTGGCCGAACGGCTCGATGCAGAGGCGACCTTTGCCGCGGCAGAGGTAGACGAGACCTATCAGCTGGAAATCTGGGGCAGCGATCGTCTGGCCGAGGAAGCCCGGGCCCGGCGGCTGGAGGAGTTGCGCCATGCCGAACGCTTCCTCCGTTTCCTGAGCTAGCTTGCCCTACTTACACCCACTCTGTTGGAAAAGCGGCGCACTGCGTGCTATCAGCCTTGCCGTGACAGCGTTGCATTGGGCGACTCCGGAACCAGCACTGAATCCGACCGCCTAGCAGCCGCACAAGAGAGCCACCTTGATCGGGTCCGGCGCCTTGCCTTGGCAGGTGCCAGACGGACCCGCCCCAGCGGGATAGGAATGCCGTGAAAGAAATCATCAACGAACTGGAACGCCGCCGCGAGGCCGCGCGCCAAGGGGGCGGCGAGCGCCGCGTCACGGCACAACACGCCAAGGGCAAGCTGACCGCGCGTGAGCGCGTCTACCTCTTCCTCGACGAAGGCACTTTCGAGGAGTGGGACATGTTCGTGGAGCACCGCTGCGCCGACTTCGGCATGCGCGAGACCACGGTACCCGGCGATGGCGTGGTCACTGGCCATGGACTGGTGAACGGCCGGCTGGTCTTCGTCTTCAGCCAGGACTTCACGGTCTTCGGCGGTGCGCTCTCGGAAGCGCATGCCGAGAAGATCTGCAAGATCATGGATCAGGCGATGAAGGTCGGCGCACCGGTCATCGGCCTCGATGACTCTGGCGGCGCGCGTATTCAAGAAGGCGTGGCCTCGCTGGCCGGCTATGCGGAAGTCTTTCAGCGCAACGTCATGGCGTCGGGCGTGGTGCCTCAGATCTCGCTCATCATGGGGCCTTGTGCTGGCGGTGCCGTCTACTCCCCGGCCATGACCGACTTTATCTTCATGGTGAAGGACAGTTCCTACATGTTCGTGACCGGGCCCGATGTGGTGCGCACCGTCACACATGAGCAGGTGACCCAGGAAGAACTGGGCGGTGCCGTCACCCACACCACCAAATCAGGCGTTGCCGATCTGGCCTTTGAGAACGACGTGGAGGCCTTGCTGGAGGTCCGCCGCCTGGTGGACTTCCTGCCCTCCTCCAACCGCGAGCCGGCGCCGATCCGGCCGACCAGCGATCCCCTGGATCGGGAGGAGTTCGCACTGGACACCCTGGTGCCGCCGAACCCCAACAAGCCCTACGACATGAAGGAGCTGATCTACCGCCTGGTGGACGAAGGCGACTTCTTCGAGCTGCAGCCGACCCATGCCGGCAACATCATCATCGGTCTGGGCCGCATCGACGGCCAGACGGTGGGGATCGTCGCCAATCAGCCGCTGGTCTTGGCCGGCTGCCTGGATATCGATTCCTCGCGCAAGGCCGGGCGCTTCGTACGTTTCTGCGACTGCTACAACATCCCCATCGTCACCCTGGTCGACGTGCCGGGCTTCTTGCCGGGCGTCTCGCAGGAGTACAATGGCATCATCAAGCATGGTGCCAAGCTGCTCTTCGCCTATGCCGAGGCGACGGTGCCGAAGGTGACCGTCATCACCCGCAAGGCCTATGGAGGGGCCTATGTGGTCATGGCCTCCAAGCACCTGCGCGGTGACGTCAACTACGCCTGGCCGACCTCCGAGATCGCAGTCATGGGCCCGAAGGGTGCGGTGGAGATCATCTTCCGCGGCGATGCCGGCGATCAGGAGAAGATCGAGGCGCGGACGGAGGAGTACCGTCAGAAGTTCGCCAATCCCTTCGTGGCAGCCTCGCGCGGCTTCATCGACGACGTGATCATGCCGCACGGCACCCGCCGGCGTGTCGGCCACGCGCTGCGCATGCTGCGCAACAAGCAGCTCTCCAACCCTTGGAAGAAGCACGACAATATCCCGCTCTAGGCGTGTCTCGACCGCCGACTTAGGGACCGCCTTTAGGAAAGAGCTGACATCATGCCATTGTTCGAGAAGATCCTCATTGCCAACCGCGGCGAGATTGCCTGCCGGGTGATCAAGAGTTGCCGCCGCCTGGGCATCAAGACCGTCGCCGTCTACTCGGAGGCCGATGCAGACAGCCTGGCGGTCGACATGGCCGATGAGGCCGTGGCCATCGGGCCGGCGGCCTCTGCCGAGAGCTACCTGCGCGCAGACAAGATCATCGCGGCATGCAAAGAGACCGGTGCGCAGGCGGTGCATCCGGGCTTCGGTTTCCTCTCGGAGAAAGGCAGCTTCGCCCAGGCGCTAGAGGCCGAGGGCATCGTCTTCATCGGCCCGCCGGTGAAGGCAATTGAGGCCATGGGCGACAAGATTGCCTCCAAACAGCTGGCCCAAGACGCTGAGGTTTCCTCCGTTCCCGGCCACCTGGAGGCCATTCCCAATGCCGAAGAGGCGGTCAAGATCGCGCAAGACATTGGCTATCCGGTCATGATCAAGGCCTCGGCCGGCGGCGGCGGCAAGGGCATGCGCATCGCGCGGAGCGATCAGGAGACCCTGGAAGGCTTCCGCTCCGCCCAGAACGAGGCGACCTCCAGCTTCGGCGACGACCGGGTCTTCATCGAGAAGTTCGTCGAAGAACCGCGCCACATCGAAATCCAGGTGCTGGGCGATACCCACGGCAACATCATCCACCTGAACGAGCGTGAGTGCTCCATCCAGCGCCGGCATCAGAAGGTGCTGGAAGAGGCGCCCTCGCCCTTCCTTGATCCCGAGACGCGTGCGGCCATGGGTGCACAAGCCGTCGCCTTGGCTAAGGCCGTCGGCTACTATTCCGCCGGTACGGTCGAGTTCATCGTCGACAAGGATAAGAACTTCTACTTCCTGGAGATGAACACCCGCCTGCAGGTGGAACATCCGGTGACCGAGCTGATCACCGGGATCGACCTGGTGGAGTGGATGATCCGTGTCGCGGCCGGTGAGACGCTGACGATCACTCAAGACCAGGTGACGATCGACGGCTGGGCGGTCGAGGCGCGCGTCTATGCCGAAGACCCGGCACGTGGCTTCCTGCCCTCTATCGGCCGCCTGCGGCGCTACCTGCCGCCGAAGGAAAGCGACACGGTGCGCATCGACAGCGGCGTGGAGGAGGGGTCGGAGATCTCGATCTACTACGACCCCATGATCGCCAAGCTGATCGGCTATGGCGCCACCCGCGACGCGGCGTCTGACAACCTGGCTCAGGCCCTGGATGCCTTCTACATCCGCGGCATCAACCACAACACGGCCTTCCTGACGGCGCTGGTGAACCACGCGCGCTTTCGATCCGGTGCGCTCACAACCGGCTTCATCGCCGAAGAGTTCCCAGACGGCTATGGCCTGGGCCATCCGGAGGGCGCGGACCTGCGCGTCCTGGTCTTGGCCGCGGCCCTGGTCGGCCGCCGCCAGGCGGAGCGCGAGAGCCTGATCGCCGAGGAGATCACTGGCCGCGCCCTCCTGCTGGACGACTGGGTCGTGGTGATCGAGGGCAAGGAAGAGCGGAGCTACCATCCGGTCACCCTGAAGCCCCATTCCAGCGGCTTCCAGGTCTCCAGCGCGTTGGGCGACGGCACCATCGAGTCCGCTTGGCAGCCTGGTGATCTGCTGATCGAGGCACAGGTCGATGGCGAGACCAAGGTGGTCCAACTGGACCGTGCCAGCCCGCGCATGACCCTCACCCATGCCGGCGTCGGCATCGAGGTCTTAGTGCTGCGCCCCTCGGTCGCCGAGATGCTGCAGCATATGCCGATCAAGGCGCCGCCCGACCTCTCCCGCTTCCTGCTCTCGCCGATGCCGGGGCTCTTGGTCTCCGTCGCTGTCGAGGTTGGCCAGGAGGTCAAGGCCGGCGAGGAGCTGGCAGTGGTCGAGGCCATGAAGATGGAGAACGTCCTGCGCGCCAGCGCCGACGGGGTGGTCAAGACCCTCCACTGCACGCCGGGCGAGAGCCTCACCGTCGATCAGGCCATCATCGAGTTCGAGTAGCCCCTCGCGCAGCTGGAGACTGGCCATGCTGGAGATGGTGGAGCATCCCAGCGAAGCCGTCTGGGAGAAGCGCCGCAACTGGCTCATCGCCTGTGAGCAGCGCTACGCCGAGGGCGGGGCCGGCCGTCTGTCGGAACAGGCAGCCGCTCTCATGGTCGATCTGCAGCGCGCCTTCTGTGCCGGCGCCTGGGCCGGCTCAGTGGTCCTGGCTGGCGCCATCGTCGATGCCCAGGCCTTTCATGCCGGCTTTCCGCCGCAGGCCCGGCCAGAGGATCAGGCCTGGCTGCGGGGCTTGCGCAACAAGCTGATGCATGAGGAGCGCGGGCGCCCCGTGATCACCCTAGAGGATCAGTGGATCAAGGGCCCGGAGTGGGAAAAGAGCGCCAAACGCGCCTGCGATCTGGCAATGGAAGCGCTCTACGTTTGGGGACGGGAGCGATGAGCGACACGCGCGCGCATGTCTTCATCAGCGGCAAGGTGCAAGGCGTCTGGTACCGCGCCTGGACCGTTCAGGAAGCGCAGAAGCGGGGTCTGCGCGGCTGGGTCCGCAACTTGAGAGACGGGCGGGTCGAGGCACTTTTTGTCGGCTCAGACGCGGCCGTGCAAGAGATGGTCGCGCTCTGCCATGAGGGTCCGCCTTTGGCGCGGGTTGAGGCCGTGACGCAAGTAGATAGCCCGCCGGCCGAGGCTGAGCGGCTGGGAGCGGGTTTCGAGGAACGCCCAAGCGCCTGATCTATGAACGGGCTAAACCCGGCCTCCAGCAAGCCGCGCGCCGCGAGGAAGCAGCAGCTTCCAGCAGAGACGGGTGTGGCCAAACCCGACCAGAGCCATGATGACAAGCTTCCGTGAGGGAAGGGGTCGTTCGCCGCCGGCTGGCAGCCCTGCGTTTTTGGTGGGCCGTGCTGGCCACAGTCTCCTAGACCAACAGAGCCACCGCGCCCTATCAAGGGTCCTGCGTAGACGACCTGCGCAGGACGGTTTGATCGACCCTTGCCTCGACGAGCGCGCTCCGATCGAGACCATGAGGATGACGAGAGTGCTGTGACCTGGCTGTGGATACCGCTGACGATTTCAGCGGCCTTACTGCAAAACCTGCGCACTGCCGTACAACGTCACCTGGTCGGTCGTCTTTCGACCAACGGTGCCACCTTCACTCGCTATGTCTATGGCCTGCCCTTGGCGCTGGCTTATCTGCTGCTGCTGCGCGGGCTCGGTCTGACCTGGCCGCAGCCCGGCGCCGACTTCTGGCTCTGGGTGACCGCCGGCTCGCTTGCCCAGACCTTCGCCACGGCCTTGCTGCTGACCGTTCTGCGCCAGCGTAACTTCGCGGTGGGCATCGCCTACTCGAAGACAGAAGTGGTGCAGGCGGCCATCTTCGGCTTGGTGGTGTTGGGAGATACCGTCTCCACCCTCGGCGCCCTGGCGATCCTACTGGGCACGCTGGGTGTCATGCTCTTCTCGCTGAAGTCCAGTCGGGACCCCTGGCAGGCCTTCCTGACCGGCTGGCTGGAGCGGCCGGCCCTGCTGGGACTGCTGTCAGCCGCCCTCTTCGGGCTTTCGGCGGTGGCCTTTCGGGCTGCCTCTCTCTCGCTTGGTCACGAGAGTGCGCTCATGTCGGCGGCCTACGCGCTCTTCTGGTCGGCGGTCATCCAGACGCTGCTGATCGGCGTCTACCTCTACCTGCGTGAGCCGGGGCAGCTGACCGCGGTCTGGGAAGCGCGCAAGGTAGCCGTCTTGGCGGGCATCACTGGCATCCTGGCGTCGGCCTGCTGGTTCACCGCCTTCACCCTGCAGCAGGTGGCCTACGTGCGCACACTAGGCCTCATCGAGCTGCTCTTCACCTTCATCATCGCCCGCTGGGGTTTCAAGGAAACGCCAAGCAAGGCGGAAACCCTTGGTATTGTCCTGCTGGTCGCGGCTGTCGCCATCACCTTGAATCTAAACTGATATGGCAGAGTGCCTCGACTCCTCTCTCTGCCTTTGGCAGGCTAAGGCAACAGGAGTGAGTGGCTGGCGGGTGCTCTACCCGAACTGCCGCCGGCTGGGGAGAGACAGCGAAGAGGAAAGGACATGATGGCAAAATTTGAGAAGAAGGAAGACCTGATCGGGCAGATCCAGGAGGGTCGGGTCTCCCGCCGCGATCTGGGCCGCATGGCCGCTGGTCTTGGGATCACCGCGGCCTTGCTGCCGATGGCCGGACGCGGGGCGCAGGCCGCCGGCGGTGACGCCGTCTATTTCACCTGGTCGGGCTATGACATCCCGGAGATGTATCAAGCCTACATCGACCAGTATGGCGAGCCGCCGAAGACCCCGGTCTTCGCCGACATGGAAGAGGCCCTGCAGAAGATCCGCGCCGGTTTCCGGGTCGACATCACCCATCCCTGCATCAGTCAGATGATCCGCTGGCGCCAGTCCGGCGAGTTCCAGCCGATCGACGTCAGCCGCCTGTCGAACTGGCCCGACGTCTTCCCCGACCTCGCCAACCTAGAGGCCGGGATGCAGGACGGGGAGCACTACTTCGTGCCCTGCGACTGGGGCAACACCTCGGTGATCTACCGCACCGATCTGGTGGACATCGACGAGGAGTCCTACGGCCTGCTGTGGGACGAGCGCTACAAGGGCCGCCTGTCGATCGGTAACGAGATCGCCGACACCTCGACCATCACCCTGGTCTACGTCGGCGCTGAGGACCCCTTCAATCCGACCGACGCAGACCTGGTGAAGGTGCGCGAGGCCTGGCAGCGCCAGCGTCCGCTCTTGCGCATGTACTGGAGCGACACGACGGAGATTGAGCAGGCGCTGGCGACGGGTGAGCTGGTGGCCTCGACCTCCTGGAACTCCTCGGTCAATGCGCTGGCCTCGCAGGGTGTGCCGGTGAAGTTCATGAACCCCAAGGAAGGCATCATCAACTGGTGCTGCGGCCTGGTCATGGACAAGCGCGCCGAGCACGTCGATGCCGCCTATGAGCTGCTGGACGCCCTGATCTCGCCGGAAACGGGCCAGTTCCTGCTGACCGAGTACGGCTATGGCCATGCCAACAAGAAGGCCTTCGATCTGGTTGACGACGAGGTGCTGGTCCGGGTCGGCATCCCGCGCGATCCCTCCACCCTCTTCGCCAATGGCTGGTTCTCGCAAGGTGCGCCCCGCATCGCCGAGCTGCAGCAGATTTTCGAGGAGGTGAAGGCCGGGCTTTAACTGCTCCTGCCAGATGGGTTAGGCATGCGGCGGGCCGTCGAGAGACGGCCCGCCGTTTCGTCTTTTCGGAGGCAGAGTGATGAGCAGCTACACCCTCTTTTGGGGCAAAGGCAGCGGCGCCTTTCCCGTGGCCGTCATGCTGGAGGCCGCCGGCGTGGCCTTTGAGGAGCGCGAGGTCTACTTCTCAGACGACAAGCTGACCAATGCAGAGCTGCAGGCGGTCAACCCGCGTGGCCAGGTCCCAGCCTTGGTGCTGCCCGACGGCCAAGTCATGACCGAGTCGGCTGCGATCTGCCTCTACCTGGGTGACCGTCACTCAGAGAGCGGCCTCCTGCCCGCAATGGAGGAGCCCGCGCGCGTTGCGATCCAGCGCTGGTTGGTCTTTGCCGCCACTCAGCTCTATGAGGATATTCTGCGGATCTACTACACGGACCGCTACACGACGGATCCCAAGGGGATTGAGGGCGTGAAGGCCTCTGCCGTGGCGGCCTTGGACGCGCATGCCGGCCTGGTCCAGGAAGCTATGCAGGGCAGGCCTTTCTTCCTTGGCGACCGCATGACCATCCTCGACGTCTATCTGGCCGCAATCGCCACGTGGCATCCGCGCCGCGGCCAGGACGGTCAGCGCTTCGCCATCTTTAAAGAGCTCGCTGAGGCCGTCTCTGCCGACCCCCGCGTCGCCTCGATCTGGGCGCGCTATGAGATGGACCGGGTTTAGGCTGGAGAGGCCAGACGGTTCCGCCTAAGTAAGAGGACTGCAGTTTTTTTTGAGAAGCGGCCTTTCCATGATCCCCAATCGTCTACCCGACTTCGACTTCGGCCTCGGCGAGACCGCCGACATGCTGCGTGACTCGGTCCAGAGTTTCGCCTCGGAGAAGATCGCGCCGCTGGCGGCCGAGATCGACAGGACGGACCGCTTTCCTCGCCAGCTCTGGCCGCAGATGGGGGAGCTGGGGCTGCATGGTATCACCGTCGATGAGGAGTACGGCGGCGCCGGGCTAGGCTATCTGGAGCATGTCGTGGCGATGGAGGAGGTGAGCCGCGCCTCAGGCTCGGTCGGGCTCTCCTACGGCGCGCACTCCAATCTCTGTGTGAACCAGATCAGCCGCAACGGCACGCCGGAGCAGAAGCGCCGCTATCTGCCTAAGCTGATCACCGGCGAGCACGTCGGCGCCTTGGCGATGAGCGAGCCGGGGGCGGGGTCGGACGTGGTCTCCATGACCACGCGGGCGGAGAGGAAGGGCGACCGCTACGTCCTGAATGGCCGCAAGTTCTGGATCACCAACTGCGACGAGGCCGATACCTTGGTGATCTACGCCAAGACCGACCCTTCGGCCGGGCCACGTGGCATCTCGACCTTCCTGGTGGAGAAGGACTTCGCCGGTTTCTCCATCGCGCAGAAGCTGGACAAGCTGGGTATGCGCGGCTCCCCCACCGGAGAGCTGGTCTTCGAAGACTGCGAGGTGCCGGAAGAGAACCTGTTGGGCCAGGAAGGCAAGGGCGTCAATGTGCTCATGAGCGGCCTGGACTATGAGCGCGCTGTGCTCGCCGCCGGTCCGACCGGCATCATGCAGGCGGCCATGGATATCGTTGTCCCCTACATCCACGAGCGTAAGCAGTTCGGCCAGGCCATCGGCAGCTTCCAGCTGATGCAGGGCAAGCTGGCCGACATGTACACCACGATGAACGCCAGCCGGGCCTACGTCTACTCCGTCGCCAAGGCCTGCGACCGCGGGCAGACGACCCGCAAGGACGCCGCCGGCGCCATCCTCTACGCGGCGGAGAAGGCGACCCAGATCGCGCTGGACGCCATCCAGTGCCTGGGCGGCAACGGCTATGTCAACGACACGGCCACCGGGCGGCTCCTCCGCGATGCCAAGCTCTACGAGATCGGCGCCGGCACCAGCGAGATCCGCCGCTGGCTGATCGGCCGGGAGCTCTTCGAGGAGACGGCCTAGGCCACGACCGCGCGCTGTCGCGGTCGCGAGCCGCCCACGTGATCTCTCATCTGCGAGCTTGTCGAAGGATGTGCCCCAAGCACGTTCTTCTCCGTCGCACATGCTTCGACAGGCTCAGCATGAGGGGAGTGCTTGGTGGTCACGGTCGTGCGCTCGAGAAGGGTGCAGGTCAGACGACCGTCGTTACGCTCTCAATCGTGATGGTTTTCGCCTGAAACACTCAACACCCACGTGCTCCCTCATCCTTGTAAGTTACCCACATCGACATCTGGTAAGGTATCGATGTCGGTCACGGAGGTGAGACCGTCTCGTCC